>JACKBR010000133.1 GCA_020634495.1 Ardenticatenaceae bacterium | reverse complement strand
TTCAGTTGGGGGCAGTAGGAGGGCGGCTTCCTGGCGGAGGCGGTGCAGGAATTCGACGGATTTGAGGTTGCGTTCCAGGACGTAGGTGATGTAGAAGTGCATTACGTTTTCTAGCTCGGTGTGGACGGGGCGCTTGAGGCGCAGGTTGTGGACGGTGTCCCACGGCCGAGTTTGCAGGTAGCGCAGAACTTTGGTGGAAACGGCCGTAATCTCCACAGCCCGCCTATCTTCCCCACGACAATTGGGGCACAACACCCCACCCAATTCCCCGCTAAAAAACTGATCCTGCTCCTCAATCGGTTCGCCGCAGGCCACGCAGTGAAACAGCTGCGGCCGAAAACCCGCCAATCCCAGCAAACGCAGCTCGTAAAAGCGGGCCACCAGCAGCACATCGTCGTGGCTGGTCAGCCAGCCCAGCGCATCGGCCAGCAGTTGGTAAATGCCGCTGTGCTTGTCCTCCTCCACGGTGAAGCGATCCAGCAGTTCCACCAGGTAGGCAGCATACGTGGTCAGAATGAGGTCGTCGCGCAGGGCGGCGTAGGGCTGCACCATTTCTGCCTGGGTGAGGATGGCAATGTCGCGCCCGCTGGCAAAGAGGAAGTTGGAACGCATGAACTGCTCCACATGCCCCGTTTTGCGACTTTGCGGCTTGCGCGCCCCCTTGGCAATGGCTTTGATCTTGCCAAAGTCGCGGGTGTACAGGGTGAGCAGGCGGTCAGCTTCGCCAAAGTCGGTGCGGCGCAATACAATCGCCTCGCTGCGGAAAGTGCGTTCTCGTGCCATGCGTGAAGTGTAGCAGCAGACTGTCTAATTTAAAAACCTTAACGCAAAGGGGCAAAGGGGCAAAGTGTGATTAAAAAAGTCTCTTATCCTTCCTTTGCCACATCAAATTCTCTGCGTTCTTTGCGTCAAAATCTCAAGTTTCAATGCGTTCAGGAAATTTTTAGTTATGTCAAGTGTTCCGGGCCAAAATGGTCGGGGAGGAGCGCGTAGAGGGTGGTGTCACGGCCGTTTCCTGCAGCATCCACCAAATAAACCGGCACGTCCCCGGCAAACTCGGTAAGCACCTGGCGACAGGCACCACAAGGAGACCCGGCATTGTCGGTGGCCACAGCCACAGCCAGGATTTTCTGCTGCCCGTCAGCGACCGCCTTGAAAACGGCCGTTCGCTCCGCACACATCGACAGGCCGTACGAAGCATTTTCCACATTGACACCGGTGACGATACGGCCGTCTGCCATCAACAATGCCGCACCAACCGGGTAGTTTGAATAAGGCGCGTAGGCCATAGCTCGCACCGTCAACGCTGCCTGAATTAATGCGGCTCTTTGTTCATCGTTGATCATCGTCTACTCCTGATTAACTGTGAATAATGAACGGCTACTTCACAATTCACGATTAATTATTCACAATTCTCAATTCCGAATGACCGAAAATGGCTC
Organism: Ardenticatenaceae bacterium; assembly: GCA_020634495.1. Next base: position 403 of record JACKBR010000133.1, on the reverse strand, counting down.
TACCACCGTTCCCGCAGCCAAATCCACACCTTCCAAAACCGCCTGTTCAATACGACAGTTATCGCCAACGGCCGTATCCCGCAAAATGGTGTTCGGCCCGATGACGCAGTCCTGGCCAACGGCCGTTTTCCCCTGCAAATAGCTGTTTGGCCAGACGACCGTGTCTTGCCCAATCGTCACGTCCGGGTCAATGTAGGTGCTGTCCGGGTCCACAATCGTTACGCCCTGGGCCAGCCAGCGATTGTTGGTTCGGCGGCGAAACGCCTTTTCCACAGCCACCATCTCTGCCCGGGTTCCGGCCCCCAGGCATTCATCAGCGTCTTCTGTGGCCGTGGCGGCCACGCCTTTGTTCTGCTGCACGGCCAGCGCAATCATGTCGGTGAGGTAATACTCTGGCCCGCTG
>JACKBR010000132.1 GCA_020634495.1 Ardenticatenaceae bacterium | reverse complement strand
CACGTACAAAATCGTGGACGCCCCCGCCTCTTCCAACCGCTCCAGCCGGTACAGGTCGCCGCCCTGCACGATGTGGCAAATCCGCTTGTAAAAGGCAATGTACGAGGCATACTCCTTCAGCTCCGAATCGCTTAGCCCGTTCAGGCTGGCCCCGATGCCCAACGCGCCGCGCATCGCCACGTCAAAGCGGGTGCCCAGCTCGTGGAAGCGGCCCGTCTGATGATTTTTCTCATGCGTCACCCAGGCGGTCATCACCCGCGCCGGGTACGCCAGGCTAAACCCTTCCTGGATATGCAGGCGATCCAGCGCGTCGGTGTTGTCGCTGGGCCACACCTGGTCTGTGCGCCCCAAAATGCCCAAATCGACCCGCCCGCCACCGCCAGAGCAGCTTTCAATCGTCAGGTGCGGGTATCTGGCCCGCAGCCGGTCGATGAGGCCGTACACCCCCGCCACGTGTGCCTGCCAGATCGCCTTGCCCACCACCGAGCCGGGTTCGCTGACGTTGCGGTTCATGTCCCACTTGATGAAGCTGATGTTGTACTGCGCCAGCAGGCTGTCCAGGGCGTTAAAGATGTGGTCGATAACTTCGGAACGGCCGTAATCCAAAATCAACTGGCAGCGGGCTTCCGTACGCGGCCGTCCGGGAAAATGCAGCACCCACTCAGGATGCGCCCGGTACAGGTCAGAGTCAGGGTTCACCATTTCTGGCTCCACCCACAGACCAAAATCCATCCCCAGCCGGTTCACCTCGCTGATGAGCGGTTCCAGGCCGTTGGGGAACACATCTGGGCTAACCGTCCAGTCGCCCAAACCAGCCACGTCAAAACGGCGACCGCCAAACCAGCCATCGTCCAGGCAAAACAGCTCCACGCCAATCGCCGCTGCCTTTTGCGCCAGCTCAATCTGATTCTGCTCGGTGATGCCAAAGTAAGTGGCTTCCCAACTGTTGTAGAGAATCGGCCGAAATTCACCCGCTGTGGCCGGTCTCCCGACCGTGCCGCTTTCCTGCACGGTCGAAGTTTTGTTCTCCGGCGAATCCTCAACCGGGCGGGTTGGTGGCACGGCGGGGACGCCAGCCACGGCAGCGGGTAGAACTCGTTCGCGGGTAAAAGTGTGCAGCCGACGGCTGGCTCCGCCCCAGCCATCGGCACAGACGCCGCAAACCAGCGCCGGGGTTTTGTGCGGTGCCCCCGCCGCCAGCGTCAGGCCAAAATCGGCGGGATGGTAGCCGCCGTGAACGCGCACATCGGTGCCAGATAGTTGCTCAAAACTGAGCTGCCAACTGCCGCTGGTGGCCAATGCCCCAAAATAAACCGTGCCCTGTTCCTCCCACGCCTGCCCCGGCCGGTTGAGCATAAAAAACGGGTTGGCGGCATGTCCCGTTTGCAAACTGCGGTGCTCGATGACCCGCCGCCCAATTGGCAGCCGCTCCCGCTGCGTCTGGAACTCCTGCGCCCACGCGCCGGAGACGCTGGTTAGCTCGGTGGTGCCGTTGGGCAGGTGCAGCACGCCAAAAAAGAGCTGCTCAATCTCGATGGGCGCATCACCCGTGTTTGCCAGCTCCAGCCAGCGCTCGATGATGTCTTGCGCAGGGGTGAGGCGGTAGCACAGCGTGACCACCAGCGGCTGCACCGGATCGGCTAGCTTGATGCGCAAGGTTTCACGCGGTTCGCGGTTGGCCGTGGGCCATCCATGCGCCGGGGCCAGCCCTGGCTGCGCATCTGTCACGACCTCATGCGAGACGTAGCGCAACCGCACGTCACGGATGGGTAAATGAGGTGCATCGCCCTCACCTAGAGGTTCTGGCAAGGTAGCATAGTTGGCTTTGAGCGTCACTTCGTGGGTGGTTGTGTCACCAAAAGTGAGCAACTCGTCGCGGCGGGTTTGGAACTCAAAGGAGGCGTGATCGGAGAGTGTTGGACGCAGTTTGCCCGAAAGCAGTGTATCACCCCCTA
>JACKBR010000131.1 GCA_020634495.1 Ardenticatenaceae bacterium | reverse complement strand
CCCAAAGCCGTACCCCAAATGGCAGATGCAGATACAGTCATGGCAACCAGTCGTCGGCAGTATCCGGCTGCCGATTTTATCGGCCTGGTCTTCAATCAGCGCGGCTATGATCGCGCCCGGGCTGCGGGCTGCCGGGCAATGGCATTCGGTGTTTCCGCCACCGAAACGTTTTCCGAAAAAAACACGCGCATGTCTACCACACGCGCCTATGAAATCACACGAGACCTGGTCACGCAGGCCAAGCGAGACGGCATTTGGACGCGAGTCTATGTGATGACGGCCTGGGTTTGCCCCTTTGAAGGCCCCACGCCGCCGCAGCGCACCATTGCCCTGGCCGAAAAAATCTGGGCGCTGGGCATTGATGAACTGGCTGTCGCCGATACAATTGGTCATGCCAACCCGCTGGAAGTCGGTCGGCTGATGGAAGAATTAGGGCGTCGCCTGGATATGAGCAAACTGGCGGTCCATTTGCACGACACACAGGCAATTGGGCTGGCAAACGCCACCACAGCATTACAAGCGGGCGTGCGCATTTTTGACAGCAGCGTCGGCGGTCTGGGCGGGTGTCCATTTGCGCCCGGCGCAGCCGGCAACCTGGCAACCGAAGACCTGGTGTTTTTGGCTTACAAGCTGGGGATTGGCACCGGCGTCGATTTTCAAAAGCTGTGGGATGTAGTGTGGGAACTGGAAAGCGTAATCGGCCGTTCCATCGGCGGGCGCATCCGTCAATGGTGGGAAAGCACATGCAACATCGAACCGGCTGTCGAATTTAACTAACTATGGAACTGACACCAGATTTGCTTTTGTCGGCTTATTGCCAGGGCGTATTTCCGATGGCACATGAAGATGGCAACATCTACTGGTACGATCCCGACCCACGAGCGATTTTACCCTTAAATGCGTTTCATATATCCCGCTCATTACAGCGCCTCCTAAAAAAGAACCCTTTTGATGTTCGTGTAAACACAGCTTTTACTGAGGTCATGTTGGCCTGTGCTGCACCTGCCCCCGGCCGGGAATCTACCTGGATTAATCACAAATTTGTGGCAGCCTATGCACGCTTGCATCAATTAGGGTATGCGCACAGTGTAGAAGCATGGCAGTGCGGCAAACTGGTAGGTGGGTTATATGGTGTGGCTGTTAGGGGATTATTTGCAGGTGAAAGCATGTTTAGCCGCGTGTCCAACAGCAGCAAGGTGGCGCTGGTCTACTTAGTAACCCGGCTGCGTCGCCAGGGATATGCATTATTGGATACGCAATTTATGACGGATCATTTGCGCCAATTTGGCGCTGTTGAAATAGCGGCTTCAGAATACAAACAACGCTTAGAGACCGCGCTGCGTATTCCGGCCAGATTTATAGAAGAGGGAGTAAAATAATGGCAGAAATAGATCCGGATGAAGTACGAATGTTTAGCGGCCGTTCCAATCCTGAAATTGCGGCTTCCATTGCAGAATGCGTAGGTGTACCGTTGGAAGAGACGCATTTTTCTCGGTTCAGCAATGATAATCTGTTTGTCCAGCTTGGTGCCAGCGTACGTGGACGGAAAGTATATGTGGTGCAATCGTTAACACCACCGGTGAGCGACCATCTGGTGGAACTTCTGATGATGTTAGATATTGCCAAAAGCGCAGCGGCAAAGGAAATCCATGTGATTATTCCTTATTTTTCCTATGCACGTTCCGACAAAAAAGATGCGCCACGCATTTCCATTACGGCCAAGCTGATTGCAGACCTGCTGGTAACGGCCGGGGCCACCCACATTATGACCATGACCCTGCATTCACCACAGGTGCATGGCTTCTTTGGTGTGCCGGCCGACCCGCTCACGTCCCGAATGGAGTTTTTAGGATATTTGCGGCAGCGCGAATTGGATCCTGAACGGTCAGTTGTAGTAGCGCCGGATATGGGTCGGGCACAGGCGGCAGCTCGTTTTGCAGAGCAGCTAGGCTTACCGGTAGCCTCCGCGTACAAAACACGGGTATCTGATACAGATGTGGAAATTGGCGGG
>JACKBR010000130.1 GCA_020634495.1 Ardenticatenaceae bacterium | reverse complement strand
TCAACTGCACTACTTGCGAGTGCTGTGAGATGCCCCATTTTGCGGCCGGGGCGAGCGGTTTCTTTGCCGTACAGGTGCAGCTTCAGGTGGGGGTCGGTGAGTACGGCCGTCCAATCCGGGGAAGATTTATCCGCAGATTTCGCAGATTCGCGCAGATTTCGCTCTCTTTTTTTTCTCTGCGCCTCTGCGCCTCTGCGTTGGCTTTTCTCCCACAAATCCCCCAACAAATTGGCCATCGCTGCTGGTCGAAGGTACGTGGTGTCGCCCACGGGCAGGCCACAGACGGTGCGCAGCTGCTGCTCAAACTGGCTGGTGACGCACGCCTCGATGGTGAGATGGCCAGAATTGTGCGGGCGCGGGGCGATTTCGTTGAGCAGCAGTTGGCTCCCCTCTCCATTCCAGGAGGAGGGGGTCAAGAAAAATTCCACGCACAACACGCCAACCACGTCCAGCGCAGTCAGCACCGTTTGCACCATCGCTTCCGCCTGGGCCAGCACCTGCGGCGGCACGTTCGCCGGGGCAAGCGAAACGTCCAAAATGTGGTTGGCGTGGCTGTTTTCGATGAGGTTGTAATGGGCAATACGGCCGTTCACGTCCCGCGCCGCCACCATCGAAACCTCGCGCTCAAAATCCACCCAGCCTTCCAAGATGCAGTCCACTTTGCCCACTGCTTGCCAGGCGTCAGCCGCTTCGTCTGGATGATTGAGCTTGATTTGCCCCTTGCCGTCGTAGCCGGAAACGGCCGTTTTCAACACCGCCGGGCAGCCAATTTCAGCCAATCCGGTTTGCAAATCTGTTAGCGAATGCACCGCAGCAAACGGCACCGTCGGCAAACCATTTTCGGCAAAAAAAGTTTTCTCGCGCAGACGGTTTTGGGCCACGCGCAGCGCCTCTGTGCCGGGTCGCAGCGGCACGATGGCGGCACACGCTTCGGCCGTGGCCAGCGGCACGTTTTCAAACTCGTAGGTCACCACGTCCACACTGCGAGCAAATTCGCGCACGGCGTCCAAATCGCCGTAGGCAGCCACAAATTCCCGGTCGGCCACCTGCCCGGCTGGGGAGTTGGCTTCTGGGGAAAAGACGTGGATGTGGTAAGAAAACGGCCGTGCTGCCAACGCTAGCATTCGTCCCAACTGCCCGCTGCCGAGTATGCCGATCGCTGAATTTGGCAAAATCATCTTTGTCATCTAATTACACCAGCCGCCAAATTCAGAAGGCAATATATTCCAGGTTGTTTCAATTGTGCTACCGAGATCGGTTTCCCTGACATAAATACAGGACTGTTCATAAAATCCATTTCCGTAATATGCGGTACAACTAAATGTATAAGTGCTTTTATTACCTTCAGTCGTTGACCGTGAGAGCCAAAGATTTTCAGAAAATTTGAAATTATCTTCGTCAACAGCGCCAAGTTCGTCTTGAAAAAATGCCTTGATAACCTCTGGTTTCATTTCTGAGTCGTAGAAGTATGAACGGCCATTTTCTGGAACGGGTGTGTCACGAGATGGATAAACTATCGGGTAGCAATCCCCAGCTAAAAATTGTTTGGAATAAGCAATACCAACAAAATCATGAACTCCTAATACTCCCAAAAATCCAAAGATCGCAATTGCATAAATTCCAATTAACATAACAGGAGTACCTAGCAGTGTGAAAAGCCACTTTTTCACTCGTCGTCTTCCGGGCTCATCTTTTGCAAAAAGACGTTTAGAAGTTCGGTGAACAGCCCAAAACACACCCAATATCACGCCCAACAAACCAAGCCAATAAACAATTTGGTAGAAAGTTATTTTTTCCATCTTCTAGTTTTGAGGTAAAGGCAGTTTGTCGTCTAAGACTTTTTCGGTTTGGGCTTGGCGGAATTGGTGCAGTTTTTGGCGGAATTCGGGGTGCTGGTTGCCCAAAATGGCAATCGCCAGCAGGGCTGCGTTTTTGGCCCCGGCCTTGCCAATCGCCAGCGTGCCCACCGGCACGCCACCGGGCATCTGCACAATGGAGAGCAGCGAATCCAGCCCGTTGAGCGTACGGCTTTGCACCGGCACGCCCAACACCGGCAGCACCGTCTGCGCGGCCACCATGCCCGGCAGGTGGGCCGCGCCGCCCGCCCCAGCAATAATCACCTGCAAGCCCCGCGCCTCGGCGCTGTGGGCATACTCAGCCATCAG
>JACKBR010000013.1 GCA_020634495.1 Ardenticatenaceae bacterium | reverse complement strand
AGAACTGCATGAAGAACTGGGATTAGACTTAATTGGCAGTCGCTCTGCCTGGGCGCAGGAGCGGGGGAAATTCCCGCTGTTGATTAAATTGTTGGATGCGCAACGGCCGTTGTCGGTGCAGGTACATCCCCAAGATGCGTACGCTTTGGCCCATGAAGGCAACGAGCTGGGCAAAACGGAGATGTGGGTGGTGCTGCAAGCAGCGCCAGACGCTGAGATCATTTTGGGTGTTTCTCAGGAGGTCACAAAAGAAGAATTTCGTGTAGCTATTGAAACTAACCAACTCAAACCATTTCTACACAAAATTTCGGTCAAGGAAGGCGACCATATTTGTGTGCCTGCCGGATCGCTTCATGCCATCATGGGCGGGCTGCTCATTGCCGAAATTCAGCAAAATTCCAATACAACGTACCGCGTGTATGACTGGGGGCGGGTGGGGGCAGATGGCCAACCGCGTCCGCTGCACGTAGACAAAGCGCTGGACGTGATTAATTTTGGGCAAGTTGCGCCAGGCATTTGCTCCCCAGAACCAATCGCTGCTGAAAAGGATGTGAGTCGTTTTTTGCTGTGCCAGACGGATTATTTTGTAACAGAGCGGGTAGAAATGGCGGCTGGCGCTGTTTTTGAGGGGAATTGCAGCGGGGAAACGCTGGAAATATGGGGCGTGCTAGAAGGCCAAGCAACGGTGAACGATGTAGCATTGTCGGCGGTGCAGTTTGTTTTGCTGCCGGCCAAGATGGGTGAATTTTCGATTACGGCCGTTTCCCCTGCCACACTTTTACGCAGCTATGTGGCTTAATTGAGAATGTCGTAGGCAAACAGCAGCTGGCCTAAGCCAATCAGCGCATCAGGATCATGGTAAAGTGAATAGAGCTTTGTGTTGACGGCCGTATCCAACAAACCCCCCTCCAAAATAGTCGAAAATGGAGAACCCGCCAGCAATCGGCCCACCTGTGTCAGGTAGAGCCGGTTTAGGACACCATCGGCCAGCAGCAAATGCAAAATTCGGGGGCCTGCGGCCGAATAGACTGTGTTGTAGCCTAATTTCGCCATTTTTTGCACCATTTTTTTGCCAGAAACAGAGCGTTCGCCAACAACATACAATTCGCCAGCTTCGGCCTCAATTTGGGCGGCCCGGATGGGGTCTGGGTTGGCTGTGGTAAAGACGATGACCCGACGGCCGTTTGCTGTCAGCAGTTCGGGAATGGGGAAGTCTAGACTACCGCTGATGATGGCGATGTCCGGCTGTGGTGAGAGGCCATTTGCCGCTCGCCAGGTGCGTAAATCGGCAAAGGCTGGATCGTCCACCCGCAAAATCTCTTGGGCGCGTCCGTCGGCCCAATCGCGCAAATACCGCCCGCTGCTAATAATGAGATCGGCCTGTGCTGCCAGCTCCTGAAAGAGCCGCCAATCCCGCTCGTTGGCGATATTTTCCGGCACTTTTAGGCCTGGTTTGCTGGGATGGGGAATGGCAATACGGCCGTCTAAACTCGTGACAAAGTTGGCGTAGACAAACGGCCGTGCCTGCTGTTGGCCCAATTCACGCAAATGGTGGTTGAGATACAGGTTTACCAGGGGAAATTGGCCGGGAGCAGGAAATAATTGGGTGATTGTCATTTCCTCATCCTTTGTACCGTTTTTGCACGTCCACAGCGGCGATGTAGCGTACGGCCGTTTGCGCGCTCGTCCAGCCAAACCAGGCCATCAGCTCATCCACCCCGTACCCCATCTGGGCCATTTGCGTGGCGCAAAAATGGCGGCAATCGTGCGCCGAAAGCCTGGCTAGGCCAATTTTCTTGCCCAGCCAGGCCACCCGCTCACTAATCCGCACCCGATTCAGCCCCTTGGGCTTTAATTGGCCGCCCTCGCCATTTTGCTTTAGCCGGGTGCTGGCCAGAATGAGCGGGCCGTCAGGCACCAGGGTGGGGGGGTAATGAATTTGCAAATAATCCCGGCTCAAGGCCAGGGCAGCGGGCGTGAGCTGGTGCGTTGTCCATTCGTGGGCCGTGCCTTTTACTTTGGGCCGATAGAAATTGATGGTGCCGCGCTGTAAATCAATGTTGGTGGCCTTTAGCAAGGCGACCTCGCTGGCGCGTAGACCGTGGTCCAGCAGCAGGCACATCAGCAAAGCATCGCGCACACCTTGGGGCGAATCCGACTGCGGCCGTTTGAGCAGTTCGGCATCGGCAGGCGTGAGCGCCGCTGGGCGGTTTTTCTTGGTAGAGCGTCGCGTTACAACCACGCTTTTGGGCTGTCCATCCGGTTTGTAAACGTAGGTGACCTCATCAATGCGCGTTTGTCCCCGTTTGGCATCCACATTGGCGGCTCCGGCGCGGGAAAACCCTTTAACCGATTGAATAAGCATCCCTTCTTCCCGCGAGATGCTGCCTGCTTTAACAGCCATTTGCGCATAGACCTTCACTGTGGAAAGGCGAGCATTGACGCTGGTCACAGCATAGCCTTCGTTGAGCTGCCAGGCGATGAATCCTTCGATGATGCCCCAGGTGACGCCCCGCCAGGCAGTGGGGTTGGTCTGAAAATCTGCGCCGTGTTCCGGCATGATGCCCACATCCAGCAGATATTCGGCAAACAGCTCTAGATCGCGGCTGTGGCGTTTGAGCGTGTTGGCTGATTTTTGGCTGAGATAGCGGCTGAAGATGGCGCTGCCTGCGGCTTGATTGGCAATTTGCCCGGCTGTTTCTAGCGATGTGTCGGAGAACGGCCGTATCCCTCTCGCTTCTGCCAAATCCTCGGCAACAATCACTGCTTTGTCTTGTGGTTGCTCTGTTGGTGTGTCCATGTGTGGCATTATAGCCGAAAAGCTATATTTTGTACATACCTATAAAATATGTACGGTAATTATAAATCGGTTATTCAGCCTCATGATCAGGGCCAATTTCGGCTAACAGCGCCTCAATTTGGGCCACGAGCCGGTCAGCGCGGCGCAATGGCAAATAATGCTGCCGGATGTTTGTCAACGCTTGAACCACATCGCCATGCCAAACATTGTCAGCCTGGCGCACACGCTGCCGCAGAAACGGCAAACAATCCGCAAAAATGGCGGCGTCCCAACCAGAAAGTCGTAAAAAGCTGAGCAGCTCTGGCAAAGACATCAAAGCGTACTGTTTTTCGACAACGCGCTTCAAAGCCTGAAAATCATCTGGCCCACCCTGCCCTACGGCCGTTGCAAAAGCGAGGCGTGTTTCTTGTGCCTGCTGCGGAATTTGGCCCAAAACGTAAGCCAGCACCTGAATATTGTCCTGGTAATGCGGCACCTGGCATACAATGCCACCGCTACGCGAAATAAATTCGTTGATGGCATGGTAATTGACCATCAAAGAGAAGCTGCCGTGCAAATTGGGCAGCGGATCGGGCTGATCCAGCAAAGAATCGAGCAAAGTGTAGCCCCGGTCGCTGGTGAGAAGAAGGAGACGGCCGTTGCCAAATTGTTGCCAATGCCGGAGACAATCCAACCCGACGTTGGGGAAAGAAAACCCCGCCTCCGGCAGCGCTGCTTCGTAATTATCCAGAATGGCATTGTACAGCGGTTCGTCGTACAGCCTGCCTGCCAGCGGAATCGGTTCGTAATGAAGCTCCAGCCGGTCCCAAATGGCCGGATCGCTTAAATCTGGCTCTGCCTGCCTGCTGGTGAGCGTAAGCAAATTTTGGCAGAGCAGCCCGTCTTCAATGACAAAACTGTCCTGGGGAATGCTGTCGAAAAAGTAGTTGGCGATGAGGATGACGGGGTTGGTTGTGGTTTCGGGGGTGAGGGTTTGATTGCTGAGTTGGAGGTGAAACGGCCGTTTTAGATCCATCACGTCAAATAAAGCCACATCCAAAACGCCCGCCTCGAAAAATGGTTGGAAATAGGCATGATTCCGCCAAAAATCCACAGTTTCCGGCACAAAATCAGTCATGACGTAGCGAATCGGCTGGCTGGCAAAAGGGGATTGCTGGTAGCGTGGCCAAAAGATTTGCAAAAAATGGTAAGCCAGCCGCCCAGACCCGGCACCCAGCTCCACAATATTGATCGGCTGCCCAGGGTCCAGAGCAAACTCGCCACGCTGCGCCGCCGCAAAACAGTCGCGCAGGTAGCCAAACACAAGCTGGCTGTAGGTTTGGGCCATCACCGGATTGCTGCTGATGTCGCTGGGCACCACATCATCCTGCCACGCTTTCAGCCCCGCCTGCAAAAAATAAGCCCGCTGAATCTGCCACAGCAGCGACTGCGACAGCGGCTTATCAGCTTCAAGAATGTGTCGTTTACTCATTTCCACCGCAGAGTTCGCAGAGAACGCAGAGGGAAGAAAAAATCTCAGCGCCCTCTGCGCTCTACGCGGTTAAAGGTTAAAATCTAGTTTGCCAGCGTTTTGGCAAGTTCAACGAAAAAATGTATCGATTCAGGATTGCGCATCGCGCCCAGGTTGGCCGCTTTTTCTACGGGATGGCCCAGCAAAATGCGCCGCACAGGGATTTCTAGCTTTTTGCCACTGAGCGTGTAGGGCAGTTCCTGCACCTGGTAAATGGCATCCGGCACGTGGCGCGGCGACAGTTCGCGGCGAAGCTCCTGGTTAATTTTTTGTCGGAGCGCGTCATCCAGCGTTACCCCCTCGGCCAAAATCACAAAAAGCGGCATGAAAGAATCGCGGTCCAGCAGCTCCAAATCGACCACCAGACTGTCCAGCACGCCGTCGATGGCTTCAACACAAGCGTAAATCTCGCTGGTGCCCATGCGGATGCCTTTGCGATTGATGGTGGCGTCGGAACGGCCGTAAATCACACAGCCCCCCCGCTCATTAAATTTGATCCAATCCCCATGCCGCCACACGCCAGGAAACATCTCAAAATAGCTCTCGCGGTAGCGCACATTGCCCGGATCGTTCCAAAATTTCACCGGCATCGACGGCATCGGCGCGGCAATCACCAATTCGCCCACCTCCCCCACCACCGGCTCGCCGCGATTGTTCCAGGCCTGCACCTTTGCCCCTAACGACGCCCCCTGAATTTCCCCGGTAACAACCGGCTTCAGGCGGCAGCCACCCACAAACGCCGTACACAAATCTGTGCCGCCGCTCAACGATTCCAGGGCAAAGTTGTCATGCACATTGTGATACAGCCATTCAAAGGCGGCTACGGGCAACGGCGCGCCGGTGGAGCCAATGCCGCGCAGTTGGGTGAGGTCATGCTGCTGATTGGGCTGAATGCCCGCGTTCATACAGGCCGCCACGAAGGCAGGCGAGAGGCCAAAATAGGTCATCCCGCTGCGCTCGGCCAAATCCCACAGCCTGTCTAAAGTGGGGAATGAGGGGCTGCCGTTGTAGAGAACGGCCGTACTGCCGCTCAGCATCGACCCCAGCAGATAGTTCCACATCATCCAGCCGGTGCTGGTGTACCAGAAAAAGGTGTCGCCTGGCTTGATGTCATTGTGCAGCATATGTGCTTTTTTATGCTCCAGCAGATTGCCGCCATGCCCATGCACAATGGGCTTGGGCAGCCCGGTGGTGCCGGAGGAGTACAAAATCCACAGCGGATGATCAAATGGAACCTGGGCAAAGGTTAACTCTGGGGTTTCGCTCTGGCTGGCCAACAGTTCTGGCCAGGGGAGCGCGTTGGGCAGCGGCGTGTCATCCAATAGCGGCACAGCGATGGTGTGAGCTACAGTGGGTAACCCAGCTTGTAGTTGGGTAACGATGTCGCGGCGGTCAAACGGCCGTCCGTTGTAGCGGTAGCCGTCCACGGTGATGAGCAGCTTTGGCTCGATTTGAGCAAAGCGATCCAGCACAGCTTTGCTGCCAAAATCGGGCGAGGCGCTGGACCAGATAGCCCCCAAACTCACGGTGGCCAGGCAGGCGACGATCGCCTCAGGAATATTTGGCAGGTAAGCGACAACGCGATCCCTGCCCAATGCCCAACTGTTTGAGATGCTGCTGGAGAACGGCTGTTTGCCGGTAAAACTCAGCCCAACTCATCTCCACCAACGGGCCTTCTTCATCCTCATACAGCAGCGCCGGGCGAACGGCCGTCATGTTGGCAAACACATTTTCCGCGTAGTTCAGCCTTGCTTCTGGAAACCAGACGGCTCCCGGCATCTGGTCATTGGCTAATGCCACCTCCCCCCGCTGTGACGCCTTCACCCGCAAAAATCCCAAATGGCCTGCCAAAATGCCCCCAGCTCCGTCACTGACCAGCGCCACAGAGCATCATAGCTGGCAAAATCCAGATTGCGCTCCGTCGCCAGCCAGCGCATGAATCGCGTTAAATTGGCAGCCTCCACCACCCCTGACGATGGCCGCCAAAGCACATCACCTGCCTGAACTTCTGTCATCATGTTGCTCCGGTTCTAAGTTGAGATACCTGAAAAAATAGATTTGTCATGCTGAGGCCCTCCGAAGCATCCCTAAAACGTATAAACATTCCCATGCTTGGCACATGAGCAAACTAGCTTGCTGATTCAGATTAGAGGATTCTTCGCTTCCCACAGAATGGCGTGTGGCGATTAATCAAGATGCCCGCCGGATTGAGCCTGGGCCAGCACAGCTTCAATGGTGCTAACCAGCGAGCGAGCAGCTTCCGCGCTCAGTTCCACGGCAACCCGCGCGCCGGGGCCGAGCGCTTCATTCACAAAATCAATGTTCAAGGCGTGTTCCAGCGGCGCGTTAAACGGATGGTCATACGAAACATTGGCCTGATTCACGTCAAACCACCCGCCCGTGCCTTTGCCACAGCCTTCAATTTGAACCTTTTCCACAATCATCGTACACATAAATCTTCCTCATCGCTAAAAGCTCCAACATCATTGAATTTCGACATACCCTTAACCTGTCATGCTGAGGTCCCCCGAAGCATCCCTAATACCTGGGAAAATTATGAACTTTTCTTTGGGGCAAGTTGTCACCAGGCGTGGCTCAGAGGGATTCTTCGCTTCGCTCAGAATAACAAGTTAGTTTAGATGCTTGCCCAGGAAGGCGAAGATTTTATTCCAGCCATCCACAGCCTGCGCCTGCCGGTAGTTGGGACGATGGTGATAAAAAGAAGCCGTGCCGGCATCCGGGTACATGTGGAATTCGTAATCCTTGCCGTGCTTTTTCAGCTCCGCTTCGTGGATGGCCACCTGCTCCACCGTGGGGCTGTGATCATCCTCGCCAAAAATGCCCAGCAGCGGAATGTTTAAATCTTTGGTGTAATCCAGCGGGGCTACGGGAAACGTAGGCGACAAATCTTTCTCTTCCATGACAACCCGCCCACCCCAGCAGTCTACCACGGCCGAAAATCCAGGAATGCGGCAGGCCGCCAAATAAGCGTGCCGTCCCCCGGAGCAGGTTCCCCAAACGCCAATCTTTTCACTCACAAAAGGCAGCGATTGCAAATAATGCAGCGCTCCGGCCATGTCCCCCACCGCTTGCTCATCGGGCAAGCCACCAGCGGCGCGCACCTTGGCGGCCACATCTTCCGGCGTGCCGTGCCCGGCGCGGAAGTAAAGGTTTGGCGACAGAGCCACATAGCCATGATGGGCGTATTTGCGTGTGGCCTCACGATACCACTCGTCCCAGCCGGGCATGTGGTGGATGACCACCATGCCGGGATATGGGCCTGGGCCTAACGGCCGTGCCAGATAGGCATTAATCAATTCGCCATTTGCCCCAGGATATGTGATTGTTTCAACAATCATGCCTTCGTACATGTCGGTTTGGTACATAACAACCTCCTCATTTTTATTCCCCCGTTGCTTCTACAAACCCTATTGTGGCAGAAGAAGTACCAGAATGCACATTTCTGTTTTAGCTGTGCAAAATGGGGAAAATCGCTTACTCTTGGTGGGCTCATTTTCCCAAAACCGGAGCACAATGCTTACAGATGCAGAACGAAACCAGGTGGTCGAAGCTTTGCTGGAGGCTAACAAAACGAAGGTGCAAACGATACGACCGTCTGCCCTGTTCCCCCACATCGAATTTGAAGATTCCTACGCCATATCCGCTGAAGTTGCCCGTCGCCAGCAGGTAGAGGGTGCTAAACTTATTGGCTATAAAGTTGGTTTAACCTCAATCGCTATGCGACGTTCCTCCAAAATTGACGAGCCGGACTTTGGCTTCTTGTACGATCACTTTCTGATTGAGGATGGCACCAAAGTGCCCCATGCCAACTACTGCGTGCCTCGCGTGGAGCTGGAGCTGGCCTTTATTTTGGGCGCACCGCTTAAAGGCCCTGGCGTGACGATGCTCGATGTGCTGCGGGCCACAGAGTTTGTCGTGCCATCTATCGAAATTATCGATACGCGGGTAGACGAGCCGCGCCAAATTCATGACACCATTGCTGATAACGGGGCTGGTGCAGGACTTGTGTTGGGGGGACGGCCGTTTCATCCCCAAGACCTCGATTTGCGCATGGTTCCCGGCATTCTTTATCGCAACGCCGAAATTGAAGAGACCGGATTGTCCTGCGGCGTCATGGGCCATCCGGCCAACGGCGTCGCCTGGCTGGCCAACAAGCTCTCCACGCTGGGCTATGCCCTGGAACCGGGGCAAATCCTGCTGGCTGGCTCCTTTGTCCGCCCCGTCTGGGCGCAAATTGGCGACACCATCCGCGCCGATTTTGGCGACCTCGGATCGGTAGCTATCCAATTCATTTAAACCGCAAAGGGCGCGAAGAACGCAAAGTATTATTGAGAAAAATCTTTGCGCACTTTGCGTTCTTTGCGGTGAAATCAAGGAGGTATCGTGAAACCCATTCCATCCGTGCCGCTAGAAATGCAAACCTATGCCGAAGATGAAATGCGCCAGCGTGCGCAAGCGTTTTTTGACCTGATGAAGCAGCGTCACAGCACCCGCGACTTTGACGACAGGCCCGTGCCGCTGGACGTGATTAAGAAATGCCTGGAAACGGCCGGACGCGCTCCCAGCGGAGCCAACCAGCAGCCCTGGCATTTCGTCGTGGTGACTGACCCTGACATTAAGCATCAAATTCGGCTGGCGGCCGAAGAAGAGGAACGCGCCTTTTACGCCGGACGCGCCTCGGAAGAATGGCTGGAAGCGCTGGCCCCGCTAGGCACCGACGCGGATAAATCATTCATTGACCGGGCAGGCTGCCTGATTGTTATTTTTGCTCAATCGTACGGGCTGGCTGAGGATGGTTCGCGGCTGAAACATTATTACGTGCAGGAATCGGTGGGCATTGCCACTGGCTTTTTGATCACCGCCCTGCACAATGCCGGGCTGGCCTGCCTCACGCACACGCCCAGCCCGATGGGCTTTCTCAGCGACATCTTGCAGCGTCCTAAAAATGAACGGGCTTACATTAATTTAGTCGTGGGCTATCCGGCCAAAGATGCTCAGGTTCCCATCCACGCCTTGGAAAGAAAGAGGTGCCAGAGTTTGTAACATATTTTGATGAGGCGGTTCTCAATGGCTTACTCAGCCTGGCCAGCGACCCGCTGGCATCTGCTGGGGTACGCCGCGACGCGGCGCAGGCCTTGGGGCAGTTGGGCCGGACCGATGAGGTAGTTCTCAATGGGTTGCTCAGCTTGGCCAGCGACCCGAAGGTATCTGATTTGGTACGCAGCGCCGCAGCACAGGCGTTGGGGCAGTTGCTGGGTGGTTAAAAACATCTGTGCTGGGAAAAAGGTGAGGCTGCTTAGACCCAGCTCTGCATAAAGCGCAGCTTCACGACGGTGTCGTCGTAGGCGCTGTGGCCTAAAACCAACGGCCGATCCGCCTGGTTGTAAAACGTGGTGGCAAATTGCAGCAGCTGCTTCCCCGGTGGGCTGTCCAACAGCTGAATCGTTTTGTCGTCGTCCGCTACTGCCGGGCTGATTTCATAAATGGCATAGGCAATGGTTTGCTGGCAATATTGCTGCAGGAAGGTGTGGAGGGGTAAACGGCCGTCATAAAAATCATCGTCGCTTGTGAAAAGCGCCTGTGGAATGACGTTGGTGGCCAGAATGAACGGCCGTTCATCTGCCAAAAACAAACGCACCAGCACCAGCACCGTCTCCCCGGCTTCCAAATTTAGCAAGGCAGCTTCTTCACCCGTTGCCTGCCGCTGCACCATCGAAATGGGTTGAATGGTTGGCTGGTGACCGGACTCTGTGATGAGACGGCCGTAATCCAACAAACCGCCCAACGTGTTCACCTCACCCACCCGCTGGTTCACATACGTTCCCGCACCCTGCCGCCGCACAATCAGCCCTTCGCTGGCCAGCCGGGTTAAGACAGTGCGAATGGTCGCCCGACTCACGCCAAATTCGGCCGTTAAAGCCAATTCCGTCGGCAGTCGCTCACCAGGTCCATACATTCGCGCATGGATGCGCTCCCGCAATGTCCCCTCAATTTGCTCATTGCTTGATTTCAATTGATTCATTTTCATTAAAGCCCGGATGAATATCAGCCAAAAACATGACAAATGTCTGACCTTTTTAGGAAATAATGCACCAAAATTATAACAAAAATTGCCGATTTTCGCTTGTTCATTCAGCAAGAATATGATAAAACGTATTCACATTTGTCAGACCAATGTCAGACAATCGGCAGGTATTGAATTTACAGACAGAATATTGCACAATCATACCTAAAATGGCAACTGCCAAGCGCATTTGTTTAACTCCAAAATACATTCACAAAGTTAAAGAGGCTAAAAATGAAAGATACCATCCAGCACCTCAACCAGCGGGTCGCCGACGCGGAAGAGGATATTTTGCGCTTCTTCCGCGAAATAGTAGCCATCCCCAGCATGGACAGCGACATTGAGGAAGTCGGCAAACGCATTGGCGAAGAAATGAAAAAGTTAAACTACGATGAGGTCTACGTAGACAAATACGGCTCCATCGTCGGAAAAATTGGCAACGGCCCCAAAATCCTACTCTACGATACCCATATCGACACCGTCGGCATTGGCGACCCTTCCCAATGGGAATGGGACCCGTTCAAGGGCAAAGTAGAAAACGGGATGCTCTATGCCCGTGGCGCACTCGACGAGAAGAACAGTACGCCCGGCATGGTTTACGGACTGGCAATGGCCCGCGATTTGGGCTTGCTAGACAACTTCACCTGCTACATTTTGGGCAATATCGAAGAATGGTGTGATGGCGTCGGCTGTGCCGCTTTCCACGATTGGGAAGGCGTCCACCCTGATTTTGTTGTCATTGGCGAGCCTACCAACATGAAGGTCTATCATGGGCACAAAGGGCGCATCGAAATGGAAATTACCTGCAAAGGCAAAAGCGCCCACGCCGCCAGCAACTACATGGGCGACAACGCCGTCTACAAAATGCTGCCCGTCATTCAGGCCATTTCAGAAATGGAAAAAGATTTTGAGCCACACGAATTTCTGGGCCAGGGTCGCGTTACCGTCACCCGCGTTTCCAGCGTGAGCCCCAGCACCAATGCCGTCCCCGATGAATGCACCATTTTCATTGACCGCCGCGTCACGTTTGGCGAAACCAAAGAATATTGGCGCAAAGCTCTGGAAGAGATCATCCCCAGCGAACACAAAAAGGACTTCGAGATTCGCAAACTGGTTTATACCGAACCTAGCCACACTGGCGCTGTTTACGAATATGAACAATATTTTCCTGCCTGGGCGCTAGACAAAGACCATCCCTTTGTCCAGGCCGGTGTTGAAACCATGAAAGCCTTATGGAACAGCGATGATCCCTTTGGCCAGGGAAAGTGGGACTTCTCCACCAACGGCAATTACTGGACTGGTAAACTGGGCATCCCCAGCATCGGGTTTGGCCCCGGCAATGAAATATACGCCCACGCTGTAAATGAGCACGTACCGCTCAATGATGTCGTCGAAGCAACCAAATTTTACGCATTGCTGCCAGCAATGATAAAGTAATAAAGCAAATCAAAAAAAATCTTTTTGGCTTTTACCTAAAACCACCCTTTTAACATTTGGAGGATAAAAGATGCAAACTCACCTTCGTGGACGCGACATGATTACCACCCAGGAATGGACCAAAAGCGAAATCGATACCGTTATCGATGTAGCGCTGGATTTAAAACGGAAGCGCGCTATGGGCATCCCCCACGCCATCCTGCGAGACAAAGTTCTCTCTATGCTCTTCTTCTTTACCAGCACCCGCACCCGCAACAGTTTTGAAGCTGGCATGGCCCAACTAGGCGGCCATGCCCAATTTATCGATCATCAAACCACCCAAATTAGCCACGGCGACACGGGCAAGGAAATCGGCGAGATTTTTGGCCGCTACAACGACGGTATCGCCATTCGGCAGTGTGATTGGGGCATTGGCAACCAATATATTCGCGGCGTGGCCGAGGCCAGCCGGGTGCCTGTGCTCAATATGCAGTGCGACCATTTTCACCCCTTCCAAATTTTGGCCGACCTGCTCACCATCATTGAACACAAGGGCGATCCACGCGGTAAAACGATTAACGTCAGCTACGCCTACGCCAAAAGCTACCAAAAGCCAATGAGCGTTCCGATCAGCCTCATCTTGCTGATGACCCGTTTTGGCATGAACGTTCGCCTCACGCATCCACCGGAATTTAAGCTGATTCCCGATTACGTTGAGCAGGCCAAAGAAAATGCCCGCAAATCGCATGGCTCCTTTGAAATCTATGATGATTTTGATGCGGGCTTTAAGGACGCGGATATTGTCTATCCAAAGGCGTGGGGCGCTATGCTCACCACGACGGATCATCAAGAATCGGCTCGCATTAGCCAAAAGTATAGCGATTGGATTACCGATGAGCGGCGCATGGCAATGGCTAAGGACGATGCTATTTACATGCACTGCCTGCCTGCCGACCGCAACATTGAAGTGACTGACGGCGTGATTGATGGCCCCAACAGCGTGGTTTATGATGAAGCCGAAAACCGTTTACACGTGCAAAAAGCCGTCATGGCTTTAACCATGTCTTAATTACAACTTATGATTGATTTACAAACCCACAATGAAGAGGCGTTGGCTCGGACAATTGAACGAGCCAAAGAACGCAATATTATTATTCCCACATTTCGCCAAATGCGGAATCCTCACCTTATTCCTGAACCAGTTCGGCAACGATTGCATTCCGTAGGGCTTTGGGATCTGAATCCGCTTAATTTGTTCCGCATTACCTGGCACAACGAACCGACGCCACACGGAGGCGACTTTGGTGGCGTTAACTACTTAGAGCTGCCGTCTGAACTGACGGGCGTGCCGGCCCGGATTGTGCTGGTGGTTGGCAAATGGTTCCCGACTGGCGCACACAAAGTTGGGGCGGCTTTTGGGTGTCTGGTTCCCACATTGGTGACCGGGCAATTTGACCCCACCACGCAAAAAGCGGTTTGGCCGTCTACGGGAAATTATTGTCGAGGCGGCGCTTATGATTCTAACTTGCTTGCCTGCGAATCTGTGGCAATTTTGCCTGAAGGTATGAGCCAGGAGCGGTTTGATTGGCTGTCCCAGGTGGCTGGCGAAACGATTAAGACGCCCGGCACGGAAAGCAATGTCAAAGAGATTTTTGATAAATGCTGGGAGCTGCGAAACTCTGGCGAAGATCTGGTTATTTTTAACCAGTTTGATCAGTTGGGTAACTATTTGTGGCACCATGAAGTTACTGGGCCAGCCATTGAACAGGTGTTGAAACAGATCATGGGCCCCAAAGATCGGTATTGCGGTCTAACCGTGACAACTGGTTCAGCGGGGACAATTGCGGCGGGCGATTATCTGAAGAAACAGTACCCGCATAGCAAGATCGCGGCCAGCGAAGCGCTGCAATGTCCGACACTCCTAAATAATGGGTTTGGGGCACACCGTATTGAGGGCATTGGTGACAAACACGTTCCCTGGATTCACAATGTGAAGAACACAGATATGGTAATGGCCATTGATGATGCGGCAAGCATGTCGCTGTCGCGGCTGTTTAACGAACCGGCCGGACAAGAATTTTTGGTTAGCCAGGGGGTTTCTGTGAATTTGGTGGAACAATTGCCTTTGCTGGGTATTTCTGGCATTGCCAACATGCTGTCGGCTATTAAGTTTGCCAAGTATTATGAGCTGACGGATCAAGATGTGGTGATGACGGTGGCCACAGACTCTATGGAGATGTACCGCAGTCGCCTGGCCGAACTGCGGAAAAACGAGGGGGCGTTCACGGCTCTGGATGCGGCTGGTTCGTTCCAACGGTATTTGTTGGGGCAAACGATTGATTATGTGGAAGAGCTGGGGTATTACGGCCGTAAACGCATTCACAATCTCAAATATTACACCTGGGTTGAGCAGCAAGGGAAAACCTATGAAGAAATCCAGGCGCAATGGTACGATGACAGCTACTGGGAGAGCATCCCCGGCAAAGCTGATGAAATCGACAAATTGATTGAATCTTTCAACCAAAGAACCGGTTTGCTTGCGGCATTGTCTTAAAAAAACTTGTTTATGGTGAGGTTTTAATTCTAAAACCTCACCATCCTATTAATTCGCACCATCACAATTTCATAGAGCCAGGTTGGGGAGAGTCCGCGACAGAGGAGGAGAAAGCGTGCAAAAAAACAGGTTTGACAGCTTATTTTTCCAGCGTCTTTATGATGTACTGCTGCCGTTTACGGCCGTATTAGCCGCATTTTTAATTGGCGCGGTACTGCTGCTGTTGCAAGGTGTCAACCCCATTGAAGCCTATCAAGCTTTGTTTGTCGGGGCATTTGGTAACAAAAACGGGCTGTCCGATACATTGGTAAAAGCCATTCCGCTCATGCTGGTTGGTTTAGGCATTGCCATCGCCTTTCGCGGGGGAGTCATAAACATTGGGGCTGAAGGGCAAATTATTGTAGGGTCGCTCCTGACAACCTTCCTGGTTGTGCAGATGGGAGAAAACATCCCCGCTTTTTGGGGAATTGTTATTGGCATGATTGCGGGAGCATTCATGGGAGCCGTCTGGGGCGCTATTCCTGGCTATCTCAAAGCCAAGCTTGGCGTCAATGAAATCCTCAGCACGATCATGATGAACCAGATTGCCATACAGATTGGCTTTTACCTGCTGCGTGGGCCAATGATCGATCCGGCTGAAGTTGCCGCAGGCACCAACATTCCCCACTCCGCCCGTTTAGCCCGACTGTATGATTTACCTCGATTTACAGATTTGGCACAGTCGTTGGGCCTAACCAAATCAGCAAAAGAGCTCGGATTGTCTGGCTTTCTGGCCGAAGTATATGGTGTGCTTGTTGAACCTTCTCGCCTTCACACGGGCTTATTCCTGGCAATTCTTGCGGCCATCCTCGTTTATCTGCTGCTGTGGCGCACGACCATTGGCTACCGCATTCGCTCTGTTGGTTTAAACCCTCATGCTTCCCGCTACGCTGGCATGATGGTAGAACGCACGATGATTCTTTCTATGACCCTCAGCGGCATGTTTGCCGGGCTGGCTGGCGCTGTAGAAATTTTGGGGTTGCACCACCGGATGTTTGAGCCAACGGCCGTTTCCGCAGGATACGGTTTCTCAGGCATCGTCGCTGCCCTGTTTGGCAAACTGCACCCACTCGGCATCATTCCCTCTTCCATATTGTTTGGTGGATTGCTGGTCGGCGGCGATAAAATGCAGCGCGCCATGCAGGTGCCACAGGTGCTCATCACCGCCATTTTGGGCCTGGTTGTACTCTTTGTGGTGAGCACCGACTACTTTGTTCGCCAACGCGCCAATCGCCGCGTTTCATTGGATGACTCAGCAGAAAATCAATCAGATGAACCCCAATTGAGTGTGGAGGTACAGGCATGAACGGCGAGCTAACCACAATAACAATTCTTGTAGGCATTCTGCACTCAGGCATTCGTTTGGCCACCCCGTACCTGTATGCCGCCATCGGCGAAATGTTTTCCCAACGCTCTGGCGTTCTCAATTTGGGAGTAGATGGCATCATGCTGATGGGCGCGTTTTTTGGCTTCTTTGCCGTTTTCAAAACAGAGAGCCTGCTGCTAGGCATTTTGGCGGCGGCGCTTATTGGTGGGCTGATGGGCCTGATTCTCTGCGTGGTCAGCATCACCTTCCAGGCTGAACAGGGCATTAGCGGAATTGGCTTGTTCATGTTTGGTTTGGGCGCGTCCAGCCTGTTATTCAAAACAATGTTGGGAACGGTAGAAGGCATTCAGGGCTTTTCTCCACTCCGTTTTTGTTTGGGCGACGCTTGTTTGGCTGATATTCCCCTGGTGGGCGAAATCTTTTTTAACCACAGCTTGATGACCTATGGCGCGTTTGCCCTGGTGCCGCTGGCCTGGTGGGTGCTCAACAAAACAACCTGGGGTCTGAAAGTACGCTCGGTGGGGCAAAACCCGGAAGCGGCCGATTCTTTAGGCGTGAACGTGAACCAGGTGCGGTATACGGCCGTTACCCTCGGCGGCGTTTTGGCAGGCATTGCTGGCGCTTCCCTCTCCATCTCCCTGCTGGGCATTTTTCAGGAAAATTTAACCAACGGCATGGGATTCATCGCCGTAGCCCTGGTCTACTTTGGCAGTTGGAAACCCGGCGGCGTGCTCATTGGTGCGCTCTTGTTCAGCACCGTAAATGCCCTGCAACTGTGGGTTCAAGTGCTCAATTTGAACATCCCGTCAGACGTAGCCGTGATGCTGCCCTATTTATTAACCATTATCGCGCTGGCCCTGCCGGTTCGTCGCTCATTACAACCAGCGGCATTAACACGGCCGTTTGCGCGAGGTGAAAATTAAAAAGTGAGCCACAAACATTTGATGACCGCTCACACATTTATATTAAGGAGAGGAAAATGAACAATAGACGTTGGTTTCTGATTAGCGTGCTGATCGCCCTGGCACTGATGCTGGTAGCCTGCGGTGGCGGCGCAGACGAGGAGAGCGCTGAAATTGAAAATGTGCGCATCGCCGTCGTCATGCCTAGCACCATTACCGATTTAGCCTGGAGCCAGGCAATCTATGACTCCCTGCTGCGCCTTCAAGCTGAGGCAGGCGGCCCCGATGTCATGGAAATTGCCTACACCGAAAATATGTTCAACGTCACCGATGCCGCTGCTGCCTTGCGCGATTATGCCGCCGACGGCTTCGACATCGTCATTGCCCACGGCACGCAGTACGGCACCTCCATGTTTGAAATCGCCCCAGACTTTCCCGAAACAACCTTCGCCTGGGGAACCGCCACCGATGTGGGCACGGATCAAGGTTTAGAAAACATCTTTGCCTATGAAGCCCGCGCTGAACAGGGTGGCTACGTCAATGGCGTTTTGGCGGCAAATCTGTCGGAATCTGGAGTGATTGGCGTGGTTGGCCCCGTAGAAGCTGGCGATGCCAAGCTGTACATCGATGGCTTTGTGGCTGGGGCAAAGGCGGCAAATCCTGATATTCAGGTAAATGTCTCCTACACCGGTTCATTTGGCGACACGGCGTTAGCCGCTGAAGCAGCCAATACCCACATCCAGGCAGGTGCCGATGTTTTGACCGGCTCGGCCCAGCAGGTTGTTGGCGCTATTGGCGTGGCTGATGAACAGGGAGTTCCCTGGATGGGCACCCAATCAGACCAAAGCTCGCTGGCTCCTGACATTGTAGTTGCCTCGCAGCTTTATGATTGGGACGACGTGCTGCGCGACATCATCCAAAAGCACCAGGCTGGCGAATTCGGCGGCACTGCTTACGCACTGACGCTGGAAAATGATGGTTTGGTCATGCAATTTGAAGACAGCCTGGACGCTGACGCCGTCGCCGCTGCAAATGAAGCAGCCGAACAGATCAGCTCTGGCGAGTTGACTGTTGATGTAGGGCAATAGTTCAAGTAGTGATTCAGTGATCGGTTGGTCAGTATTCAGTTACTGACCACTGATCACTGAATTCTGCTTACTGAAATAGTGGAATATGACTGAAAACAACCTCCTTCCTTCTGGCCTGCCCCGGATTGAGTCGTTGGAAATGCGCGGCATTGTGAAGCGCTTCCCCGGTGTGCTGGCCAGTGACCATGTTGATTTTGACGTTCATGCAGGCGAAATTCATGCGCTGTTGGGCGAGAATGGCGCAGGCAAAAGCACGCTCATGAAGATTCTGTACGGCCTGTACCAGCCAGATGAAGGGGAGATTTTTCTGAACGGCCGTCCCATCACCATCCATTCCCCCACAGACTCCACAGGGCACGGCATTGGCATGATACACCAACACTTCATGCTGGTAGACAACATGACGGTGGCAGAAAACGTGGCGTTGGGGCTGCCCTCGTCGCGTGCGCCGCGGCTGGACCTGGAAGTGGTTTCGGCCAGAATTCGCGAGTTGGCCAGCAAATACAGTTTGCAGGTGGACCCCAAGGCCATTGTGGGCAAGCTGGCTGTGGGCCAGCAGCAGCGCGTCGAAATTATCAAAGCGCTGTATCGCGGTGCGGCCTTGCTGGTGTTGGATGAGCCAACGGCCGTTCTCACCCCGCAAGAAGTAGAAGACCTATTCCACATTTTTCGTCAAATGGCCGCCGATGGCCATGCGCTCATCTTCATCTCCCACAAGCTGAATGAGATTTTTGCCCTGACCGACCGGGTAACCGTGCTGCGCGACGGCCAGGTCATCGGCACTCGCCTGACCAAGGATGTAACCAAAAAAGATTTGGCCAACATGATGGTAGGGCGCGAGGTTTTGCTGGAGCGCGTACGCCCGCCGCGAGAGCTGGGCGATGTGCGCTTAAAGCTAGACAACGTAACGGCCGTAAACGAAGACGGCCATCAAGTCCTCAAAAATGTCTCATTCGAGGTACGCAGCGGCGAGATTTTGGGCGTCGCCGGCATCTCTGGCAACGGGCAGCGCTCGTTGGCGCGATCCATTGCCGGATTACGTGTGGTGAACAACGGCCGTATCACCCTCGACGGAAAAGAAGTCACCCACCTGTCGCCGGGCAAGATGTATAAAGCAGGGCTATCATACATCCCCGAAGAGCGAATGCACGACGGCATAGTAAAAGATTTTAGCGTAGCAGAAAACATGATCCTGCAAGATTATGTCCGTCGGCCCTACAGCAAAGGCATCTTTCTCGATTTCAAATACATTGCCCAACATGCCGGGCAGCTCATCAAAAACTTCCGCGTGAAAACACCCACGCAGGAAACCCCAACCAAAAATCTGTCCGGGGGCAACATCCAGAAGCTCATTCTGGCCCGCGAACTGGCCCGAAAACCTCGGCTGCTCATCGCCGCCCAGCCCACGCGGGGCGTGGATATTGGCGCAACCGAATACATTCACAACCAACTGCTCAAAAACCGCAGCGACGGGCTGGCCACGCTGCTCATCTCTGAAGATTTAGATGAAGTCAAGGCCTTGTCTGACCGTATCGTGGTGCTGTATGGCGGTGAAATCATGGGCATTGTTGACAACAATGAAGTTACCACAGAAGAACTGGGCCTCATGATGGCTGGTGAGCGTCAGCAAATGCACATGCCGTGATAAGGGGTCATTGAATGTCAGCAAACTGGAAATCGAAAAACTGGGATTCCATGATAAGCGGTGAACTGTGCCCAGTTTGTGATCTCATCGATTCAAATGCTAAAGAAGATGAACATCTTATTCAAATTTGTGATCTAACCCTGAGCCGACTCTATCTTGCGAAAAATCAGTTTGTCAAAGGATATTGTGTGCTAATCTGCCACAAGCACGTGATCGAGCCATACGAGCTATCCAGATCGGAACGAGCCATGTTTTTTGATGATCTTGCACAAGTGGCCAATGTCGTGCAGAAAATCTTTGCAGCAGACAAAATGAACTATAACATTCTGGGTAACCTATCGCCCCATTTGCATACACATATCCTTCCCCGATATTTTACGGATAGTGCACCACACCGGCCGATTGATCCTGCTTTGAAAGGCCATGAGATCTTCCTAAACCCAGCTGAATACAAAGAGCGTACTAGCCAAATTGCAGATCAGATTCAACGGCAGCAAATGTAGAAGAACAATGATAGATCGAGCAGCATGGATACCGTGAAATATCACCCAACAATGCGTGCAGCCAAAATATGGAGGTAAACTATGAAATTTACGCTAAACGGCGATCTTATTGAATATAACGGTGATCCAGAAGCGCCACTGCTCACCTACCTACGAGATGTAGCTGGCATCCTCTCGGCCAAGGATGGCTGCGCCCCGCAAGCCGCCTGCGGCTGCTGCACCGTGCAGCTAGACGACAAAGCAGTGCTCTCTTGTGTCACCAAAATGAGTAAGGTCGATGGCAAAGCAGTTGTTACCACAGAAGGATTAGGCGAGTTCCGGCAAGAAGTGTTTGCCAACGCTTTTGTGTCTTGCGGGGGCGTGCAGTGCGGCTTTTGCATTCCTGGCATTGTGATGCAATCCAACGTCCTCATCAACAAGAACCCGGAACCCAGCCGGGACGACATCGAAAAGGCGCTAACGCCAAACTTGTGTCGCTGCACAGGGTACAAAAAGATTGTCGATTCAGTGCAAATGGCGGCAGAAGCGATTCGTAAAGAAGAAGAGGTGAAATTGCCAGAGGGAAACGGCCGTATTGGCACCCGCCAGCCAAAATACCACGCCACCGACCTCGTTCTGGGCCAACACCACTACACAGACGACATCCGCCTGCCCGGCATGAAAGTCGGCGCGCTCAAATTTAGCGACCATCCTCGCGCCACCGTGCTTAAAATCGACACCAGCGCGGCAGAAAAAATGGCAGGCGTCATACGCATTTTAACCGCCAGCGACGTGCCCGGTGACCGGCAAATTGGCCTCATCCGCCAGGACTGGCCGCTGATGATTGCTGAAGGCGAAACCACCCGCTACGTGGGTGACGTGCTGGCGTTGGTCGTGGCCGAAAACGACACCGTCGCCCGCGATGCCGTCGCCAAAATCCAGGTCACCTACGAGGTGTTGGAACCCCTCACAGACATGCACAAAGCGCTCCAACCCGATGCCCCCAAAATCCACCCAGACGGCAACAAACTTTCCCGCAGCTACACCAGCCGGGGCGACATGGCCGCCGCCGAAGCCAGTTCAGCCTACATCGCCACAGGTGTTTTTGAAACCCAAATGATTGAGCACGGCTTCATGGAACCAGAATGTACCGTGGCCCAACCACTGAACGATGGCGTTGAGGTTTTCTCCAGCGGTCAGGGCATTTTTGACGACCGCAAGCAAATTGCCAAAGCCCTGGGCTTGCCGTTGGAAAAAGTGCGCGTGATTTTGGTACCCAACGGCGGCGGCTTTGGCGGCAAAGAAGATTTAACCACGCAGGGACACGCTGCCCTAGCCGCCTATCTGCTGCAAACGCCAGTTAAGGTGCGCCTCACCCGTGACGAATCCATTGCCATGCACCCCAAACGCCATCCCATCTGGATGGATTACCGCATTGGCTGCGATGCAGAAGGCAATTTCACCTTTGTCAAGGTTAGATTTGTCGGCGATACCGGCGCTTATGCCTCTGTGGGTATGAAAGTGCTGGAGCGTTCCGCCGGGCACGCTACCGGCGCTTACAATGTTCCGGTGACTGATGTGGAAGCAGTCGCTGTCTACACGAATAACATCCCTTGTGGAGCCATGCGCGGCTTTGGCGTTAACCAGAGCGCTTTTGGCCTGGAATCGCTCATCGATGAGCTGTGCGAAAAAGGCGGCTTCGACCGCTGGCAGTTCCGCTACCAAAACGCTTTGCGGGATGGCGACATGACGGCTACCGGTCAGATAATTGAAGGTGGCGCAGGCGTGCGCGAAACGCTGCTGGCCGTCAAGGATGCTTATTACGCTGCCCCGTATGCGGGCATTGCCTGTGGCATAAAAAACACAGGCGTGGGCAACGGAATGCCGGATGAGTCGAAGGCGCGGGTGCAAATTCTAGCCCCAGACAAAGTGCTGGTGGATCATGGCTGGACGGAAATGGGCCAGGGCGTAAACACAATGGCCCAGCAGGTGGTTTGCCACGAAACGGGCATCTCTCCTCATTTTGTAGAGGTGCGTGTGGACACCGTTTCTGAGCAAGAAGCAGGCATGACCACCGCTTCGCGGGCCACGTCGCTGGTGGGCAATGCGCTCATTGATGCCTGCAAGCAGCTTAAGGAAGATTTGAAGACGCACGCGCTGGCAGACCTGGTGGGCCGCACCTACGAAGGCCATTTTATTGTTGATTGGACCACAAAACCGGGGGCGATGGTGGAGAAGGTGTACACGCATTACTCTTACAGCTACGCCACGCAGTTGGTGACTTTGGGTGAAGACGGCCGTATCCAAAAAATAACTGCCGCCCACGATGCTGGCAAAATCTTCAACCCTACCCTGTTTGAAGGCCAATTGGAAGGATCGATTCACATGGGGCTGGGGTATGCTATTAGTGAGGAGTTGGTGATGGAAAACGGCCGTCCCAAATCCACCCGCCTGCGCGACTGCGGCATCCTACGCGCCAAAGAAATGCCAGAAATGGAAATCATCGGCATTGAAGTGGCAGACCCTTATGGGCCTTACGGGGCCAAAGGCGTAGGCGAAATTGGCCTGGTACCCACCGCTGGAGCCGTAGCCAACGCCCTTTATCAATACGACGGTGTGCGCCGCTACAAATTGCCTATGCGAATTCCAAAGCGGGGACTCACCAAGCGAGTGAATGGACATTCAAATAAAAAGTAGGTCAGTATTCAGTAGGCCAGTAACCAGTGACCAAAACTGAATACTGGCCTACTGACCACTGAATACTGAACAAAGGAGGACAGATGTCAAAAGACCGCGTAGCACTCTATTTACAAGACGCCCACGACATTCGCGAGGGCATTGAACTGGTTAAATATGCTGAATCCAAAGGGTTCGAGGCCGTCTGGCAGGCGGAAAGCCGCCTGGTGCGGGACGCCATTGTGCCGATGGCTGCCTTTGCCGCCCACACCACCACCCTCAAAGTGGCCAGCGGCGTGACGAACAACTGGACCCGCAACATTGGCCTGCTGGCCGCCACCTTCCTGACGCTGGACGACCTGGCGGAGGATCGCATTATTTGCGGCATTGGTGCCTGGTGGGATCCGCTGGCCAGCAAGGTGGGCATCAACCGCCGCAAACCGCTCTCCGCCATGCGCGAGACGGTGGAAGTTTTACGCAAGCTGCTCAACATGGAAACCGTCACCCACTTTGGCGAATTTCATCATGTGGATGGCATTCAGTTGGACGTGGTACACGGCCGTAAAACACCACGCAACGTTCCTATCTACATCGGAGCCACCGGCATGAAAATGATGGAAATGACTGGTGAAATTGCCGATGGAGCTTGCCTCAACTACCTGGTTCATCCCAAATATAACCTGGAAGCGATGGACGCCCTGGAACGAGGTGCCAAAAAAGCAGGCCGTTCCATTGATGACATCGACCGGCCCCAACTGATGATTTGCTCGGTGGACAACGACCGCAAAAAAGCGCTGGATGGGGCGCGCAAGATGATGACCCAATATCTGGGCCAGCAGCCGCACCTGATGAAGGCCAGCGGCGTCAGCCAGGAGCTGTTGGATGAAATTCACCAGGTGCTCACCTGGCCCGCCACCGAAGAAGAGATCGAAAATGCGATGCATCTGGTGCCCGATGACGTGGTGCAGATGTGTACCGCCAGCGGCTCGCCAGAGGAGGTCAAGGCCAAGGTTCGGGAATACATCGACAACGGCTGTACCTGCCCCATCCTGTACCCGCTGGGCGATCCGTATTTGATGATTGATATTTTTGCGGACGGCTACAATTAGTGGTCAGTCATCAGTAGGTCGGTAATCAGTTTGAACCCGACTGATTACTGACCACTGGTTTACTGAATACTGACGCCTGTCAACTGGCACACGATTGCCTTTACGCCAATTTAACTGACGATTACGGCCGTTGCCTGCTATACTCGTGGTAGTACTGTGATACTACTGGAGCATGTAAACTATGTTAGATTGGCTAAAACGTGTGTTGGGTGGATCGTCGCCCGCGCAAGAAAAACAACCATTATCACCCCCTGTTAAACCACCGGTGCGGGAGCAAACGGCCGTTCCCAATCAAAAAGCAAACGTGGTGGCAAAACGGCCGTCTGCCCCGCCACCACCACCAAACGACACCTCCGGTCAGACCGCGGCCCAGCAATTCCTGGACAAGCTGCAAGACAAAATCGGCCGTTTAGCCGATGATTTTGCCAATGGCACCATCAACCAGCAGCAGTTCCAAAAGCTGTACGCCCACTACCAGCGCGAAATGCGGGCCGTCGAAACCCTCATCGAAACCCACCAGGGGCAAAGTGATTGGGGCGATGCCTTCCAGGAAGGCGAAAGCGTGCTCATCCGGCAGCAGCACGCCGCCAAAGCCAAAGGTTACGCCATCTACGAAAACAGCTCCGGTATGCCGCTAAGCACCCTGGGCAAATTTGAAGTCGATCCCGCCCTCTTTGTGCCCATGCTTTCATCTTTCCGCTCCGCCACGGCCGAAATTTTTGGGGGAGGACTCCAGGCGACAGCCATCGAAGGGGGGCGCTGGCTCTGTTTTGTACCGGGGCAATTTACCACCATGATGGCCATTTTTTCGGCTGAACCAGCCACAAAGCAGCTCAGCTTTTTAGAGCAGCTTCACCAACTCTTTGAAAAAGCCAATCGTGCCCTGCTGGCCAACGCGCCAGTTGATGCCAGCGAACTAGTTTTTCCCCATGAGCACTTTCTAGGCAAGTGGAAGCGGTAACTGAACATGACAACATCGATTCCACTGCTAAAAATTGTGGTTGCTGGCGACGGCAACGTGGGCAAAACTTCGCTCATTCGCCAATATTGTGAAGGACGTTTTGAGCAATCCCGCGTAGCCACCATTGGCGTTGACTTTCAAACCAAAACGGTGGAAATTCAGGGTCACCCGGTTAAATTATCCATCTGGGACATGGCCGGGCAAATTCATTTCCAGTCAGTTCGCACGGGACTCTATCGCGGCAGCCGAACGGCCGCTCTCGTTTATGATGTCACCAATCCAGACTCATTGGCCAATCTGCCAGGCTGGTACGAAGAAATTAAGGCCATCGTGCCCCAGCAGCGCTTTTTGGTTGTGGGCAATAAGATTGATTTACAACCCGATTACGATACGGCCGAAGCGAAACGGTTTGCCGCGTCCATCAAAGCACCTTACCTGACAACTAGCGCCAGCACCGGAGAAGGTGTGCAGAAAATGTTTCTGGGGATGGCGTATTTAGCCCTTAAACGATAATTCAAACACAGCAGTGCAGAGATAATCTCGGCCTAGGGAAAATGGGTCGCGCCTCTTTGCAGATAAGCAGACTGAAAGGCTTCCGGTAACAAAGCAGCATGTTGCTTTGTCAGTTTTGCGGCCAGCGCTTTCGCTTCTTGGGCTGCCTCCAACTCCCCGGAAGCCAATAGCAGCTGGGCGTAAATGGTGTAGATTACTTCGCCGGGAATATTGGGGAATTGGTCAGGGGGTGCTGACTGGGTAACGGCCGTAATAATTTCCAGCGCCTCATCAAGAAAACCATCCTCTGCAAAAGCGCGCGCCTGGGCAGCCCTGGCAAGCACGGCCCATTGTGGAGTTTCATTCTCCACCATCGCTAACGCTTCCGCCAACTTCATCCGAGCCTGCCCATGATGACCTCTCAACAAAGCGATGAATCCCAGGTAACTGGTGGCCTCACCTACAATCATCGCCCGCCCCTGTTCCTCACCTAATTGGCGTACACGACCAAAAACGGCCGCTCCTTCCTCTAATTGACGCCTGGCAAGCGCCAGCTTCCCTTTTATGATTAGGCTGTGAACGAGATGATTATGCGTCCCCAACGATTCAATAAGCGTTACGGCCTCGTCTAACCATTGTTGCGCTAAATCATATTGGCCAAACAAATGCCAAATTTCTGCCCCGCTCAAAAGCCCATGAGGCAGATGCACTCGCTGGTCTGTTTGCCGAATTAACCTCAAACCAGCTTCCAATCTGTTTACGGCCGTTCGCCAATCGCCCGTTTGTACAAAAACAGTTGCCTGATCAATCGTTGCCAAAGCCTCCATCCACACAATTGCGTTTTCTGCGGCAAGGGCAATGGCCCGATTTAATAATTCAATGGAATCCTGCTGCCTCTCTGGATTTTCATAGAACAGCATGGCCAGAAGATGCAGCAAATAAATGATGCTTACAGGATTTGCCCCCCGCTGCATGATTGGGAGCATTTCATCCACCAGCGTGCGCGCTTTTTGGAATTCACCCCGCAGGCAATAAGTGCGGGCCATTTGCCGCACAGACTGCACCAGTTGATCCCCATCATCCAGCCTCAGCGCCAGATGCAATATTTGCTCTGTCTCGGTAAATGCGGCTTCCAGCTGCACCGTCACCTGGTGGGCATTGAGGCGCATTTGCCTGAACATCATTTCCATTTGCGGTGGAACAGTCGGGACTTTTATTGCTTGCGAGCAAAGTTGAATGACAAAGTCGAAGGCTAATTGGGTTTCGGCCTGTCGGGCGGCTTCAAGCAAATGAGGCAGCGCTTTTTCAGGGCTGTGGCTGGCATAAAAATGATGGGCCAACTGAGGCGCCACTTTAGCAAGTGTCTGGGCGTGCTGCTCAGAAAGCGCCGTTGCGATGGCAAAATGCAGGTCTTGCGCTTGCGCCACTGTAACCAGCTCATACACAGCTTCCCGAATTTTGTCGTGGGCAAAATCGTAGTGGCTGTCCTGAGCGTGAATTAGCTGGCGCTGCTGCCATTCTGCCAGGTGCTGGGTCGGGTCTTTGCGGCTGATTTGCTGTAGCAAACCCAGGCTGAAGGTACGGCCGATTACCGCTGCAATCTGTAGCAACCTGAAGCTTTCATCAGGGAGGCGCTCAACACGCCCTAAAATAAGATCGCGCATACTGTCGGTGAGCGTAGCGGTTTGGGATTGCCAATTGGTTGCCAGCTGGAAACGGCCGTTCCCAGCCCGCAACGCCCCCATTTCCCGCAGTGCCAACAAAAGTTCACTTAGGAAAAAAGGATTGCCTTCACTTTCACGCCACAAAAAATGGGAAAAATCTGCCCGCAAGCTAGAGGGGCCGCCATCAAAATAATTAGCAATGTGGGCCACATCTTCACTTGTCAGCGGCTGCAATGTCAAAAAAGTCAAGCGATGTTCTCGATTGAGCCTGCGGCGCAGTTTTGTCAGGGGATGGCTGGCCAGCGTTTCTTCAGGGCGAAAACAGCCTATAAACAAAATGTCCCCCTGCCCCGAACGAAGCAAAAAATGCAGCAAATCTATCGTATCAGAATCCGCCCAATGAAGATCATCTAGAACAATAACCAGCGAAGCTTCAAACAAAGCAAAAAAGTGCCCCACGGCATTAAACAAACGCTGACGCGCATTTTCGTCATGGGCATTGGGGAGATCACCCTCGGCCAATTCAGGCAACAATCGGCTCAGTTCCTTAATCCAAACGCCATCTAGCTGCTCAAGTTTCTGCTCCGCCAGAATTAAACGCATCACCTCGATGATGGGCTGATACGGCAGCCTGACGCCAAACTCATAACAACGCCCCAAGCACAGCCTGGCCCCAAAAGAGCGCGCATAACGGCCGAATTCCTCCACCAAACGACTCTTCCCACTGCCTGCTGATCCGGCAATAAGAAGTAGTTCAGGATGGCTGCGCGGCTGGCCAAATTGAGCCACCATTTCAGCATGTTCTGCTGCTCGCCCAACAAAAGGAATCTGAAATTGGTCAGAGGGCGCTTGCTGCCTGTTGGCAAAATTCCCCGCCCGAATTTGCTCATAAAGTTGTGTGGTTACCGGCAAAGGCTCAACCCCCAACCCCTCTTGCAAGATGACACAGCAGCGCTCGTACTGCGCCAGAGCGGCCGTACTGTCCCCCAAAGCAACAAAAACACGCATCAAGGCGCGATGTGCTGCCTCGTGCCAGGGATCGATTTTCAACGTCTGGGTGAGGTGGTGCTGGGCCAGACCAAAATTGCCTTGTCGAAATGCTTCCTCCGTCAACTGGCTACGGGCCTGTTTGGCCAACAGGCGAAATCGCTCCTGGCTGCTGGTTAGCCAACTATCAAATTCTGCGGACGCATTGACTGTGAATCCAGACAAAAATTCACCGCGATAAAGTTCAATAACATCTGCGGGCTTTGACGTCACGCCTTTCTCAAATTCTAAAACATCTAGCCACACTTCCGGGGTGGATACATATTGAATATCGTGCCGGGTGCTTTTTATGGGAGCTGGAACGTTAGAGGCGCGGAATGTGCGACGGATGAGGCTTAACGTTTGCCGGAGGCTGTGCCCGGCTTTGTCTGTGTCTGCATTGGGCCACAGCAAGGCAGCTATCGAGGCGCGTGCTAATGGCTGATCAGGATGCAGGGCAAGGTAAACAAATAAGGCACGCGCTTTGCTCGTTGCAAACTTTATCGTTTTATTTTGTGGTGAGACAGCTTCAAACCCACCAAAAAAGCGAAATTCAAGGGGTTTCATATTCGCATTATAGCCAAACTTGAACAGTTTTCCTGATTTTTGACGGAGTTGTGACGGTAGATTGGTAAGTTGCTCTGGTGAAATATTTATCTAAACAGCCCATTCTCTGCCACGTGGTACGCCTCTGGGCAGAGGCCCATGGAACAACATGAGAAATTAATATGTTAAAACGAATTGCCGCAATCCTCGTCTTATTAACCACCGCAACTGGATTGGCAGCTAGCCAACAAGCCCTCACGCTCACCGCTGCCGAACCGTCAGAAACAAACGATGTTTCCCATTGGGAAGGCAACCTGTGGCGGCCAGAGGCAACAGACCCGCTGGCCTTTGAAACCATCGAATTTGACCTGACAAGAGATGATGATGATGTTCCGCAGTCAATGGTTTTTGCCATAAACGCCACTCATGGGACATCCCCTGCCTCCAATGAGCTAACCTGCTACAGTGGCGGAACCGCAGCCATCTCAAACGAAATGATCATGACTTTCATTCCCTTTGGCAACGATATTTACTATATGCAAACAACCGTCCTTTATCCTGGCGATTTTTGGGGCGGCTGGAATTTTGACGGCTACATTGGACAAGATGTTCTTTCCAACCCGACCGGGCCAAATGAAGCGGAGGGAACCTATGTCTTGCATTACAACGTGCCAGATGGAGAAGGTGGCACGAGCCAAATAAGTTGCGATTATCTGTGGCGGGCAGTTTGCGTTAGCGGCTGCGTTCCTACAGATTTAACCGATTCCCTCTACATACCGACTGTGCTACGCTAATGAGTATTGGTATTATTGGGGGGTATGCTGGTATTTGTTGATAACGAACACATTGATGCCTATGCGAAATCTTGGGGCGAGAAGATTATGGCGGCCCGGGTGCGCATTAAATATCGCCTGGAAGATTTGACCGGCGACCACTGCCTGATCGTGCGGTACAATCAGGTGACCCCTGCCTTGCTTAATCAGCTGGAAGCCAAAGCAATTTTCATCTCTGGCAGCAGCGCCAATCCAGATGAGTACGATCCGGCAGACCTGATTGGGCTGCATACGGCCGTTACTAGCAAGCAGTGGCCCGTGTTTGGTTTTTGCGGCGGCTTCGAAGTGCTGGCCGAAGCGTTTGGCATCGCCGTAGCCCCCATTGGCCCCCTGGCAGCAGATGAAACAGACCACAATCCAAATTTTGCCCCTGGCATGAAAAAAGAGTTTGGCTACCTGCCTATAAAACTCACCAAATCGCACCCGCTGCTGGCCGGGCTGGGGGATGCACCCATTATGCGGCAGGCGCATTCTTGGGAGGCCAAGGCAGTGCCAAAAGATTTTGAGAATTATGGGGAAACGGCCGTATCTCACCACCAAATCTTCATCCACAACACCCATCCCATCATCGGCACCCAGTTCCACCCCGAATATTACACCGATGAGCACCCGTCTGGCCGCACCCTCATCCACAATTTTTGCCAGCAGGCAGGGCTAATTAAGCAATGACCCTGCCCAGCCCGCATCAACTGATTCAGTTGAGTAAGTGGCTGTTTTGGCTAAATGCGGCCGTTTGGCTAATCTTTGGCATCTGGAGCATGGTGCGCATTGGCAGCGGTGCGCCGGGCGGTGCAGTGTTGTGGATAATTGCCATTTTGATGTTGGGAAATGTGGCGGCCTTTTTGTGGTGCAGTTGGGCGGTGCAAAAGCAGGCTGGCTGGTATCGATTTGGGGTAACGGCCGTTTTGGCAATCAACATTCTCCTCACCTTCACCGACCAGTTTGGTATCTTTGACCTCCTCACCTTGCTGCTAGACCTGGTTTTACTAGCATGTATACTCATCATATTCAGGCATACCCCATAAAAAAATAACCCAGCACAATTCAAGCATGATCATCAGCACATACATCATATGACAATCATCACATCAGCATTGCAACCTATTGCACATTGATGCAATATCGGGCAAAATGTGCAGCATGTTGCAACTTATTTCTATACGTTGCAACGTGTTGCAATAGGCAAACTCATGGAAGATTTATTGACAACACGACAGGTACAAGAACTATTACAGGTAGATAGAACCACAGTCTACCGGATGCGAAAAGACGGCCGTTTGACGGGTGTTAAAGTTGGGCAGCAGTGGCGCTTCCCCCGCCAAGAGGTGCAGCAGCTCCTCGGCCTGCCTACAGAATCAGCCACCAGGATTCCCCTGGAAACCACACCCTCAAGAGAAATACTCCCTCTCAATTGTGTCCAGGCCGTTCAAGATGTCTGCGCAGAAATTGCGGATATAGGGGCTGTAACCACTGATTTCGAAGGCAATCCCCTCACCCGCATTAGCAATTGTGGCCAATTTTGCCAGCTCATCCTCAATTCAGAAAGCGGCCGTGCCGCGTGCCACAAATCATGGCAACAATTGGTGCAAGGAAACGATGCCCAGCTCCGCTTTGTCACCTGCCATGCTGGCTTGCAGTATGCCCATGCAGCCATCGATCTAAATGGAAAAAGCAGCGCCATGCTCATCGCTGGCCAGTTTTACACACAGCCACAGGCACAGGCAGAACGAGATAGTGAAATTCGCACCCTCGCCCAAAAACATAGCATCGATGCCGATGCCCTGGTAGAAGCCAGCCACAAATTGGTTGTGCTAGACAATCGCAAAACACAAGAAATTACCCGCTGGCTAAAAAAGGTAGCTCTAGCATTTGTCCAAATTGGGCGCGAACGTGCTGATCTCATGGGCCGCCTAAAACAAATAGCAGACATGAGTAATTTAGGCAGTTAGGACACAAGCCCAACAGGCCACAGCTCCTCCTGCCGACGCCGACGCTAAACGTGAGAATTGAGCACCCTCATTCTCCCGTTTCCGCCGACATTTCATTGCATTTTTACTGCAGAAGGAGTAGATGATGGTCGAAAAAAGCGTCTATGAACACCTCAAAAGCGAAGGGGTCTCGCGGCGCGAGTTTCTAAAAACCTGTGGCATTCTGGTGGGTGCGATGGGTATGAACAAGCTGCCGCCTATCGGAGACAGCAACCTCCCGCCCCATCTTCGCAAAGGTGCCAAAATTATTTACCAGGTTGCCGAGGCGCTAGAAAGCCGCCCCCGCGTTCCGGTCATCTGGCTCGAATTCCAGGACTGTGCTGGCTGTAGTGAAGCGCTCACCCGCTCACAATCGCCCACCCTCATTGATTTGGTCCTCAATAAAATTTCAATTGAATACCATGAGACCCTGACGGCCGCTGCCGGACACCAAACCGAAGCGAACAAACAAGCGATTATGGAGCAGTACCGCGGGCAGTATTTGCTGGTCGTAGAGGGCAGCATCCCCACCGCAGGCGATGGGGGCTATTGCACCATTGGCGGCCGTTCCGCCGAAGATATTTTGCTGGAAGCAGCAGATGGCGCGGCGGCAATTATCGCTACGGGCAACTGTGCCGCCTTTGGCGGCCTGCCCGCTGCCAGCCCCAACCCCACCGGGGCCAAAAGCGTGCTGGACATGCTGCCGGACAAAACGGTAGTCAATATCCCCGGCTGCCCGGCCATACCAGAAGCAACAACCGGCACCATTGCCCACTTCCTGGTGTTTGGTAACTTGCCAGAGCTGGATGATCTGAACCGACCCAAAACGTTTTATGGGGTCACGGTGCATGATCGGTGTTTGAGACGGCCGTTTTACGAAGCAGGCAAGTTCGCCAAATCATTCGACGACGAAGGTGCCCAAAAAGGGTGGTGCCTCTACAAGCTTGGCTGCAAAGGGCCAACCACCTACAACGCCTGCGCCAGCATCAAATGGGACGGCGGCACCTCCTTCCCCATCCAATCGGGGCACCCCTGCCTGGGCTGCTCAGAACCCGATTTCTGGGATGGGGGTGGTTTCTATCAGGGGCAATCTGCCCCATTGCAGCGGCCTGCCGCCGCAGCCGCTGCCGGTGCTGCTGCTGTCGGCGTCGTCCTTGGGGCTGGCATGGCCACAGCCAACAAAGCACAGAAAAAGTAGGAGAAAATCATGGACTGGAACGCATTTCTCGAATTCACGCGGGGACCAATGTTTTATTTCTCCCTGCTCATTTTCATCGCTGGCATGTTTTACCGTCTTGTGCGCGTCGTCATGCTGGGCTGGAGCAAAGATTACAGCAAGCCACGCGGCAGCAAAGCCACCGGCGTGGCCAAAACCTGGCTCAAAAGCTTGCTCATTCTGCCCTTTATTCCTTGGGTAAAAGGCACCTTCAAGCGTAATCCTACAATGTACATCGCAGGCGGGCTTTTCCATCTGGGACTGTTCGTCGTCATTTTGCTGGGTACACCACACATGCTGGTCTGGAAGAGCTTACTTGGTTTTGGCTGGCCCACGCTTGGGCTGCCCTTTGTAGATTGGCTGGCCGTGGCCGCCATCGTTGCCATGCTGGTGCTAATCGTGCTTCGCTTTACCCATCCTGTCATGAAAATGCTCAGCGGGTTGCCAGAATACCTGAATTGGCTGTTTGTTTTTCTGCCAATGATTAGCGGCTACATCATGACCCACCACCTATTTTTCCGGTACGAGGTCGCTTACAGCCTGCACATGCTAACGGTGAACTGGATGCTCATCTGGATCCCGCTAAGCCGTATTTCTCATTTCATCTTTTACCCCTTCTCGCGCACCACACACGGCACAGAATGGGGCAAATATGGCGTGAACCCCTAGGAGTAAGATCATGGCAACACAAGCTGAAACTGCTATTGATAGTTTTGTTAAAAAATCCGGGGGACGCGTTGCTGCATTGTTAGAAGCGTGTACGCGCTGCGGCATGTGCGCCGAGGCATGTCACTACTACCAGGCAACGGCCGTTCCCGAATACACGCCGGTGTGGAAAGTGGAACTGTTGCGCAGAGCATACGAGCAGCGGTTTACCGTCGCCGGTCGGTTCAAAAAAGCGTTGGGCATTGAAAAAGAAATTACCAACGAAGATATTAAAGAGTGGAAAAGTTACGACTATGGCGCTTGCTCCCTTTGCGGCAAATGCTCGTTTGTTTGCCCGATGGGCATTGACCTGGCCTCGCTGATTAAAATTGTGCGCGGCGGGCTGACGGCCGCGGGTGAACTGCCGGAAGGGCTGCACAAGAAAGCGGTTAACCAGGAAGCAAAAGGCAGCCCCAACGGCTTCACCGACAAAGAATGGTCAGAATGGTTCCATTCGCTGGATGACGAGGGTATCGAGATTCCCATTGATAAAAAGGGTGCCGACTCTCTGATTGTGTTCACCGTGCTAGAAATCACCGCTTTCCGCGAAAACCTGAAGCATATGGCCCGCATCATGAACGCCGCCGGGGAAAATTGGACGGTGAGCCTGAAAGCCCGCGATGCCTTCAACATGGGGGCGGTCACCAGCAACGGCAAGCTGATGAAAACCTTGGCCGACCGCATTGTGAACACGGCCAAGGAGCTGGGCGTGAAGCGGGTGATTGTGACCGAATGCGGCCACGGCTTCACCACGCTGCGCGACGGCTACCCCAACGCCACGGGCGAGCCTTTGCCCTTCAAAATTGAGCATATTACTGAGGTGATGGCCCAATTCTTCCGCGAGGGACGGATTAAGCTGGAAAAGGGGTACTGGGATAACGGCCGTACTTTCACTTTCCACGATTCTTGCCGCATTCAACGCACGGGCGGCATCATGGATGAACCCCGTGAAGTAATCCACCACCTCATTCCCACCAAGTACAAAGAATTGGCCCACAACCGCGAAAACTCCATCTGCTGCGGTGGTGGCGGCGGTATGCGCGGCTTTGAAGAAGGCTACAACAACCGCATGGCGGCGTTCACCATCAAAATTGATGAAGTCAAAGGCGCAGGGGCAGACACCGTCATCACCACCTGTACCAACTGCCGCTTGCAGTTCACCGAAGGATTTAAGCACCACAACCAGCAGACAGAAGTCACTGGCCTTGTCCGGCTCGTTTCGGAAGCATTGGTGGAGGCATAAGGAGTAGAAAATGGCTGAAAGAATTGTAGTAGACCCCATTACCCGCATCGAAGGGCATTTGCGTATTGAGGCGGAGCTGGATGCAAACAACACCATTACCTCCGCGTACT
Source organism: Ardenticatenaceae bacterium (assembly GCA_020634495.1). The sequence goes on along the minus strand of JACKBR010000013.1, from coordinate 69,113 downwards.
CCTCTGGCACGATGGTGCGCGGCATTGAGCTCATTTTGCAAGGGCGAGACCCGCGTGAGGCATGGGCCTTTACGCAGCGTGCCTGCGGCGTTTGCACCACCGTACACTCCTTCGCCTCCATTCGCGCTGTGGAGGATGCCCTGGGCATTCAAATTCCCAAAGCGGCCAATCTGATGCGCAACATGATGATCGCTCAGCAGTACGTGCATGATCATGTGATGCATTTTTACCATTTGCACGCCCTGGATTGGGTAGATGTGGTGAACGCTTTGCAGGCTGATCCGGCAGAAACGGCCGCTATCCAGCAAGCCATCTCCCCCTGGCCCAATTCATCACCTGGCTACTTTGCCGACGTGCAGCGCAAAGTGCAGGCCATTGTAGACAGCGGGCAGCTTTCCCTGTTTGCCAATGCGTACTGGGGCCATCCCGCCTACAAACTGCCGCCAGAGATCAATCTGCTGGCCACAGCCCATTACCTGGAAGCGCTCGACTGGCAGTCGCACGTTACCAAAATCCACACCATTTTTGGCGGCAAAAATCCGCATCCAAACTTTGTGGTGGGCGGCGTGCCCATGCCCATTGACCTGAACAGCGATACCGCGCTCAATGCGGAGCGGCTCTCAGTCATCAGCGACAGCATCGACAAGATTATTGCTTTTGTGGACCAGGTTTACCTGCCCGACGTGCTGGCCATCGCGCCCTACTATCTGGATTATGCAGGGCTGGGCGAAGGGCTGGGCAACTTCCTCACCTGGGGCGAATTCCCCGACGTGGATCACAACGATACGAGCAAATTCCTGGTGCCACGGGCGGTCATTATGAACCGTGACTTGGGCAACATTATCGAGCCAGACCCGACAGATATGGATTTGATGAAGGAGTTCATTGCCCATTCCTGGTACGACTACACCGATGGCGATGGCGTGGGGCGTCACCCCTGGGCGGGGGAAACTGCCTTCAACTACACCGGCCCCAAACCGCCATACGATTACCTGGAAGTGGAGCAAAAGTACACCTGGCTCAAGGCCCCGCGTTGGAATGAAACGGCGATGGAAGTTGGCCCACTGGCCCGCGTGCTGGCGATGTATGGCAAGGGGCACCCGCAAACAGTGGGCCTGGTTGATGGCACGCTGGAGGCGCTGGGCGCACCGGTGGAGGCGCTGTTCTCCACGCTGGGCCGTACGGCCGCTCGTGCTCTGGAGTCCAAAGTTTTTGCCGACCATTTACGAACGCTCTACAACGAACTCATTGCCGAAATTAGTGCAGGCAACACCAAGACATTCAACGGCGACAAGTGGGAACCCACCACCTGGCCACGCGAAGCACGCGGCTTTGGCTTTATGGAAGCGCCACGCGGCGCGTTGGGGCATTGGGTGGTCATCAAAGATCGCAAAATCGACAATTTCCAGATGGTGGTCCCCACAACCTGGAACGCCTCGCCACGCGACCACAAAGACCAGCCGGGCGCTTACGAGATGTCCTTGGTAGGCACTCAGATGGCCAAGCCGGAATGGCCTTTGGAGATTTTGCGCACGGTGCATTCGTTTGACCCGTGCATGGCCTGTGCCATTCACATGGTGGATGCTGAGGGCAATGATTTGGGCGAAACGGCCGTTGGCCTCAACGTCTGCGTTCGATAAGCAATCGGAACATGAACAAAAATAGAACGCAGATTTACCTGATAAGCCTGATTTTTCTTATCGGATAACTCAGGAGATCTGCGTCCTATTTGCAAAGAGGTACAGTATGGCCAACAGAAAAATTGTGCTGGGGCTGGGCAATACGCTGCAAACCGACGAAGGGCTTGGCGTTTACGCGCTGGCTGCGCTGCAAGAACAACTGGGCAAGGTGCCGAATGTGGAATTTATCGATGGCGGGGTATTGGGCCTAAACCTGCTCCCGTTGGTCGAGGCGGCTTCCCATCTGCTCATCCTCGATGCCGCCAACGCAGGCAAAGCGCCAGGAACGGTGATTGAACTGGCCCGCAATGAGATTCCTTTGTACAGCGGACTTAAGATGTCACAGCACCAGCTCACTTTCCAGGAAGTGCTGGCTCTGGCCAGCATTCGGGACAGGCTGCCGCCAAATTTGTATCTTGTGGGTGCCCAGCCAGCAGATTTGACGGTGGGTTTGGGCATGAGCAATTTGATTGAAACGGTAATGCCAGAGATCGTGAGTAGGGCAACGGCCGTACTGCAATCGTGGCAGCTGCTGCCGGAACAAGTTGCTATTTGAGCAAGGAAATTGGATGAAATTGATGTTTAGGAGAATGAAATGAATGCAATGAGTTTTATCATTGGCCTGATAGTAGGTTTGGCAGGAACGGCCGTTGCCGCCTTCAAACTAATGCCAAAAATGATGCTTTTAGACCAGATTAGCAAGCTGGGCTTTGAAGAAACCGTCGCCGCCATCGAAAAAGCAGCACTGGATCGCGGCTGGAAAGTTCCCAAAATTTACGATATTCAAAAAACCCTGCAAGGTGCAGGCCACGATGATATGACCCGCGTAAAAATTGTCTCAATCTGCCAGCCGCACCACGCCTACAACGTCCTAAAGGCAGACGCCGACAAATTTGTTACCGCCATAATGCCCTGCCGCGTTGCCGTCTATGAAGATGCCCAAAATAGAGTACACGTAGCAGAAATGAACATGGGCCTGATGAGTAAATTCTTCGGCCCCACCGTACGCGAGATCATTGGCAATTATGTTGCCGTAGAAGAAAAAGAAATGATGGCTGGTATCGTTATTGAATGAGAGAAACCCATGCGTAAAAATGTAAAAATTGTTGAAGATATTTTGAGCGCCAATGATGATTTGGCTTCCCAAAATCATTCTAAACTACAAAATAGCCAAACCTTAGGGATTAACGTCATGGCTTCTCCCGGCTCTGGTAAAACGAGCGTTATTTTGCAAACCATCAAAGCGTTGCAGGATGCGTATCAGATCGGTGTGGTGGAAGGAGATACGGCCGCTGTCACTATTGATGCAGACAAGATAATTTCAGCCGGGATGCCAGCCGTGCAGATTAACACAGGCGGCAGCTGCCACCTGGATGCCGTCATGCTCAGCAAAGCATTGCCGGAAATGCCCTTGGAAAACATCGACCTGCTCATTGTAGAAAATGTGGGCAACCTGATCTGCCCCGCCGCTTTTACTCTGGGCACCCATTTCAACATTGTCATTGCCAGCGTGCCAGAAGGGGACGATAAACCCTACAAATACCCCAACATTTATCGCGGCATTGATGCCCTCATCTTAAACAAAATGGATTTGCTGCCCTACATTGATTTTGATGTAGATTATTTCAAAAAGGGGGTGCAAATCTTAAATCCAGGCGTCAGTTTTTTTGATGTTTCTTGCAAAACAGGCGAGGGCATTGACGCCTGGGCCAAATTTTTGCGTGAGCGGATTGAGGGCTTTCGCAGCCAGGAATGAAGATGAGCGTCCAGGAGCTTACGGCCGAAAAACAAGGCCGAGAAATCCACATTGAGGGCATTGTGCAGGGCGTGGGATTTCGCCCCTTTGTGTACAGCCTGGCCAGGCGGCATGGGCTAACTGGCTGGGTACGCAACACTTCTGCCGGGGTGGACATTGCTGTAGATGGCCCGCCTGAGCAGCTGGATGCTTTTGTTGGCAGTTTGCAAGCAGAACTGCCCCCGTTGGCCCACGTGAATCTTTGTTCAGTTACAGGCTCACCTCCTAATGGCTATGCGAATTTCAAGATCATTCATTCGCGGACAGTGGCCAAAGCATTGCAACCCATTTCGCCAGATGTGGCCATTTGCGACGACTGTTTGCGCGAACTGTTTGAGCCTACAAACCGGCATTACCGCTATCCGTTTATCAACTGCACCAACTGCGGCCCGCGCTTCACCATCACCAAAGATATTCCGTACGATCGGCCGTTGACGACAATGGCTCCATTCCAGATGTGCCCGGAGTGCGCGGCCGAGTACAAAAATCCGGTCAATCGTCGTTTCCACGCGCAGCCAGTAGCCTGCCCTTCCTGCGGGCCAGAGATTTGGCTGGAAGCGAAAATTGGGTCTGGGTTTGTGCTTGCCGAGCGTGGCGAAGAGGGGTTGCCAGCGACAAGAAGGCGGTTACTGGCCGGGGAAATTGTGGGGATCAAAGGGCTGGGGGCTTCCATCTGGCCTGTGACGCGCTGAATGAAACGGCCGTAACCACCCTCCGCCAGCGCAAATTACGTCGTGAAAAACCGTTTGCCCTGATGATGGCTGATCTGGAAACCGTGCGCCAACATTGCTTTCTTAACGACATCGAAGCCGAAGCGCTGAGTTCGCGTGCCCGTCCCATTTTGCTGCTGCAAAAACGGCCGTCTTCCCCCATCGTAGCCACCTGTGCCCCTGGTCAAAAGCAACTGGGCGTCATGCTGCCGTACACACCCCTGCACTATTTACTCATGGAAAAAGGCCCCGGCGCAGCGGAAGTGCTGGTGATGACCAGCGGCAATCTGAGTGAAGAACCCATTGCCTACACGAATGACGACGCCCGCCAACGCCTGGCTCCATTGGCTGATGCGTTGCTGCTCAACAACCGCGACATTCACGTTCGCTGCGATGATTCTGTCACCCGTGTTTTTACCCTTCCAAGCAAAAATGGCACGGCACAGGTGCAAACACTGCCTATCCGCCGCTCGCGGGGCTATGCACCTTTTCCGGTGCAGTTACCCTGGGCAATCCCGCCCACGCTGGCTACGGGCGGCGAGCTAAAGAACACATTTTGCCTGAGCAACGGCCGTTACGCTTTCCTCAGCCATCATATTGGCGACATGGAAAATTACGAAACGCTGCAATCGTTTCGCAGCGGCGTGACCCATTTTGAGCAGCTTTTCCGCGTGCAGCCCACCCTGCTGGCCTACGATTTGCATCCCAACTATTTGGCCAGCCGGTACGCGCTGGAACGCGCCGCCGCAGACGGATTGCCAGCCTTTGGCGTGCAGCACCACCATGCCCACATCGCCGCCGCGCTGGCCGAAAACCAGCATCCCGGAGACCGCCCCGTCATCGGGCTGAGCTTTGATGGCACGGGGTATGGGCCAGACGGCACTATTTGGGGTGGCGAATGTTTGCTGGCGGATTATGCGGGGTATGAACGGCCGTATCATCTCCGTCCCATCCCCCTTGCCGGGGGCGACCGCGCCGTGCGCCAACCGTGGCGGCTGGCGCTGGCCTGGCTGCTCGAACTGGGGCTGGACTTCCCAGAATGGCAAGAACAGCTGGCGAACACGTTGGCGGTAGAAAGCGACCAGCCGCTATTAAAGGTCGTCACCCACCAAATAAAGAATCTGGTAAATGCGCCGCTGACCTCCAGCATGGGCCGTCTGTTTGATGCGGCGTCGGCGCTGGCCGGCGTGCGCCTGACCGTGAATTATGAAGCGCAGGCGGCCATGATGCTGGAAACGCTGATCGATCCGCAGGAAAGCGGCGCGTATCCGTTTGCTTTGGATAAACACGCCGGAATGATTGATCCAGCTCCGTTGTTTGCTGAAATGGTGCGCGATTTGCGTGGGGGAACGGCCGTTCCCATCATCGCAGCTCGTTTTCACAATGGGGTGGCCAGGATGGCGGTGGCGGTGAGTACGGCCGTACGCACCCAAACAAAAATCAACGAAGTCGCCCTCAGCGGCGGCGTTTGGCAAAATGTGGCCCTGCTGCAACGAACCATCCCGCGACTGGAAAAAGCAGGTTTCCACGTCATCCAGCACAAGCATGTTCCGCCCAACGATGGCGGTTTAGCCTTAGGACAATTAATGGTGGCCGCAAAAAAATTTGAGAGCGACCAAAACTAAAATGGATTCCCGCCTACGCGGGATTGACAGGCAAAGGAAAAGAGACAAATCATGTGTTTAGGTGTCCCCGGAAAAGTAACAGAAATTTATGATATTGGTGGCCTAAAAATGGGCAAGGTAGATTTCGGCGGCGTCACGCGTGAAGCATGTCTGGCCTATGTGCCAGAAATTCAGGTGGGTGAATATACCGTCATCCACGTTGGCTTTGCCATCAGCCAGATCAGCAAGGAAGATGCGATGGAATCGCTGGAAGTGCTGCAAGAAATCACCTCATTGGAAGAGGAACTAGGCATTGGCTCGGCCGCAGAACCCACACCAGAAAGGCCGAAAACTGCAACGGACTAAACCACCCCCACTCTAGTTCTCCCCCTGGCAGGGGGAGAGAACTGGCTCCCGCTCCCTTGCAGGGAGAGGGTTGGGGTGAGGGTGGAAGGGAAACGATTTTATGAAATATGTAGATGAATATCGTGACGCCAAGCTGGTCAAAAAGATTGCCGCAGAAATCGAACGAATCACGACAAAGCCGTGGATTCTCATGGAGATTTGCGGTGGGCAAACCCACGCAATCATGCACTACGGCATTGACCAACTGCTGCCGCCAGAAATTGAGCTGGTGCATGGCCCTGGCTGCCCCGTTTGCGTCACGCCGTTGGAACAAATAGATAAAGCGCTGGAAATTGCCAGCCGCCCGGACGTCATCTTCACCTCCTACGGCGACATGCTGCGCGTGCCTGGTTCAACAAAAGACCTCTTTTCCATTCGCGCCGCCGGTGGCGATGTGCGGGTGGTCTACTCTCCACTGGATGCCGTTAAGCTGGCCCAGCAAAACCCAGACAAGCAGGTGGTCTTTTTTGCCATTGGCTTTGAAACAACAGCCCCGGCCAATGCCATGAGTGTGGTGCAGGCCAAAGCGCTTGGCCTGAAAAACTTCAGCGTGCTCGTTTCGCATGTGCGCGTGCCACCCGCCATGCACGCTATTCTCGGCTCCCCGCGCAACCGGGTGCAAGGTTTTCTGGCCGCCGGGCATGTGAACGCGGTGATGGGTTACTGGGAATACCCAGAGATTGCGGCCCAGTACCAGGTGCCGCTGGTGGTCACAGGATTTGAGCCGCTGGACATTATGCAGGGCATTTTGCAAACGGTGCAGCAGTTGGAAGACGGCCGTTTCCAAGTTGAAAATGCCTACACCCGCGCCGTCACCTTCCAGGGCAACAAGCCCGCCCAGGCCATCATCAATCAGGTGTTCCAGGAATGCGACCGCAAATGGCGCGGCATTGGCACCATTCCCCTGAGCGGCTGGTGCCTGCGGCCCGAATTTACCGACTTTAACGCCGAAATCCGCTTCGATGTGGAAGCCATTCAGCCAGAAGAGTCGCCACTCTGCATCTCTGGCCTCATTTTGCAGGGGCTAAAAAAGCCAAACCAATGCCCCGCCTTTGGCAAAGAATGCACGCCCGAACATCCGCTGGGGGCCACGATGGTCTCTGGCGAAGGGGCCTGCGCCGCTTACTACCGCTACCGCAGAGATGCAATTTTGGAGATGGGAGATTAGAGATTGGAGATTGAGCAATCTCTAATCTCCAGTCTCCAATCTCCCCAATTCAGGAGTTCCAATGAACAACAATCACCAGGCTAAGCCTGTTTACATTGAATCCGCCATGTGCCCCATGCCCATTCGGGATCGGGGCACGATCATTCTGGGCCATGGCAGCGGCGGCAAGCTATCGCACGACCTGATCAAAGAGCGTTTCCTGCCCGCCTTCGACAACGACGTGCTGCGACGCGGCGACGATGCAGGTATTGTGCAGCCAACCCCTTGCGCCCAACTGGCCATCAGCACAGATACACATGTGGTAAAACCGCTCTTCTTTCCCGGTGGGGACATTGGCCGTCTGGCGGTCAGCGGCACGGTGAACGATGTGGTGGTGATGGGCGCTCAGCCGCTCTATTTGACGGTTGGTTTTATTTTGGAAGAGGGTCTGGAAATCGGGGTGCTGGAGCGCATTGTGGAATCTATGCAGGAAACGGCCGAAATCGCCAATGTCCAAATCGTTGCGGGCGACACAAAGGTGGTAGAACGCGGCAAAGCTGATGGTGTGTACATCAACACGGCCGGTGTAGGGCTGATGCTGCCCGCCACGAACATCTCCGGTGCCAATGCCCAGCCAGGTGACGTCGTCATCGTCTCCGGCACGCTGGGCGATCACGGCATTGCCGTCCTCAGCGCTCGTGGTGATTTGGGCTTTGAAACAGACATCCAAAGCGATGTTGCACCGCTAAACAAGATGGTGCTGGCGATGCTGGACACAAGCGAGAACGTACACGTTCTGCGCGATCCAACCCGTGGAGGATTGGCCACAACCTTGAATGAAATTGCCCAGCAATCAGGCGTAAGCATTGTTTTGGAAGAAGAAAGGTTACCCATACGGCCGCAAGTGCGCGCCGCCTGCGAAATGCTAGGCTTCGATCCGTTGATGATTGCCAATGAAGGCAAAATTATAGCCATCGCGCCAGAAGCAGAAGCTGAAAAAATTCTCGAAGTGATGCGCCAGTCCCCGGCAGGCCAAGGCGCAGCGGTAATCGGCCGTGTAGAAGCTGAACCAGTTGGCCGCGTTCTGCTGAAAAACCCTTACGGCAGCAAACGAATTGTTGATATGCTCATGGGAGAAATCTTGCCACGCATTTGTTAACTTTTGGCGCGTGACAGGCCAGAAGCCCCACCCGACAACTAGGAACAGCTCAAGCTGAGCGGTTAATTAACTTGGTCTGTTTCGGTTTTTGCTACGGCCGCCCCGCTGCCGCCGCCCAGAAGAGCCACGCTTATTGCCAGACCGCCGCGAATAGTTGCCGTGTGGCTTGCTGCCGCCGTCTCGATTGGGCACGCTTTTTTGGCTTGACGCAAGCGCCTTTTCCGGATCAAATTCACCATAGTTAAAGTCTGGCCAGCGACGCCGCTCCAACCGTGTTTTTAGCACGCGCTCGATGTCCCGCACCATCGCCGCATCGTCGTCAGTGGCAAAGGTGAAAGCATCCCCTTCCTCTGCCGCCCGGCCGGTACGGCCGATTCTGTGGGTGTAGGCATCAACCGTGTCTGGCATATCAAAGTTGATGACGTGGGAAATTTCTGCCACGTCGATGCCTCTGGCAGCAATGTCTGTGGCCACCAAAATGTCGTATTTGCCGTTACGAAAGCCATCAATGGCGTTTTGCCGCCGATTTTGCGACATGTTCCCTTGCAGCGCCTCAGCTCGATACCCCTTTTTGTCCAAATCGCGTGCCAGGAACCTTGCCCGCCGCTTGGTGCGGGTAAAGACCAGCACGCGCCCGGTGGCCATTTCGTTTAGCATGGTGAACAGCAGATTTTTCTTCATGCCGCTGGGCACAGGATACAGTGCGTGGGAGACGGTTTTGGCCGGGGCAATCAGGCCAATCTGCACGGTCACCGGAGCGTTTAAGATGTCGTCGGCCAGTTCGCGAATGTCGTCGGGCATGGTGGCCGAAAAGAACAGGGTTTGCCGCTGGGCAGGCACCAGCTTGAGGATGCGCCGGATGTCGGGCAGGAAGCCCATGTCGCACATCCGGTCGGCCTCATCCAGCACCAGCACTTCCACCTTGGAGAGATCGATGCTTTTGTCGCCAGCCAGGTCGAGCAAGCGTCCTGGGCAAGCGACAACAATTTCAACGCCGCGCCGCAGGGCATCGAGCTGCCCTTTTTTGCTCACGCCGCCGTAAACGGTGGCGCTGCGCACTTTGGTGTATTTGCCTAAATCTACGGCCGTTTGGTGAATTTGTTCAGCCAGTTCGCGGGTGGGAGCCACGATGAGCGCCCGCACCTGGCGCAGTGGGCCGGTGGTTAATCTTTGCAGAATGGGCAGCATGAAAGCGGCCGTTTTCCCGGTACCAGTCTGGGCCAAACCCAGCAAATCAGATTCTGCTAAAACGTGGGGGATGGCCTGTTCTTGAATGGGGGTGGGCTGGGTAAAGCCCACATCTCTAATGCCCGCTTCCAGGCGGGGATCAAGCGAAAATTGGATAAAACTCACTGAAAATGCTCCTTGCCAAAACTGAGCCAAGTCACAATCTCAGCCCGCAAAATACTAAATGTTGTCCTAGCCATAAATCAGTTTGAAAAAATACGGAATAATAGGACACAGATTTTCACAGATGCACACAGATTTTTCTTTTATATCTGTGAAAATCTGTGTGCATCTGTGTCCAATTCAAAAGTGATATTCAGCTAGAATATTGTCTGCCAAAACGGAGGCGCAATGTGCCAGTATATGCTTTTTAAGAGCGAAAAGCGAATTTCTACATTCAGGGTTTTTCAGTAGTCTAAACCAATGGGACGCAGATAAACGCTGATGACCCAGATTTTATAAAGATCAGCGTTTATCTGCGTTCATCAGCGTCCTATTTTATTTAGGAGTCGGACTACTGAAAACCGTGTTTCTACATTCCTGGTGGCAAAATTTCAGAAGCAGATTAATATGAAGGCATGAAACAAGATTCCTTGATTACCATCGGACAACTGGGCAAATTGACCCAACTGCCGCCCTCTACCCTGCGCTACTACGAAAAAGAGGGGCTGCTGACGCCAAACGGCCGTACCGACTCTGGCTACCGGCTCTACACACCAGAAACGGCCGAACGGCTGCACCTGATCCAGCGCGCCCAGCGGCTGGGCTTTTCCCTGGCGGATATTCGTACCCTGCTGTCTGGCTGGGACGAAGGCAAAATTGACAGCAGCACGCTGAGCCAACTGGCCGAAAATCGCTTCATTGCCCTGGAAAAACAGCTCACAGAGCTGCTGGTGCTGCGCCATGAGCTAGACCTCTTTTTGCAAGACGTGCAGTCGCGCCAATCCCCCCTGCACCAGGACCAGATTAGCGACCTGCTGGCCCGGCTTTGTTCTCACCCGGCGGCGCAAACGCCAGCGAGCACCCTGCTGGATTGGTTGGGGCATTATGGGGGCTGCGTGTTGAATACGGCCGTTGGCCACCAGCTTCTCAACACCTTGCAGGGTCAGCACGTACACATCTGGCAAGAAAACGGCGCTTATCACATTCTCATCGTGAGCAATGATCCCGAAATTGGCGAGGCGCTGCGCCAGCTCACCCTGCTAGAAGCCAACTGCGATCTGCACACCAACGCGGCTCCCGAATTTTCCCACAACGAAGAGGGCTTTTTGCTCACCGCAAGGGGCGACAGCGCCTTTATTTTGGCGCGATTGTTCCTGGCGCTGGAAACGGACGGGGGAAATTAATGGATTACGGCCGTACCGTGAAGTCGTAAATCTCCGTGCCGCCGATCTTGTCGCCGTTGGCAGCGTAGGCAGTGACCGACCAGACGTAGCGGGCAGGCTCCAGCGTCTGGCTAAAACGGTAGCTGGACTCATTCACTTCTACAAAATCCAGCACGTTTGTCCGGTCAGGATCGTCATCGTTCCACATGAGAATTTTGTAGGTCAGCGCCAGCGGACTGTCTTCCCAATCCAGAATGATATTGTCGCCTCGAATTTCTGCGCCGTCGGCGGGTTCCACAATGGCCAGTTGGCAGGAGCCATCCAATTCAGCAACAACAAAATCAAACTGTTCGGCCGTTTCTGCAATTTTGATCCGCTCGCTGCTAAACGCTTCCACGCTCCAGCGATAGCCGCAGTTTACCGGCAGCAAATCGGCCCGAATGCTGGATTCATTGACCCGCTTGTCAATTAAAATGGCATCCCCTTCATCTGGATACAGCGACACTTTGTAATAATCGGCCTCTGGGTAATCGCTCCAATCCAGCAGAATTTCCTCGCCAGCCACCTTGCTGCCGTTGCTGGGTTCCAGCAGCTTCACGTCTAGCTTGAAGATGTTTTGACTGCCAATGATTAATGTTTCATCGGGCGTTACTTCAAATTCGGCTGAGCTGAGGATGCCGCTGGAAATGTACAGCCAATCGTCGCTGTCGAACACGCGCACAGAGAGGGCGTAGACGCCGGGATCGACATTTTGGAAAAGGTAACGGCCGTTTTCGTCGGTCTTGCCAAAGATGGGTTCGCTGCCACAGCCGCTAAACGAGGAAAAATCAGCGCAAAGTTCCACCTCTATCCCTTCCGCGCCAGCGCCGTTCCAGCGAATTTCGCCATAGACGTGGCCCTTGCCTTCAGCGGGCGGGTCGCCTTCATAAGTGAATTCGTCATCGTTGGCAGCGTTCGGTGTGTTGCTGTTTGTGGATTCGGTGCTGGAACGGCCGTTCCCCACCACATCGCCAAAACCGCAGCCAACAAGCAAGAAAAGGGCCAGCAGCAAAAACGGATATTTTTTTGATGGTTGCATGATTAATCTCCGCAGAATAGAAAAGATTTTGTGAGGGAAGCATGACAGAGGTTTCTAACAGTTCTGCATACGACTCAGTGGGTGGTATGCTTGGCAGATGAACTCAAATCTACAGCCTTATTTTGGCCAATTTTCCTTGAGCGGTAATCTGCAAAATGATGTCACGGCCGTTCTCCTTCATCACCAATTCCCCAAAATTGCCGGGCATGTTCGCCGCGTGGCGCAGGAGGCCAAACGGCTGGCCAACCAGTTTGGCGCAGACCCGATGGCGGCAGAAACGGCCGCCTGGCTGCACGACATCAGCGCGGTCATTCCCAACGAGGCGCGTGTGGAAATGTGCCAGCTGTTTAACGTCCCAATTTTCCCCGGCGAGGCAGATTTTCCCATGATTTTGCATCAGAAATTAAGCGCGGTTGTGGCCCAAGCGGTGTTTGGCGTAACGGACACGGCCGTTCTCAGCGCCATCGGCTGCCACACCACGCTGAAAGCCGGGGCGTCTTTGCTGGACAAGATTGTGTTTGTGGCTGACAAAATAAAATGGGATCAACCCGGGGAGCCGCCTTATTTGGTAGAAATTGAAACGGCCGTTGCCCACTCCATTGACGACGCCTGCCGTGTTTACCTCCGCTACCTCTGGCAGCAGCGCAAAACCTTGCGCTATATCCACCCCTGGTTCGCAGCCGCGCATGAAGAACTCGCCAATTCATACTTGATTTGAGCGATTCTAGGACTGGCCCAATCAAAATAAGGCAATTTGTTGCAACGTTTTATGCACCAGCTCTGCCAGGGCATTGGCGCTGTTATCGCCAATTTGTTCGGCCGTTTCTGGCTTGCGCGCCCGAAAGTAAAGGCTGCGCAAGAAGTTCTTCACATTTTGCGCCTGACGATAGCAGTCCGGGAAGGGTTCTGTTTGCCGGGCCAACGGCACAAAACCATCCAGCCAGCTTTGCACGTCCGTTGGCGTAAGCACTTTGCGCCCCAGGGCGGCAATGACCGGCGTCACCAACCGTTCATCCTCAAGGTGAACAAAAACAATTTTAGATTCGGCCGTTTTTTGCCGGATCGCCGTGAGGATTTCTAGCAATTCCTCGCTGCCCAACTCTTTGCACTGCGCCAGTTCATCCAGGGCATCGGCCGTGTGGGCAACGGCGTAAGCCCATCCCTTTGGCTCGCCCGCTTCATCCGCATCCAATACAAAGCCACGCAAATCTTGCTCCCGCTCCAGGTAATCCAGCAGCTTCACGTTCACGTCGCGCAATTCATAGGGCATCAGGAACGGCCGTTCCCGGTGTTGGCTCAAAATGAGGGGCACCAGCAGCATAGAAAAGCTGCGCATAAACACAGAGTCTGTGTCAGATTCGCCCAGCTTATAAAATAGATGCTCTTCGGTAAGCAATTGGCGCAAAAGAGATTTCAGATCATCATCTTCAAATCTGCCCGCTAAAATCCAGGCAGCCAGCGTGCTGTAAATCAAATCATCACGCAGCTCTGCATCGGGACTGCCCAAATGGGGCAGCATTTCCAGCGCGCGCGGCAGCGCCTTTGCCTGCTCCGGCAGGGCAAAATCGTTATCGGCAATCTCGTAAAGCTGATCTTTTAAGGCACGTTCGCTCAATCTCATAATTTCTGAAGGAGACTGGAGATCAGAGACTAGAGATTGAATCAATCTCTAGTCTCCAATCTCTAATCTCCACTTCCTCCATTCATTTGCCGTTTAATGACGCTGCGCACGTCGGCAGGCTGCCAGCCGGGTGGCTTGAGGATTTTGCCATCGGCGCGGCGGGGGCCGCCTGCTTTGCTCAGATTTGCCCGATGCACCTCGGCAAAAATGGGGTCCGGGTCAACGCCGCAGGCCAGGATGGCCCCGTAGGTTACGTACAGCAAATCGGCCAATTCGTGTACCCACTCGGTTACATCGGCAGGTTGGATGGGGCTGTTGGCTTGGAGAACGGCCGTTAACGCCTCCCACGCCTCAGTGACTTCCTCAAACTCTTCTTGCAGCAGTTTATGCCGCAGCTCCAGGATGTCCATCGACGGCACGACGGGCTGACCGGGAACCGGTGCGCCCACCGCATCATGAAATTCCACGATCTTTTCAGCATTGGTCAAGCCCGGCTGCGGGCTGGGTGGTTTATTTTGTTCCATTGGTTACCTCGGTGATGAGCTGGCTAAGGGGCATATCGGTTAGGGCATTCAGGCGATAGTCGGCATGGTCAAGGTTGAGATCGCGCGTCATTTGGTTGGGTACGGCCGTACACCACAAACCCGCTCCTTTGGCCGCCGTCACCCCATTGGGCGAATCTTCCAGCGCCAGCCCTTCTGGCGGAGCAATGCCCAAGGCGGCAATGGCGGCCCGGTACACGGCCGGGTCTGGCTTGCCCACGCCGCCCACATCGTCAGAACAAAAAATCAGTTCAAATTGCTCAAACAAACCCAAGCGCTGCAAATGCCCATCGACCCATTTGTGGTCGGAACTGGAAGCGATGGCGATTTTCAGACCCAAAGCCCGCGCCTGGGCCAGATAATCCTCCACGCCAGGCAGAATGGTTTGAGCCGCCAGCAGTTCATTGTCCCGTTTTTTGCGTCGTGCCCAAACTGCCTGCCGGTCTAACGGCCGTTCAAGCAGTTCTTCCAGATGCAGGAATGGATTAAAGGTAATGGTGCCAATTTGGGCGTTCCACACCTGCCGCGACAGCGTTACGCCATGCTCAGCATAGGTTTCTTGCCAGGAAATAAAATCAGGGGTTTCCGAATCGAAAATCAGGCCATCAAAATCAAAAATTAAAGCTCGAATCATGACGGGAATTATACTGGGTTTTGCTGCTAGAGGACAAAGGAGGATGAGAGGGAAATCTCTTTGCCTGCTGCGGTTTATCAACCAAAAAGCAGGCTGATGAAGCTTTGGCCAAGGATAAGCTGGAGGCCAACCAGCAGCAGAATCACGTAAATGATGCGATTGAACCAAACTTCGCTAAAGCGTTTGTTGAGCCAGACGCCCAGCTGGGTGCCGAGAAACAGCACCGGCAGCAGCAAAATCGTTACGGTAAGATTGCCGACAACCAGCAAACCAAGCCAGGCATAGGGGATTAGCTTAACCAGATTGACAATGAAGAAGAAAACGGCCGTTGTCCCCACAAACAAATTTCGGGGCAGCTTTTGGGGCAGCATGTAGATGATCATCGGCGGGCCACCCACGTGAGCCAGAGTCGAAACAAAACCAGAGGTTGTGCCAAGAATGAAGCCAGTTGTGGTAGACGGCCGTTTCTGTTCCACCACCAGCAAAATCCGGCTGCGCACCGCCTGGTACAGCACAAACACCAGGGCAATGATGCCAATCCCCAGCTTGAGCACCCGCTCTTGATCGCTAAACTGGCGAAAGAACAGCGCCCCCAGCGCAATGCCCAACAGCGCCCCCGGCAGCAAAGCCCGCAAGCTGGGCTTGTCTACCTGATGGTAATAATGGCGCACGGCAAACACATCGGCCAGCAGCAGGATAGGCAGCAGCAGCGCCGCCGCTTCCGGCACGGGCATCACCAGCGAGAGCAGCGGCGTGGCGATTACGCCTGGCCCGCTGCCAAACCCTGCTTTGGAAACGCCAATCAACAAGGCAGTGAAAATTGCTGCTAACCAAAAATAAGGCGGAAATGTAGGTAGTTGCAAGAGTGTGGGCATTAAAGAAAATTTATTCAGCAAAGCGCTCGTTGTCGTCCTCATCGTCCTCGAAGAGGGGCGGGTTGGAGAAGTAGCTGAGGAGATATTGTTTGAGGAACAGCTCTTGCTGCGGATCGTCAATTTCCAACAGCATATATTGGGCCCATTCGGGAAATTGACTGGTGTCGATGTCGCCATTTTCCAGCTTGTCGAGGTAGCTCCAATCAACGGCCGTTTGCCAGGCACGCTCCTCCGGCAAAGCCACCAACACCTCTTCAACTTTGGCCACAAGTTCCTCTTGCACCGGCAGCGGCAGCTCAAAATCATCCGGCAGGTTGTCCAAATTTGGGGGAATGTGCTCAAACGGGGCAGCAAAATCATCCGGCGTGGCGGCAAAGTCAGGATCAATTTGGGCCATCATCTGGCGATAGCGGCGGCCGCGTGAATTTGTGCCGGGTGGAATCCAGGGAATACGATCCTGGTAATCGCGCCACCAACGCACTTCAGCCCACAGGCGACGGCCGTCTTGCGATTCAGGAAATTGAGCCAACAACATCTCCAACACATCAACCGACTCGGCAAAATACCCCTGGTCGGCATAGAGGTGACCCACCCACAGCATGGCCACTTCTGGCCTGGCCGTGCGCTTAAACGTTTCCAGAAAGATAGACCAGGCCATCTCGCTGCCGCGTGACTGCCCCAATAAGTAATCTTGCAAAAGTTGGCTCCGCCCCTCCTCCAGCATTTCCCGCACATCTTGGGGAAGCACGTCGTCGCAATCTACAGATTCATCATACTGCCGGTAGCGACCCTCCCAGCGGCTGGTGTAGCGAAACGAAAGGGCCAGCCGCCGCCGCTGCTGCCAGGGGCGGTCGTCCCACTCATCAACATGGCGGCCAATGGCCTTGCGATTGTCGCGAATGAGCCAGGGATCGCTAAATGCTTCCAGCACCAATTCGGCCGCTTCTTTTAGCTCTGGAAAATGGGCCAACACGTCAAAACAAAGGGCGGCTGCATCCATCTGCCCGTACTCATCTGCTTGCAGCAAGCCGCGCGCCTGGGTCAACAACCGCGAAACATAGTCTGGATATTGTTCAGCCATTTGTTTGAAAACCTTGTGAGTTGATTTTTTGGATTTGCCTGAAAACGCCCTTCATAAGACGCCTCTCATGAAAGGATTCAGGAAATGTTGCTGCTATCGTTAACTTCGTCTTAAATCTCTGCGCGAAAGTTCCTGCCTGGGATTATAGCAGGGTTCAGCTAGAATAAAATTCTCATAATAATTTACCTGTGTGGCTTTTTTGGAAAGATGCTAAGGAGCGGTTGCCAATGAACGACATCATGAGGCTACCTTTTATCAAGGGGCTGGAGTTATGCGAACAATTTTTTCAGGAAGCGGTACGGCCGTTGCTAGACCATCATTTTCCCTCATTGCGCTACGCCGCCGGACGGCTGGGCGGCGGCTCCGACGTGCTGGGCTACGACACCCCCCAATCCCGCGACCACGATTGGGGGCCACGCGGCACGCTCTTTTTGGCCGAACCTGACTTTACTGAGCTTGCTCCAGCCATCAGGCAGCTGCTGCGGGAGGAGTTGCCCACGACCTTTCGCGGTTATCCCACACATTACGGCCGTCACCCAGACGGCAGCCTCAATCTGGAATTCACCAACGCGGGGCCAGTCAATCACATGGTTGAAGTGACAACCGCAGGCCGCTTTGCCCAGGCCTATTTGTCGCTAGAGATGAACCAGCCGCTGCGGCCAGCTGACTGGCTGTGTTTGCCTTCGCAACCATTGGCTACGGTAAGGAACGGCCGTCTCTTCCACGACAGTCTGGG
The DNA here is from genome assembly GCA_020634495.1 of Ardenticatenaceae bacterium. The sequence goes on along the minus strand of JACKBR010000013.1, from coordinate 51,495 downwards.
CGAAATGACCACGCTGCGGCAAACGCTCTACTTTTATCCGCATGACGTTTGGCTTTATTTGCTGGCCGGGCAATGGACGCGCCTGGCCCAGGAGGATGTGTTCGTCAGCCGCACGGGCGACGTGGGCGATGATCTGGGGTCGCGGATCATTGCCGCCCGGCAGGTACGCAACATCATGCGGCTGGCCTTTTTGCTAGAAAAAGAGTATGCGCCATATTTCAAATGGTTTGGCACCGCGTTTGCCCGGCTTTCCTGCGCCGCAGATTTAATTCCCTTGTTTGAGCGCGTCTGGCAGGCCGACACCTGGCAGCCACGCGAAGCGGCGCTGAACGAGGCGTACCTTTACCTGGCCTGCTGGCACAATGCCCTGCACCTGACCCGACCACTGCCAACTGAAATTGGTTTTTTCCATGAACGGCCGTATCGAGTCATTGATCCGGAGCAGTACGCCGCTGCGCTTTATGAGCAAATTCAAGAGCCGCTGGTGCGGGCTTTGCCACAAGGTCTGGGCAATCTGGATCAGCTCTGCGACGCCACTGACATTCTTTCTTACCCCAAACGCTATCCAAAATTTGCTGCCCTGTTTGCAGCGCCAGCCAGCGATGGGGCAGCCTAGCTAGAAAAAATCTTAAAAGCTGTACAAGTGGCGCAATATATTGACAAATATTGGACAAATTGTATAATTCCATCATGGCAGCGGTTTATTTAAAGGAGTTACCCGCTTTTACACAGTACCCGGAGCAAATATGATCACATTCGATTTTAAATTTATGGTACACGCCCCGAAAACGGCCGTTGCCGATTTTCACCACGACACCCGCATCCTCAAAAAGCTGTCACCGCCGCCAATCTTTGTCCAGATTCACCGCTTCGAGCCGCTGGGCGAAGGTTCCGAGGCGGAATTTACGCTGTGGTTCGGCCCGCTGCCGCTGCGCTGGCTGGCAGTGCATTCCAACGTTTCCAGCAGCGGCTTCACCGATACGCAGGCAAGTGGGCCACTCAAACATTGGCAGCACACCCACCGGTTTACGGCCGTATCGCCCCAAACTACCCAGGTTCACGAGCACATCGAATACAGCCACAAACCAGGGCTGCCCGGCCTGCTTAGCCGCCTGCTGTTCAACAAAGCTGGACTCTTCGTCCTCTTCACCGCCCGCAAATGGCTCACTCGCTGGTACGTGCAGCAGCAACAGAAAAAAGCGGCTGCCTATTTTAAATCAAGTAAAGCATGAAAAAAAATCACGCTTCACGTTTCACGCCTCATTAAAGGAACTTATCATGTCATTTTTTGCAATTTGGGGCATTGGTTTTCTGGCCATCATAGTCGCCATGACGCTGCTCTGGCTGCTCAGCGTTTACCTTAAAAACGCCAGCATTGTCGATCCTTTTTGGGGCGCAGGCTTTGTTATTCTGGCCTGGGTCTATTTCAGCCAGGCAGATGCAGGCTGGGACAATCGCAAGCTGCTCGTTACTCTGCTGGCGACGGCTTGGGGGCTGCGGCTTTCAATTTATCTCCTCTGGCGCAACTGGGGGCACGGGGAAGATTATCGCTACCAGCAGTTTCGCCAAAAATACGGCCCAGATCGTTACTGGTGGTTTAGCTTCTTTCAGGTCTTTTTGCTGCAAGGGGTGCTGATGACCCTGGTTTCTTCGCCGCTGCTGGGGGCGCAAATTCAAGGTGGCAAATTGAACTGGCTAGATTTTGTGGCAACGGCCGTTTTCCTCATCGGATTCGCGTTTGAAGCCGGGGGCGATTACCAGCTGGCCCGTTTCAAAGCCGATCCGGCCAACAAGGGCAAGCTGCTCACGACCGGCTTCTGGCGCTACACGCGGCATCCCAACTATTTTGGCGATTCGGCCGTTTGGTGGAGCTTTGCCCTTTTCTCCCTGGCAGCCGGTTCCATGTTGCCCATCCTCGGCGCAGTTTTGATGACCATTCTCATCATCCGCGTCTCTGGCGTAGCCCTGCTTGAAAAAGGACTAAAAAAGAGCAAACCCGGTTATGAAACGTATGTCAAAAACACAAATGCGTTTTTTCCCTGGTTTCCAAAGACGGGTAAGTGAAGAGTGAAGAGTGAAAAGTAATAAGTGAAAAGTGATAAGTGATAAGTGAAAAGTTGGGCGCTCGCCCACTCGCAAACTCGCCACTCGCAAACTCGCAAACTCGCCCACTTGCAAACTCGCAAACTCGCCCACTCGCCCACTTGCCCACTTGCCCACTCGCAAACCCACAAACAATTATGACCAAACCACCCCACACCCTCATCATTGGCGCAGGCATTGGCGGGCTAACCGCCGGGGCGCTGCTGCTTAAGGCGGGGCATCGCGTCACCGTTTTGGAGGCGCACGTTTATCCCGGCGGCAGCGCAGGAACCTTTTATCATAAAAAGTATCGCTTCGATGCCGGAGCAACGCTGGCTGGCGGCTTTTCTGCTGGCGGGCCACACGCTCGCGTAGCCGAAGCGCTGGGCCTGAGCTGGCCCGTCCACCCCGTTGATCCGGCCTGGGTGGTGCATTTGCCAAACGGCCGTACCGTCACTCAATGGGCCGACCCGCAGCAGTGGCAGGCAGAACGGCAAGCAGCCTTTCCTGGCACGGAACCATTTTGGCAAAAATTGGAATTGCTGGCGGATATTGCCTGGGATGTTTCGTCACGGCCGTTTCCCTGGCCACCAGAATCGCTACACGACATTTACACAGTGACCCGCGCCGTGCGCCCCACAACTCTACGCGCCCTGCCCTACCTGCTGCGCACGGTTGGCAGCCTGGCCCTCCAAGACAATCCGATGTTTCGCGCCTTTTTGGATGCCCAACTGCTCATCTCCGCCCAAACCACCAGCGACCAGGCCAACGCGCTGTACGGCAGCGCAGCGCTGGATCTGCCTCGGCGTGGCGTCAACCATGTGCAGGGCGGCATTGGCACCCTGGCTGACACGTTGGTGAACTGGATTCGGCAAAACGGCGGCAATGTGCTTTTTCGCCAGCAGGTAACGCAAATTGAAATGGAAAACGGCCGTGCCGCGGCCATCCAAACCAACAAAGGCTTACGGTTAGCCGCCGACAACCTGGTGGCAAATCTCACGCCGTGGGCCTTGCGCCATTTACTGGGCGAAGCTGCGCCACGTCAATTAGCCCGTGAAGTGCGCCAACGGGAGGCTACCTGGGGTGCCTTCACGCTTTACCTGGGGGTCGATGCCGCCAAACTGCCGCCGGAGAGCACGGGCCATCACCAGGTGATTGTGGATGCGGAACGGCCGTTAGGCGAAGGCAATTCCGTCTTTATTTCCATGTCTGAACCAGCCGACCACCGCCGCGCCCCGGCAGGCCATCGCGCCCTGACGCTGTCTACACACACGGCAATTGCCCCCTGGTGGCAGCTGCACCACAGCGACAAAGCCGCTTACCTCGCCCGCCGTGAGGCGTACACCCAACGCCTGCTCAGCGCTGCCGAAATTGCGCTGCCTGGCCTGCGTGCAGCCATCGAGCTTACGCTGCCCGGCACGCCGGTGACGTTTGAATTTTTTACCAGACGGCCGTCTGGCATGGTGGGTGGCTTTCCCCAAAAATCGCTTTTGCAGGCGCGGGGGCCAGCCACCGGCCTTGAAAATGTGTGGCTGGTTGGCGATTCAATTTTCCCTGGCCAATCCACCGCTGGCGTCACGCTGGGCGGGATGCGGGTGGCAGATTTGGTGGCACGGGTCAATCGGGGAAAACGGCCGTTTGGCATTCGCGTTGTAGGCCAGGCCACTGCCCATGATGAAGCCCTCCCAGAAAACCCGTAAAATCCTTGACAACTCAGCTTTTTCTCCTTATCATCCTCATCATTTGAAATTATTTAAATGATTGATTGCAGTTAAATATGCGAAATCAAGACGCCACTATGGAGGCCCATGTTTACCCAATTACCCACGACAATTGATGAATTTAACACCTGGCCCTGGGAGCAGATTGCCCCCTTTTATGCTGATTTACAGGAACGGCCGTTAACCCCAGAAACTGTTCACCAATGGCTGTCCGATTGGAGCAAGCTAAGCCAGCTGTTGGCCGAAAAATCATCCCGGCTGCGCGTGGCCACAACCCAAAACACCCATGACGATGCCGCCGAAGCGGCGATGAATCGCTATTTGGACGAGATTTTCCCCCACCTTGAAGTTGCCGAAAACAAGCTAGAAGCCAGATTGCTGGCCAGCGGGCTGGAACCGGACGGCTTAGAAATTCCCCTGCGCAATATGCGCACCGACGCCGCGCTTTTCCAGGAGAAAAATATCCCCATCATCAGTCAGCAGATGAAGCGAGCGCAGGTTTACAACCGGATCATTGGCGGGCAAACGGTAGCCTGGGAAGGTGAAGAAATCACCCTCACCCAGCTGGCTGCCAGGCTAGAAACCCCAGACCGGAACCTGCGCGAGCGCGGTTGGCGGCTCATGGCCGACCGCCGACTGGAAGACCGGGCCGCGCTTAATGATCTGTGGGCCGAGCTGCTGCCGCTGCGCCATAAAATCGCCCAAAACGCCGGGCTGGCAAATTACCGGGCGTATGTCTGGCAGCTCAAAAAGCGTTTTGATTACACGCCAGAAGACGCCGCCACGTTTCATCAGGCCATTGCCGATGTGGTGGTACCGGCGGCCAGCAAGGTTTATGAACGGTACCGGCAAAAGCTGGGCGTCAACACGCTGCGCCCTTGGGACGTTAAAGCGGATGCTTATTTGTATGCGCTGCCAACGCTACGGCCGTTCGCCAGCACCGATCAACTTGCCCAAACATCTGCTACCATTTTCCATCAGGTAGACCCGGTTCTGGGCGACTATTTCAACACCATGCGGCAAGAATCGCTGCTAGACATGCCCAACCGCAAGGGCAAAGCGCCCGGCGCTTACTGCACAAATTTCCCAGCATCGAAACGGCCGTTTATCTTCATGAACAGCACCGGCACCGGCTCCGACATCCGCACCCTGTTCCACGAAGCTGGCCACGCCTTCCACAACTTCGAGCGCAACAAACTGCCCTACCATCCCCAAAAGGCTTCCCCCATGGAGTTCAACGAAGTAGCCTCCATGGCCATGGAGCTGCTAACCGCGCCCTACATCACCAAAAACGGTGGAGGCGTCGTTGCCGATGGCTTCTTCACCCCAGAAGAGGCTGACAATTGGTTTGTAACCCATCTCGAAAAGATCGTCCTCTTTTGGCCCTACATGGCGGTGGTAGACGCCTTCCAACATTGGGCATATTTGCACATTGATGATGCGGTAGATGCCGCCAAGTGTGATGCCAAGTGGCAAGAATTGTGGCAGCGTTACCTGCCGCAAATTGATTTTAGCGGTTTTGAAGACGTCTTGGTGACTGGCTGGCACCGTAAGCAGCACATCTTCCGCGCCCCGTTTTACTACATCGAATATGGTCTGGCCCAGCTGGGTGCGCTGCAAATCTGGCGCAACGCCATGGAAGATCAGGCACAGGCGGTAAAAGATTACCGACATGCTTTGGCTTTGGGTGGCACCCAACCGCTGCCTGCACTTTACCAGGCAGCCAACGTTGCGTTTGCCTACAACCATGACATGGTTGGGCAAATGATTGCCTTGCTTGAAGCGGAGATTGAAAAACGATTGCCAATGGCCTGATGCTCCCTCACCGTCGGGGGACAAATTCTACATTTGCCCTGTGAAACCGGCCGCGCCTTTTAATTGAGCCAGCAACGGCTGCCAACCATCGCTTTTTTCCACAAAAGCATCGGCCCCAACCTGGGCGGCCAACTGGCGCGTGGCCACGTCGCCATGCCCAGAGAGCACAATGATGTGAATTTGCGGGATTGTTTCTTTGAGCAAGCGGGAAACGCGAAAGCCATTTTTGTTCGGCAAATCGATGTCGAGAACAACGACATCCGGCTGGAGATCATGGCATAGCTGAACGGCCGTATCACCATCAGCCGCCTCGCCCACCACCTGGAAGCCAGGCACTTCTTCCATTAGCCAACGCAGCGCCTGCCGCACCGAGGCGGCATCATCCACCAATAAAATTTTGAGAAGGGAGGTTTGTGTCATCATGCTGCCAGCATAATGGAAACGCGACAGGCACACATCTGGCAGGAGTCAACTTTACTGCATCAAATTGGGAGGGAAAAACACCTGACGAAAGTTAGGGGCCGGATTAAGCAGTGGTTTTGTCTGACTGATACGCAAGCGCAATTGTGCTGTTGGGTAAAAAGTTAGACTTCAAGTAATGCAAAGATTGCTCCCGGTCGATCCGGCTGCCCCCAGGAGTTAATAATTCCTCGCCAAAGGAAGCAATATCTTGCACAATGCGCTCGTAACGGTAGTACGCCAGCAGATCAAAATCAATTGGCGTCTGGCCGTAGGCGGCATAAAAACAGGCTTCTTCTTCACGTGGAGAAAGCCAATCGCCCAGCAGCCCGGCCCCCAAATACATTAAATCTCGTTCCTTGGGGGCCAGCAGCAGCGTGTCCCAATCCACAATGTAAAAGGCATCCTCTGGCGTCAGCAAAATGTTACCGGCATGAATGTCTGCATGGCAAACCACAAACTCCAGGGAGCGTGTCTGGGCCAGCTGCGCCAGCCGTTCGGCCCGGCCGACCAGATCAAGAATGACGGCTTCTTCTTTTTTTAGCACAACGGCCGTTTCCGCCATAACCGGATCGTCAAACTGGGCATTCTCTAGCCAGCTCAGCGTACTTTTGACAAAGTCCCGCCACTGCCCAGTGAAGCTCTCTCGCGGCAGCGCCTGGGCCAATGCTGGCGGCAAGGTCACAGAATGGATCTGCCGCAACGTTTTGCCAAACGCCTGCCAATGGTGGGGCTGCATTTCCCTGTCGTAGGCATCTTGCCCCGCCACAAAAGGGTACAGCACAGCGGTAAACCTATCCAGGCCACTCCACAAGTCACCCGTTTTTGTAGTCAGGGGGGCAATCACCTGCCCAATGCCCTGGTCGCTTAAAAATTTGGGCAGCAAAATGGAAGTTTTCTCAAAATCGCCGCTGCGCAGCTTCAAAAAATAAGGGGTGCCGTCTGGGGTGGTGATGCGGTAAACGGCCGTGTTCACATCAGCCCCCAGCGGTAGAAAACTCACCCCGCCAATCTTCAGCCCATACGCCTTTTGCAAACAATCAACAATTTTTTCGTCTTGGAGATCAGGTTTTTCTAACAAACGTTATTCAACTCCGTGTTTCACAGCATAAAGCGCCGCCTGGGTGCGATCCGCTACCTGGAGCTTGCCCAGGATGGTGCTGACGTAGCCCTTAACCGTGCCTTCGGTGAGGTGCAGCGAGGCGGCAATCTCTTTGTTGCTCTGGCCCCTGGCAATGAGACGGAGCACGTCCATTTCTCGCTCGGTGAGCGCATCGAGCAAATTTTTTGGCGCAGGCTGGGTCATCTGGCGCATTAGCTGGCGCTGGGCTTCGGGATGCAGGGTGGGTTCGCCGCGAACGGCCGCATGAATGGCCGACAGCAAATCCCCCTTTAGCACATCTTTGAGCAAATAACCAATGGCCCCTGACTGAATGGCGTCCGGCACGCGCTTGTCTTCGGCAAAGCTGGTGAGCACCAGCACCTGGCAGTTGGGCAATTTTTGGCGGATGGCCTGGGTCGCCGCAATGCCGTCCATCTCTGGCATTACCAAATCCATCAAGATCACCTGCGGCTGCAATTTTTCTGCGCGCAGCACTGCCTCCTTGCCGTTGCTGGCCTCCCCCACAACTTCAATATCTGCTTCTTCGGTAAGGAGCATACGCAATCCCTCGCGCACGATGGCATGGTCATCGACTAACATTACTTGAATTTTACTCATGCTGAATGCCCTCCATTTTCCTGTGGCAAGCATACCGTGACGGCCGTTCCCTGTCCAGACGCCGAACGTATTGTCACCTGCCCTTTGTGCGCCTGGGCTCGTTCTTGCATGGTGTGCAAACCAAAGCCACCTTTCTTATTACCAGAACGGCCGTCTTGCGCCTGCGCCACATCAAAACCTACCCCATTATCAATCACCACCAGGCAAACCGAATCTGCTTCTTCGTACAGCCGAATTTGAACCTCGGTAGCCTGGGCATATTTCACCACATTGTTCAGCGCCTCCTGCGCTATGCGAAACAGTGTGACCTCATACTCTAATGAATGCGGACGGTAAGTATCGGCTTGCAGCTCAATGGCTGGGGCGTTGTGTACCAGCAAACCAATGTGTTTTTCCAGGGCCTTTACCAACCCATCCCGCCGCAGCCGGGCAACACCCGGCAGACGAACCCCCGTTTCTGTGGGCAGCGGCGGCAGCTCAGTGGAGCGCAGCTCAAAGAGCAAGGTGCGCATCTCGGCCAGCGCCCCCTGGCTAAGCTCCAACAGCCGGTCAACCCGCTTTTCGCCCTCTGCCGGGTCGCGGTGCCAGGCCGGGGCCAACGATTGGGCAACTAAAGTGATGCTGAAAACGAGCTGGGTGACCGAATCATGCAGTTCGCGGGCCAGCCGCTGCCGCTCGTGCAGCACGGCCATCTCCTGGCCGCTTTGCACCAGCAAAAGCTGCTGCTGGCGGGTGTCTATGGCGGTGGCCAACTGAGCGGCCGTTACCTGGTAAGGCCACAAATCGCTGGCTGACCATTCATAAACGGCCGAATAGCTCAAAATAACCAACCCAATCCGCTGCCGCCGCACAATCAGGGGAATCATGGCCAGGGCAGGACGCCCCACCTCGGCCTGCATTTGGCGCAAAATTTCGCTGGCGCGGGGGTCTTCATGCACGTTGGCCATGGTCACCGTTTGGCCTGCGTCTAGCATGGGGTCCAGGGCGTCTTTGCTGTAAGGAAAGTGATGCTGAAGCAGCTGGAGCCCCTCTTCTGGCGACCACAACCCCCGAATGATAACGGCCGTTCGTTCGCCAAAATCGTCAAAATCATACAGCGCCACGTTGCACACGTACCGCCCGCGCACCGCCACCAACTGCAAATAGGCTTCAATCACGTCCCCCACGTCAAAGGCATTGGTGATGCGACGGCTGGTTTCGTACAAAAGCTGGGTCTCTGCCAGATTGCGCTGCGTCTGGTCAAACAGCCGGGCATTGACAATGGCCACTCCCAGCTGATCACCCACAATTTGCAGCAAATCCACATCATCTTGCGCCAGCAATTCGGACGATTCCACATTCAGAACGCCCAGCAGCTGGTCGCTAACAATGATGGGAATGCCAATTACAGAGCGAATCCCCTCCGCGCCAGGCACGGGCAAATAGCGCGGATCGTTAACGGCATCCTGGGTAAAAACAGGCCGCCGCGCTCGCGCCGTGGCCCCGATGATCCCCTGGTGAATGCTTTGCCGGTACTCTTCTGGCAGCAGTTCAGCGTAGATGCCGCTGCGGGCAACCAGAATCAGCATCTCTGCATCGGCATCGTCCTTTAACAAAACGCCAGCGTCGGCAAAATGGAGCTGCTCACGAACGGCCGTAATCGCCGATTGCAGCAGTTCTTCCAGGTCTAGGGTGCTGGCAATAATCTCGCCAATGCGGTTGAGCGTGGCCTGGCGGGCCGCCCGACGACGCTCTGCGGCAAAAAGCCGGGCATTTTCGATGGCAATGCCCGCATGACGCGCCAGTTGGGTCAGCAATTCCACGTCCTGCTCGTTAAAGATGCGCGGTGGGGCAGCCCCAATGCCAAAAAAGCCAATCATCCGATCCCGCCAAAAGATGGGCAGCCCAATGACGGCATCCTGCACCAACTCCTCTTGCGTGGGGTTGTTTAGCTCGCCGTAATGGTTCAGGATGAGCGGTTCCTGGCTGGCCAGCACCTGTCCGGCCAGCCCCACGCCGACGCCCATTTCTGCACCCAACTCATCGGGCGGCATCCGGTAAACCGCCTCCGTGCGAATAACCGGGCGGGCTTCATCTACCAGACCAATGGTGCCGCGATCGGCCGCGAGCAGTTCACAGGCGTGCTGCACAATGCTGGTGAGCAACGGCCGTAATTCCAGCTCGCTGCTAATCGATTCAATAATTTGGCGCAGCGTTTCTTGCTGGCGCAAAATTTTCTCTAATTCGGCCTGGTTTAACGTGGACATAATTTAAGCATACATCGGGCACTGGCAAAAGCCCAGTCCATTGCGCCCCCCTCCCCAACCTTCTCCCTTGAGGGAGAGGACGGGGGTAGGGTGACAACTAAAAATCTCTCTGAAAAAGCCACAGGCTTGTACTGAGCGCAGTCGAAGCAGGAAAAAGAGAATTCAGAGGCATTGAACCTAAACTCAGAAACCTCAGTGCCCTCTGTGGCTAATATTCGGACAGGTATTAAGCCTTATTGAATCGGGCAGACCGATTCGGCCGTCAGGCTGGGCAAGGCGTAGCCCAGGTCAGCCAGCGGCCCGGTCGGGTTGGGAAACGTTTCCAACAGGTTGACCGCCGCCGCGCAACCAGAGGCAACGCTGTGGTTAAAGTTGTAATCCTCCCAAAAAGCAATGACGCCTTCGGTGATGTGGGCATTGGGATAGTTGCTGTACAGCCAGCCAGACCACACCGTGGCGTTCTCCGAATCGCCCAACTGCAAGTAAGCAATCATCAGGCGGAAAGCGGCAAACTGGCGGCTGGGACCATAGGTGCTTTCTTGAATGATCAACCCAACGCCGTCATCCAGGCTAGGATTTTCTACCACGTCAACATAGTTGGGAATCGCGGCAGCGTAATCGCCAGCGGCAAACAGGTCATTGGCCTCGTACAGCAGGTGAAAGCGGTAGTTGGACGGGTCTAGAATGGTTTCAGCCAGGGCAAACTGGTTTTGCGCGGGCTGCCAGGCCCAAATTTCTGTATAGCCTCGTTGGTAAGGGCCAGCCCCAGCCGAGCCAATAAAACCGCCATGCTGGACGAGATCGATACGGCCGTCTCCAGTCCGATCGGCAAAGGCTGCCTCACCGCTCATCATGCTGATGGCTGGCTGTGGAAACTGGGAAACGGTTGGTACCAGACTTTGCACAAACCCAAGTGGTGCGCCGACAATGTCGTAAGCGTGGTTACAGGTATGCGCTCCGCAAAACTGGCGCATAATCACAACTTCAGGCAGGCCATCTCCCGTCAAATCGCCAATATGCTCAATTTGGAGCAGCCGATCGCCATCATTTACAAATTTGGCATAGTAACGGTAAGCCAATCCCGTTGGTGTGACCACGATGGCTTCACCGCCAGGGCCAAAGACAGACCCGGTGTCTTGTTGCAAAACAGCCACCCACTCAACAACACCATCGCCGGTTAAATCGACCTCGCGCCAGTCGGCCAGCCAGCCGTTGGCGGTCAGCGTTTGCCACACGTCGTTGGCGGAGGTGCCGTTTTGCCGCTGCTGGCCCACCCATTCGGCCAGCTCTGGCAAGGTTTGCGGCAGGGCTAGCTCTTGCGGGTAGATGGTAAGCGTCAGCGTGTAGTCGATGGGCCGACTGAGGCTGGTAACGGTGAGCAGGTAATTGCCGTTGTTGCGCAGCGCGCCGCTCCAAAAGCGGTTTTCATTTTCAAAACGCTTGTACGGCTGGCCATCAACCAGATCTACCAAAGAAAAATTGGCGTTTTCATTGCTTGAGCTGATGGTTATTTCGGCAAACTGGTTGGCGGCGGCCCAAAAGGTGTAGGTGTCATTTTGGCCGACGGCCAGGGTGCGGTGCAGCGCTGCGGAAATTTCTCCAGCGCCAAATTCAATGGGCACAGGGCCTGCTGATGCGGGCACGGTGGCGGGTGTTGTGGGGCTGGCCCCAACGGCCGTTGCCACGACTGTTTCTGTTGGCTGCGGTGGTATGGTGGGGGAAACGGCCGTTCCTTCCGCCACGGTGGGGGTAGGGGCTTGCGCAACCTGGGTGGCGAGGGGGGTGTAGGGCAGCGTGGCCACTGGCTGCGGCTCTGGTGTGGCGGTTGGCGAACAGGCCGCCAGCGCCCAAACGAGCAGAAGGAGCCACACAGCGCAGCTCCTGAAAACAGTTAGTCGATGATTTTGTTGTGTATTAAACGGTTTTGTGTTCATTCTATTTGAATCTCTTTGTGCCTAAACATTAACCAACAAGCAGGCACCGGTTGCGTCATGTCAAAGTTGATCTGCGGCAAAGATTCGGCAGCAGGCGGACAGTCTGCTTTGGCAAACTGGGTGAGGAGGGTGTGAACGGCCGTTTGGCTAAAACTACGACCGGTGTGGCTCACCGTTGACTCATTGGCGGCCAGCGCCAATGCGGTTGGCATACCCAACAGTAACATGACCAGGATTAACAATACGCCTCGATTTTTTTGCTTCATACCCATTTCTCTCACGCTTAATTTTTAGTGTGCATGATGCCAGAAATGAAATCAAGGGACATCTAGCAAACGGTGGAATGTCGTCTGCATTGCGTTAGTTGAGGAGGGCTAACTTTTGATAGGGGAACGGCCGTTGCACGCATTCGGAGATAACAGCGAGTTTGTGATAAGTCGAGGAAATCAAGTTGCTCAAAAAGCAAGCTCATTCCAGCAAACTGGTAGGAATATCCCTTGAGGCGAATTTTCTGGCGAACCTGATCAAGGAGCTTACCTTTTTAGGGCCATTTTCTGTTCCCTAAATTGAAAAACCAGATAAAAGCATTTATACTGAGCAAAGTCAGCATTTTGCCGAAGATTTGGGGAATTATACCGATTTAAATCTGCATAAACTCTGGAAATTCGTCTTATGCTGACACGATAGCAGCAATATCATCTTATTTAACGGCTTATGCCGAAAAAAAGCGATAAATCTTCGGTATAACATAGAAAATCCACTACTTATGCCGACTACTATTCGGCATAATAATTGCTAGGACGGCTTATGTAAAGTTTCGTTGTACTGACCATCGAAAAATTTAGTTATTCAAGACCGTTTTATGAACCAAAACGCTGCCCTAACAACTAACTGGAAACTGTGTCTTGGGTTTAAAAAAGAAGAACAGATAACATGGAGGAATTATGAAATTAGCGATAATTACTGGTGGTTCACGTGGGATTGGAGCCAAACTATTAGCAATATACAAGAGCGAAGGATATATGGTGAAAGAGTTCTCGCGCAGTGGTCAATCGACAGATAGCATTGTCATAGACTTATCACGACCAGAATTGATTCAAGACATCATCGAACCGCTTTTTGCTGAGTGGGCAGTGCAGAAGTTAGATGAGGTAATTCTCTTTAACAACGCGGGAACCACCATGCCGCTAGGTGTTCTGCCAAACAAGCGTATCGACGAAATAATGGCAAATATCAATGTTAACTACATAAGTGCCATCCTACTTCTGAGAGCCTTCATAGGAGCATTTCAGGAAGCGGAGTGTCAAAAGACTGTGGTAAACATTTCATCTGGCCTCGCGGTAGGAAATCTATTTGGTGCTTCACTCTACAGTGGAGCTAAAGCAGGGATCGAACATTATGTACGGGGTTTGGCTACCGAACAAAGAGAGCAAACTAACCCCATTCGATTTCTCAATATTGACCCTGGCTCCACAGATACCGAGATGCAAGCCGGGGTTCGAGCGCAGTCACCTAATGACTTCCCGAATGTAGACATATTTATTCGCAACAAGGAATCGGGTGCATTGAAAAGCCCTGCGGTAGTAGCAAGCGCAATCCAACGCATTGTGGCAGCAAAACCAGAAAACGGTAGCCGACATCAAGTCCAAGACTATCTATAGATTTTCATCCCCTGAGAAGTTTTAGTGGTTAAGTTGGCTGTGAAATTCAGATCTCGCTCCGCTCCACAAAAGCCACGCTTGGTCGGCAGCGTCAAGGTTCTGTAAAAGGCGATGCTCAAAAATCACCCCTTGTTTTCCGGCAAAGTATTAATCAAACCTGCAAATTCTGCCCCACCTTGCACCATAGTTGGCTAAATCCAGCCCAAACGTCTGGATAATTTATATAAACACTTGTATGATTTTGCTTATGAAACCATTACGATTTGTTGGTTCTAGCCTTGATGATTTGCGGAGTTAACCCGCCGAAGCGAGAAGACAAGCGGGTTTTGAACTGTATGCTATCCAACGCGGTTTGGATCCGTCAGACTGGAAACCGATGAAAACGGTTGGTTCAGGTGTTCGAGAAATCCGCATTAGAGTATTGGGCGAGTGGCGCGTTCTTTACGTAGCAAAATTTGCCGACGCAGTTTATGTGTTACATACTTTTCAAAAGAAAACCCAGAAAACTCGCCGGAATGATATAGAAATTGCACGACAGCGTTATAAGCAACTTGGAGAATAAACAATGGATGAGCCAATTTTTGAATCAAGTGGCAATGTATTTGAAGATTTAGACTTAGAGCCAGCAGAAGCCGCGATCTTACATATGAGAGCCAAACTGATGAATGATTTAAGGCTGTACATTCAGTCCAGCGACATGACTCAAACCGAAGCTGCAAAAAAACTGGGAATTGCTCAATCCCGTGTATCAGATTTGGTGCGCGGAAAGTGGGAAAAATTTAGCCTAGAAATGCTGATCACACTTGAAGCTCGTGCCGGTCGGCAAGTAACGCTCGAATTAGCGGTTTAAAAAACGCAAGATTTATTGAGGAGTCAGCAAAAAAGCCGCCTAACATGGCATGAACCAGACGCGGCGAGTACGTGGTGATTCAAGCGGTGCGATTAGGGCAAAGTGTGTTCTAATCGGGCCGCGCTGGTTATGCAGGCGTTAGGCGGCTTTGGCAGGTTCGGAAATTAGTTTATTTCTATCTTGATGCGATAGAACACATGTGCTACAATCTCGTGGAAGAGAATTACAGGTATGAATACGGCTAATTTGATTTACGGATGGCCCCCGCGTTTTGAGCTGGCTCTGAACGAAAGCATTTGCCCGTTTCGTCGGCTGTTTCTCCCGCCAAACTGCTAACGCCAGCCGTTAGGCCATCGAGCGAGCCGGAGAATTATCGCCCGTAGCTGCTTAAAACACGACAGATGGAGAAATCGAATGAACGAAGACTACACACCTATTGGTTTCAATCAAGTATCTCCCTTCCTTACTGTGACCGATGCGCACATCCTCGTCGATTTCATGGTTCAGGTTTTCAATGCACAGATATTGGAACGGACTGAACGACCGGATGGCAAGGTATCCCACGCAGCGGTTCGTATCGGTGATTCCTCTCTCGAAATCGCTGAAGCGACGGAACGATTTGGTGCCATGCCTGGAGCGTTACATATTTACGTTCCAGACATCGACGAAACCCACCGTCGGGCCATTGAGAACGGCGCGAAAGCTCTGCATGAACCGATGGAAATGGATTATGGAGAACGTGCATCCGCAGTAGTTGATGTTTCAGGAAACCATTGGTATATCGCAACCTTTTATCGCAATAATGGCTAATCAGTGTTTGGTCAGGGCAGAAGAGGCTGGGCAGCATATATCCAGATTCGAATCACTAGATAACGAACCCCGATCGCATGATCAATCGTATAATAAAACTGTGGCATGAACAAACCGTGGCCCAGCATTTGCACGATGATTGAACGCACCGCCACTGCCAGGGGGCGGGCAGCTTCTGGGTACTTTTCTATTGAGGGAACCCGGTTGCATGAGCGGGCCTTGCGAGCCAGTTGGTGGCCTACGGCCGTTCTCGTCAGGCAATCTGTCTGGCAAAATCCCGGGGAACGGGAAACGGCCGTTTTGCAGCAGCTTCATACCTACAACATCCCCTGCCACCCCACCCCTGATGCCGCAATGGAGACGCTTACCCAAGGACGCCAGCTTGGCGGGCTGATTGGCTTAATCCCCTTGCCCGCGCCGCTCAATTTGGCGGAATGGCTGGCGGCCCATCCCGCGCCAACCCTGCTGGTGGCGGTAGACGTGGTTGATCCGGGGAACGTGGGCGGCCTGCTGCGCACGGCTCACGCCTTAGGGGCTGACTTGTTTGTCACCGTTGGCAGTGGCGATCCGTTTCACCCACGGGCGGTGCGTACCTCAATGGGCAGTTTGTTTAAGCTGCCTGTGGCTACCGCAACCGTGCCAGACCTGATGGCCACGCTGCAAGCCGCAGCCATGAAAACCATTGGCACAGTGGCGGAAAACGGGGTGCCTTTGCCCAGCTTGAAATGGGGATCGGGGGGAACGGCCGTTTTCATGGGCAGTGAATATTGGGGCTTGCCAGATAACCTTCTGGCCCAGCTGGATCAGCTCGTCACCATTCCCATGACGTCCGGCATTGACTCTTTCTCGGTAAATGCCGCCGCCGCCATTGTGCTTTACGAACGCCAGCGGCAAAAGCAGCTTTAGCAGGGAGTACCGCCCACTCCCTGCGAGAGTCAGTTCTCCAGGTTAACAGTTGGGCTAATTCTGCAAAGCGGTGATGACCTCCCCCAAACGCGCCACCCCCAGCTCAATTTCTGGCTCGCTCAAGCCGCTAAAGCCCAACAAAATGGCAGGCGGCGAGGGCTGCGTAATGAAGTACGGTGCAGCTGAATAAACCCCCACTCCAGCCTCTGCGGCGGCCTGCACCACGGCCGTTTCTGGCAAAGACTCAGGCAAATAAAGCATTACGTGCAGCCCGGCTGGCTCATCGGCGTAGCGCACCAGGCTGGGCAAATGGGCTTGCAACGCCGCTACCAGGGATTGCCGCCGCTGGCCGTAGGCTTCACGCAAGTGGCGCAGGTGGCGCTCAAAATGCCCTTCCACCATAAAATCGGCCACCGCCGCCTGAGTGAGGGTGGGCGCACCCCGGTCGATGAGCTGCTTGGCCTGGACAAACGGCCGTACCAACCCCAACGGCAGCACCACATAAGAGAGTCGCAGCGCGGGAAACAGCACCTTTGAAAACGTGCCCAGGTAAAGTACCCGGCTATCCATTGCCAGCCCTTGCAGCGCCGCCAGCGGACGGCCGTCGTAGCGCAGTTCGCCATCATAATCGTCTTCAATGATGAGGGCATCGTGCTGCCTGGCCCAGCGCAGCAGCGCCAGACGACGCTCTAGCGACAGCGTGCCGCCCTGGGGAAACTGGTTCGAGGGGGTAACAAAAGCCAATTTAGCCCGGCATTGCGCTGGAATTTTTTCCACCATAAACCCGGCGTCATCAACGGGAACGGCCGTAAGCTGCGCCCCGTTCAATTGAAACAACGAAAAAGCATCGGCATAGCCTGGCGTCTCCACCAGCACTTCATCACCAGGCTCCAACAGCAGCCTGGCCAAAATATCCAGCGCCTGCTGCGCCCCGTTCACAATGACAACCTGCTCTGGCTGGCAGGTAACGCCGCGCCAGCGCGTCAGGTACGCGGCCAAGGCCTCCCGCAGGGGGAAATAGCCAGCCACGGAGCCAAAACGGGACAGCATGGCATCGTCTGTGCTCAGGTAGCGGGCCAGCAGCTTGCGCCAGATGTCGTAGGGAAAGATGTGGGGGAAGGAGCGACCAAAGCCAAAATCTATCTCTGGCCGCGGTTGTTTGTTGGCTGGGGCAACGGCCGTTTGCAAAACGCGCTCTCCCCAGGATGAAAACCCCGGTTGAAACGGCCGTGCCTCTTCTGGCGCTTCCCCCAAGCCAGACAAAAACGGAACGACAAACGTGCCCGCCCCCTGACGGCGCACCACAAACCCTTCCGTTTCTAGCTGGTTATACGCCTGGGCCACCGTAATGCCAGCCACCCCAAGCTGTTTAGCCAATTCCCGGCTGGGGGGCAGGCGCAAAGAGATAAAGTCACCCTGTAAAATCGCCTGGCGTAGCTGATGGTACAATTGCAGGTATAATGGTGCCTGGCTCTGTTTATCTAATGTCCAGCGGTTAAAATTGTTCATCGAAAGTGGCTACCAGTAAAGATGTCATAGTCATAATAGGATATTGACGTACACTTCATTTGCCCATTATCTTACCAAAGGAACTGGCCGAAAATTATATGGCTTATCGAAGCAGTGAAAAAACACGCCAAAAGAAGGATGCCAAACGAACGGCAATGATGCAAGCGGCCGTTCAGGTGTTTGCTGAAAAGGGCTATTATGCCGCCACCGTGCGTGACATTGTAAAAGCGGCGGATGTGGCCATCGGCACATTTTACTTTTACTTTCCCGATAAAGAGACTTTATTTGTTCATCTTTATGAAGAAACGGCCGATTTTTTGCTGCAAACAATCGATCAAGCCGTTCGCAGTCGTAGCGAATTGGCCCAACAGCTGTCACGCGGCATTCAAGCTTACCTGAACATTGCTATATATGAACCGGCGGTGGTGCAATTGCTGCTGGTTGGGGGTGTGGGCGCTGTTCCGTCATTAGAGGAAAAGCGCAGAACTTTTCGTGAACGTTTGGTGCGGCTGTGGCAACGGCCGTTAGACCAGGCAATTAATCAAGGG
Source organism: Ardenticatenaceae bacterium (assembly GCA_020634495.1). The sequence continues at coordinate 33,234 of JACKBR010000013.1, read as the reverse complement.
TCAATCCCCGATCAAAACAGCAGGAGAATCGCCGAGGCTTTTGCTGGTGCCTTTGATGAGGTAATCTTACAGCTTTTGGCCACACCAGAGCCGGAACAAGAAGCAGCCCATGTCACGCAAGAACTAACGCTATTTAGCCTTCGTGCTGTCGCCTTTAAGGGAAGTCCCCCATAAAAACAGCCGTTCCCTTAAGGCAAAGTGACAAATCGGCCACAAGATCGACAAATGGATGATTACAACAAACCCAAAGATGCGTTGATCCGCGAGTTAGAGCAGTTACGATCTCAGTTAGCCATGCAAGATCATTCATTGGTCGGCATCCCCCAAAATATTGAAACGCTAACCGCCCTCACCACCGCAGCCGAATTGCTGTTGGGGGTTCATGATTTACCTTCTTTATGGTCTAGAATAGAAACGGCCGTACGCCAAACCCTCCACCCAGACCGCATGGCCATCTTTTTTTACGACCAGGAAAACGACAGCCTCAGCTGCCCTCACGCATTTGGCCTTTCCCTACCTTACATTGATCATGTAAACCAGATTTTTCGTGAAGCGCCCGGCAGTGAACAGCTTCATCATCTAGCGCCAATCTGGGCCGAGGATGCACAAACAGACCCAATCTACCATGAGGTACAGGAATTTATTAAGGCAGAAGGTTTTCGCTCCTTCGCCAGTTTCCCGCTCATAGACAACCAGGGTAGATTTGGCGGTGCCATTGCCCTGTTTTGGGACGAGATACGGCCGTCAACCCCACTCCAAATTAGCACCGGGCATACCCTGGCCCACATGACAGCCCAGGCAATCAACACCGCCACCCTTTTGACCCAAACCAACCAGGCGCTGCTCCGTGAAAAACGACTCAACGAAATTAGCCGGGCTATCCACACAACCCACGATCTCCCCACGCTTTTAGGAAATATTGTCAAGTTAACGGCCGAATTAATACGCGCTGATGCAGGCCTGCTCGGTCTGGTGATTGACCGCGACATCATGACATTTTATCCGCATAATGTGCCCAGCGGGATGAACCTGCGCCCTGCACCACGGCCGCGCGGCCTGGCCTGGCAAATTGTCAGAACCAGTGAACCTATCCTGCTGAATAATTACCCCAATCATGCAGAAGCCATGAAAAAGTGGATTGACGTGGGCGTGACCTCCTTTATTGGCGTTCCCCTACAAACCCATGACAATTGCCTGGGCATGTTGGCCCTGTTTAACCTGAACAAATCACCCTGTACATTTGCCCAGCGCGATCTAGATTTAGCCATTTCCGTGGGGCACCAGGCAGGCACCGCCATCCAAAATCTGCGAATGCTGGCAGAAACCCAGCAGCGGGCCACCGCCATGGCCGACGCCCTAAACCGCCAGGCTGAACTAGATATGATGAAAGCCAACTTCACCCAAAGCGTCTCGCATGAGCTGCGCTCACCGCTTGGCATCATTTACGGCCATGCCGAGCTATTGGTCAGCGAAAGTTTAGGCCCGCTCAATGAAGAACAGCGCGAATCTGGCAAAATCATTATGCGCCGGGTAAACATGCTCACCAACCTGGTAGACGATCTCACGGCCCTGCTGGCCGCTGAAACGCAAGAGCTCCGTCGAGAAAACATCGACACAATCATGCTGGTCTATTCACTACTGGCGGATTATCGCATGAGGGCAAATGAATTAAATATTCATCTAGAAGCCGACATTCAGGAACCAATTCCCTGGATTCGGGGGGACAGCACGCATTTACGCCGCGTCTTTGACAATTTAATTTCCAATGCGTTCAAATTTACGCCGCCTGAGGGCCACATCATCCTAAGATTCAAAGCAGAGGGAGATAGTTTGTGCATTGAAGTGACAGACAGCGGCGAAGGCATTCCCAAAGATAAGCTTGACCGTATCTTTGAGCGATTTTATCAGGTAGAAAGTGGCTCTAAACGGCGGCACAAAGGAACTGGCCTGGGGCTAACTTTGGTCAAAGAGATTGTTGAAGCCCACCGGGGCACGGTTTCTGTGCAAAGCGAATTAGCGAAAGGAACCACCTTTACCATTTTAATTCCCGGTTTTTTCCCAGAGTGATGGCTCACCTCTAGGCTGAAGCGCCAGAATAGTTGCTAAGCCCCCAACGCCAAACGCGATTGGCAATGAAAAAGAGTACGGCCGTTAACCCCACAGATAACCCCAATGTCCCCAACGACAACCGCGCAGTAAACGCCTCGGCCGGAACCGTGACCGCAAAAGCCACCGGCACCAAAAACGTGAGAATAATTCGCAGCCAGCTGGGATAAATGCCCACGGGCCAGCGCCCCGCCTGGTACATTGTTTGGAAAATCTGCACAATTTCATACAGCCGAATAAACCAAAACGCCAGCGAGGCCAGCATCAGCCAAAAGCTGTACAAAATGACCAGCCCCAACACGATGGTGCTTACAAAAATCAGGGCATCCAAAACCGTCATGGTGTTGTGCAAGGAACGAACGCCCCAGCCTATCACAACCAAACCCGTGACAACATCCACCGTTTGCCAGAAGCGCAGTTCACGCACGCTCACCAACAGTTGCGCATTTTCCGGCTTGGTTAGCATGTAGTCCAGCGTGCCCCGGCCAATATCATCCATCAGGCGCACCATGTTGGGCTGAATCAGCATCTGCACAAAACCGCCAATCATAATGTGTACCCCCATCACAATGTAAAGCTCCGGGCGGCTCCAATCGTTCAGGCTGTCTGTGTAAGTAAAAACCAACGACAAAACAATGAGACCCGTTGCCAGAGAAATGGCCGATTGTCCCAACTGCACAAAAAAGTTAACGCGATACTGAACTTCATTCATGAAGCCCACGCGGAAATAAATCCAGAGTAGTCGTAAGTAACCCATTTCTCTCCAAAACAGTGATCAGTAGGCCAGACCTCAGCAAATCAGCAAATCACTCACTGACTCCTGTTTCTGATTCGCCGAGGGCTGAAGCCCCCGGCTAGCTAATGGAAGCCCTTTCAGGGCTGAAAAAGAGCTTCAAAGAGGCTTTCATACACTAGCCCAGTCTGTTTACGGCTGGGCGAATCATAATTAAAAAGTAGCTAACATACTGATTACCGATTACTGATTACCGATCAAGCGCCAACGGCCGAATATTTTTTCACACCTTCACGCCACAAAATCATCATCAAAATCCAGCCCACCACTGCCCACAAAAGCTGCATACCAAAGCCCATCAGCGTTTCTTGCACCGTCAGGCGACCCAAAATCACCTCGATGGGAAAGCCAAACGACCATTGGTAAGGCAGCCAGTTGGAAATGGTTTGCGCCCAATTCGGCAGCAGATCGATGGGCACCACTCGACCAGACAGCAGCAGCTCGATAGCAAAATATAGATCAAACACGGCGGCAATTCGGGTAATCCAGAAGGTGATTAACCCCAAAAACCACAGCCAGATAAAGCGCATGACAAAGCCGGTAAAAATGGCAACCAAAAAGGCAAAAATCTGCCACCAGGTTGGATTTAGCTCTGGCTTAAAGGCCAATACCAACAGGGTAATAATGGGAACGAGATAGGCCATATCGCGCACTTTCATGCCAATGAAAAAGGCCAAATCCTGGTGAAAAGGGTGAATGGGCCGAACCAGCATAGGCGACCATTCGCCGCGCTGCACGCGCCCTTCAAAGGCCCACGGCGTCAGGGAGATGTTCATCACGCGAACGGCCGTCCAGGCAATGTAGTAGGCGGCAAACGTGCCAGCGGTAAAGCCACCCACCGTCCCCCCTTGCTCGCGGGCAATGGTAGACCAGACCACCAGATAAATAGTGGGTTCCACCACCAGACTAATCAGCCACAAAATCGCCGCCATTGGATATTGCACGGTGATAATGGAGGCATATTTCATTTGGATGGGGTAAAAATCGGCAAGCGTTCTTATTTCCTGCCACCGGGTTGGCTTGGGGGTTGTTGCGATCATAGCTGCCTCATGCGGCCGTAGCCGCCTCCGCCTCCGCGTCTGGTTCAATGCTTTGGGCAAAAACATCTTCGATCACATCTTCAATGGAAGGGTCTTCCACCAGCAGGTCGGCCACGGGATACTCATTGAGTAGTTTGGCAGTGATGGCTGGCGCTTCCTTTTTGGCAACCTGAAGCGTGATACGGCCGTCCTCCTGCGACACCACCTCGCCAAAGCGCGACAAATCGACGGAACCACTTTCCACCGTCACCACCAGCCGTTTTTGCGCCTTGAACCGGTCAACCAGCTGGCTTAAAGCGCCATCAAACAAAATACGGCCGTGATGAATCACAATCACCCGCTTGCACAACGCCTCCACGTCGGCCATGTAGTGGCTGGTCAACAGCACCGTTGCCCCGTAGCGCCGGTTGTATTCCCGAATAAATGCCCGAATGCGCCGCTGCATCGTCACGTCCAGCCCAATCGTTGGCTCATCCAAAAAGAGAGCCATAGGCTTATGCAGCAATGCGGCCGCAATTTCTACCTTCATGCGCTCGCCCAACGACAAGTTCCGCACCGGCTTTGTAACAATCTCCTTCATGTCTAGCAGCTCAATAAACTCATCGCGGGTGCGGCAGAATTCATCTTCTGGCAAGCGATAAATGGCCCGGTTCAGCTCAAACGAATCTAGCGCGGGAATATCCCACAAGAGCTGGTTGCGGTTGCCCATAATCAACGTCATTTGCCGTAGATAGCTTTTGTCTCGCTGCGAGGGCGTATAATTTAAAACCGAAACCGTTCCCTTGGTGGGATAGAGCAAACCGGAGAGCATTTTCAACGTGGTGGTTTTTCCCGCTCCATTTGGCCCCAAAAAACCCACGACTTCGCCCGGCTCAATGGAAAAGGAAACTTTTTGCACCGCCTGCACTTCTCGCGTTTTGCGGTTCACCAGGCTTTCCAATGCCGCCTTTAACCCGGCCTCACGCACGGGCACAAAAAATGATTTACTTAAATCAGATACTTGAATCGCTGTCACACTGTCTCCTCAATCATGCGAGTTGGCCAACGTTTCAGTTGGCTTGGCATTCGGGCGAAGATTTTACCACTCAACATGGGCATTAACGAACTGCCGGGGTAAAATGACTGTATGCCAAAATCCAACAAAAATTCAACAAACAAAAAGAAACCCTGGCGGAAAACAGTAAAAAAGGCGATGAAGCAAGCAACGGAAGATGAGGCAAAGCAGCGATTCGGTACGGCCGATCCCATGTTTAATTACCGGTGGGAGCATGTAACGGCCGTTGTCACCCTGGCGCTAAAATTGGCTGAACTCACCGGCGCAGATGCCGAAGTGGTGGAAGCCGCCGCCTGGCTGCATGACATTCGCAAGGAAACCGGTGCCAGACATGCCAAAGAGGGAGCCAAAGCCGCACACGACATCCTGCCCAACACTGACTTTCCCAAAAAGAAGATTGGGCACGTGGCCAAAGCGATCCGGTCTCACCAGGGTTTGTGGCGCAAAAAACCGCTTAAAGATTTAGAGTCGCAGGTGCTGTGGGATGCCGACAAGCTGGCCAAAATTGGACTCACGTCTGCGTTTCACTTTACGCCGCTTATTGTGATGCAGGGCAACGGCCGTTCCACCCAATCCCTCATCGACAGCGCCCGCAACAACACCAGTTGGCTGCCCAAAACGGTTGCCAGTATGCACACGGAACCCGCCAAACGAGCCGCCCAAAAGCGTTTGAAACGATTCAACAAACTATGGCAAAATCTTGAAGCCGAGCTTCAAGGGGCAGATTTGTTGGATTAATCTGGTTGAATTGGGCAAAGGAAGGCAATGATGGCAGCCAATGAAAAGAAAGAGCGCGTTTACGTGGTGACCGGAGGCAATGCGGGCATTGGCAAGGCAATTGTGAAGGCATTGGCCAAACAGCAGGTGCATGTGGTGATGGTGAGTCGGGATAAAGTGCGTGGGGAAACGGCCGTTCAAGAAATTTGCCAAACGAGTCCCAACGCCACCATCGATCTGGTTGTGGGCGATTTAGGCACAGTGGCCACCACACACCAGCTGGCCCGGGAATTGCTTGAACGCTATCCCAAAATCAACGTTCTCATCAACAACGCAGGCGTCTGGCCCACCAAAAAGCAGATCAACGCCGACGGGCTGGAAGAAGGCTTCATGGTAAATCATCTGGCTCCGTTTATGCTCAACCAACTGCTGCAAGAGCGGTTAAAAGCCAGCGCCCCGGCCCGAATTGTAAATGTGAGTGCGGGGATGTATGCAAACGGCCGTGTCGATCTCCACAAAACCCCCTACGGCCACGACTTCCACCCCATGCGCACCTACGCCAGCACCAAGCTTTGCAATATGCTAACTTTCCCCCTGGAAGCCCAACAGTTAGAAGGCAGCGGCGTCACCCTCAACGCCGTACATCCCGGCGTCATCCGCACCAACCTGGGCAACATGCGTGGCCCCTTGGGCTGGATCATGAAGCTGGTCAAGCGCGGCTGGGCCACACCAGAACAAGGAGCCGTTGCCCCAACCTGGCTGGCCACCGCCCCAGAATTAACGCACACCAATGGCAAATATTTCAACGAAAAAGAAACAATCCCCCTGGCTGAAGCAGCCAAAAACCCAAAATTGGCCCAACAACTCTGGCAGCTCAGCACAACGCTTTCTATGGATTTAGAATAAGACCCACAAACTTAGTGGGAGGTTCTGTAGAAAAATTCGGTGACGGCCGGATGGACAAAGCCGGGGCGGAAGAGAGCCTGCCACTCCCAGGTATTATCGTGGGCACCGCCTTCGCTGTTGGCCAGCAGCCAGTAGCTAAAGGCCAAAAAGTACGGCTCTGCGTCGCGCATGTAGGTGTACTGGTAGCGGATGAGTTCTAGCTCCACGTTGCGGTCTGCGCTGTAGGAGCCGCCTTCAGTGCCAATCATGGGCAAAGAACGGCCGATTTGCCCCACTACAATCTCATCATATTTGCGGAACAACAGAAAGCCGTCGGGATCATCATAAGCACGCACGCCATGATAGTTGTGTACCGACAGCCAGGTGCGATTCAGCAGCGCTTCATCCCCATTGAACTTGATCGCCTGCAAGGTGCGGGCTAAAAAGTCGTAATGGTTATATTCGCCGCCAGGGCTTAAGGCTCCCAGCCCAGGGAAGCCGCCATTGGCAATGACCTGTCGTGCCGCATCGGCCCAAGCCTCGGCGTATTGGTTGGGGTTGGCAAAGCCCTGGTGATTTTCCACATTCACATTTGGCTCGTTGTAAAGCTGGAAATAATAAACGCCCTTGGCGCGATAATGAGCCACCATCGGGCCAATGTTGCCGTCGTAGGGCAGCACCCCAGAGCGGTACAGGCGCATCACTGGCATAATGCCATTGGCCACTAATTTTTCAACAAGATAGTCGTTGTCGCCAATTTGGGTACCCTCGTTCAAGAACACAACCCATTTAATGTGCATCCGCACCGCCTCATTGACAAAGCGATCCACTGCGCCGCGTTCCTGGCTGACGGTGGGAATCCAATGTACCCCCCAGCCGTTGTTGCCCGCGGGAATAGGAAATGCCTGGAAGGGGATTACCTCGCTGAAGCTGTACTGGGCAATCGGTTTGATGGTCGGCGGAGTTGGGCCGATGGGCGTTTCGGTTGGGGTAGGCGTGGGGGTATTGGTAGGGGTAACGGGCGTGTTGGTGGGGATGGGCAGGGGAGTGTTGGTGACGGGCAAAGCGTCTAGCAGGCCAGATTGGGTCAGCTGGTTGGAGGCTACGGCCGTTTCTGGCGCAGGGGTAAACGTGACCGGAATCCCCGACGATTCTCCTGGCAGGGCAATTGGCTGCACCCGCGTGGGTAGCGGCTCCAGATCAAGCTGAAGCTGACAGCCAACTAACAAACTACCTACCAATAAGCAAAGGCCAAACACAAGGCGAAAACGTTTCATCAAGTGTCCATTGTAAACGATTCTCGCTTTATGTCTAGCAATAAGCTGGGGAGTAGGAGTTTTTTACTATTTTGGTACGAGTGGCGAGTGGCGAGTGGCGACAAAGAATAAACATGACCCGCCTACTCGCCTACTCGCAAACTCGCCCACTTGCAAACTTGCAAACTTGCAAACTTGCAAACTCGCAAACTCGCAAACGTTCTACCCCGGCGCATCATACTCCAGCGTAGCAATCTTTATACAAAGCGCCACCACTTCCATCGCCTGGGCCACTTCCGCCACGGGCGGACGGCTGGGCGACAGGCGGATATTGCTGTTGTGAGGGTCTTGCTCGTGTGGGTAGGTAGCGCCTGCGGGCGTCAGGGCTACGCCTGCCCCTTTGGCCAGCTCTACCACTCGGTCGGCTACCGGGCAAACGGTGTCTAAACTGACAAAGTAACCGCCTTGGGGATTGGTCCAGGTAGCATAACGGCCGTTTCTCAATTCCCGGCTCAGCACACCCTGAACCGCCTCAAACTTGGGGCGCAAATTGGCAGCGTGATCGCGCATCAGCCCGGCCAATCCGCCAGGATAGCTGTTGATGAACTTGACGTGGCGATACTGCTCAATTTTGTTGGGGCCAATCGACTGGAAGCCGGTGAGCTTGTTCAGATAGGCCACATTGGCCTTGCTGCTGGCCATAAAACCAATTCCCGCCCCGGCAAAAGTGATTTTGGAAGTGGAGCCAAACAGATAAACCCGGTCTGGGTTGCCAGCCGACTCGCAGGCCCGCAGCAAATTGAGCGGCTCGGCAGGTTCATCGGTGAGATGATGAATGCGGTAAGCATCGTCGGCAAAAATGGTGAAGTCAGGTACGGCCGTTTCCATGCCAGCCAATCGTCGCACAGTCTCATCAGAAACGGTGTCGCCCGTAGGATTGCTGTAGGTAGGCACAAACATGATCCCCTTGACGGCGGGATCAGAAGCAGCCAATTTCTCCACGGCGTCCATGTCCGGGCCGTCCGGAGTGATGGCCACGCTCACCAATTCAAAACCGAGGGCATCCAGCAGCGCAAAATGGCGATCATAGCCCGGCACAGTCACAATCATTTTGGGAGATTGGTTGGCCCACGGCCGTTCACTTCCTTTCAATCCACGCAGCAAGGCCCACATCAGCGTATTGCTCATCAACTTCAGGCTGGCGTTGTTGCCCACAATCATTTCGTCCGGCTGCACGCCCAAGATAGTAGCAAACAACGCCCGCGCCTCCGGCAAACCCGCCTGCCCGCCTGGATAGTTGCGCAGGGCAATGCCGCTGGGCGTCACCAAATCTTCTTCGGTCAAAATATTCAGCATCGGATTGGATAGATCAAAATCAGCGTCAGACGGCTGGCCGCGCTGCATATTTAAATTCAAATTCATTGCCTGGACAGTTTTGTATTCTTCCTGTAGGGACTGCAAAAGGTTCATCGTCTATGCTCCGTTATACAAATTATTTCCATAAAAAACAGGCACCGAACTGGTGCCAGACTGGAGCCGAAAGAGGTCGATTTTAGCGGGTGTGGGTAAGGCCTTTTTTAGCACAAACGGCCGTTCCTGCAACAATTCGCCGGGTTAGTTTAATCTGCCAGAACCAGCCAAAGCAGAGTGAGCATCCCCAGTTGCGACGGGATACACTCCGCTCGCATCTGAGGATGCTCACTCCTCATAAAATGAGATTGGTCCAATTTTCAAAAATTGAGCCAATCTTTTTGTACTTAGAATCTATCCAAAAAGCCACAGAGGAAAAAGAGAATTCAGAGGCTTTGCACCTAAACTCAAAAACCTCTGTGCACTCTGTGGCTAATATTCGGATAGGTATTTAATTCAAATTCTCAAAAATGCCCGCAGCGCCCATGCCGCCGCCAATGCACATCGTCACCATGCCAAACTGGTTGCCGCGCCGCTTCATCTCGTTGATGATTTGCACCGTCAGCTTGGCCCCGGTGCAGCCCAGCGGATGCCCCAAAGCAATCGCGCCGCCGTTCACGTTGGTGATTTCCTCATTCAGCCCCAACTCACGAATGACGGCCACCGCTTGCGCCGCAAACGCCTCGTTCAGCTCAATCAGGTCGATGTCGCTCAGGGCCATGCCGGTGCGCTTGAGCAGGCGCGGTACGGCCGTAATTGGCCCCACACCCATAATTTCCGGGCGCACCCCACCCACATTGAAACCGACAAACCGCACCAGCGGCTTCAGCCCCAACGCTTCGGCTTTGCTGCGTTCCATCACCAAAACGGCCGCTGCCCCATCGCTCAACGGCGAGGCGTTGCCAGCGGTGACGCTGCCGCCCTGCTTAAACACCGGGCGCAGCTTGGCCAGCCCCTCCAGCGTCGTCTCTGGGCGAATGTGCTCATCCCGGTCAAAAATGATGGTTTGCCGCTGAGGCCCATCTGGCCCCGGCGTCACTTCTTCAATCTCAACCGGCAAGATTTCGCCCTTAAACAGCTCTTTTTCGTAGGCGGCCATCGCCCGCTGGTGGCTGCGCAAAGCAAACTCATCCTGCGCCTGGCGGCTCACTTCAAACTCGTCTGCGACCCGCTCGGCCGTGAGGCCCATGCCCATGTACACCTCTGGCGCGTTTTCCACCATGTACGGGTTTGGATTCACCCGGAAACCGGTCATCGGCACCAGGCTCATCGTCTCCGCTCCGCCAGCAATAATCGCATCCGCCCTGTTGGCAATGATGCGCTCGGCAGCCAGGGCGATCGTTTGCAGACCGCTGGAGCAAAAAGCGGTTGACCGTCATGCCTGGCACGTCCACCGCAACCCGGCGCGCAGGGCAATGGTGCGGGCAAAATTCAGCCCTTGCGCCCCTTCCGGCATGGCGCAGCCCATAATCACGTCATCAACTTCTTGCGGATCGAGCGCTTCGGCCTGCCGCAGCACTTCCGCCACCACCGCCGCTGCCATCTCATCAGATCGCCAGTTGCGGGTGGTGCCTCGTTTTCCTTTGCCTACGGCCGTACGACTGGCCGCTACAATGACTGCTTCTCGTGTCATAAGAATTCTCCTTCGGAGGAGACTGGAGATTGGTTATTGGAGATTTTGACTCTTAATCTCCAATCTCTAGTCTCCAATCTCCTTTTAGTTGCGTAGTGGTTTACCAGTCGTCAGCATATGCGTCATGCGCTCGCGGGTTTTCTCTTCACCCAGCAGCGAGAGGAACGCTTCCCGCTCTAAATCGAGGATGTACCACGGATCCACCCAGGTGCCGGTGCTCAGGTCGCCGCCGGTGAGCACGTGGGCCAGCTTGCCGCTGATCAGCGCATCGTGCTCGCTGGCGTAGTTGCCCCAGACGAAGCCCTGCACGCCCAGCTTCAGCGCGTACAGTGCATCCCGCCCAGCCGCATAAATTTTCTCAGCTTCCGGCGGACGTGCTCCAATTTCTACCAGCTGCAAAGCGCGCGCCTTGGCCTGCGCCAGCCCGTGCTCGGCGTTCATCACAATCATGTCGCTGTCGCGCAGGTAGCCCAGTTCTTTGGCCTGCCAGGCAGATTCGCCCACTTTGGCGGTGGCCACCTGGGTAAACACATCTTGCAAAACGGGCAGAACATCGGCATTGGCGGTTTTCATGACGGGGTTAATCCTGCGCCGCAGCAGCTCTTTACAGCCGCCACCCGCTGGAATCAGACCCACGCCGACTTCCACCAGCCCCATGTACGTTTCGTGCGCCGCAACGCTTTCCCAGCCAGCCACAGCCATTTCCACGCCACCACCGAGAGCCATGCCGCGAACGGCCGTTACCACCGGCTTCGGTGCGTGCTGCAAGCCAAATGTCAGCGATTGCAGGCCGCGAATCATCTTGTTCAGGTCGTCCCACATGCCGCTGGCGGCGGCCACACCCACGGCAAACAAATTGGCCCCCACGCAGAAGTTGTCTGCATCGTTGCCAATCACCAGCGCGTCAAAATCGCTGTCCAGCCGGGCTAACGCCTCGTGCCCCAGGGCAATGATCTGGTCGTCAATGGCGTTCATCTTGGCGTGGAACTCAAACAGCAGCACGCCGTCGCCCATGTCCAGCAGGCTGGCGCTGTCGTTGCGGGCCAACTCTTTGTTTGCCTCGTGCAGCCCCAGCACGGTGATGTTTTTCTCATCGAGGGGAACGGGGCTGTACTGTTTGGTTTGGAAATCGTAGAAACGGCCGTCTTCATAAAAACTGCTATGTCCAGCCGCCACCATCTCCTTCACCCAATCCGCCACTGTCAGACCCACCGCTTCCATCTTTTCGATGGTTTCGGCCACGCCCAGCATGTCCCAAATCTCAAATGGCCCCGCTTCGTGGGCAAAGCCCCAGCGGTTGGCGTTGTCCACATCCACGATGGAGTGGGCAATTTCGGGCGTCACGTAGCCCGCGTAGGCCAGCATGTAGTACGTCGTATCGCGCACAAAATTGGCGGCGCGGTCGTCAAAGGTGAGCAGCTTGCGCAGCCGCTCGCCCAAATCTTCAATCTTGCGCACTGCGCCTACCGAGTCAAAGCGCACGCTCGGCGGATTGGAATATTCCAGCGTCTCTGGGTCAATCGTGTGGAATTCACGACTGCCGCCCACGCGCACCTGCTTGTAAAAGCCCTGGCCGCTCTTGTTGCCCAGCCATTTGTTGGCCGCCAGCTTCGCGTTCAGCGCCGTGCTCTTGGGGCCTTTCAAAATTTCGCGGTACGGGTCGTGGGCGATGGCCGGATAGAGGTTGCTGTTGACGTGCATCATCACGTCCAGCCCCACCAAATCCGTCAGGCGGAAAGTGGCCGTTTTGGGATGGCCCACCAGCGGCCCAGTGATGGCGTCCACCTCAGCAATGGTGTATCCATTTTCCAGCGCATACTCCGCCAAATACGAGCCCACGATGGCGATGAAGCGGTTAGCGATGAAGTTGGGCGTGTCTTTGCAAACGACCACACCTTTGCCCAGCACATCGCTGCCAAATTCCACCATAAAGTCCACCACGGCCGAATCGGTGTCTGGCGTGGGAATCACTTCCAGCAGTTTGAGGTAGCGCGGCGGGTTAAAGAAGTGGGTGCCGAGGAAATGGGCTTTGAATTCGTCGGAACGGCCGTCCGCAATCTCATTAATCGGAATGCCAGACGTGTTGCTGCTGACAATGCTGCCCGGCTTGCGCACCGCCTCGATGCGCTCCATCAACGCCTGCTTGGGCGCAAGCTGCTCGATGATCACTTCCACAATCCAGTCGCAGTCCGCCAGCAGATCAAAATCATCTTCCAAATTGCCCAGGGTGATGAGGTCGCCCCGGTCGGCACGGGCCAGGTTGGCCGGGCGAGCCTTGGCCATGCGGTCGTACAAACTTTGCACAATTTTGTTACGCGCCTTGGGATTGTTCTTCTCGGCTTCGCTCAGGTTGGGCGGAACCATGTCTAGCAGCACCACCGGAATGCCGATGTTGGCCAGATGGGCAGCAATCCCCCCACCCATCGTCCCGGCCCCGATAACGGCCGCTTTTCGAATCGAATATGTCATGTGTCAACTTCTCCTAAAATATGTGCTCATAAAACGAGGTTGCCTTCATTTGAAACTTGTCATGCTGAACAAAGTGAAGCATCCCTGGAACCTTGACACTGTGTTTACCTTGCTCGCGTTCAAGGATTTTAGCAAATGGAGTTTAGAGGGATTCTTCGTTTCACTCAGAATGACAAAACAGGTATTCAGTGGGTTGGTAACCAGTCCAGGCAAGTGTACCACCGCCAGCCCGCCAGGCCATAAATGGCCCGGCTAGCTATGGAAGCCCCACCGGGGCTTTTAGCCTCGCAGCGGCTTCCACAACTAGCTGGTGGGCTTCAGCCCCCGGCAGTCTCGGCGAACCACCACCATTCACCGCTCACCGATTACCATTTACCGATTACTTCAACTCCCGCCGCGAGTAGCCCAAAATCGAGCGGGCAATAATCAACTGATTGATCTGCTTCGTGCCTTCGTAGATGTCGTTGATTTTAGCGTCGCGCATCCACTTTTCGGCCAGCCACTCGCGGGAGTAGCCCATCGGGCCAAGCAGCTCGACAGATTTTTGGGTGATCCAGGTGACAGCCTCACCGGCGCGGAATTTGCACATGCTGGCCGCCAGGCGGTTGCTTTCGCCATGAGCCATCATGCCCACAGCCCGCAAAGTAAGCAGCCAGGCACCCTTGTGCCGCACTTCCATTTCCATCAGATCTTTCTCGATGGCTGTCAGGGCATATGCCGGTTTGGTGTAATCCGGCACAATGCCTTCCTCCGCCAGCTTTTCACGGGTGAACTCCAGCGCAGCGCGGGCAATGCCCATCGCAGACGCCGCCACGGCCGGGCGTGAGGCGTCGAAGGTTTTCATCGCGCCCTTGAACCCTTTGTTGGCCGCGGGCTGCTGCGGGTCTAATGTGCCCAGCATGTTGTCAAATGGCAGCCGCACGTTATCGAAGTGCAGAGCCACCGTGTCGCTGGCGCGGATGCCCAGCTTATGCTCCTGCTTGGCAATGGAAACGCCGGGGGTGTTGCCTTCAACCACAAAGGATTTAATGCCAGCGCGTCCGGCCGTGGGGTCGATGGTGGCCCAAACCACACACAGGCCATCAGACTCATCCAAGGCCAGTTTGCCATTGGTAATAAAGATTTTTTCGCCGTTGAGAATCCATTCGTTGGTGTCGGGGTCGAGTACGGCCGTTGTCCGCATAGAACTGTTGTCAGAACCAGCCCCCGGCTCGGTGATGGCCATCGCTCCCCACTTGGGATCGCCTTCGGTGAACTTCTTGAGGAAGCGGATTTGCTGCTCTGGTGTGCCCGCCGCCTGCACAGCCGAACCACCCAGCATCGGGTGCGGCAGGCAAAGGTACTGCCCGGCGTCGCCCCAGCTCATCTGCTCCACCATCATGATGAAGCCCAAAATGGAAAAATCTGGCCCTTTGGGTGCAGAATGCCCATTGCTGCCATTGCCGTTGCTATGCAGCCGTTTTTCCACACTTTTCAGTGACGATTTCATCATCTGCTGGGTAAAGGGCCAGGTCATGTTCACAAACGCTTCTGGCCGCTGATGCTCATGCTCATCCAGCTCACGCGAATACGGCCGCATCGCCTGTTCTGCCACCATCTTGGTCATCTGCGCCTGGTTTACAATTGATTCAGGAATTTCGAAACTAATCATTTTGTCTACTCCGTTTCGGAGATTGGAGATTGGCGAATGGGAGATTGCGCAATCTCTAGTCTCCAATCTCTAATCTCTAAACAATCGCCAGTCCATCAAATGAGGCAAAGCCACGGGCATTGCGCAGCCACAGCTCTACCGGATACTCACGGATGTAGCCGTAGCCACCCAACACTTGCAGCGCCCGGTCAGCCACCTGCACCACGATGGCATCCACCCGCTGCTTCATGAGGGTGACATCCCGCGTGACGTCTTTGCCCAGGTCCATCTGCCAGGCGGCTTCCCACACCAGCAGGCGGGCTTCGTCGATGTCGGTGGCCATATCGGCCAGCATGAAGGCGATGCTTTGCTTGTGGCCAATGGGTTCGCCAAACTGCACGCGCTGCTTGGCATAATCCAGGGCGTATTCGTAACCGGCTCGGGCGACGCCAACGGCCGCTGCCCCCAGCGCTACCCGGCTATGATTCAAAATCAGGCCAAAATCGATGCCGTCCGCGCCGCCCAGCTTGTTTTCGGCCGGGACGCGGCAGCCGGACAAGGTGACCAGGCTGGTGGGCAATCCTTTAATGCCCATGAGCTTGGCTTTCTTGTCTATGGCTAAACCAGCGGCACTTGTGGGGACGAGGAACGCCTGGGTTTGGCCATCTTCGTTGGCGTAGACCAGGATGAGCTCGGCCGTTTCTGCCAGAGGCACGGCCGTTTTCGACCCATTCAACACATACTCATCACCCTCACGAACGGCCGTTGTCTTTAGCTGGTAAGGATCAAACTTCACGACTGGCTCGGTGAGAGCAGCGGTCATGGCGGGCATCGCCTCATCGCAAAACTGGGGCAAGTACGCTTCTTTTTGGGCCTCGGTGCCACACAGCATTACCGGGATGGCCACCAGGTTGGGCACCATCACATTCAGGGCGATGGCCAGATCGCCCCAGGCCAACTCCTCGCTGGCCAGGACGCCTGTTAGCGCCGTGTACTCGCCAAAGCCGCCGTACGCTTCCGGCAAGCCGGTGGGCAAAATGCCCAGCTCCCAGCCAGCCTGCACTACTTCATTGGGAATACGGCCGTCCTCCTCGGCATCCCGAAACACCTTGCGCATCCGCTCATTGGCATACCGCCCAATGGCGTCGGTGAGCATTCTCTGCTCTTCATCTAAGCGAAAATCTAACATCTTTTTTGCTCCCTTTTGGGGGAAATTGGAGATTGGTTGACTGGAGATTGCCCGTCACATCCGCGGTGCTTCCCCAATCTCCAATCTCTAATCTCCAATCTCTTTGCCTCTAATAATCGCGTCTGTCATCTTTGCCAGCCGCACAATTTCTTTAACATCGTGCACCCGCACCATATCTGCCCCACGCGCAATGCCAACCGCTACGGTAGCGGCCGTACCCTCCAGCCGCTCCTCCGGCGGCAAATCGAGCGTGTAGCCAATAAATGATTTACGTGAAGTGCCTAATAAAATAGGAAAACCCATCGTTTTGAACTGATCGAGTTGGTTCACAATTTGCAAATTCTGGGCAACCGTCTTGCCGAACCCCACACCAGGGTCCAAAATGATATTTTCCTCCTTGACGCCAGCTCGCCGTGCCAATTCGACGCTTTCGTTAAGCTCGTGCTTGATGTCGGCGATCAGATCGTCGTATTTTACGCCTACGTAACGGCCGCCGAGCCGTTCTTCTTGGGCCACATCCTTCGGTTTGCTGCGATTGTGCATGAGGATGATCGGGCAATTGGCCTGGGCTACGACCTGGGCCATGCGAGAATCCATGCGCAATCCCCAAACGTCGTTTACCCAACTTGCCCCGGCTGCCAAAGCAGCTTCAGCGACCGCTGCCCGGTAGGTGTCTACGGAAATGGGCAGCGACACGGCCGTTTTCACCGCCTCAATCACAGGAATCACTCTGGCCAACTCCTCTGCTTCCGTCAGGGTGAGCTGCCGGGGCGGGTGCTTTCGCCACCAATGTCGATGATGTCGGCACCGTCGGCGACAAACTGCTGGGCCTGGGAAACGGCCGTTTGCACAGCATCGCCACGCACCAGCACGCCATCCCCAGAAAAACTATCCGGGGTAATGTTCACAATGCCCATCACGTACGTTTTTTTGCCCCACTCAAACATTCTTTCCCACAATTCCTAACACAAATTACTTTTCACTTTTACTTTTTCACTTTCCACTTCTTACTATTCACTTTTCACTTTTAACTTCTTACTTCTCACCACCCCCCAGCCCATTGCGTAAGCCATTTAATTGAATATCTGTCACAAACGCGCCTAACTTTTCTGGCGAGTCTGTGCCAATGGAAACGCCTAATTCAAACAAAGCGGCAAAACCCATGGTGGTGGCGCTCATCATCCGGGCCGTTAAGGCCGGGTCAACGGGGCGCATCACGCCCGCATCTATCAAGGCCGTCAAGCGGCGTTCTAGCGTGCCAATGATGTGCTGGAGCGCTTCTTCCACGTAATATTTGTGAACATCTGCGTTTAGGCGGGATTCATACAAAAAGAGCATGAACAGCCGCCGCTCACGGCCACGGCGGAAGCGGTTGGCGGCGAGCTGGGCCAGTAAATCTTCAAATGTCTCACCCTGCACCGACTCGATGTCGGCAGCGACCTCATCGGCATACGCTTTTGCCACGCCAATGAGCAGCTCTCGTTTGGTGGCAAAGTAGTTGAATAAGGTTCCTTCTGAGACATCAGCCATTTCGGCAATCTCTTTGGTGGTTGCCTTTTCATACCCTTTGTGGCTAAACACGTTGGCAGCCGCATCTAATATTTGTGCTCTTCGGGCGGCGATACGACGTTCGCGGCGGGTGGTTGTAGCGGTTTCTAACATAGGATTTTCACATTTTGAGTCGCCACTCATTTTTTGAGTGGTGACTTTTTTTCAAGAGAAAAAAAAGCTTATTGGTTCATTTCCAGACTAAATTTGGGCGCAAACGGCCGTATCCCTTCATCCCCAACTTTAGCTGCCAACGCAGCAATCGTCTGGCGCAGCACAGGGTGCACGAAATTTGGCGCAATGTCAGCCAGCGGGCACAGCACAAAAGCGCGCTCAGCCAGCTCTGGATGCGGAATCTTTAAATTTTCGGTTTCAAGAATTTGGTTGGCGTAAAAAAGAAGGTCAATATCAATCAGGCGCGGCCCCCAGCGTTTGCTGGGCAAACGGCCGATTTCAACTTCAAGGTCTTTGATAAAGGTTAAAAGCTCGATGGGAGACAACGCTGTTTCGGCGGCGAGGCACATGTTTATAAAGTCAGGCTGGTCAGTAACACCCCAGGGTGCGGTTTGGTAAAGTGGGGAAACGGCCGTAATGACTAACTCCTTGGCCAAACCAATCACAGCGGCCTGCAAATTGGCTGCCCGGTCACCTAAATTTGTGCCCAATCCTAAATAAATCGCCTGCATAATGCTCGTTTGTTAACCGATGTTTCCAGGAAGCTTCATGAATGAGTCTGAGCCTTGGCCTGGATGCACAGTCTTTAGAAAATCCCTAAAAAGTGCCTGACGCCTGTTGTGTAAATTGTCCTAAATGATGCCCTGCGTCATATGGCAAAATTTATAACACAGCGCGTCATCAATGTCAAACGTTTGCTGCCAAATGGCTGCCGAAAACTTTCCCTGACTAATGAACTACCGCCTGCGAGCGAATCTGGCTGAAAATTCCTACTGAACTCCGCAAAGGCAGATGGTACAGTGGCCTTAATAAACTTGAAGCCGGCGCGGTGTTCCGCGGCAATTTCTTAACCAAAACTATCTGAACACCATAATTTTTTTGCATCTTTGCAGTAACTATGTATCGGAAGGTTGCTCCTGTGAAACAAAAACCTCAAACATCGCAGAACGGACAGAGCCAGGTTGAATATGCCCTACTCATTGCGCTGGTTGCCCTGGTTACCGTTTTAACGCTTGTGTTGCTTGGCCCCAAGATTGGGGATGTTTTCAGCCAAATTTTTAACCCGCCCACCGTTGAAACCAGTGAAGCCGAAAGCCCTGGCCAGATCGTTGTGAAGGTCGTTGATGCCGACGGCTTAGGGATTGCCAACGTGCGTGCCTATGCCTTTAATGAAGCTGGCCGTTACCTGGGAAATTTTGGCAATACAGATGAAACGGGCGAGTTGACCTTTAATGATATGGCTGAAGGCGGCTACAAATTCCGGGCAGATTACCAGGGCAAGCAGTTTTGGTCTCCGGTAGTTCATTGGCCAAGCGACTGGCTGGCAGTTATAGAAACCGGACAACGGCCGTTTACCCTCAATGTAGTTGATGCAGCCCAGGCTGGTGTACCCAATGTACGGGTTTATGCTTTCACAGATGCAGATCACTTCATTGGTCTTGATGGGGACAGCGATAGCAACGGCCAAATTGTGTTCAACCTTGCGGACGGCAGCTACAAGTTCCGGGCCAACTATCGGGAGCAAGAATATTGGTCCAATATTGCCGAAACACCGGCCACCAACTCAACAACCATTGCAACCGGACAGCAGCCCTTCACCGTGCAGGTGATCGATGCCCGGGGCAACGGCATCGACAATGTTCGCGTTTATGCCTTCTCAGAAAATGATCAATACGCTGGGCTTTATGGCAGCACGGACAGCAGGGGCAATGTCGTTTTAGATCTGCCTGCCGGAACCTTCAAGTTTCGGGCAGATTACCGCCAAAATCAATATTGGTCTGACCCAGCACAGACACCCGCACAAAATTCGGCCGTTATTCAAACCAACCAATCGGCCATCGAGGTGCAGGTCACAAACAGCCAGGGCCAGGGCATTGGCGATGTGGCGGTTTACGCTTTCACGCCAAATGGCGATTATGTCGGCGTGAACGGCCAAACTGATGCTCAGGGGCGCGTCTCTTTGGACTTGCCAGAAGGGCCGTATAAATTCCGGGCCAATTACCAGGCCGGGGAATTTTGGTCTGGCGTTGTCACCACCCGAAACGGGAAGGCAGCCACTATTGAGATTAAGGACGGTGAGCTGGTCGTGCGGGTGGTTGATGAATCTGGCCAGCCGCAGAAAAACGTCCAAATTTACGTCTTCACCGAATCAGGCGATTACATTGGAGTCCATGAAAAAACGGATAACGACGGACTGGCCCAAGTTTCCGTTCCGCCAGGCACCCACAAGATTCGGGCTGATTACAAAGGCAGCGCTTATTGGTCGGCCACATTTGACGCATCTACCCAAACGGCCGTTACCATCACCACGAGTAAATAATTATGGCAAACCAGGACGCTCAAGAGAAACGGCCGTTAGAAAGCATCATTGGCGAGCTGCGCCATGATTACAATGAGCAAATTGCGACCGGCAAAAAGTCAAAAGCGCCAAAAGCAGGCAAAATATCTCGCCGACGTGCTGGCAAAACAAAAATTTCCTGGCCTGTTTTGCTGGCAACGTTCTTCATCTTTTCTGGCCTGGTGATGGCTGTTTATTTGTTTCAGCTAAATCAAAAACAGCCAGGCACCGCCAGCCTGGGAGCGGGGATTGTGGTAAACGGCGGTGTGCTGGAAGATTGGGAAGAACATATTGATCCCACACTGCCGCCAGAGAGTGCTATTCCGCTTACAGAACCCGAAGTTGCGCCAATTCCCACCGAACCAACGCTTGCGCCACCAGAAGCAACACCCTGGCCTACCCCGCCCATAGCGCCACCAGAGCCATAATCCTTTGGCAAATTCTGGCTAACCTGCGGAACTGGCCAATGTTTTGCTGGGCAGTACAATATGGCCATGCACAAAAAAGGGATTGCCTGGCTGATTGGTTTGCTCTTGCTGGGGCTACGGCCGTTCCCCATCATTGCCCAAACCACCCCCACCACGACCATCATCATCCAACCCGGCGACACCTGGGCCGCTTTGGCCTTGCGCTTTCAGGTGACGGAATCTGCCCTGCACGAATTAAATCCTCACCCAAACCCGCTGCGCCAACCGGCAATTGGCACCGAGCTTGTTTTGCCAGAAACGGCCGTTGAACAATCTGGCATTTTACACGGCCCTGGGGGAATTTATGGGCAACGGCCGTTGCTCAGCAAGCCTCGCCGTGGCAAATCGCTATACGCAATGAGCAACCTTCCCCGTACCGTCCTGCCCTGTACCAGGCCATTTTTGTACCTGCCGAAACCGCGATACCCCGCGAACTGCCCGCCGGGTTTAGCCGCCTGGAGCTGTCTCAATTAGCAGCGGCACCGGGGCAGGCGGTGGGTCTTCGGGCGGAAACAGACCCGGCATTGGGGGTAACGGCCGTTCTCGGTGACAACGAGATGGATATGTTTGTAACGGCCGATTCCTGGTAGGGCTCACCGGCACCGGGGCGTTTTTTGGCACGCAGCAGCCCGTACTGCACATTCAGGTAGAGGGCGCACCCCCTTGGGAACAGCCCTGGCAGTTCCGCGATCTGCCCGATTGGGACTATCAACAGCTAACGCTCACGGGAACGGCCGCCCAAATCGACCAGCAATCCATTGCCGACGAGCGCGAACGGCTCTTTGCCATTTGGGAACAAAACAGCGGCCCCGCCCAATGGGACGCCCCCTTCCAACTGCCCATCGACAGCTATTTAGAAATCAGCTCCACTTTTGGGGCGCGGCGCTCCTACAACGGCGGCCCCTACCGCACCTACCACGAGGGCGTTGATTTTGCCGCGTACGGCGGCACTCCCGTGCTGGCCCCGGCGGGAGGAACCGTTGTGGTTGCAGAAATGCTGTTTGTGCGGGGCGGCGCGGTCATCATCGACCACGGGCTGGGGATTTACAGCGGCTTTTACCACATGTCCAGCATTGCCGTTGCGCCAGGGGATGTGGTGACACCCGGCCAAATTGTGGGCGAAGTGGGCACGACGGGGCTCTCTACGGGCAACCACCTGCACTGGGACTTGTTGGTAGACGGCATCTGGGTAGATGCCCAGGCATGGCTAAATCAGGGGATGGATTGCTGGATTTTGGCGGGGTTAAATCGGCCGTGTGAGTAATTTGACGGAGTGCTTGTTTACATGAACGCTCGCTATTACGTGCCAAACACGAACCGCATGGTTTCTCCCGACACCATTGTACCAGACCCCAATAACCCGCAAAGCTTCAATAGATACTCTTATGTCAATAATAATCCGCTTGTCTTTACCGATCCAACAGGTCACTGTATGCAGTACCAAGAAAATGGCGATGATGAAGCATTTCAAGTATGTCACGATGCCTGGATTCAATTAAAAAAGTTATGACCCTCTTACACCTGATGATGGTCTTGCACGACTATACGGCGAGATTTTTAGTTCCGTGCCATCAGTCTACTGGAACGACGGACAGAATAGTCGAACTCTAGACATTTATGGTGTGGTCATGAAGCCTCCAACAAAAATATCACAAAACATTAGATAAAGTTTGGAAGATATCGTATTTCCAGATGCAATTATGTTTGAGCATATCTGGTAGTGCAACAGATGCCATAGCGGTGCGGTGATGGTAAATCTTGATTCGGAGAAATAGATATTTTTACTTATATGGGTCAGGATGAGAGTTGGGTTTAGAAGCCGATGCCACTTTGACTATCAATTGAAGCTTGTATGGAACCAGATAAAACATTGATTCTCAGAAGGGGTTTTCATACCTTGTAACCGTTGAGTTAAGTTTTATAGAAGGGGAGCTCAGGCAAGTTTTTCTGGGAAGATGGAGAAGCGTTCCATTTAGGTGAAACTTGGGAATAAGTGTTGGGTATGTTATACTAGGAGGTGGGGCAAGTGGGCCATATACTCAAACAGATTTTGACCAGCCTTGTAAGTTAAATAGGATTGTCATTTGGAGCAAAAATGTGCTGATTTATTTACCCAAAGCAATAGGCTTTTCATTCTTGCTTTTATACTAATAGCTCAACGGAAGCCTGATAAATCGTGCGAATCAAGATGAATTATGATGCATAAAACTTATAAAAAACAAGGTAGGACGAGGAATGGTTGTTGCTGGGCTCCTGGCAGCAGCTATGGATACTATTACACTTATAATGCTAGTTTCAGTTACCAAAATAGATGGTCAACTGCTGGGGGAGAGGTACGCTTGGATTCCCCCGCCGTGTTCTTTCCTCGCCCACGCGTGGGTCCCGTCATTCGACAACCACCTGTTCTTTCAACGGCATTGCCCAAAGAAAGAACCAAAAAAGAAAAACTAGGCTCCCCAAGCTCAGCCTTTTCTTAGTTTGAGTATCGTTAGCTCGTTAACAATCTTTTTGGTTGCTGGTTTCAGCTAGCTATAATCGGTTACCAAACAGCGGCGCAATTCAGCCAGAATCTGTTGCTGTTCATCATTCAATCCATCCTGCTAAGCTTATCCAGCAAAGCAAGAGCGTTTTGGGTAACCGTTGCGCAGATAAAAGCAGCCGTTGCACCTTCAATCTGCCATTGCGAAAAAATTAGCCATTACCGTTTGGTCATACACGGGCATACGTCATCGTCGTGTTCAGCCGCATGCCCCAACAACGCCTGAATCGTCGTCACCTTCGCCCCAGCATTGACCAGCTGCGTGGCAAAAGGTATGGCGCAGCATGTGCGGCGTCATCTTCACGCTCCAGTGCTTGCCCGCTGCCTTGATGCAGTTTGCGCAGGTCTTTCGACAGCGGCAGCGCGGTAGATGAACAAGATGGTCCCTACTCAACGCCCGGCCCACGCACCTCAAGATGTTGTTCAGCGCTCAGTGACCCGTTTGGTCAGGTAAACAGACCTGTCCTTCAACCCCTTAGCGTCAGATGAGCACCACTCGACGCAAATCCACATCCGTCTGCTGTAATCCTCTTCTCACACCGACGCGAGGCCACTGCCACAGCAGGTAAAAGATGGCTCGGTCAGGCGCATTCCTGATGGCAACTCTTGTCCTGGCCTGCTCCACCCGCTGGTCAAGGTCTGTTTGAGGAAAACACCATCTGCCTCTATCAAAAACAGGAGCGACTGCGGCTTTTCAGTCCAGCAGCGTCAGCACGGCATTGGGCACAGCTATCTGCTCCTGTAAAAAGTGGGCGTCCCCTGAAGGTGTGCAGATGGAGAGATTGATGGTGGCACCTTAACGCAGCCTGGCTGCTCATCGATGAAAGGCAAATAGATGGTCGCGGGTCGTCTTGGGTGCCTGAATGTCAGTCTGTTCAAGAGCCAGCGCCAAATGCGAGTAACATGCCGAAACTGGGTCGTCATTTGGGCGAGGCGGACGGCCGCGCCAGTTGGCCTGGCGATGTGCGAATATTTGGTCAACTGGGCAATGAGCCACTCAGGTAAGACCCTTCTGGAACCGGGCCACGTCGCCAAAAGAAAATTGGTCGCGGATAACCAACCCCCGCTGCTCCTTCACCACGGTAGCCAAAACCAGGTGAGTGGCGACAATTTCGCTGCCAGCTTTGCCCGTAATTCTGGCTTCAATGGTAGACGCCTTGCCAGGTCGGTGACTAAATCCAGCTCTGGGGTGCGGTTTGAGATTGAGTCCCAACATGCCCGGCCACCATTGGCAGGTGGTGTTGGTTGATGACCACCTCGGCGCGCCAATGCCACGAGCCAATCTCAGTACTGCTCAGAAGGTGACATTTCCGCAGGCCAGCAGCTAGAAAAGTGCAGCACCACCAGATGAGGCGGCGGCAGTTTGAGCTTCAAACTTTTTATTCAACGCCCGGTCATACCGCACGGCGCAGTCGTGGGAAGGTTCGCTTCTCGCTCATGCCACGCCTCCAGCCATTCAGTAGCTGATGAAGTCTGCTTTCACTTTGGCATCGTGGCGTGCCAGTTTTTGGGTGGTGCCACCCAGACGTGTAACAGCTTTTGGATGGAGGTGACGGGCACGTCGGCCAGGACGAGGTTGTTGGCAAAGTTGGCCTTGGCTTTAATGACATCGCCCGGCGTAGGTGAGAAAGACCGTGTCATTTTTCACTTTTTGGCCTTGCTTCCAGGTACGCATTCAGTGCCAACGCCGTTGCCGCCGAGAATTAATGACCGTTCCCGGTCATTTTTGCCATGAATCCGCAGCCGAGGCGGGCTTTCCGGCCAGAAAGAGGTGCGCAAATTGACGGGCCACTTCGGAAACGCGCAGCCCGCTGCGCAGCATGAAGGAAGATGGCTTTGTCGCGCAAATCCTCAATGACGGCGACAGCTTTCCACTTCTTCTTTTCGTGCTGCACACGGGCAGTCGCTGGTGGTCGCGCAGCCAGTGGCGGTAAGCGCGGGGCGGAAAGGCATTCAAGAGTGGGCTCTTAACTGTCGGCGAGAAGCGGTAGAGGAGGTAACGGCCAAATTAAACTGCGGTTGATGGAGCTGCTTTTGAGGCCGCTCGGCGCAGAACGCGATGAAGTCGTCAATGTCGTACAAGGTGACGTTGGTGGAGCACAGTCGCCGACGACTTCGGTGGTACGTAGATACTGGTAACTCTTGGCGGTGTCGGCATGGGATTGCAGCGCAGCCATTTGACAAAGCGGTCAATGTCTGCTGAACAGTGAAAACCTCCATAAGATGAGGTGGTTGATAGAAGGCAACCATTCTATCTCATGGAGGTCGTGCTCAATTATGTCAAGCCACCCAGAAGTTCTGGGTTCGTGTTCAGTCTTATATATACCGCATGCTCACATGGATTCCATTGTACCTGATCCGGCTAATCCATAAGCTTCTAACGGTAAATATTCATTCAACAACCCATAAACTATGTCGATCTGATGGACTTGATCCTCATTGATTAATGGTGGGCACTGCGTGTGGCGATTACTCTTGATGGACTGGAGCAAAGCGTCCAATGACAATGGGGTTCATTGTAGACAGGAATGCAAAGCCTACTGGATGAGAGTATGGAACTGGCGAATCACAGGTTGTATTCGATCAACGAGACAGCAACCCAGATGCAGGTGGATATAAACCTCTGCGGAAATGGAACAGATGAAAAAACTTGGGGAGATAGCAGTAAGGCAAATGATTAAAAATGTCGAAGATCCAAGATGTAGTTGTAATGATTTAGTCGCTGCATTTATGATATTCCATCTATGACGGAAATAGTAAACTCCGGTAAGCTTTGCTAACTGGAACAATAACTCAGAGAGCAGAAGTTAGTGATTATGAGGATTATTTTGACGTCTAACTTCTCAACCAGATATTGTATTGTTACCGATGAAAGGAGAATTTTCCTATCATGCAGGCATAATCGGACTAAGGATGAGAGCAATCTGGAAATTCTATTATGATTCGAACAGATTCTTACACCTCAGAAATGGAATCTATTTTACGACGATTGATGGCAATGCACTTCTTGTGGAAATTTCTCCTATTTTATGCGGCAAAAGGGGGTAACGCCGATGAAAAAGTTGAAAATGAACAAACATTGTGCAAAACTTTCTGAAATGGTTTTTTGTGCTGCTAGGGGTTTTAATTCAACCTTTTCTCTGCCAAACACAATCGGCGGAAATTCAAGAAGATGACTCAAGTTCACTTATCTTAGAGGCTGAACCTACAGTAACTTTTTGCATATTTACAGGCGACAAACACGCCAGAAAATACTACTAACAGCTAAACCACCACCAGATTTAGCTGATTGCTGGGTGATACTCCTCACGGTCTAATCATGCCATAGTATATGATCCTCAACGTCAGAAAATTGTTTATTCAGCGAATTCAAGAAGCCGCATCTTCCAGGAGGATCGTCTCTTCAATCGCCTTACTGATACATACGGGAGTATGATGGCACAAAGTGGACACGGATAGAAACGAACCATTCTCCCGGATAAGAAGCATTTTGCCCTGATATGCAATGAGGCTGAAAGGTCATTGCCTTTGGGGCTACAATGATTACCCGGAGCCATAATGGCAATATGATGGTCAAGATTGGCAGCGGATTGATGTGAGCCATTCATTACTGCCGCCCAGTGCTATTTATTTTTTCCCAAAAGTGGGTGACGTCATTACGCCCCTATGAATGTTGGCAGAAGTGCGATTTGAGTTTCTACGACCTGGCACTTTGATGGGCAAACATGGTTTTGAAGGGGATGAGATCTTTCCCTATGGTGATGAGGCAGGACAAGACCCATTATTTGTGCCACAGATAGTGTATGACGACCACCGTGAGGTCAGTGGTTTTCAAATCAATGGCCCTGGACATTTCGAATTTGATGGCCAAACCTGGACATAAATATGGCAAAGATAGTGTGAAGGCAATCTCCACCATTAGCTGGATTCAACATGGTTTATGATAGCCATCGGCAGGACATTGTTCTGTTGGAACGGTCGCGGCGAAGGCCTAAACAGGACGTGGGAATATGATGGGGAGCGTTGGGTAGAGGTTGAACTGGAAAATCCACCACCTCGCGCATGGTCAGCAATAGCTTTGACGAAGCACGCAGTGTGACGGTTCTTTTGGGGGAGAATGGGGAGGTCAGACCTCAATGACACTTGGGGAATATGATGGTACAGATTGGGTGCAGCAGTAAGGTAAAACCGCGTCGGAAGAGCGGTTTCCTGAGGGCTGTGGCACTGCCTCTGTAGCCGTGCCACTTTGTTTCTCTGGTTTTCCGTCATTGTTCTTATTTGCCAGCCCTCTCTACTTTTGACTCAACCCGAAAGTAGCAAACCGAGCTCTCTTCCTTGATTTGTTTTGCTGGGGTTTGTGCCGCTTGCTCGTCAACAACATTCGGCAGCTAGTTTAGTTCGCAATGTCTGGTTGTGCCAGTCAGTTACGCAGTTCAGCCAGAACTTGCTGTTGTTCGTCACTCAGGCCGTCGTTTTCCAGCTTTTTCCAACAGCGCAATCGCTTTCTCGGTGGCTGGTTTGTCTAAAATGGCATCTTGTTCTCCTTCGTCTGCGCCATCGCCCTAAAACTCACCACCGTCTTGTCGCTGGCACCAAAGTCATCGTTATGTTCAGCCGCACATGCCCAGCAGAACCAGATGGTGGTAATCTTCGCCCCGGCATTCACCAACTGGGTGGCAGGTGTAGCGCAGCATGTGGGGCGTTACCTTCACCCCCATTGCGCTGCCCCGCCGCCTTGATGCGGTTTCGCACTAGGTCTTTAGAAAGAGCGGCTTGTGAGCGGTAGATGAACAGGTGGTCGGTGAGGGCTGGCCCCCGCACTGTAAGATATTGTTCAATGGCCTCAGTCACCCGCTGGGTCAGGTAGACTGACCCAGCTCCGGGCGGGTCTTCACGGTGGGCTGTGGCCGTTCCTGCTCGGGGCGGGTCTTCATAATTTCGAGAGCTGTAGCCGGTCTCTTGACCGTGCCACTTGCCTTGCCCGTCACGGGTTTGCCACGCAGTGAGCCCCTGCTATGGCGGGTCTTCATTGCGGGCTGTGGCCGTGCCACTTTCCCCGTCTTTCGGTACAATTAGCGCCATGGAAACGGCCAAAATCCAGGAGGGGGCGGCCCTTTATTATCTCACTTTCACGGTGGTCTATTGGCTGCCCGTTTTTGTCTCGGCCGAACCCTGTCTCATTTTCACCGAGAGCCTCAACTACTGTCATCAGCACAAAGGCTTACGGATTAATGCCTTTGTCATCATGCCCACCCACGCGCACCTAATTGTGTTTGACGCCGATTTTGATAACGAACGTTTCGCTATTTGGTCAGAAGGATTTTGGCGCACAAAATTTGATTACTTACATGACAATCCACGCCGCAAAGGGTTGGTTCATGAAGCAGTAGATTGGCGGTTTTCCTCTGCGGCATATTGGTTAAGCAGCCAGGTGGCAGATACAGATGTGGTTTTGACTGGCGTCACCTGGTAGCAGGTGGTGGAGGGCAGCGGGGCTGGGTTTTGCGCTGGCCGAAGACCGTGCCCCAGAAGGGGGAATTGCTGGATTTTGGCGGGGTTCAACCAGCCTTGTGGGTAATAATTTTCCCGGAAACTGTTCAATCCAACCTGGCATAAAGTTTCCGGGAAAATAAATCGATCAATCTTCCTCTTCCTCGCCGAAGAGTTCTTCAAGAAAATCGATCACGGCGTCGTTGAAGATGTCTGGCTGTTCCAGGTTGGGCAAATGGCCTGCCTCAGGGATAACCACCAGTTCAGAATTGGGGATGGCTTTGTGCATCAGCTCGGCCTCTGACACCGGTATCAATTTATCATCGGCTCCGTGGAGGATGAGAACGGGCACTTCGATGTCGCCCAGCATGGGAGTGGAATCGATCCGGTCGCGCATGGCGGCCAACGCCCCTACCACGCCATTGAGCGAGGCGGTGCTGACGATCTCTTTCACGTAATCCACCAATTCTTCATCCGCTTCATAGTTTTGGGGTGCCAGCATTTTGGGCAGCATTCCGGCAGATACGGCCGTAGCCCCCTCCGTTTTTGCCAGTTCAGCCGCCTTGTCCCGGCCCGCTTTGCCTTCGGCCGAATCCGCGCCAGCCCGCGTGGCGGCCAGAATCAAACCCGCCACGTGCTCCGGGTAGCGGCGATAAAACTCCAGGGCAATGTAGCCCCCCATCGACAAACCACACACCACAAACGGGGTGGCCACATTCAAATGCCCCAGCAAATCGGCACAATCATCGGCCAGCTGAGAAATGCTGTACGGCCCAGGCACGCTGTCTGAATGGCCATGCCCGCGCAAATCCGGGGCGACTACGCGCACAAAATCAGCCAAATCATCTAGCTGTGGCTCCCACATCTGGCTGCTCAAGGGAAAGCCATGAATTAACAGCAGCGCTGGCTTATCGCAGGAATCCTGGAACGCCATGACAAAATCTTCTTCGTTTTCACTCATCGTTTTTATTTTTCCTCTTCAAAATATAGATGTTCAGTGACTAATTGTCTCATTTTTTTCCAGGCTGTCACCCATCTCGTACTTCATCAATCAGGTTTCCATGCCTTCAAACAGTTCGCCAATGGAGCGCCGCAGATAGTTTTGGCGGATGGCTTCAGCAAAGACATTGCCTACGGAAAGCACGGTTAAATTTGGGGGACGGCGTTCAGACGGCCGTTCCACGGTATCCGTCGTTATAACTTCTTGAATTTGCGGGATTGATTTGATCCGCTCAACCGCCGGGCCTAAAAACAGGCCATGTGTACAAATGAGCGTGATCCGCTTAATACCACTTTCTACCAACACCTCGCTGAGTTCCACAACCGAACCAGCCGTAGCAATTTCGTCATCATAAACCAGCGCGTGTTCAAACCCTTCCACCTGTCGCCCAATTAGGCCGCCAATTTTCACTTCCGTGTCAGACACCCGCGTTTTGTCTGCCGAAGCAATAGGCAGCCCCAGCCCGGCGGCAAAGCGGGCGGCTGGCTTGGCCCGCCCCATGTCTGGGGCAACCACCACATCTTTCTTGGGGTCCAACGGCCGTTGCCGAATAAACTGCTCCAGCGTCATGCGGGCCGTCAGCGGATCGGCTGGGATGCTAAAAAAGCCATGAACTTGCGGCGAATGCAGCGTCATCGTCATAACGTGCGTCGCCCCAGACGTGCGTAGCAAATCGGCGATGAGCCGGGCCGTAATGGAAATACGCGGCGCGTCTTTTTTGTCCGAACGAGCATACGAAAAGTAAGGAATGATGGCGTGAATTTCTCGCGCCGCTGCGCTTTTAGCAATATCCAGCATCATCAGCAGCTCAACTAGATGATCGCTCACTGGCGGGGTCATGGATTGCACCAAATAGACCGTACGTCCGCGCACGCTGGCCCCCAACTGCACAAATAAATTATCATTACTAAATTTAGAAAATCGCGTCTCCTCCAGGGGGATATCCAGGTGCTGCGCGATATTTCTGGCCAATGGAATGTTGGAACGGCCGCTAAACAGCCGCACATCATGTGGGTCTAAATTTCGTGTCATTTCCTCCTCCTAAACAAAAGTGAATGTCCCACCCAATCCTCACCTCAACGAAAAGTCGCTGGTGTTAGCATGGCCCGCCCCAGCCGCATCTTATAATCGGCCGCTGGAATTTCTATGGCCCCAAAACGACGCAAATGCTCGGTCATAAATTGGGTATCCAGCAAGCAAAATTGGCGCTCGTTTAGATGAGCTACCAGGAAGGCCAAGGCCACTTTGCTGCTATCACGCACCCGGCTAAACATGCTTTCGCCAGCAAAAAAGCCGCCAATGGCCACGCCATACAGTCCGCCAACCAGTTCATTCCCTTGCCACGCCTCTACGCTATGGGCAAAGCCCAACCGGTGCAGCCGGGTGTAAGCCTGAATAATATCTGGGCTAATCCAGGTTTCTTCTCGGCCAGGGGCAGACGCAGCGCAAGCTTGCAAAACGGCCGTAAATGCCGAATCGATCCGAATGTTAAACTGCTGCCTACGGATAGTGCGTTGGAGAGAGCGGGGAATATGAAAACGATCTAAGGGAATGATAGCTCTGGGGTCTGGATCGTACCAGTAAATACGGCCGTCATCCTGAGCCATTGGGAAAACTCCCTGGCAGTAGGCTGAAAGCAAAATTTGGGGCGAAAGAAAATTATCCACTACCGAAACGTAAAAGAAGGCTCCTGCAAGCACTGGCTTTCCCACCACTGCCGAATCCGACCACCAATCGGCCGTCCCACATAAGCCTCAATCTGGTACACCACATCCCAAAGCCTGGCAAAATCCACCCCCGCGCCAAGGCCCATTTTATAAGCCAAAAAAATCAGATCCTCCGTCGCTAAATTACCAGCCGCGCCAGGGGCAAACGGGCAACCACCCAGGCCACCCACACTGCTGTCAAAAATGCGAACACCCGCTTGCAGCGCCGTCGTTGCGTTGGCCAAACCCATTGCCTGCGTGTCATGCAAATGCACCGCCAATTTGTCCATGTCCAGCCGCCGGCCCAAAGATTCCATCAAATGCCCCACGTCTAATGGGTTGGCATGGCCGATGGTATCGGCAATGGCCAGTTCATCTGGCCCAAGCTGCCACAGCTTTTCTGCCAGCGCAATGGTGCGATGCGCTGGCGTATTTCCTTCAAAGGGGCACACCCAGGCGGTCATCACATAAATGCGCGTCCATAAACCATCTTGCCTGGCCTGCCGCATCAGCTCGCAAGTAATGTCGTAGGCTTGCTGCGACGACATGCGCGTGTTTTTTTGGCTAAACGTTTCGCTAACGGAAACGCCAAAAGCCATCGAGCGGCAGCCAGCGGCCAAAGCGCGATCATAACCGCGCTGGTTAAAAACCAGGCCAATGAAATCATTTTCTGGCCAATTTTGGCGGCTGTAAAGCATTAGCTCGTCAGCATCGGCCATTTGGGGGACTGCTTTAGGATGCACAAAACTGGTCAGTTCGATGTGGTGTAAACCGGCAGCTACCAGCCCTTCAACCAACGCTTTTTTTTGCTCTGTATCGATGAGGTTGGCTTCATTTTGTAAGCCATCACGCGGGCCAACCTCATAAATTTTCAGGGAGTCTGACATGGTTACCTGTACTGTTTGCCTGTTTCGCAATCTGACTATTAGCCACAGAGTTCACAGAGATTTTTGAGCTTAGGGTCAAAGCCGCTTAACTCTCTTTTTCCTCTGTGGCTTTTTCGGATAGATTCTAAGTAAAGTTGATGTTTTTAACGAAACAGCTGACTTGTGCAGGCCATTGTGGGGAAAAGCCTGCGGGAATAGTTGTGGATCGATTTTACCATACAAAGGGCTCGATTTGCTGGGCACCAGTACAAAAGCAGTGGGGAATTTAATACCGGCCAATGGTCGGATCGACGGCAATGGCATATGCCTCCACGCCGCCATCCATGTTAAAAACGTTGGTCCAGCCCTGCTGCCGCAGCCAGGCTGTTACCTGGGCGCTGCGGTTGCCATGATGGCAAACGACAACAATTTCTGCCTCTTTGTTTGTCAGAATGTTTTCGGGCAGCGCTTCTGGCCCTTGCCGGGCCAGTTGGCTAAGCGGGGCTGTTAAAACAGCCTGGCCCAGGTTGACGAGGAGCAGTTCGTTTGGTTCGCGCACATCTAGCAATAAAAATTCATCGCCATTTTTTTGTTTTTGGGCTACTTCCTGCACGGAAAGGCCGGGGACACCGTAAGGGTTCATTGTTTTTTCCTTTGGATGATGGTTTGCGAGTTTGTCAGTGAAAAGTGAAAAGGTATCGGTAAAAAGTGAGCCGCCAGTTCTACGAACGCCAGGCGGCAAAAAACAGGCAGGCCCATCCGGCAATAAAGGCCACGCCGCCAATGGGGGTAATGGCCCCTAACCACCCTTTCTGGGTGAGCACCAGCAGGTAAAGGCTGCCGGAAAAAATAACAATGCCCGCCAAAAAGAGGTATCCGGCCCAGGTGGTGAGGCTCGTTGGCCATTTGTCGGCCAGCCAGGCG
>JACKBR010000129.1 GCA_020634495.1 Ardenticatenaceae bacterium | reverse complement strand
TTGGGGATGACGGGGTGACGGGGTGACGGGGTGACAAGGTGACTGGGTGAGGGGGTGACAAGGTGACAAGGTGACTGGGTGAGGCTTTGTCACCTTGCCACCTTGTCACCTTGTCATCGAGCAGCTCTTGGTAGAGTGATTGCGTTTCACTGGCTGGTTCCACGCCGAGTTCGTCGGCGAGCAGGCGGCGGCAGGTTTCGTATTGGGTTAGGGCGGCGCTGCGCTGGCCGGCGGCGGCGAGGAGGTGCATGAGCTGGCGGTGGGTTTCTTCGTGCCACGGTTCGATGGTGAGCAGCTGGCGGGCGGCCTGGATGCCGGGCGCGGCTTGTTGGGTGTGAACGGCCGTTTCTACCAGTTGGTAAAGGTGGGTAACGGCCGTTTGCCGCAATCGCTCCTGCACGCCCTCAGCCCAAGTCTCAAATTCGGGCGCGTTGGGCAGATCAAAGCCGGTGAGGAAATCGCCGCGGTACAAAGCAAAGGGAGATTGGAGATTGGAGACTGGAGATTGACCCAATCTCCAATCTCCAGTCTCTAATCTCCTTTCAAACTCGGCCGCATCAAGCCAGAAATTTGCCAGGGCCACGTCCAGCCGGGTGGTGTGCAGGACGGTTTCGGGCAGGATTTTGCGCAGCTTGCTGAGGGTGAGGCGCAGGTTGGCACGGGCGCTGCCTTCGGGCAGGTCGCCCCAGAGCAGCCCGGCCAGAGACGTGCGGGCGTGCGGGCGTTGGGTGACGGCCAGATACACCAGCAGGGCTTGTCCCTTGAGAGAGATGAGATCGGCGGTTAACGGCCGTTCCCCAAATTGCAGAATCGGGCTGCCCAAAACGTGAATTTTCAGCGTTTCTACCAAATTGCCTCTTCGATAAACGGTAGAAATACGATCAATAAATGATGGGCGTATAAGCTGCAAAGTATAGCGCAGTTCGAACGACTGACCACTGCCTAAAGAATAGATTCGATCACCAAAAAGGAGCTTTACGATGAAACAAAATAAAGCTGTTCAAGTAGACCCGACGTTGTCTCGCATACAAGATGAGTTGGCTGTGTTGAAAGCCCGACAGGGGGAGTTAGAACGCAGCAAGATGCGCATGATTTTATTGAAGCAGTTTCAGAAGTTTGCGGTCACTCATCGCACCGTACCCACTGGATTTAACAAATAATCATGTTGGCTGAATGGCGTTTTCGAGTGTGGTTTACGGCCGTTGTGCTGGCGTTCGATCTTTATTTTTGGGTCAGCTTTTTGCACCGTACCATAAGGATAAGCTCAACACCATCAATGAAAATCCACAGATTACGCAGATTGCCGCAGATTGCGGACAGATTTTTCTCTGCGTTCTCCGCGCCCTCTGCGGTTAAATTATTTTCGAAGGAGTGAACCATGTATGACGCAATTGTGATTGGCGCGCGCTGCGCCGGGGCTTCAACAGCAATGTTGCTGGGTCGCTTGGGCCACAAAGTGCTGTTGGTGGATAAAACGGCCGTTGCCAGCGATATTCCTCATGGCCACTTTATCCACCGCTTTGGCCCACAGCGGCTGGCCAAATGGGGTTTGTTGGATCAAATCGTCGAAACGGGCTGCCCGTTGGTGAGCGATGTGGTGATGAGTATGGGCGGCGTGCCAATGCACGGCAAAAATCTGCTGGTCGATGGCATTCCTTTTGGGATTGGGCCACGCCGTGCCGCACTCGACAAAATCCTGGTGGATAATGCCGTAGCCGCTGGTGTGGAACTGCGCGATCAGTTTGTAGCGGAAGATTTTTTACGCGATGGTGACCGCATTAGTGGCATACGTGGGCGCGATTTAACCACCGGCCACCGTTTTGAGGAGCAGGGGCAGATTGTGATTGGGGCAGACGGCCGTAATTCCAAGCTGGCCCAGGCGGTGAACGCACCAACTTACGAAGCGGTGCCGTCTGTTTCCTGCTACTACTTTTCCTACTGGTCCGGCGTGCCCATGGCCGAGTTGCAACTGCACGTGGGGCGCGATTTTGTCATTTTTGCCTTCCCCACCAACGACAATCTGTTGGCACTCTTCGTGGCCTGGCCGATTGAGCGTTTTTCTGAAGTGCGCCAAAACATCGAAAATGAGTTCATGGCTACCATTGATCAGGTGCCGATGTTGGCAGCGCAGGTGCGGGCGGGAGAGCGCGTTGAGAAGTTTTACGGTACGGCCGATT
>JACKBR010000128.1 GCA_020634495.1 Ardenticatenaceae bacterium | reverse complement strand
AAAGATGGCACGCAAACGTGCGCAATGCCGTACACCAGCCGGTCGTAAATTTCGTCGGAGATGATGAGGAGATCGTGCTGTTCGGCAACGGCCGTTACACTAACATCACCTCTCTGGTCATCACCGCACCCGTGGGATTGTTCGGGTAGCCCAGCAAAATCGCCTTCGTTTTGGGGGTGATGGCCGCTTCGATGGTTTCGGCCGTTACCTGGAAATTGTCCTTGACGTAGGTCGGCACGGCCACGGGCACACCTCCGGCAAAGCTAACTTCAGGCGCATAGGAGACAAAGCTGGGTTCAGGAATGATCACTTCGTCGCCGGGATTGAGAACGGCCGTCATCACCAAATAAAGCGCCTCACTCACCCCCACCGTCACGATAATCTCGTCGGCTGGATCGTACTGCACCTTGTACAGCTTGTTGATGTGCTGGCTAAGCGCGTTACGCAGCTCAACGGTGCCACTGTTGGACGTGTAAGCCGTCTCGCCCCGCTGCAAGCTGTCGATGCCCGCCTGCAAAATCGGCTTGGGCGTCACAAAATCCGGCTCGCCAATCCCCAAGGAAATGACATCCTTCATCGTGGCGGCAATATCAAAAAATTTACGAATTCCCGACGGCGGCGTGGCTGCCACCCGGTCTGAAATAAAGTTACGCATGATTTCCTCCAATTGCTTAATTACCCAATTACCCTATTACGATTTGTAATCGAGTAATTAGTAATTGGGTAATTATTCCTTTTCTTCATAAACATCGGTCACTGCAATCAAGCAGTTTTCAGGTTCAAACAATCATCAATTAGCGCCATAAAATTGGGCGAATCAAAGCTGATTCCAGCGGCCGGTAGCCGATTATTCTTAATATCTGGCGGCGCATGGAAGTGGTGGGGAAACGTGGGTGTTAAAGCTGGATTTTCGGGATGTGGTTGGGGATCATACCACCGAATTTTCTCACCCTCTTGGTAAACCGCATAGCTGTAACTTTGGATTCTTTCCACTCTAAAATCCAGAACCTCCATAATCCGCAACCTTAAGCCATTGTTGAATTGCAGCTCACCCTCCACAATCGCTGTTAAGGCGCTGGTGCTGTACAAACGCAGTGTAGAGGTTTCAACTTCTGGATGCTCTGCCAGACCGTAGACGAGGCGCTCGTATTCTGAACGGCTTGGGATGGGCATGAGGTTTGCTAACTGGCTACCGGAAACGATGGCTCAGAGGGTGTAATTGAAATTGTTTGGCCTTTGCTCTGGGCACGCAGTTGGCGTAAACGGTCATGGGATAATGCTTGCAATGCTTTTTCTCGGTCTAGCTTGATTTGATAAAAGCCAGCCCACAGCGCAAAATCTTCCGTGTGTTCACCATCATCAAGATTGCCTTGCTGGTACAGTTCATAAAAATCGGCAGAACTCAACCAGTAACGACGTTCAAAGCGACGTGTTGTTTCATCAGCGGCGCGTAAGTCGTCTAAAATTTCGGTAATTGTGGCATTTGTCATGATTTTTCACCTGTTACCCTGAGTTTGAAAAGTATAGCATCTTTACAAATGGCTCACAATTTGAATGCAATCTCAATCAAGTTCCACAATTGAATTATCACCCAGGAACATTTTGTGGCTTTTGCCGATAATTTTTGTGTTTTCGCCGATGAGTGCGCCGTCCAGGACGCAGTTTTCGATGTGTGCCCCGGCGTCGATGATGCTGTTGCGAATGATGCTGTTCTTCACCGTCGCGCCTGCCTCGATGCTGACGAACGGGCCAAGGACGCATTGATCGATTACGGCCGTTTCATGCAAAAACACCGGGGGCATCACCGTAAAATCCTCGGCATAGCTGCGGTCGATGGCATCATCCGTGCCGTAACCCAGCGCCAGCAGCTTCTGATTTGTGCTTAACATAAAGTCCGGCTTGCCCGCATCGAGCCAAAAAATGGTGGGCTTCGCTTTGATGACCGCGCCCTGCTCCAGCAGCACCTTGTAGGCATCCACCAGATAAAATTCGCCCTTAGTGCGTCGATCCTGTTCGATGATGGTTTGGATGGCGCTGCGGAGGGAACGGCCGTTTCTAAACCAGTAAATTCCCGCCAACACCTGCTTGTGCTCAAAGCCACCTGGCTTCTCGATAAAATCATGCACCACATCATTTTCATCCGTCACCGCCACGCCAAAGGTGCGCGGATCTTCCATCTCCTGCACTAAAATCACGCCATCCACACCCGGCTCAGCAATCTCCGT
>JACKBR010000127.1 GCA_020634495.1 Ardenticatenaceae bacterium | reverse complement strand
TAGTTTTACAGGTCGTGTATCTGCCGGAACGAATCGCTCATAGAGACAATCTCATAATCCCGGCCAGCATCCAGTTCATAAACGGCCGGGTACACAGTTACATTGTGATCCGCGTCATATACGCCTTGTCCGGATAGTTGCAGTTGGCGATGAAGGTCGTAAGCGTCATGGATGACGATGAGCGTGTTCGGGTGATCGGACCAACGGCCAATCGCTAACAGTTGCCGGGCGATTCCAATGGCCCGGTGGTGGGCACCGGTGTCGCTGCGGCCGCAGCCAAGTTTAACCTGCCAATTCCAGTCGGGATTAGTCATAGAACTTTCCCCTTGCCAGGCAGTGGATATTCCCAGATAGTGACCTGGTCCGGTAGTTGCATGACAATAGGCAAAACATCTTCGCGACGGAGACGGCCGTTGCCGATACCCGGGTAATTCAAATGAACGATGGCGTCAGGATGTTCGGTACACCAAGCACGCAAAGCGGCCGTGCTGCGCTGGATGAGTTCCAGACTGGCTGCCTGACGGTAATGGCGCTTCACTTGAAACGCACCGAGTTTCGCATCTGGCCAGCGGGGGCTGATGAGCAGGCTATACTCGCCCAGGCTACCACATGTTTTCAGGATATGTTGGCCAAGCGCTTCAGCCAATCCCGGAGAACGATCCCGCGCCTGCTGGGCGATTCCCCGGCCCATCACCAATGCGTGGCTACTTTTCTTCAAGGTGCTATTGGTGGTAATCAAGAAGAGGTCGGCGGCCGTGTAAGCCGTCCACATATTACCGGTCTTAAACTGGGGCATGAAGGCATCTCCTGATGGGGTCGAACTTCACCCCATCGGCGCGGTTACGCGCCTGACGGCTGGCCGAATAACGGCCGCACTCACCCCAGGATCACTTTTCGGTTAAGCTGGATCGATTAGCTCCAAACCCTCGCCATACTCAGCCACGACCTTGCGGCGCAATGCTTCCCGATCTTCATCGTTGAGCCGCGCCGTGGCAGTAGCGTACTCCCAATCCCGTTGTCGGATCAAGTCTCGTTCCAACATCGCGGCGCACACCGGGCACAGCCCCAGGTCATCCAGCGGCCGAAACATGTCGCAGTTCACACATTCCCCGGCTCGCTCCAGCGCCGTCTCATCATCGGCGTACTCTAGCCAGACATCGGCTCGCCGCGCCCGTTCCCTGGCTCGTTCTTGTCTTTTGGCGGCCGCCTGGGCGGCCACAGATTCCAGAACACGCTCCTTATAGTCGGGATCAACCGGCACGCCTAACATCTCTAGCTCTGTGAACGCACACTCGAAATCCACACCGTACCTTTTTCGATAGGCTTTGACAACTTTGTTGCCTTCATAGGTCTCCAGCCAGCTTTTGGCCGATTCCAGCCGTTGCGGCCGTTTCATGCGCTTGCGCCGGGGCGGCAGGTTTTGTTTCCGTTTTTTAGCCATCCCAGTTTGTCCGTTTCCGTCTTCTTGTATCGTCCTACCGATTGTAACATAAGGAACTGCGCTGCCTCATTCTATTCTTGCTTAGCGCCAAACAGCCACAAACCATAGAAAAACGGTTGCTTCATCCATTATTTCCGCGTCTGAGAAGCCCGCTGAGAAATTTTTCGTTTTTTTTCGCCGGAATTATGACAAAAAATCTCATGCCGAACATTCGCTTTATGTTAACTTTTAGCCTTGATCTTGCAATATTTAATTGTCTATTATATCATAGTTATAACAATGATATTTATAATTATGTTTATTGCCAAGGAGAACCATGTTCGTTGACCGGCATGAAGAACTCGCTTTTCTAAACCGGCTGCTGACACGCAAGCAACCCGGACCAGCGCAGATGCTGCTTTTGTACGGCCGGCGCCGGGTGGGGAAGACCGAGCTTTTGAAACATTGGTGCCAGCAAAGCGGTGTTGAATACACTTACTGGGCCGCCGACAAAGAACCGGCAGCTTTGCAGCGGCGCAGCTTCATGGCCACGATGCTGGAGATGCCGGAAGAACAGGCCAGCGCCTTTGATAGCTGGCCGGCCTTGTGGCGCTGGCTGGCGCCGCGCCTGGCGGAAAGACCTGATAGGGGTCTGTGTCGTATGCGTCGGAAAGTTTCCGTTATTATTAACATAACATATCCTGCTTCATACCCAATTCTCTATTGTAGCTACACTATCCATGCCATCTCCCCGTGGTTCCCCCAAGGGGGTGCGTGGAATGGACCCATGCCGGTGTAGGAACTGTGTCTCAGGGGTTGTTTT
>JACKBR010000126.1 GCA_020634495.1 Ardenticatenaceae bacterium | reverse complement strand
CGTTCAACTTAGCCGTTTTTTGGAAATAGTAAAAAGTGAAAAGTAATAAGTGAAAAGAACAAAACTATTTACTTTTTACTTATCACTTTTCACTCGCCTACTCGCCTACTGGCAAACTCCTCTCCTGCGGCCTTAGCTGCTTGTTATAAATTTCCTGATAATGGCTCGACTCCGCCAGCAGCGCATCATGCGTGCCGCGAGCGACAATTTGGCCGCGTTCCAGCACCAGAATCAGGTCGGCACGGCGTACGGTGCTCAGGCGGTGGGCGATGACGAAGGTGGTACGGCCGTTCATCAAATTGCCCAGCGCCGTTTGAATCAGCCGCTCCGTTTGGGTGTCCACGCTGGCCGTCGCGTCGTCCAAAATGAGGATGGCGGGATTGGCCAGCAGGGCGCGGGCAATGGCAATGCGCTGCTTCTGCCCGCCAGAGAGCGTCACGCCCCGCTCGCCCACGTGCGTCTCGTAGCCATCCGGCAGCTCGCTGATGAAGTCGTGCGCCTGAGCCGCTTGGGCCGCGGCAATAATCTCGTCTTGCGTGGCGTCCGGCTGGCTAAAGGCGATGTTTTCACCGATGGTGGTGGCAAAAAGCGTGGTCTCTTGCAGCACAATGCCCATCTGGCTGCGCAGCGAGGCCAGCTTGATCTGGCGCAAATCGTGGCCATCCACCAGCACCCGCCCACCCGTCGGGTCGTAAAAGCGGGGCAGCAAATTCATGATGGTGGATTTGCCCGACCCGGTCGCGCCCAGCAGGGCAATCACCTGCCCCGGCTCGGCGGCAAAGTTGATGTTTTGCAGTACCCGGTGCCGCTTCAGGTAGCCAAACGACACCTCCTCAAACTGCACCTGGCCTTTGATTTTTGGCAGATCAATGGCATTTGGCGCGTCCTTCACGTCGGGAATCTGATCCAAAATTTCGAAGATGCGTTCGCCGGAGGCGGAGGCCATGATGATGGCGGGCAGCACCAGCCCGATGCGGCGCACCGGCGTGGTGAGCTGGCCCAGGTAGGTGGTGAAGGCCACCAGTTCGCCCAGCGTCAGCTGATTTTGGGTCACCAGCCAGCCGCCATAGCCAATCACGGCCACGGTGCCCAAATTGGCAATCAGGTCCATCATGGGAATGTTGATCGCTTGCAGGCGGGAGGAGAGTGCCGAAAGATTAAACCAGGTTTCGTTTTGGTTCACAAAACGGCCGATTTCCGCATCCTCCTGGGCAAACGCCTTCACCACCCGCGCCCCGCGTAAATTTTGCTCCAGGTTGGTGGTGAGCACCGCCAGCTGATCCTGAATCGCCAGGGAGAGCGGACGGAAGCGGCGGCCAAAGCTCAGCGAGCGCCACAGCAGCAGCGGCAGGGTGAGCATCACCAGAAAAGCCAAATTGGGACTCATGATGAAAAGGACAACGGCCGTTGTCACCAGCAAAAATACGCCGTCCACAATGCGAAACGCGGCCCGCCCGGTGAGGAAGCGAATCCGCTCTACGTCCTGAATGGCGCGGGAGAGCAGCTGGCCCGTCTCGGTGCGGTCGTGGTAGGAAAAGGGCAGCACGGTGAGCTTGTTCTGAATTTCGTTGCGCAGGTCGTAGGCGACGGTTTGGGAAGCCACCTCGGTCCAGCGCCCCTGGTAGTAGGTGAAAATGCCTTTGATCAGCGTCAGACTCAGCAGCGCCAGCACCGACCAGCCCAAAAAGCCAATCTCCTGCTGGCGAATGCCCCGGTCGATGATGAGCCGGATAAATTGGGGAATAATCAGGCTGAGCACGCCAATGATGATCATGGTGGCGTAGGTGCCAATGACGAGGTTGCGATACGGCCGTAAATAGCCAAACGCCCGCCACAAAATGCGCCAGGTATCTCGATTGCCACGCTCAACAATGGGAACTTCTGGGGTTTGTAAAGATGTGTTGATGGATGTCATGCCGGGGAACGTATCACGAAAAAAAGTTTTGGCAAGAGGGTTTGGGCCAATACTTTCCAAGCAGATATTTTTATTTGTGAGGAGTGGAGCATCCTCAGATGCGGAGCGGATTTTGCTCTAACCGTTCGCATACTTCGATTCCACTCAGCACAAGCCTGAGGATGCTCACTCCACCTAATTTGATGTCGGAATCCCCCACAAATGAACGACGCCATCTAACGAGCCTGAGTAAAGTGTGCTGCCAGCTTCATTAAAAACCAAGGCAGTCACTTTGCGAGTA
The DNA here is from genome assembly GCA_020634495.1 of Ardenticatenaceae bacterium. The sequence continues at coordinate 64 of JACKBR010000126.1, read as the reverse complement.
CCAGGGGTTAAAAGCTGTAATAGAGTGACAGTATCAGCGACTACAATTCTGATAGCCCCATTTC
>JACKBR010000125.1 GCA_020634495.1 Ardenticatenaceae bacterium | reverse complement strand
GAGTTAGCACCTAGGGCGGCAGCACGGGCGCGAAAATCTTCCCGTTCGCGGCGTGACCACAGCCCCCAGTCCAAAATGACGCTTGTTCCCAGCCGCAGTGCCTGTTCCGCCACCTGCCACTGCATTGTCTCCACCGGGTCGCGCACACCATCCAACACCTCTTGCGTCAGGTTGTCGCCATACAAAACGGGGATCCATTCGTCGGGGGTGAGCCGCAGGGCGCGGCGTTCTTCGGCCAGCTTTTTCGCCAGCGTTGTTTTGCCTGCGCCTGGCAGGCCGCAAAGGAGGACGAGGGTAGGGGACATAGGGTAAAAGGGAAGCATTCGCTTCACCGTTATCTGTTAGGCATCAAAGGCAAGCGTCGCATACGTATTTTGTCAGATTGAATTGTAAGAACAGCACCTAATGTTAAGGGTTCATCCCATTGCTGTAAAACCTGCCCTAATAAATTCGTTACATCATTGGCCCGTAACCCTTCGATCCGTATCCGAATAACGGAAGGTAGTACTGCTCCGGACAGTGCCAGTAAAGCATGAAAATCAGCATCAAGGGTAACGACTATTCGCTGATCTTCTAGAGCATGTTTTAGAATCTCTCGATCTTCAGCCGTTGCAAAACCAATTTCCCCAACGTGAATGGCATCATAACCTAATTGACGCAGCAAGCTTGCTGACGAGCGTGGCAACCCTTGATCAAGTAGTAGTTTCATAAATGAAGGGAACAATTTGATCGTCCAAATAGCTTGCAGCGTAAATTAGTGCTTGGCGAATGTCTTCTTCGTCTAATTCGGGATATTCTTGAAACAGTTCACGCCGATCAGGGTAAATGCTCAATAGTTCAATCACACGTCGCACTGTCAAACGCAAATTCCGCACACAAGGTTGTCCATTCATGCGTGCTGGGTTCATCGTAATTCGGTTAAGCTTGACCATCAGTCACCACCTTTAATCCTCCTCCTTCACCAAATACCTCCACAGCACTTCCTGCGCTTCTTGTAGTTCCGCTATCTTTTCCTTATTATTGCCCAGCCGCTGATAATCAGCCAGAGCGGTCATCAGGTCGTCCATTTCATGCTGCAAAATGGCCGCAATATCTGCTTCCGTCAGCAGCCTGCGCGGCACATCCTTGGTGATGCCGCTGACCGGCACAAAATGGGGGTCTACTTCCACCGCCTCCGCCTGGTCAATGGCCGATAGCGTGGCTCGCAACGTTGCCACCGCCACCCGCTGCCGCGCCCGCATCGCCACCACCAAATCAGCCTTTAATTGTTGTCGGATTGAGCGAGTAGAGGAATTTTCTGTTAATTGCGATTTCATTGGATTTATACTCATTACGAAAGAGGTTACGGTTTTACTCATTAAAATTGTGTGCGTGCCTTGTAATTGCCTACCCAAATGATCCAGTCAACATCCTTGCCCACGGCATTATACAGGCCTTTGTCTCCAGTTATGAATGGCATATTTAATCGGTAAGCCAATGCTAAATAAGCGGCATCATAGGCAGAACGCTCGTATTGTGAGACCCAATGAATCATTTCGGACTATGTCACTGATTCTAATTCGATTCGCAAAGAATCAGACGTTTGTAGCATTACTTTAGCTTGAGTTGGTGTGATGCGCTGCCGTCGCACGCCCTGCCAAATGGCGTTTGTCAGCTCATAGGTTAATAAAGTAGGAGCCTTGAGAGGAAAGAAATCAGCTACATAGTCCCGAATAAGCGCTTGTGCCTGAGGTTGAGCTTCATCGGGGAACAAAGTATTTAACAAAACGCTGGCATCAATGACCATCTGCCCGGCTCTCCAACTCAACACGGGAGTCTTGGTAAAGCTCCTGTGCTGTTAGGCCACTATTTTGCACAGATTTGGCTAATTGCAATAACTTCAAGTAAGCTTGAACACGCTGCAATTGCTCATACGTTTCAGGTGTAATTAAAACGCCAACAGGCTGACCTCTTTTGGTGATAGTTATAGGGCCATTCTCAAGCTGGGCAATGATTTGAGAGAGGCGGTTGTGTGTTTCGGCAATTGATAATTCCATATGGCATCTTGCTCCGTCAGATATATTAGACAAGTATAAACGACGGTTTTTGGTGTGTAAATAGACAGAAGAGAACTTAATGATCATCCGTGATTTGACACCGTATTCGGTGATGACAAACGGCCGTTTCTGCGCCCCCGCCCCCCACAACCCCCTTGCCGGAGTGGTGACGGCAAAAAACGGCCGTTTTTTGCCATTAGCAGTAACAAACAGTAGGTAAATGGAGAAAAGAAGATGGGAACAACGCTTTGGGGCTTACCGATGTATTTGTTTGGCTTTTTTTGCCTTTTTTTGATGCTGGGCTATGTGGTGCAGTGGCCGAAACCAAAAGCGGGACAAAAACGGCCGTTTTGGCTTCACCTCCTCCTGCGCTGGGGACACGCCGCCGTGTGGCTGCTGCTGGCTGCCGCCTGCTTCCTCTGGTATGCTGGCTACAATCCACTTGGCAACCAACT
>JACKBR010000124.1 GCA_020634495.1 Ardenticatenaceae bacterium | reverse complement strand
GGACAAGCCCAAACTGAAATCAAGATGAAACCCAAAGTTTTTTCACCGGAACAAGGCCGCTGGCTGGTGAAAGTGAGTTTTGCGAAGCTCCTGTTTTCAAGCTGAACGCAGTTTAGTCATTGATCCATTTTCCCAAAATATTTACAATATTGCGTAACTTCTTAAACTCTTTGTGCCATGTTTCATCATTGAATTCCTTGAAAATAGTCAATGTACATTCTTAGGAGATCGTCATGATCAGCAAAAGAGTAGCCAACTCACAAATTATTTTTATCTGCCTTCCTTTAGTTATTCTCTCCATTTTAATTTTCAACTTTAGACCACCTGTATTAGCTCAAGGTTCACTTGCAGATACAACCGTACCACACAAGGATCTCTCATCTAACAACCTGAATACCAATTTACCAACCACCGCATCATCCGTCTCTGGTAGCGCCAGCCCGGAACGCCTAACCAGTTTGCCTGTTGATTCAAATCCAGCATACCTAACCAATTTCCGAGGACAACTCCTTTTTTATTCTACTAAGACAGATGTGGAATTTTTTGGAGATCCGGATGGCATTGTTTGGCTAAGCGATGGAACCATTACCAATACGATCCCGTTAACCCTCACTACCCAGTTTGACCTAACGTGTTGCCAACCTGGATTTCAGTTAATAAGCGACAGATATATGTACGCAGACAAAACAGGATTGTGGAGCAGCAATGGCATTGCCACATCTTTTACAAAAGACTTCATAATCTACAATGTTGTTGAATACCTTGAAAGCAAAGAAAGAATGTTTTTGATAGCCGATTTTGGCGACCGGTTGCCAGCGTATTCGTTGTGTAGAACAGATTCTACACTCAAAGATATTGAATTGTTACAGGATTACGGTTACACCGGAACCGGCGGAACTGGCATCCGCAGCCTAACGAAACTCGGCGAATCAATTTATTATGTCGAGTATGCTTATCAGCTAGCCAAACTTTGGCGAAGCGATGGCACTATTGCAGGCAGTTCGGCTATCATCTCATTTTCCCCAGATTATGAGGTAGCAGAAACTATTTTAATGCCATACAACAACATGCTTTATTTTGTGTTAGGGAATCGATCACAATCAAACATAGAACTGTGGCGTAGTGATGGAACAGAGTCTGGAACCAATTTTGTGGCAAGCCTAGCAGACGATTGCTATATTTTTCTGATCTGCATTTTCAGCAAGTTAACAACCGCTTATACTTTGATTTTGTAAATGTTTGTAACGGCACCTACCAATTGTGGGCCAGCCAGTGCAACAGCAACAGTACCAGTTGCTTGGGACGTTCAATTCAATCGCAGAATTGCAAGCGGGTGGCACAGGCTTATTTTTAATGCGGATAATGGCAGCAATGGCGCAGAATTATGGTTTACCGATGGCACAGTTGCAGGGACGCGCCTTGAAAGATATAAATCCGGATCGCCTGGTTCTGCACCCAGTTCACTGTATTTTCACCGGCACTGGTTATCTTTACTTTGCCGCCGATGATGGCATAAATGGCTCTGAACTTTGGCAAAGCGACGGCAGTGATGCCAACACAACTTTGTTGTCAGATATCAATCCGGCTCAGGTGATTCAATACAGGCAAGCTTTGTTTACATTCGACCAAATCTGTACTTTTCAGCCAATCATGCTACTCTAGGTCGTCAGGTTTGGAAAATGTTTTTGCCAGCAAACGAAGAACTATTCGCACCCTTGATCTTTAGAGAATAATCCAAATTTTTACAGCAAAACGCTTTGTTTATTTAAAATCTGCGTAAATTCAGAGATTTAGAAAACGAAAACCGGATTTTGAGCGATGTTTCGACTCAAAATCCGGTTTTCTTTAGGTGGAGATGGCGGGAATCGAACCCGCGTCCGAAAAATTCGGCCTCTAGACGTCTACAAGCATAGTCGGTCTATTTAGTGGTTTAGCTGATAGGCGCCCCGACCAACTGGGTCAGCTAACAGCCCGCTGCTGACTCCCGAAAGAGTCGCTTAAGCATCCCTAGCAGCATCGGGATGCAGCACGTTGGCATTCATGTCGCCTAACACTCAGCCGGACAACGAGCGAATGAGGTAGACGGAGCTTCCGTCTTTGGAAGCCGCACGCTAGGTTTTAGCTGGGATTAAGCAGCCAAAGGCATAGCGTTGTAGGTTGTGCGTGTGTTTGCACTTATTGTTTGCTTCCAGTTTTACGAGGTGTAAAGCGTGCTCGGCTTGCAGTCCAGGACCAACCTTCCCCGTCGAAGCCAGTCATCCCCAGACAGTTGGAAGTATAGCAGAATGGAGAACGGCCGTCTATTGGAAGCGCGTTAGTTTTGACAAGGTGACAGGGTGACTAGGTGAAGGGGTGAACGGCCGTTAAAAATTCACCATTTACAATTCACGATTCACAATTGGAAAATAAGTCAGCTGATCCAGTCGAGGAGGCGATAGTAATGGCCCAGCAGCGGGGCGAAGCGGGCGCGTTGGCGGTAGTAAAAGTGGGTGACGGGTTGGATGGCCACAAAGGGGCTGTTGCGTTTTTGGCCCGTCAGCAGCAGGCCCGCCTCGCGGCCCAGGTAGGCGGAGAGCGCTATGCCCTGCCCACTGTAGCCGAGGGCAAAATGCACCCCGTT
>JACKBR010000123.1 GCA_020634495.1 Ardenticatenaceae bacterium | reverse complement strand
AAAAACCAGTCGTACAGCGGCCGGTGATTGACGTATTCCAACGAACAAAACGAATGGGTAACCCCTTCCAGCGCGTCCGATTGGCCGTGCGCCCAGTCGTACATCGGGTAGATGCACCACTTGTCGCCCGTGCGCCAATGGGGCGCTTTCAGGATGCGGTACATCACCGGGTCACGCATGTTGATGATGGGTGAACTCATGTCGATTTTGGCCCGCAGCACGCGGGAGCCTTCCTCAAATTCACCATTTTTCATCCGCTCGAACAGGTCTAGATTTTCTGCAACGCTGCGGTCGCGGTACGGGCTGTTTTTGCCCGGCTCGGTGAGCGTACCGCGATAGTCGCGCATCTCGTCCTGGCTCAGATCATCTACGTAGGCTTTGCCTTCTTTGATGAGGTGGGTGGCCCACTCGTAAAGCTGGTCGAAGTAGTCGGAGGCGTAGTAAAGGCGGTCTTCCCAGTCGTAGCCCAGCCAGCGGATGTCGTGCATGATGCCTTCGACATACTCGGTTTCTTCTTTGGTGGGATTGGTGTCGTCGAAGCGCAGATTGCACTTGCCGCCAAACTCGGCCGCAATTTTGAAGTCGGTGTGGATGGCGTTGGCGTGGCCGATGTGCAGATAGCCGTTGGGTTCTGGTGGGAAGCGGGTGTGGACTTTGCCTTGGAAACGGCCGTTGGCCACATCCTCAGCAATCATGGTACGCAAAAAATCACTGGGGCTGTCATTTTCATTCGCCACAGGAGTGGGATCAACGTTTTTGGTCATGGTGTGTTCCTTTCAATAATTTATCTCGCCTGATCATAAGCGATTCAGGCCAGGATGCAAATCAAATTGATAGCTGACTCAAGGGGTTTCAATGGTTAAAATCAACGAGACAGGGTCAAAGGTTACAATTGTTAGGCTGGAGAACTGATTAAAGTCATCATGCCGCGTTCAGCTGATTTTGTACAGTAAAGTTTAGACCAATGTTTCTACGCAGCTGCCACAGAAGCAGGAGGCTTAAAGATGGTATCGTCTCGTTGGCAAAAACAGCACATTCATTTTCGGAGTATTGTTTGGGGTGTCTCAACGGTCATCTCAATTTTTCTGATCATTCTCTTGTTGTCGCTTGGGTACAGGGCAGAAGTGGCGGGCGTCTTTTTCATTTTAATATTTGTCATCACGAGAGTCTTGTTGGCTTTCCTCCTAAACAATCGTTACGCCAATTCGATGGTGCGTATTTTGAAATTTAACACTGAGGAACTTGAGCGTGATTTTCGGACAGTTTTTAAGAACAAATACATTCGGTTTTACCGAAAATCTGAGGAAGATGCCTACCGTTATGAATTTCCGGGGCATAATCTAAGCATGACCGTACAGCCATATTGGCTGCCCAGTGACATCAGTCCGAAGGCAGTCACCAAAGTGACTCTCCAGTTGTTGACTGCCAAAAACAATGAATTTGCCGAAATGTTAGCGGTTTCAATTGATGAGATGGTGGCGCAGCGGAATGCGCCTGACTCGCTGACAACTGACACCGTGTGATTAAAACGGCCGTACTCCCCCCTCGTTCACTAATCAACAATTGTCTTGCCAAGGCTGTTTTGTTATGATGGCTCGGTTATTGCGCAGCATAATCCTCCCCGTAACAAAGTGAGTCAACATGAACTTAATCTCCAAAGAGATCAGCCAAATATTAGCGTTGTTGGCCCAAGGCCCGCCGCGCATAGAACAGGCCACACGCGGCGTTCAAATAACCCAACTCCACCTCCGATCAGAGGCAGAACCCTGGTCTGTTAGCGATATTCTGGCTCATTTGCGAGCCTGTTCTGATATGTGGGGTGCCAGCATTAACGCCATGATCACCCAAGACAATCCAACCCGGCGCTACGTGTCGCCCCGCTCCTGGATGAAGAAACCCAAGTATGCCGAGCAAGAATTCAAGGTCGCTTTAGACACCTTCACTGAGGAACGGCAAAAGCTTGTGAAAATGTTGGCGGCGCTTGACGAGACTGGTTGGGAGCGCCGAGGCACGTTTACCGGAACTTCGCCCCGTCAACGTGACCAAACCGTGTGGAGCTATTCTGAGCGCATTGTCAACCACGAGCAGCCACATCTTGAGCAAATAGAATCTCTAATGCGGTAATTTGCTGGCGGAAAACCGCCCAAAATGAACCCCCTCACCCTCGAACATTAAGGATAGAACTATGATTTTTGACACCCCCCTCACTCTTTGTGGCCCGCTGCGCGAGCCGAAGCAGATGCTGGCCGAGCAGGAGTACAGCGGCCATTCCTCGATTCACGACGACAGCATGGCGGAAAAGCTTGGCTTCCAGGCTGGCCCCATCGAAGGCCCGACGCACTTTAGCCAGTTTACCCCCTTGCTGGCCGAGATTTGGGGCCAGGCCTGGTTTGAGCGCGGCTGCTTTTCGGCCCATTTTCAGAACATGGTGGTGGAAGGGGAACAGGTTCGCGCCTTTGTAGAACGCCCCGCGCCTGGAGCCACGCGGCTGCGCGCCTGGGCCGAAAAGGCGGACGGCACTCCAGTGCTGGAGGCCAGTGCCAGCCTTGGCCCGGATGATGGCGATAGCCTGCTCGATCAGCGGATGGCCAAACTGCGTCCCCCAGGAAAGCTCATTATCCTGGCCGACCTGCACGTGGGCATGAGC
>JACKBR010000122.1 GCA_020634495.1 Ardenticatenaceae bacterium | reverse complement strand
ATCATTTTGCCAGGATTTTGATTCCGCGCCTCTCGCAATATTTTTTGTCCAGCCACCGGATCACCAAAAATGCCCAAAAAACGCAAAAACCAGGCGTGGTAGCTTGCCTCATCGGGAAACTTCTCTTGTAATGCTTCCGGCCAATCGACCGACCATTGCGGCAACACACTGCCCAAAATGGCGCCGCGGCTGACGGTTAACGGCCGTCGTGCCCACCAGACGTGCAGGCGGTTGAGTGGTGGCTTGCGGGCGGCGCTGGCATCACGCAAGCTTTCCGCGCCAATCGCTTCAATCGGCAGCCAATCTTCTATCAAAACTTTAGGCAGGTTGTCGGCCATATGGGTCTCCAAACTCATTCAATTCTTGTCGGGGAAGTTGTCAGGATGCGATTTTTGAACTGGCGTTAAATCAAAGAGCAGCAAAATAAAAGGTGTCACTACCAGGATCAACGGCAAATCGCATCCGTTCCAGGCAGCCAACCATTCCTAAAATAAAAGGGCGTCGTCCGGCTTCCCAGGCAGGTGCTGACGAGGCATCAGGCACAAAAATAGTCGCCTCTACAATAGCATCCTCCCCTGCTTCTGCGCGCAACCTTATCGGACGGCGGAACAAATATCCAGTATGGTCGCCATGCCAACCAAGCGCCACTGTAGGATCGTCCTGTTCCGGTTGCAATCCAGCTTGTGCGGCCACCTGGGGCGGGCACACCACGTATGGTGCACCCGTGTCGACAACTGCGATGACTGGAACGCCTTCAATTTCTACCGGTACGAGAATGCGGGATGTTTGCTCCCATTTATGCGCTGGACCATATGAATAGGTAATTTTGCCTGAGGCAAAAGGCTCACCAGAGAGAAATGTTAGCATTACCAGATGGGTGTGATCAAAATATTGCGGTCCTTAAGCGGGCCGACTTGCGCTACCAGGCCATTGACATCATCAGCAACGGCCAACAACTGACCATCTCGCAGCGCAACCCAATAGCCCCGATAATCGCCCCAATGCTGATGTAACCAGTTGCGGTTGGCTTGCCAGGATGGGTTGCCCTGACCGGGAACCGATTTTGCGCCAGGGGGAGCCAGAAGCCGGGCCAACTTTTGCAGTTCGGCATGATGGGGAAAGCGCCGGCTGCCGGCCAACGCGCATTCACGGGCAGTTTGGTGGGCACCCACGCGCAGCGCCAGCCGCACGGCCTGGGCAAAATCCGCGGCGGGATGCGTTTCCCAGTCTATCTGGCGATAAACAGAGAGAAATGGTTTCAAATCGTTGGCAGAAGATAGTTCGGCAGCGACTTCTAGCTGCAACATGTCGTCTTGATACGGGCTGGGAACGGCCGTTGTGCTTTCATCTGGCCGGGCAGGTGGGTCGCTGCTGGTTTCGGTGGCCGGCTCAGCAAGTGGGCTGTGATACTTGTGCGTTTCCAGGTATCTGCTTGGTTCTATGGTAGATGGCGGCAAAAATGTTGTTCTATCAGGCAAAAAAAGGCGGCTGATGGGATCAAGGCGACTGGTTGTCTCGGCTAGAATGGTCATCATGTACCTTCCATTGTTTGGGCAGATTGAAACCGTTCTATCGTCTCATCAAGCAAACTCCAGCGAAACGCATTGTAAATAATTGCATGATACTGGTCACATCTTTCAATCAGACCAGCTAGCGGAAGTTTACCTTCTTCAAAATAGTCAAAGTCAAGCAAAAAGGTTGGCGCATTTTCAACCTCCTCATAGGCGATGCGGAAACGGAGCTGCGCCGTTTGATCAGAAAAGGTTAATTGGCAGACCATGTCGGCTGCATCTTGCCATACAGAACCACGCAACATCGCCGTTAGCTCCGAACGCAGTAAGCTAAAAAGAGCCGCTTTGTCTTGTGTATGGGTATTGGCCAGGGTAAGCCGGTTGATATAGCGTAGGCCAATGCGCGTGGCGTATGCCGGTTGGTAAACTTGTTGCACAGCATGGTGGGCTAACTGCAAATCAGCGGCAAAAGCTTGCCAATGGGTGTAATGATGCGTGGACAAAGCAAAGAAGTTAACGGTGAGGGAAACGGCCGTTTGTTCATCTGAACTAATAAAGCGAAAAAGACGGGGTTTGAATTCTGCCGATGGCGCATTTGGATTCCCCGGAACAGGAAGCTGCACCTGTACGCCATCTTCCCATTGGAGTTGAGGAAAACGGTGTCGAATTTGCTCCTGAAAATCAATCGGCTCTTCGCGCGAGATGCGTAAAATGGGCGGTATACGAACCTGGCAAACCACCTCTTCTAAAGGTGGATGGTCGAACTGTATTTCCGGTTGGTGGGGAAAACTGATTGCCATGATTCGACCTCGGTTTAGTCAGTAAAAAGGGTGAGATATATAAAGTATACGAATTTATCTGGGATTCACAAGGATGACCCCTCTAGGATGCAGCGCCAGGATTTCTTCCGGGAAGGGTACAGTGACGGTCATCATATCCTCTATTCCAATCAACAGAATAGGCATATTGTAACACCTATTCAGCGGCCAATAAGACCCGCAGCGCTTTCTGGGCGCGTTCGGCCGTATCCACGGCGGTGCATTTGCTGTACCAGTAATAGGCTTCTTCCGAGGGCATCTGGCGAATGCCGTAAGAGATCTGCTCAACGCGGCGAATCTTGGTTAGAGGCTTCACGGCAAGAAAGACCAGTCCCAGGCGGACGCCGATTTCTTCTGGAAAATAGAAGGGCTTACGCCGGCTCATAGAGAGGTCGGTGGCTTTGTAGTCCGCCCTGCGCAACGCTTCAATCACGTGATCGGCCACGGCACGCAAATTGTCGCCGCTGATGACGACGACGGTTTCTAGGCGGGAGGTGGTT
>JACKBR010000121.1 GCA_020634495.1 Ardenticatenaceae bacterium | reverse complement strand
AGTCGGATTCCGCTAGAAAAAAATGGTGGTTGGGTGGATTGACCCTGCTGCTGCTGGCCGATTTGTGGATTTTTGGCTTTAAGCTGGTGGGTGTGGGGAGTACGGCCGTTGATCCACTCTGGAGCGACGCCAAACAAATCATTGGCGAGACGGAGCTGCGGGTGCTGCCCTGGGGCATCTCCATTTTTGAGCAAAACGGTGCGGCGCAGGTGGGGCTGGGCTCCGTGTTTGGCTACAACGCGCTGGAGGTGGGGGCCAACACCGCTTTTGCCGCGTCGGTGCCCGATCCGCGCTCCACGGCGTACGATATTTTAGGCGCGGGCTATGTGGTGGCGGCCAATCCGCTGCAAGATGTGGAGGAAGGGGAACGGCCGTTAACCTTGCTGGGCAATACGGATCACGTCTGGGTGTACCAGCGGGGCCGTACGCTGCCGTTGGCCCGTTTGGTGACGCAGGCGGAAATCATCCCGGATGCGGCAGAAGCTACCGCCCGCGTCCACCAACCCGATTTTGACCCCGCGACGACGGCGATTCTGGCAGCGGAGCCGGATTGTGCTTTGGCAGGGGGTGAGGCGGGAACGGCCGTCGTCACCGAAAAATCGAACGGTTTCTGGCAAATTGAAACGAACAGCGCCACGCCCGCGCTGCTGGTGTTAAGCGAGACGGCATATCCGGGCTGGCGGGTGTTTGTGGATGGGGTGGAACAGGCGTGGGATGTGGCCTATTCGGCCGTACGCGCCACCTGTGTCCCTGCCGGAGCACACATTATCGAATGGCGTTACCAGCCGCGCAGCTATGCGATTGGGGGGATTTTGTCGCTGCTGGGGTTGGTTTTGGTGGGAACGGCCGTCATTCCACGCTGACTGTTCCAATTTGGCCAATGTTTCACTAAACGCCTCTCCCTTCAACCGCTGCACCAGGGTAAGGTCCAGACCCCAAGGATTTTCATTTCTGGAGGTTATGATTGTGATTGTAAAATCCTTAGGGTCTTGATGCACAAGTTAGCGCCAGGCACCTAAAATTGCGCCAAATAGCACGAAGTTGATGAGGTGATTACCAATCTCAATGGCCCACACCTGCAAGCCATGTCCGGCAAACAGTTTGTTTACCAAATAAGTTGGAGCGACAAAGCCGAGCCAAAGAATGAGGCCTGTTGTGGCCCCGGTAACCAGGGTTGGGCCGTCGCCAAGAACGTCGCCCAGGGCATTGACCAGCAGCGCCATAAAAACTGCCTGAACCAGCGAGGAAAGGATGGTCAATGTCCAGGTCATGCCCATATTGCCTTGCATTCCCGGCTCGCCGCTTTTGCCGATGCCCTTCCACCAAATGGGGAAAAACGTTTTGGGGTTGTACCAAATTGTCCCACTTACCATGCTAACAATGACACAAACAACAACTGCTAACCAGTTAATCGATCCAAAATCCATTTCCGCCTCCTATGCCAATCAATTTGGCACTCATCAAGATATTATCTGTCGGAACCCGAATATTTGTTCTGGGTTACGGCCGTTTTTCTTCTCGCCCAGCTAACAAACGGAACGCTTTTTGCACAACGGCCGTCTCCAGCCCAAAATGTTCAGCAACGGCCGTGGCCACATCCCCCGCCATTTCGTAGTCAATCCGCCTGCCCCAATCAAAGCGATTGAGCCGCCACGGCCGTTCTGCCATGTTAAAGCGCCACGGTTGGTTTTCGATGATTTTATTGACGATGACAGTATCCAAAAACAGCCCATTTTCACCGTAATCGGCCGTTGTTGCCGCCCGATACGCAGCGTCGTCCACGGGTTCATCGATGAGGGTGAAGGCATTGGGTTTGGGGTGGGGGCTGCGTTCGATCTGGTAGTGGAAACGGCCGTCTGGTCGCACTGTATAATCTAAAAATGGCGAACTGCGCTGCACCACCTCTTGACTTTTAATCGGCAGCACAGCGTACAGCGGTAGCCCGGCATCTACCAGCCACTTTTGCCCGTCCAGCAAAATCACAATCGCCGTGTGGCAACCAATCGACTCCCCCATGTTGTTAATGGTTAAATACCCCGCAAAGCCCAGGGATTGCAGCAGAGCAAAAAAAGCATAGTTGCTTTCAAAACAGGTGCCGCCACTGCCTTGCGTCAGCGCTTCGTGCCAAAATTGCTCTGGCCAGCGCGGGGATGGCGTGTTGGTTTCTGCCTGCCGCACAATCCTAAACGCGCTTTCCCAAGGAATGGTGCAGTAATAAGCAGCCAGCAGCTGCTCCAAAAACGGCAGCGTTGCCGCCATTTCTGGCACACCCAAATGGGCCAGCACCTCTGATTTTTGCCGATTATCCAGCGAGATTGTTGACATAAAATAATGTTTTTTCCAATCGGGTCAATTTCCCCACCATTATAACGTAGGGGCCAGGCAAAGCGATCTGAACCCAAACAAACAAAGCACCATTTCTCGCTTTGCCTCGCCCAAAAGCCTAAATGAAATAGGACACAGATTAACGCTGATGACGCAGATTGAAAAAAAGATCAGCGTTTATCTGCGTTAATCTGCGTCCCATTGGTTTTGGCTACTGAAAAGCCCTGATACCCAAAAGCACCTCATTGCAGACCACCCCCATTCTGGCTACAATGTTCACGATACGCGACCGTTCACAGTGGAAATGGTGCCATGACTCAACAAGAACAATTAATCCAGTTACGCCAATCAATCATTGATAGCTTCAACATAGCCGAACTGCGCCTGCTTTGCGCAGATTTGGGTCTGACCATTGAAAGCCTGTCCGGGGACACGATAGAAACACTGGCACTCTCTTTGGTGGAGTTGATGGAGCGAAAAAGCAGTATCCCCGAACTTACCGCCGCCGTTCAGCAGCGCCACCCCGAAACAAAAACTGGACTGCGTGTGTATGAACACGGCCGTTACAACCTCGCCAGCCAATTTGTGGGCCGGAAAAAAGAGCTGCAAGAGCTGGACGACTGGCAGGCCGACGCCAGCCGCCCCATGTTTGTCATTGTCGCTTTGGGCGGCACGGGCAAAAGCGCCCTGACCTGGCACTGGCTGGAAACGGTCAAAGCACAGGCCGAGCGGCCGTTTAAGCTCATCATCTGGCACGGCTTTTATGAGACGGGGCAGGTAGATACCTTTCTAACCGACGTGCTGGAATTTTTAGGCGAGAAGCCGC
>JACKBR010000120.1 GCA_020634495.1 Ardenticatenaceae bacterium | reverse complement strand
ACTTGCCCAACGATTCCTTCAATTTTTCCGATAACAAGTTAGAACTGCTTGATTTGCTGCTGGCAGATGAGGGATTGGCAGAAACGGCCGTTATCCCCACCATTCCCCCGCGTCAACAAACTGGTCAACCGCTGCCGCTCTCGTTTGCCCAGCAGCGGCTTTGGTTTTTAGATACGCTTAGCCCCGGCAGCGCCCTGTTTAATTCCCCTTTGTTGCTGCGCTTAACCGGCCAGCTAAACGAGACGGTGTTGGCCCAGGCGTGCCAGGCGCTGGTTCAGCGTCATGAAGGATTGCGCACCACGTTTACGGCCGTTTCGGGCACGCCCCAGCAAATTGTCCACGATGAGTGGCCTGTGACCCTGGAAAAAATGACGGTGTCGGCGGATGAGCTGGACACGCTGCTGCAAATGTTGGTGCAACGGCCGTTTGATTTGCAAAATGGCCCCCTGCTGCGTTTCCATCTGCTGCAACAGGGAGAATCCGAGCATCTGCTGCTGATTGTTTTTCACCATATTGTCATTGATGGCTGGTCGGTAGACATCGTACTTGACGAGCTGGTGGAATTTTATAGCGCTTTTTGCCGCAACCAGTCACCCAACCTGCCAGCCCTGCCCATTCAATATGCCGATTATGCTTTGTGGCAGCGCGATTGGCTGCAAGGTGATGCGCTGCAAACTCAGCTGAACTATTGGCAAAATCAGCTTTCGGGTGAGCTGCCCCTCTTGAAGTTGCCCACCGACTGGCCGCGTCCGGCCGTCAAAACGCATGGCGGCGCATTTGAATCTATTCAGCTCTCCAGGCAGTTTTCGGCACAGCTGTTGGCCTTGTGCCAGCAAACTGGCAGCACGCCGTTTATGCTGCTGCTGGCTGCGTTTCAGGCGCTGCTGCATCGCTACACAGCCCAGGAAGACATTTTGGTGGGCACGCCCATTGCCAACCGGCAGCACGCCGAGCTAGAAGGCCTGGTTGGTTTTTTTGTCAATACCCTGGTGCTGCGCAGCCAGGTTGATGGCTGGCAAACGTTCCGCCAGCTATTGGCCCAGGTGCGCCACACGGCCACAGACGCCTATGAGCATCAGGATGTGCCCTTTGAGAAGCTGGTGGAGCTGCTTCAGCCGGAGCGCAATCTGAGCTACGATCCCCTTTTCCAGGTGATGTTTGCTTATCAGGAGCAGGGGATGCGGGAACGGCCGTTGCCCCATCTCACCATCACCCCCATCGAGCTAGAAAACGGCATGGCCCAGTTCGACCTGACGCTCTCTGTGCGCCGGGAATCGGAGCAGTTCCAATGCACCTTTAATTTCAACACCGCGCTGTTTTCTCTAGAAACAATCCAGCGCATGTTGGGCCATTGGCAAACGCTGCTGCACGGGCTAGTGACCCAGCCAGACTTGCCGCTGGGCCAGTTGAACATGCTCACCCCGGCAGAAAAGCAGCAGCTTTTGGTGGAGTGGAACGATACGGCCGTTTCCCTGCCCTCGCCCCAATTTTTTCATGAGCATATCGCCCAATGGGCCAACAAAACGCCAGCGGCGACGGCCCTCATTTATGGCCAGCAGCAGATGAATTACGCCACGCTAAACGCCAAAGCCAACCAGTTGGCCCACGCCTTACAGGCGCGTGGCGTTGGCCCAGATAGCAAAGTCGGCATCTTCATGAACCGCTCGTTTGAGATGGTGATAGCCGTACTGGCCGTGTTTAAGGCGGGCGGCGCTTATGTGCCTCTGGACCCGGCCTACCCCGCAGACCGGCTGCACTACATGATGGAAGATGCTGGCTTGACGCTGGTTTTAACGTCTGCCGCTTTGCTTGAAACCTTACCGGCTGGGGTGGATACGGCCGTTTGCCTGGACAAGGATTGGGCAGATCAGATCGGCCATTTTCCAACCGCAAAGCCCACCACGAATCTCACTCTGGATAACCTGGCTTACATCATTTACACCTCTGGCTCCACCGGGCGACCCAAAGGGGTCGGCGTGACGCATCGTGGCCTGGTCAATTTTGGCCTGGCGCTGGGGCGGCAGTGTGAGATTTCTTCGCAAAGCCGTTTGCTGCAATTTGCCTCATTTAGCTTCGATGCGTCTGCCGCCGATTTTTTGATTGCCCTGCTAAACGGGGCTGCGCTGGTGCTGGCCGACAAAGAAGATTTGCTGATGGGGCCAAACTTTGTGCAGCTGATGCAGCGGCAGCAGGTCTCGTTTGTGACGCTGCCGCCCTCGGCGCTGGCGCTGCTAAACCCGGAAGATTTTCCGGCTCTGCGGGCTATCATTTCGGCGGGGGAGGCGTGTTCCGCAGAAGTTGTGGCGAAGTGGTCAAAAAGCAAGCGTTTTGTAAATGGCTATGGCCCGACAGAAGGCACGGTGGGGGCCGTTACGGCCG
Source organism: Ardenticatenaceae bacterium (assembly GCA_020634495.1). Next base: position 792 of record JACKBR010000120.1, on the reverse strand, counting down.
TTCTCACCCCGGACGATCCCACGCCTGCCATTGGCAAACCGCTGCCCAATACCCAAATTTATCTGCTCAATCCGCAGCTCCAGCCAGCGCCGTTGGGTGTTGCTGGCGAAATTCACATTGCCGGTCTTGGTTTGGCGCGTGGTTACCTGAACCAGCCAGATTTAACGGCCGAAAAGTTTATCCCAAATCCGTTTAGCCAAAATGGGACGGGGCGCATGTATAAAACGGGGGATTTGGGTCGTTATTTGCCAGACGGCCGTATCGAGTTCCTGGGCCGCATCGATCATCAAGTAAAAATACGTGGTTTTCGCGTGGAGCTGGGGGAGGTAGAAGCCGCGCTGCGTCAGCATACGGCCGTGCAAGATGTGCTGGTGGTGGCTCACGAAAATAGCGCTGGCCCCCAACTGGTTGCTTACGTGGTCGGTCATGCCGCAGATTTAGGAGATTTACGGCCGTTTCTCAATCAAACCCTACCGGCGTACATGGTTCCGGCTGCCTTTGTGCCCCTGGAGCGCTTTCCGCAAACGCCCAACGGCAAAATTGACCGCAAGGCATTGCCCCCACCGGAAAGCGGCAGCCTGGCCGCAGACGACGCTTTTGTTGCGCCCCAAGATGCGTTAGAAACCCAACTGACGCAAATTTGGCAAGAGGTCTTGAAACAGCCAGCCATCAGCACAGACGCCAATTACTTCGAGATGGGCGGTCATTCGCTTCAGGCAGTGACGCTGTTTGCCGCCATCGAGAAGCGGCTACAGGTGCGGCTGCCCGTCTCCCTGTTGTTTGAAGCGCCAA
>JACKBR010000012.1 GCA_020634495.1 Ardenticatenaceae bacterium | reverse complement strand
CCCAGCGCCGCCAAAAATTGTGCTCAGAGTTTCCACTTCCGGCTTACCCAGGTGCATAAAGGCAAACGGCACCGCTTGTAGAAAAATAGCCGCCCCTGGCCCCAAAGCGCGGGCAAAGGCAAACAACATCAAGCCGCGCCACATAAACTCCCAGCCAAATAAATCCACCCCATTTAGATAAATGATGCGCCAAATCTCTTGCGGCGCACGCGCTTCGTAATATTGCTGCATACCAGGCTGCCGCGCCACAAACCATAAGATCAACGCCATTCCGGTACAGGCACCCACCACCCAGGCCAGCCCCGTCTGCCATTTGCCCAAGCGGAAACCATAATCCCCTGGAGACTCCCGAAATAGCAACAAAATGACCAGCATGGGAATAATAAAGTACCAAACCAGCCGATCATATGCTTTGGTGCTGGTAATTTTGTGCCCATAATAATCCAGCATCGGTACAATCGTCCCCAAAATAATTAGAAAAGTGAGTTTTAGATCAAACTGCACACCACCAATTGTCACAGCAAAACTCCTGCATACATAAACCTCCCGCAGGATTTATTATGAGCGCCCTTCACCTGCGGGAGATAAGTCTATTTTTAAGCAAATGATTATAACAAAAAAAGCCCGACCTGGTGGTCGGGCTTTGGTTTCTAGATTAATTGGAAACAATTGTTTAAGCGACTGCGGGTGCCCCCAACATTTCGCCTAAAACGCGCTCAATGGCCATCGTGTGGCTGCAATAGCCACGAGTATGGAAAAAGTTACAATCACAATCCCAGTGGCCAGATTCATATTTAATGTTATGAACACCGCCACTGTCCCCTTCAAGTCGAACACTAAAAGAATCAAAACTGAACCGTTCGGGCTCCTGCGCGTAGAACTTTGACTTCTCAATCTTTCCAATCATTCCATAGTCCATAATTTTTTTACGCTCCTCTCTGCATGATTAAGGGTTCTAGGGACTTCCGGTTAATAGAAACAAAAAACGCACGCAAAATGCGTGCGCTGTGAGCTAATGTTTTTGTGGGTTTTCTGATGATTTTGTGACTTTATCATCCATGTTCCAAGTATAGCGTACAAACAGATGATGTCAATGGGATGCAAATGACTATTTAGCTATTTTTAAGTAACAGAAGGGAGATAATTGTTGGACGTATTTTTATGATGCTGGTGCCTGAGGAATTGTGAATTGGAAGGAAGTGCCTTCGCCCAGCTTGCTTTCTACCCAAATTTCACCGCCGTGCAGTTCAATGATCCCCTTGGTGATTGAAAGACCCAGCCCGGTGCCTTTGGCCTGACGTATGTTGGGGTCGTCGGAGCGGAAGAATTTGGTGAATAGCTGCTCCAAATCTTGTTCAGAGATGCCATATCCGCTGTCTTTGACGCAGCACCAAACCATAGGCCGAATTTCTTCTGACTCTTCTTGAGCAACCATGCGGGTCATAAATTTGAGGGTTACATCGGTATCTGGTGGGGAATATTTGCAGGCATTGCTCAGTAAGTTTGTTAATACCTGTACCATGCGACCTTTGTCGGCCATTACCAGGGGTAGCTCGTCTGGCAGCTCTAGATGCACGCGAATCTCTTTTTCATCGCATAACCCTTTTACAGTTTGCATGGTTTCGTTCACCACGTTTACAAAGGAGGTGGGGGATGGTTCGATATGCAGTTGGCCGGTCTCTATGCGAGAGATGTCGGTGAGGTCTTGGATTTGTTGGCTCATGCGCCGGATGTTGGCGGCCATGATTTCCAGGAAGTTGTGCTGCTGCTCTGTTAGTTCACCAGTCATGCCAGAAAGAAGCAAATCTGTATAGCCGCGCAAGGAGGTCATGGGGGTTTTTAGCTCATGCGAGACCATAGAGACAAATTCTGACTTTGCCTGGTTGGCTTCGTTGACTTTGTCGTAGAGGATGGCGTTGGCAATGGCGGCGGCGGCGTGGTTGGTGATGCGTACGGCCGTTTGCAAATCTTCTTCTGCATACCTACCAATCACATCACTTTCTATGGCAATTACACCAATGAGCTCTTGTTTGTTGATGAACGGCAGCGTCATTTGTGAGTGCGTATTGAAGTTAGCCGCGATGTAATCTGTTTCTTCATGCACGTTTGTTGCGTTGTAAGGCTGCCCCGATTGAATAACGCGCCCAATCAGCCCTTTGTGTGCCGAAAGTTTTTTGTCGTTGAACGTTTCGTCGTACCCCTGGGTCACTGCCCGGTAGATTTCACCCTCTTCATCTACTAAAGCAATCGCCCCAGCCACACCCTGGTAAATGCTCAACATGCGGTCAAGCGTTAGGTTCAGCACGTGTTCCAAATCAAGCGTGGTGCTGAAATCTCGGTCGAGCTGCTGCAACAGGGAAAGCTCATCCACACTTTTTTGCAGCGCCTCGTCTGTTTGGGCCAGCAGGCGTGCATTTTCCATGGCCACAACAGCTTGCCCGGCAAATGCGGTCAGCAAGCTTTGGTCTTCAAGATTAAATGAGGCTCCATTTTGCTTGTTGATGACCTGCAACACGCCCAGAACGGTATTTTGGCGCACCAAGGGCACGGTGAGGATCGATTGGGAATTAAAATCTGAACCGGCATCAACGGCCGAAAACCAGCGATCATCATCCTGCACCCGATTGACCAGAATGGCCCGGCCTGTTTGTGCGGCCGTTCCTGCCAGGCCAGCCCCCAACGGCAAACGTCGCCCCACCAAACCATTGCTAGAAGGCCCACGCGCCACGCGAAACTCCAGTTCACCATCTTCCGCACGAGAAACCATAAAGGTTCCGGCTTCCGTATCCAACAGCTCAATCGCCTTGTCTAAAATAAGCTCCAGCAGCGGGTCTAGCTCTTTGGTGGAAGCCAATGAAAAGGTGACCTGGTTCATAATTTCTAGCTGCTGGGCACGCTCTTTAAGGCGGCGGTTGGTGTCGATGCGTTCCAGGGCGGTGGCGGTGCGGTCGGCAAAAACGGTGAAAAGCTGCTGCTGTCTGGCACGGATTTTATGGGCTGGGTCGCGGTAAAAGGTGTGAATGGCACCAATGGTGTCGGCACCAGCATTCAGGGGCGCGGCAATCCAGGAACGGCCGTACTCATCCTCTTTCACCACCATTTGCCCCATGTTCACCACCTGATGAATGCTGGGGTCAGTGACAACCTTGTCCGGCCCTTCTTTCGCTTCGTACCGTTCGCCATCTTCCAAATAAAAAACCGTGTAAATCTGCTTGGTAGCCTTGTCGCGCAGCGAGATGAAAAAGTCATCAATGCCCAGCAGCCGCTGAAAATTGGTAAAGACCAACTCCAAAAGCGCATCAAAATCAATGGTGAAGTTGAGCGCCTGGGAGAATTGGCTAAGCATATCCAGCTCAGAAACGCGGGTTTCCAGCCGACGAATGACGTTGGCCCGCTCTAACCCAATGAGCGATTGATCCACTAAAGAGCTGATGTAATTGATTTCTGCCGGGCGAAAATGCTGTCGGCTTTTCTTGGGGGAAAGGGACAGCCAGCCCAGCAGCTCACGGCCGTTATTGATTGGCAGTAAAACGGCCGCATTCAACGCCTGAACCGTGTCCGTTTGTTCAGACAGCGGTTCTGGCCAGGCGCGCTCCTCGGTTAGATCGATGGGGCCGTTGGTCTGGCTCATATACGTTACCAGCGGAGACTCCATATTGAGCCGTTCAGCATTGTGATTGTTGTAACTGCTAAAATAATTCATCCGCGCATCTGGCAAAAACAGATGGGGGGTTGTGTCTGGCACGCCGGAAGAAACGTATTTCAACAGCGTATTGGCTACCTGATCGGTATTTACGGCCGTTGTCAACGCCCTGTTATATGCCCGCAGCAGCTTATCCAAAGCCACCGGCTCCCGGAAAAATAGCTGATCAATCGCCTCTTGCAGCCGGGAACGCAGCGGATTAAACATCAAAACCATCGTGACAACCAACAGAGACAGCACGACAGGATTTTCCGTAACAGCGCCAAACGTATTGGTAACGCCAACCGCCACCAGGACAAAAGCCACCAGCAGCAGCCCCGTCATTAACACCCAAGAAAGGTAACGGCGCAGCACCAACTCCACATCCAACAAACGGTAGCGAATGATGGTGTAGGCAATGGCCAGAGGGAAGGCCACAAGCGGTGGCAAATAAAAAGCTGAGGGCAGCCAGGCCACATCAATCATTTGTGATGCGGGTACAAAAAAGAGAATGAGCGGGGTAAAGGCCAACAGGCTGCCCACCAGGATGATACGCGCTTGCTGCCTTACCAGCGGCGACGGCGATCGATAGCCGCGATAAGCCATCATCACCAAAGATAGCAAAATGGCCAGGGCGTTAAGGGCAAATAGAGCACGCCAGGGAATGGCATAATGCCAGGGATTTGTCCCATCGATCAGCCAAAGCTGCGCCCAGACGCCAATGCCCAAACTAAGCAGCAGCGGCAGCCATCTGCTGCGTGGGTATTTATCAATAAAGCTCATCTCATGGGGGAAAACGGCCGTTAACCAAACACAAAATCCAGGGGCCAAAGACAAGGACAGCAGCCAAATGCGCCCATACTCATGCGAGGTAAGCATGTTGAACAACCCACCCACCGCCAGCGCCGTCACGCTCATAAACAAGGCAAACACCTGGGCCGGTTCCGCTTTGGGGCGAACATAAAATGTCCACACGCCAATAATGAACATCACCAGTCCCGTTAAATAAAAAAGGCCAAACTGATTCCAAAAACTTAAGGTTGTCAGCTCGATAATGGGCAAGGTAACCGTACGCTCCATTTCAGGACGACTGACCTCTACGCCCATGCCTTCTGGGGGCTGAACGAGGGTGAGGGATACCCTGTCCCCCAGTTGTTTGCTGGCTAACGTTTCTAGAAATGCCTGCGTAGTGGATATGGCCTGGCCATCTACGGCCGTAATCCGATCCGGGTAGCTCAGAACGGGTGCGTCTCCCTGCGTCGGCCACTCTGGCTCACCAGAATCATTGATAACTAAATTGGGGTCAAGGAAAAAACCAAGAAATGGGGATTGCGCCCAGCGCAGCGCAGAAAACGGCAGCAGGAGGTAAACAATGCCGCTCACTAGCAGCAAAAACCCTACCAAACCGACTCGAAGTTGGCTGTATCGTTCCGCTGTCACAAATAGAAAACCTTTCAGACTCGTTTGTTAACCAAGGTGGTTTATGGTTGAACACGGATATTTGCTAATAATAAGCGATCATCAATGTAGTGTCCATCCTCGGCAACAATATTCTGTGGTTCTTTCGTCACAGCGTCAATTAAAGCAACGTGAATACCATAGGAACCGGGCGGTAAATTTGTGTCCAGCGGCAAATCATAAGTGTCCATGATTATTTCATTGGCTTGCTGGCTGTTTGTGGAGGTGAATTCGAGGGAGGAAACGGCCGTTTGCAACACAGGCATCCACTCCGCACAAGGCAGCTCACACAAGGCCACCTCCGCCAAATAATCTGGCGGCAGCTCCCGAAGCGCTTCCCAGTAAAGCGTCACCGTCAACGACTCCCCAGGAGCCAACACCCGTTTGTTGTATTCATACCCCGTCAGGCGCACATCGTTGAAAAAATTCTGGTTCAGCAAATTAGGGAACGATTGACTATCTGTTCGCCAATTGTCCGCCCCGGCAAGAGCAATGTCGCTTAGCGCCAGCGAATCGCCTAAAAATGTGCCGTCAGCGTCAGCAATGCCCAGCCGGTAGCCATTTTCTCCCGGCGCGTACAGCCCAATTTGCAGGCTGGCGCTGGCTGGCGTGTACATCGTCTCGCTGGCGTACAGACGAATCGAATCGACAAAGCGGTCACCCGGCTGCCACTGGCTGCTGGGGAAGTTGCCCAGGCCCGGATGCGTGTCGCGCTGGGCAATCAAGATGCCAGTTTCTTCATCGATCAGGTGGACAAAAAGCAAGAAGTTGCCGGGCGGCTGGCCAATTACCTCCCAATACAAATCGAGCGTCACAAAACCACCGGGTTGCAGCGTGGTGCTGTCCAGCTCATAGCCGCGCAAAATGGCAAAGCTGTCGAACTGGGCGTTGCTGGGATTGGGAACACCTGCACCGAGCGGTGAACTGGCTCCCTCCGCCGCAAACGGTTCAGGCCGGGCAAAAGCCGCCGCCAGATAGCCAAAAATGGCAACGATGGTGAGTACAGCCATGCCTAAATTTACAATGATGGAAAGAATGGAGACTGGGGATTGGAGACTGGAGATTGGTTTGGGCGGCCAGATGAGATCAATCCAGGCGGCGAGGCCGTAAAAGGTGAGCAGCGCCAGGGCAGGCAGCGCCGGGAAGAAAAAACGCCCCATCGCCCCCGCCGGGCTAACCAGTAGGTAATTGAAAACCACAGCAAAAAAGAGAATGACATCGAGAATGAGTAGGAACAAGGGAAAGGTTGACCCCCACCCTAACCCTCCCCTTCGGGGGAGAACTATTCTCCCTCTCCTCAAGGAGATGGCTGCAGAGGGTGAAAACCATGAAAGCAAAGGCCTCAATCGCAACAGCCCCAGCAGGCCAATCCCCACCAGCCAGCGCAGGCCAAGATAAATGCCATCCGGCAAGGGAACCTGGCCGTAGCCAAAGCGGCCCCACAGGCTGGTAGGTGTAGGGCAGCTCAAAATGGCCACGCCCAGCTTTCGGCGGGTCGCACGCCCACAGCTCGGTAAGGCGCTCAAAGCCGGTGGCTTCGCCATACAGATTGGTTGCGCACAAACCACCAGCCGCCAGCAACAAAGTAAAGGCAGCAATGAGCAAGTTGGCTTCCAGCCAGAGCCGCCACTGTTTTACGCCAGGCCACCAGGTTACAGCGTTTCAATTAAAGCGCCACCGCTGCCAGATTAAACTTGCTCATAGGCCACACCAAACAAAATGCCCAGGCCAATGCCCCAGCGGCGAGACAAACCAGCGTCCGATTACCAACTGAACCGACGCCAGCAAGACGGCCGTTCCGCTCAGCGCGGCAATCCGTCATTAATGGACCCGCCATGTAGACAAACATCGGGTTAAAGGCCACAAATGCCGCTGCGCCCAGGGCCAGAGACGGCCGTTTAGGCCAAAGCACGCGCCCCAGCAGCCAGGTCAGATAAACCACCCCGGCCCCGATCAGCACATTCAAGCCACGCACCATGTGCGCCGCCAGCGGCTCGCCAGACCAGGGAAAGGCTTCTGCCGCCGTGTGCAAATATTGATTTTTGTTGTCGTCGCCAACTTCCCAGTAACGGTACTGCCAAAACGGATTGTCTTCCAGCTGGGAACAAACGGGTCGCCCGGTGTCAATCCAAAAAGTTGCCAACGCCCCCAATGCGTAAAACAGCGGCGGATGGTGCCTGGGCGCTGCACCCCGACTCTCCCTGCACGGGCAAACTTTTCATTTGGATGATGTGCTGCACAAACCGGTAGTGGCGCAGCTCGTCGGTGGATTCAAACAAGGGGTTGATGACGCTGGCAGAAAAGGACAAAATGACAAACGCCAGCAAAATAAAGGCAATCGGCTGCTTGAACCAGGAACTCTTTTTTGTGACCGATTGCATGACTTTAATCTCCACTCTCTAATCTCAAATGGTCGTGGCCGTCTACAGTGAGGATACGTTCACCCGTCATTGGATCGTACAGGCCAAAAACGGCCGTAACCGCCCCAACATCCTCCGGCACTGCTAACCAATGCTGCTGCAAAAAGATGTCGCCCGGCTGCAAAGTCAGCGGATCGACCCACAGGCCATCGTCACCGACCAAAAAGTTGCCCTGCGCGTCCAGCAGTTGGGCAAACACCTGCAAACGCGGCCCGGCATACACGCCCGGCGGCGGCGGATTGCTGATGAGGGGCAGCGGCGGCAGCTGCAATGTTTCGCCAACCTGCCAGCTTAGTTCCAAACGGCCGTTTTCTGCCTCGTAAACGGCCGTTAGCCAGCACAAGCCATTGCTAAAACAAATCCGCTCGTCGGCGCGATCGGCCAGCATTTGCGCCTCCGTTTGGGCCAGCGAATAGTAGCCAGCCACGGCAGGGGGCGCAACCGGGTTAAGCAACGGCTCATACGCTGCGGCCGTTTCTGGAAAGCCCACAAAACTTAGCGGCGGACTCAGGAAAATGGCCCGCTCCGCGTTGAACCAGCGCGGGCGAATTGCTGGATTTTGGTGCAGCCCAATTTCAGAGCCTGGCGATCCCACGGCCCAGCCAGCAGGCCAGAAATGCCAAAATCGGTCAATTCCTGGCTTGAGTTGACATAATCAGCCACATCTTGAATGTCTGCCCGGTACAAAAAGCGCACCATGCCCCGCTCTGGCCAGCGCTGAAAATAATCTGGCAAATCGCGCACGGCAATGCTGCCGATAAGAAGCAATATGGCCAAAATACCCAAAAGGGATTGGAGATTGGGGATTGGAGATTTTGTTAAACGGCCCAATCGCCAATCGCCAATTATTAATCTCCCGATGGGCAGCGCGGCCAAAATGTAGGTGGCAGGCTGGGACAAAATGGTGTGGCCCAGGCTGGCAGGCGGCACGCTGATGAAGGCTGGGGCAATGCCCGCCAGCCACCACAGCAGCAAAAACATAGCGGCCATTGCCCGATTGGTAACGGCCGTTTCAGCCCCTCGCCGCAAACCGCGCAGCACATCCAGCAGAGCCAGCAGCACGCCGCCCCAGAAAAAAACCGCCCCACAGCGCCAAACAATGGCCGGTTGGGAATGTTGTACAGCCATTCGTCGTCGCCGGTGGCGTGGTACATGCTCAAAGTCGTCGCCACGTATTCGCCCAGCGGGGCAAAGTTGCCCTGGCGCTTCCACCAAGGGCACAGCCAGCTCTTCAACCCGCCCTTCGGCTTCTGGCTGGTTTTGCAAATTGATGATGAGCGGCACGGCTAAAACGGCCGTTACCGCCAACATCACTGCCCAGCCACGCCACTGCTGCCCAAAAGACGGCCGTTGCACCAACCAAACAAAGCCCATAAACGCCAGCAAAATCAACGGCACGCCCGCCCGGCAAAATAGGTGTAAAAGCCCAGGGCCACGAACAGGGCAGAAATTAAATAATAGGAGATGGAGACTGGAGATTGGAGATTGAAACGCTTTGATCGCCCATTTCTGATCGCCCACCTCCCTGCCGAAAGCCGCGCCAGAAAAAGTAAAATGCGGCCGTAATCAAAACCGGCATGGTGACGTGGCGCAGGCCAAAGCGAGCGTACATCAGTCCCCAAGCTAACAGCCAGTCCGGCAGCGGCCGTCAGGCCAACCCAGCCAAACAGTTTGCGCCCCACCTGAAAAGTGAGCGGCACGGCCAGCGTGCCCAAAAAGGCCGAAAGCAAGCGAATCCCCACAAAGTTTGCCCCAAACAGGCCCAGCATGATGGCGTTAAGCGCGTGGTATAACGCTTCATGCCCAGAGGCATCGGCATAATAAACTGCAAAATCCCCATCCAGCACATGCTGCGAAATGACCAGCGAATTGATCAGTTCGTCGTCGCGCCAGCCAGGTGGCAATTGCCCAACTGCCACAGCCGCAGCCCAAAAGCCACAAAGGTGATGGCCAGCACCAGCCAAAAATCACGCTTTCGTTTCACGATTCACCTTTTGAGCTGCAGATTACGCAGATTCTCATAGATTTATCTCGTATTTTCTCTGTGAACCTCTGGCATCTCTGCGAATCTCTGGTTCCACCTTTCTTTTCATTCGGCAATTACCAGTTCAGTTAGTTGAAGATGATCGCCAACGGCCGTTCCGTTTTGCACCACGGCAGCCGTTGGGTTTGTTCACAAGCGGCGTCCAGGCAGGTGTACAGGCCGATGGTGAGGGATAGTCCAACGGCCGTTCCGTTGGAATTATTATTTCACAGCTGCACCAGCCAATCACCCGCCACCCAGCTTTCACTGGCGCGTCCAGCCGGTCGGTCTGGGCCAGCGGCACGCCATCTGGCCCCACCAAATGGGCAAATCAACGCAGCCCTGGCTGGGCCGCATTGAGCTGCCACACCGTCACCAGGGTCACCGAACTGCCAGCCGCCACCGCCGACGGCGACATCTCAAAGCCCACCAACTCAGCCGCCGCGCCAAATTGGGCCGATTGCGGCGTCAGCCAGGTTTGCCAATCGGCCAGCGCCTCATCAGCAGCCAGGCGATACACCCAAACTGGCCGATCTTGATCCGTGGGACCAAAGGCAGCGTGTCTTGCAAAACGGCCGTTGCCAGATACGGTTCCAAGGCCGCAGGCAGCGGGGTAAAGCCAGAAAAGATCACCAGCGCATCGTCTGATTGGGGCACAATGAGGCTGCTTCGGCCATCAAACCAGCGCGGCTGGGCGGCCCCATTTTTTAGCGTCAACTGGGCCAGGGCAGGCGTGTGAAACTGGCCGGGCGTGATGGTGGAAACGGCCGCTTCAACCGGCTCATGCTCATTTAGATACTCCATCACAGCGGTCATCGTGCTTTCATACTGCACCCGCACTTCGGGGGCGTTGGCCCAGGTGCCAAAATAGTCACGTGCGGTGAAAACGGCCGTGCCGCCAAACAACAATAATGCACCAATCCCCACTACTTTTCCTAATCTCCAATCTCTAATTTCTAATCTCCCCAACCAATCCAACGCCAACGCCGGAAACAAATAAACCACCGGCTGCATTCCCATCGCCTGGGTCATGCTCAACTCTGGCCCAGTGATGAGCACGGGAGCCAGCCCGCCCAGCAGCCAGATCAGGGCAGCGGCGTAAGCCAGACGGCCGTTCCGCCCCACCAATCCCTTCACCTGCCATCTGCCACCTGCCACCTGCCACAACGCCAGCCCAATCCCCACATAAAACAAAACCCCCATCATTGGCCCCAGCAACGGCCGTTCTGGAATGTTGTAGCGCCAGGCGGGGTCACCCGACACGGTAAAAATCGCCAGCCCCGCTTTGACATTGGCCCACAGCAGCGAAAAGTCACCGTGGAGAACGGCCGTCAGTGGCGCACTCAGCTCATCCAGGCGAATCTCTGCCTGGGGATTGGCCCGCAAATAGGCAAACAGCGGCCAGGCAAGCACACCCGCCAGCAGCAACAGCAGCGTACCCGGCCAAACGCGCCGCAGCCAGGCGCTATCCAGCAACCCACCCAACAGAATGAGCGCAGGAAACAGCAGCCAAAGCCCACGGGCGGGAATGTAGGTGTAGAAGGTGAGACCGAGGAGGAGGCCAGCAAATAAGAAGTGGAAAGTGAAAAGTGAAAAGTGAAAAGTGGGCGAGTGGTGAGGGGCGAATGGTAACTTTCTACTCTCTAATCTCCAATCTCCAATCTCCAATTTTGTGATGCCGTGCCAGAAGAAAAAGAGCGCCAGCGTGAAGAGTGCAGGCAAAGTGATGGAGCGCAAGCCCTGGCGGGCGGCCATCACGGGCCAAAAGCCGACGGCCAGTCCAGCAGCGGTCAACAGCGCCACGCGGTTGTTAAAGGCCAGACGCGCCCAGGCAGTCATGGCCCCCATCATGAGCAGGCTAAAGAGAACGGCCGTTCCTCGCAAGGCCCATACAGTTTGCCCCACCAATCCCATAAAACCCGCCGTAGCATAATCAAACAGCGGCTCGCGGCCATGCCCAACGGTAAAGTAAATCTCGCGTGCCCCGTTCAGAATGGAAACGGCCGTAATCCCATGATCGGCTTCATCGTGGGTCAGGCCGGGGGGAATATTGTTTAACTGGTAGAGGCGCAGGGAAACGGCCGTAACCAAAATCAACAGCAGCCAGGCCAAAAATCCTACGCGATTCTCTAAATCCAAAATCCTTCGCATCGTTGGCGGATATTACAAGAGCCCCACAATGGAGACAACTACGGTATCCCTGCGCTTCCCCCGCACGCCCCAGGTACAAAAAAAAGCGCCACGCTTTTTGTCACGTGGCGCTTTCCAAAATGTAGGTTTGTCACAAAGATTTAATCAGGCATTGCCTGAATCAGCTTGCCAATGCTTCCTTTGCCAAATTGACAACGGCCGCAAATGCAGCTTCGTCCCGCACGGCCAAATGAGCCAATGCCTTCCGATCCAGATTTACATTTGCCAGCTTCAATCCGTGCATAAAACGGCTGTAGCTTAAGTCATGCACCCGTGTGGCTGCGTTTATGCGCGTAATCCACAAACGGCGGAACTCACGCCGACGAACGCGGCGGTCCCGGTATGCGTACCAGTACGATTTCATCATGGCCTCATTGGCCCGGCGGAACAATTTGCTCCGCGTGCCCCATTGGCCTTTAGTCATTTTTAATACTTTTTTATGACGTCGTTGGGTTGTAAACCCACCTTTTACTCTCATGTTATCATCCTCGCATTTGTGATGGCCTGGCGCTCAAGCCGTTTCCATTGCAGAAAAACCGAGGCCAGGCAGCGAACCATCTCAATAAATTAATACTGAAGCTAGCTACGTTTAGCGCTTAGATGCCGAAGAAGCTTGCTTCAGTTTAAGCGTTCCGCTTCAAATTAGTATCCGTCAATATTTGTTTGGCGGAACACTAAGCTGGCGGATTTGCCTTATACTTTTTCATATAAGGGGCCAACCGGGAAATACGTTTGCGGTCACCCGCGCTCTCTACAACCAGCATACGGCTAAACAACTGCTTGGTGCGCTTAGATTTACGCCGCCGCAAATGGCTTTTGCCACCCTTGGTACGCACAATCTTGCCGCTGCCAGTCACACGAAAACGCTTGGCCGCCGCTTTATATGTCTTCAACTTATATTTTTTCTTTTTTGCTTTAGCCATTTTATCCTCTCTACGTAAAAGCGAGGCCCTAAATTAACCAGACCTTACTTTCTACTTTCACACAAAAGCCCCCGGAGGGGCTTAACCTACGAACCTACATTTTGTTTTGTTTATGAACAACAGGCAATTAAACTAGCCTGTTGGATTCAACAAGAGTGTCATTGACCAACCTTCCAACTTTGGTGCCTGCTCCACTTCAGCAACATCACTCAAAATTTCTGCAACTTCAAGCAAAGTCTTCTGCCCAATTTCAGGGTATGTTATTTCGCGAGCCTTAAAGCGAACCTGGAATTTGACCTTTTTGCCTTCTTCAAGCCACTTCTTTGCTTTGCTCACATACACGTCACGGTGGAAATCAGACGTTCGCGGAGTCAGCCGAAGCGTTTTGATTTCAATTTGCTTCTGCTGCTTCCGTGCCTCTCGTTCCCGCTTGGTTTTTTCATAGGCAAATTTGCCATAATCCATAATGCGGCAAACAGGTGGGCTAGCATTTGGAGCAACTTCCACCAGATCAAGCTCGGCTTCTTCTGCCATTTGCAATGCTTGATTGGTAGGCACAACTCCATGATTCGTGCCTTCATGGTCAATTAACCTTACTTCACGAACCCGAATGCGTCGGTTGATGCGAAATTCTGGGCCTTTATCGACCCTTGTACGATTACTACTACGCCGTTTTCGAATAGCTAATGTTCTCCAATTATTAAGGACGGCAATTTGCTGAAGGGAAGCATAACTTCTAAGGAATGTTTTACCCTATGGGATGTTTCCTATTAAGAAAATATTCTTGGGTCAGCAGGAAATTGCCCAGTCAATAAAGAAACAAATAGTCCGGTCAAAAGACCGGAACTCGACAAAAATCATATCACATTGGTCTGGTAGCGTCAAACAATTTGCCAGAAATTTGTCTCCCAAAGTGAGGGGTCTTTTGCATTTTTTACTGGAGGACAATATTCAAAATGATTAACAAGACAAACATAACGGCCGCTAATGCAAAAACACGCCGTAAATCTTTGAGTACGTAGGCATATTCTTGGGCAAAGGTGGCGTTTGGATCGCGCTTTTTGTCAGTTGTGCTTGTTTCATCGGCCGTTTGTTTGCGTAAACGAGCACGACGGCTGGCTCTATTTTTTGCCATAATGAATTGATCCTTATCCTTTTTGTTTAGTCCAGGTCGAATCTTACTGCTTATCCGGGGAAATTGCTACTTTTTATGAAGAAGGATTGTCTGTTTTGAGATCGGCAAAGACGACGATGCGCTGGGTGTTGATGCGATATGGGTAGCAGGAAATCAGGGTGGCGCTGGCGTAGTCGGTGGGCTGCATCACCTCAACATCGGTTGGCTCCACAAAATCTATCTTGGTGACAACGTAGGTGTAGGTGCGTGCGCCTGTGGAGACTGTGAATTCATCGCCCGGGGACAACTTACTCAGGTCGCGGAATATTTCGCCGTAGATGTCGTTGTGGGCGGCCAACACCATATTGCCTTGCTGCCCCGGCAAAGCGGAGCCGGTATGGTGGCCTACACCGCGCTTAAGCTGCTCCCAATCGTACACACCTGGCACAATGGGGGCGTTGACGCCAATGGCGGGTATTTCGATGATGCGTGGTTGTTCCGGGCCGGGTGTTGGCAGCGGCGGTGGTTTGTAGGCTTGCAGGGCAGGCAGTAAATGGGCGGGAATGTCGCCAGATTCAACGGGTTCGGGGGAACGGCCGTCTACATAGCGATGACCTGTGGGCAAAACAACCAAATCAATGAGCGGGGCCGTTGTGGGCGTTGGCAGGGCTAACCCAGCCGCCTGTGAGTGCTGCACCTGGGACAATTCCTGGTTTAGCTCTCGTTGAGTGCCCCATAAATTTAGCAGGACGGCAACCAGACCGACCACAGCCCCTACTTCTACTAAAAAAAGCAGCCGATTGAGCCAGGAACGGCCGTTGCCATTTGGTCTTGTTTCAGCGGCAGAATGATCATCCGGTTCAGCTTCTGGCTCATCATCAAGCTGTAGCTGGTATTGGCGCAAAGCGCCGCCAGGCACAGCTTGAGGCCGGGGGATTATGGGCGGGAGCGGGCTGGGTGGCGGCACACCGGCAGCTTCAACAACACGGCCGTCTGCTTTGAGCCGCTGCAACCGCTGACGACGCAAAGCGTGCTTTTTGCGGTAAAGGAGCTGCTCAAGTTCCTGGACGGATAAGTTGTCGGGCAGTTGCTGGTTGGTCATAGGCCCAATCATACGGAAAAAGTTACACTATGTAAAGTTATTACCCGGCCTATTGGCGAATTTCTAAGGGAGAAACGGCCGTAAAATCCCCCACAATCTCGCCACTATTTGCCAACACAGGCAGGCGATCCCCGGACAAGCGATCATAAATGCCCACGATGGCCTGGTAGTTTCCTGGCACAGTCTCTGGTGGTACAAAAATTGAATGAATTTGGGCTATCAAATCGCCTCGCTGCCAATCCCAGGATGGCGCTTCCAGCGAGTCACGTTGGGCAAAAGGAACTCCAGACGCATCCAAGAGCTGGGTAAACATGACCACATCGGTGGTAAAGGCAGGGGACACAACTGGCCCCACCTTTTCCGGATCAGTCACCCGCCAGATGAGCAGCAGTTCGGCCGTTTCGCCAGGGGCTACCGGATTGAGCCATTCGGCATGGTGCAGGGTGAGTGCGTTGTTGAAGTTGGCAACGGCCGTTTCCTCACCCAACGCCTGAAGCTGACCCGCATCCAGCCAATATTCCGTAAAGCTGGGATCGAGATCATCAGGGCGCATCTGAATCGTTTGGCGCGGCTCCAGCCATTGGGCAAATAGGGGGTGGGGCGGCGTGGATGTAGGAATCATGGCCAGGCTGCTTTGCCCGGCGGGGGCAACCAGCGCCCAACGGGCATCCACCCAACGCCAAGCCGGTTGAGTGCCAGACAAAACCAACGCGATGGAGGGATCATGTGCCGGGCCAGGGTACACGGTGGACAGCAAAACGGCATCGTTTGAAACGTTGGCCCCCAGGGTGGCCAGCGTTTCTACCAGATTTACCTGATACGCCCCACGCACATCGGGGTCGTTGGCCCAGGTGATGAAGTAGTCGCTCACGCTGCGCCAGCCGGCAAAAAGCAGCCAAACGGCCGCAGCAGCGGCAGGCAGCCAGTTGGGCAATGGGTTTATTTTGGTTTTGAGCCAATGAACGGCCGTGCCAAACCCAATCGCTGGCAAAATGAAGGTTGGAACTAAGGCGGCCAAATTGCGCGTGGTGTTGGCCGTTGGCCCGGTGATGAGCGAGGGCAAGATACCAATGCCAAACCAGAGCAGCACAAATGTGAAAGACGGCCGTTTCCAACGCCACACACTCACCAGCAATCCAATCACAAAAAAGAAAGCCGACACTGCCTCAAAAACGGGGCGGCCAGGAATGTTGTACGCCAAAAATTGATCGCCGTACCCAGGCCAAATGAAGGCCAGCAGCCCCGCACTGCCGTTTTGCCAAAGCGGCAGCAAGTTGCCACTGCGAATAGCTTGCAGCGGGCCGTCCAGCATACCCAGGCGGGTCAGCGCGTAGGGATTACGGGCCAGATAGGTAAACATGGGGACAACCAACACACCTGCCAGCAGCAATCCTAGCAAGACCTGCCGCCAGCTTTGCTGAAAAATACTGCGGCGCTGCCAGGCCAGGTACAGTAAAAAGAGGGGGAACACCAGCCAGGCAACCCGCGCCGCCAGATAAATGTGCAGGGTAATGGCCACGCTTAAGCCAAACAGCCCCGCCCACAGCCATCGCCGACGGCCGTTCCCAGATTTAGCCTCGGCCACAAGCTGCCAGAAAAACCAGACGGCCATTGTCATAAAAAATGGCAGCATCCCCGCCCGCAGCGCTTCCCGCGCAGAGGCTAAAGGCCAAAAGGTGATGGTGAGGAGAACGGCCGTAAGCAGCGCTGTCGTCTGGTCAAAACGACGCTGCACCCATAAATAGGTCAGCCCAATGGTTGCCACACTAAACAACACATTAACCAAACGCAAAGCAAACAGCGATTCACCCAGCAGCCACATACTGCCTGCTACGGTATAGCTGTACAGCGGCTCGCTGCCATAATTCAGGGGGAAAAAGAAAAGCGTCATCCCTTGTAAAATGCCAATTGCCTCCCGGCCATGATTCGCCTCATCATGCGTTAATCCAGGGGGAACCTCAGTTAGCGCATAAAGACGAAGGGCAAATGCCAGCAACAAGATCAGCAGAATAGGGAGCCATTTTGGGTAACTTTTCATGATAAGTGGCGCATTATAAAGTAGCCCCAAAACCTCGTCAAAGCCCTCCCCAACCAACCCCTAAAATGCACATTTGCCGTTGCGAGCACATTTTATGCTATAATCGGCCCGCCTTTTCGGCATGGAATACGCAAAAAAGATATGAAATCCCATTCATCTCGTCGCGCCCCGGCCCGGATACGCTTACCGCTTTGGGCAGTATTGCTTTTTGGCCTGGGCATCATTATTTTGCTCATTGGCAGCTCTGTTTGGCTGTACCAGACGGTACAAGCTACTGTCTCTTCATTGGAAATAATCAATCCCGATTTTTCTAATCCGGGCAACGTTGATTCTATCCAAGAGCTGCCTGCCCCCAGCAGCAGCGCTGAGCCAATTCAAGGCAACAGTGAGCCAGCCCCCATTTTATCCTCAGATGCTTTGCGTCGTTGGGAAGGTAAAAACCGCGTGTCTGTTTTGCTGATGGGCATCGACCAGCGCTGTGAAGATGATGGGCCAACCCATACAGACAGCATGATGGTGCTGACGATTGATCCGGTGGGGCTGTCTGCGGCCGTTTTGTCATTGCCGCGTGATTTATGGGTAGAAATTCCCGATTTTGGCGTAGACCGCATTAACCAGGCCAACTACTATGGCGAAATTTATGAATATCCCGGTGGCGGGCAGGCATTGGCTGTCCAAACCGTTGAGACACTGTTAGGGGTACCTATTGATTATTATGTCGCCGTTAATTTTGATGCATTTGTAGAAGTTGTTGATCTCGTTGGAGGCATCGATATTGATGTCCCAGAAGCGATTGACGACCCAGACTACCCCGATCGGTGCTATGGTTATGATCCTTTTTCTATTGAAGCAGGCGAACAACATTTAGACGGTGAGACGGCGCTGAAATATGCCCGTACGCGAGCAACTTTTGGTGGTGATGTTGATCGGGCAGGACGCCAGCAAGCAGTCATGCTGGCGGTGCGCAAACAAGTTTTTGACTTGAACAGCTTGCCGCAAATAATTGCCCAGGCACCCCAATTGTGGCAGACGTCGCAAGAAAATGTGCGGACCAACATGACGCTGAATGAAGCGATTCAGCTGGCGCTATTGGCGCAAGATATTCCGCGTGAAAGTATTCGCACGGCCGTTCTTGATTACAATTACGTCTACAATGAAACAACCCCAGACGGCCGTCAGGTTTTGGTTCCCGTACGAGAAAATATCCGTCAGCTTAGAGACCAGTTGTTCGCCCCCCCGGCAATTCCCACGCCGGTTATTGAAAACCTTCCTGCCCTCATGGCCGCCGAGAACGCACGGGTTGCCGTGCTAAACGGCACGGCCGAATTTGGTCTGGCGGGTTCCACGCAGGAATATTTACAATCTTTTGGCATCAACGTAACCGAAATTGGTAACGCCGATGCCTCCACCTATCTCACCTCTCAGATTATCACCTATGGATCATACCCCAACACCAGCCGCTACCTAACCCAGCTGATGCACGTTCCACCACTCAACATCAGCAGCGGCACCAATCCCGACGGCGACTACGATATCCTAATTATCATCGGCAACGATTGGAGAGTGCCTAACTCATAAGCCACGCCCCAGGCAGCCGTGTGTTTGCCTGGCCTGGCTTACTTCTCCGCTGGCTTTGCCGTGTTTTTGCCTGTTAGCAACCTCAGGTTTGCTGGCGGCTACAAACCATACCTTCATTACGCATGCTCGCTAACCGCGTAGACTAAAACGAACGTCTGTTGACGGTTAGCCAGCAAGGAGATTTGCTCTCGTTTAACTGTTTTGCCATGAGCCGATACAGACACAAGATACGTGGCGAAACATTGGGTATGCCTAAATTGCTGCGCACATGAGAGGAGAGAACAGGAGGATTGTTCATGCCGAAAACCAGCTGGTCTTGTTGGCTTTTTGGTTTTATGTTGGTCACCGCCGTGGCTTGCAAACCAATTAGCGAAATTGAACAGGATTTAACCACAGCAGAATCACTGCCTGCATCTACAGAAGCGTCTATTGACGCCAATGCCAATCAAGCAGCAACCTTGCCAATTCCTACAAAATCAGCAGCGACCAGTCCGCCTCCCTTAGCGCCCAGCGCGGCTCCCACAACGGCCGCTTATGCTGGCTGGCAGCAAATTGGCAATCCGGCCACCGGCTTACAGCTATTGGCCCCCCCAACCTGGATCAATCTTTCAGGACAAATTGATACGGCCGTTACCGCCAATGAACTCGGCGTTACGGTGATGCTCCTGGCCAATTCCCAACGCACCGGCAACAGCTTACTGGGCAACAAAGCCATTGGCGACGGCGCATACATTGCGGGCCTCATCGCCCACCTGGACCTGCCACCCAATACCCCACAAGCCACGCTCAACCGGCTGGCCAACGACCTCAGCAGCAGTGCAGAGCGCACAACCACCTCCGAAGCAGCCCCCGTGACCGTCTCGGTAGGCACAGGCGGATTAGTCACCGGCTCCTACATCGATCTAGAAGGAGCGCCCCTGCTCTTTAACACCAGCGACAGCAATATGCGCACGCGCATTTACCTTTTTACCACCGCCTTGGCTGGCACCATTAGCCAACAAACCCAGGCAATTTTCATGATGAGCGCCCCCGTAGAGCAATGGGCCCAATACCAAAGCACCTTCGAAAAAATGGCCGACAGCATTGTGCTGCACAACATTTACGCCAACATTGTCATTCAGGATGGCTCGGCAAACGTTTTGGGCAGTCTAGGGCAACAA
Source organism: Ardenticatenaceae bacterium (assembly GCA_020634495.1). The sequence continues at coordinate 91,163 of JACKBR010000012.1, read as the reverse complement.
GATTTGGTCAGCGGCGAGCTAGAAGCAAGCGTCAAAGACGTTTGGACCTTCAGCCTGCCTGGCCCGCGCTATGCGAACCTTACCCTTAGCCCCGACAATAAAGATATTGATCTCATTTTGTCGTTGATCAGTCCTACCGGCCAAACCGTTACCCGCATCGATAACGGCTATGCAGGCGACACGGAAATTGTGATTGATAATTTACTGCCGGAAAGCGGCTTGTACGTGGTGGAAGTTAGCGAGTTTTTTGGCGATGCTGGCCGCTACACCCTCAGCCTGGTGCTAACGGAAGAACCGCTTTTTGGTGGTGGGGGGCAGATTGCGCCGGGGCAAACCATTCAAAGCAACTTGGCTCGTGGCGCACAGCATGTCTGGCGGTTCACTGGGAATGCCGGGGAGCTGGTCAGCATTGTGCTAACCCCAGAAAACCAGTTCGATGCCATTTTAGATATTTACAGCCCTGACGGAACCCGTTTGGCTGCGCTGGACGAAGGCTTTAGCGGCGACACCGAAGTGGTAGCGGGGCTGTCGCTGCCCCTGACGGGTGAATATGCCATCCTGGTGCGCAGCTTTGCCGGAGAAGGGGGCAGCTACTCACTTTCTTTGGATGAAGGCAGCGACAGCACCAGCAACTTTTATGATGCGGGCGATCTTATTTTTGGCCAGACAGCCCAGGAATCATTGCGGGAGCATGAAGCTCATGCCTGGTTTTTTACGGGTAAGGCTGGGGATGAACTTTTCATTACGGTCACTCCGCTTACCAATAACCTGGACCTGGACATCTGGCTATTGGATGAAAATGTTAACCGGCTGGCAGAGCAGGACGCTTTGCTTACCGGGGAGCCAGAGATGATTGAGTTTGTGCTGCCGAATGATGGCCAATACTTGATATTAGTGCGCGATTTTTTTGGCGAGGCCGGGCGGTATGAGATTACGCTGCGTGCTAATGAAGCGGCCGTTCCAGATAACGCAGGCACGATCAGCTATGGTACGGCCGAATCTAGCAGTTTGCAGGCAAATCAGACAGTGGTTTGGTATTTCGACGCGGACGAGGGCGACCTGATAAACGTGGAGCTTGTGCCAGAAAGCAGCGGCGCGGATTTACTGTTCATTTTGTATGATCCCAACGGAAACCAGGTGCGGTTGGTTGATGCAGCCGAGGTTGGGGAACCGGAACAGCTTCTAAACTACTCGGTAATGAGCGAGGGGCGATGGAGCATTGTGGTGAACGAGTTCTTTGGCGAGGCGACGAGCTATCGCCTAACGGTTGACGAAAATTAGGGATTAGGCGCTTGCCTGACGCTTAATGGTTTTGCACAAAATTGATTTGCAGCAGGTTTTCATCGCAGCTGGTGTGGGTTTGCACCCGGTAAATTTGGGAGACGGCCGTTCCATTTGGCGACTCTAGCTGCACATTGTAATCACGCATGACAGGCGAATCAAACACAAATTGTTCCCAGCCAGACGGCCCGTAATCTGGCGCGCCACCAACAATGACACGCTCGTCAATGCCGCTGCCCCACACATGCACCCGGTAGCTGCCCACTGGCACCGGATTTCGCTCCAGGTCCAAAACTTCGCCAGCCAGCCCCAGCCAGCCACAACCAGCATTATTTGCATGATTTTGTAGATAAAATGGGCTGTTATCCGTCTTGGTAAAGGGGTATGCCGAGCGAGTTGCTGTGGGCGTGGGGGTCGGGCCAGGCGGGGTCGCCGTGGGTGTGTTGGTGCTGGTGGGGGTGTAGGTGGGCGTCGGGGTTTTGGTAGGAAAAGTTGGCAAGGGCGATGGCGTTACCGATGGCCTAAGGGTGCTTAACGGAATGGGTGTCGCTGAGGGCAGCTCGGCAGGGGGCGTCCAAGTTGGGGCCAACGGCGGTTCTGTGGCAGTGGGGGTCGTTGTGGGCAGCTCTACCGCAGGCACCAGCGTGGGCAACTCTTGTTCTGGGGCAAAAGCAGCCGGTAGGGCAAGCGTGGGAAGAACCCGATCCTCCTGCAAAAATGCCAGCTCTGGCAGTTGTTCTGGGGCCACAAAAAAGATCACCGCCAGCGCAGCAATGCCTAAGGCGATGAGCAGCAGCAGGGCTGCCGCCACGCTCATTAACCTGCCCATACATCCGGTTTGCTTTTTTTGCCTGGTTGCCATGTTGGTTTGGTGTTTACGAACCGCTGCCTGTTTCTACCAGGCGAACAATGTCGGCCGCTTGCCACAGCTCATCCAGCCAGGTTTCAAAGGCTTGCTGCAACAAAATGGAGCGTACGCCTGTGTCTAACGGCCGTTCCGGGTCACGTTCAATAAGCTGCACCAAATAATATACGGGATTGCCCTCGCGGTTTACGGCCGTCACCACATCACTTACGCTGCCCGGCTGGGCAAGGGCAAAAGCGGCCGCTTCAACCTCTGGCACGAGCAGCGTTCCGGCAGCAAAAAAGCCTAAGTCACCCCCATTTTCCCCGGTTATGCGATCCAGCGAATGGAGCTGGGCCAATGTTGTAAAATCATCGCCGTTCTGAATTTGGGCCAGCAGCGTACTGGCCAGGTTCGCATCGTCTACCTGAATGTAACGCGCATGGATCTGTTCCACCGCAAAGGGCACATCGGCCGTTACGGCCGTCACAATTTGTTCCTGAATCAGGCCATCGGCAACGGCCGTACGAAACTCAGCCTCGCTGTACCGGTTGGCCTCTAGCCAGGCAACAAAATTATCGGCCCCGCCCGCCACAGATTGCAGCTCCGCCATTTCCTGATCGACCATTTCCTCGGTAACCACAATGCCCTGGGCGGCCGCCGCCTGGCGGATGAGCACCTGCTCAATCAGGGCGTCCAGCACAATCGTGCCATAATCATTTTCAGCGGCTGGATTGCCCAGCTCTGCCTGGGCCTGCTCATAGCGGGCCAATTCTGCTTCAAAGGTTGACAGCAGCAGCGGCTCGTCGTTGATTTTGGCAGCAAGTGGGGCATCGGGCGTTGGTGTGGGGGGAACGGCCGTTTCCGTCGGCAGCACAACCGGTTCATCGCTCACCACAGGTGGGGCCAATGTGCCGTCTGTCTGGTTCAGCGCCGGAGCAACCGTAGGCAAAGGTTCTTCCTCGCCGCAAGAAATTAACATCAACAGCGGCAAGCAGAGTAAAAAAAGGAGTATTCGTCGCATAAAATTATCCAAATAGAAAACCCTAAAAAATCGCTCAAAACATCACATAAAGCTGGGCGATTATACCCAGCCCTAAACGCTTGCCAAACCCACCAGCCCCTCTGGTGTTACATTCTCACTAAAATTTCACTCCCTCTAAATACAAAAGATGCGCCGCCCACAGACAGCGCATCTTTTTCTTATGGCGTGTACAAAAGCATGTTTACAGCGCTAAACTGTAATCAAAGAGTCCTCGGAGCCATATTGATTGGCCACATAGGTATCGGCGTCCCAATCATTTTCCCAGCGTTGGCCATCGAGCAGGTAGCGAAACCGGTAAGATTCCCCAGGCACTAGCGAAAGGGTAACGCCAAAGCTGCCGTCCTTAGCTTTTTCATGGATTTTGGTTGGGTTCCATTCGTTGAATTCTCCACAAAGATGAGCCGTCTCGGCACCTACATCAGCTGGCAGCTTAAATGTAACCCGGCACGTATTCCCATTTTTGAATAATTCTTTTTAAGCATTGCGTTTTAACTCCCTAAGATTGTGGGCTAATTAGAATCCTCTGCAGGGGCTGCGGTCATCCAAATTAGCAGCTTCTTCTAAAGGCGGCAGGCTATCTGCGCACCCAGCAAGCGCCGCACCTGCCGTGTTAGCCGAGGCAAGCCGCTTCCCGGTACTCATCCGCCAGGAATTGGGCTAAATCGGCCAAATTTTCGTATTCTCCGTACCGTTCCTGAAGCCGGTCACGGTGCTGTGAGAGCCACACAAACAGATCGGCTTCGTGCGGCTGGGAAATCCGCCAGGAGTGTTGAATCTTGAATGATTTGAACAGTAGGAAGGTAAACCATTTCATACCAGGCATCTATGGCCGTTTCCCAATCCATCTCTTCCCCATCAATCTGAGCCAAAATTTGCGTGGTGATGAATTTGGGCCATCAGTTCGGCAAGCGTTTCGGTGAGGTAAACTGAATATTTGCTCTGGAAAACGGTCTGCCAGGCCCGTTTTGCTCAAAAAATTCTGTTCACCCAATTGAATAAAAATATGATCCAGGTCGTCAGTAGGGTCAATGGTTAGATCGAGTGGATAGGCCATTACGTGCGCTTCAATCGTCGTCAGCCCAAGCTGCCGCGCCACCGACACGCGATGATTGCCATCCTTCACAAAGTAGATGTTGCCAATTTGGTAAACTTCAACCGGAGGCCAGCCAGTTTTAGCAGCCAGGGCATCCACCGCCATCCACCGGTCTTGCACACTGTTGGTAAGCGGCAAAAACTTACGCGTAAACGTTTTGTAGCGCCCCACACTCCCCACAATAGCATCCAACGGCACCTCAACGACACCAAGGTAGTATGGGTTTTGCTGCTGCAACCGGACGCGAATTGCTTCAAACGGCAGCAAATTGATGTTTTCTCCGGTCAGACGCGCCGCCACCAGGGCCCGCGTCGCCCGCCGCCGTGCTTGCTCAAAGCGTTGTCTGGCTTGTACCTTGGGGTTAACTATCTCACTCATAACCTGACTATCGTAATAAAATTGCTTAAAGCCGCACAAGGGTTATGTTGTTAGAATAACGGCCGTTCCGCTTGTACAGGTTTACCATTTGTTTGTAAAAGCCAAAGAGCGCTGCAAAAAGATGCTCTCAGACTTGGCTTTTACTTGAGTAATCCATAAGGAAAACAGGTCTCGCTTTTTAATCTGTGGTTTACCTGACACCAATAAGATACCATGATTTTATGAGGTTGATCAATGCACGATTTTTGGCAAATTCAAACTGAGGTGGCCGAAGCGCTGGCCCAAAATAATCCGGTGGTTGCCCTGGAAAGCACGGTGATTACGCACGGTTTACCCTACCCCAATAATGTAGAAACGGCCGTAAAAATGCAAACGGCCGTACGTGAGGGCGGTGCCGTACCCGCAACCATCGCCATCATTCAGGGGCGCGTTCATGTGGGCCTGACTGATGACGAACTGGAATACTTAGGCAAACTGGCGGGAACGGCCGTGCGCAAATGCAGCCGCCGCGATATTCCCCTGGCCATTGGCAACAAAGAAAATGGCGCGACCACCGTGGCTGGCACCATGATCCTGGCCCACCAGGCAGGCATCCGCCTCTTTGCCACCGGAGGCATTGGCGGCGTACACCGGGGTCACCCCTTCGACATCAGCGCCGACCTGCTAGAGTTAGGACGCACCCCGGTGGCGGTTGTCAGCAGCGGCGCTAAATCCATTCTAGATTTGCCCGCCACGCTTGAGGTGTTAGAAACGCATGGCGTGCCCGTCATTGGCTACGGCACAGACACGCTGCCCGCCTTTTTTGCCCGCAGCAGTGGCCTGCCGGTAGACATTCGCCTGGACACGCCAGAGGCGGTGGCGAACGTGATGCTGGCGCACCAGCAAACAGGCTTACAAAATGGCCTGCTGGTCGCCGTACCCGTCCCAGAGGCCGATGCCTGCGACCCAGAAATGGTGGAAGCTGCCATTGCCCAGGCCACCCAAGAAGCAGACGAGCAAGGCATTCATGGCCCGGCTTCTACCCCCTGGCTGCTGCGCCGAGTTGTGGCGTTGACAAACGGCCGTAGCCTGCAAGCAAACGTCGCCTTGCTGCGCAACAATGGCTACACAGCAGCCAAAATTGCCCGTGCCTTTTGTAATAGTACTATCAGTCCACATTAATCGCCGGTTGATCCTATCGTTATTTTTGATCTGTCTTGTATAATAAACGAGCAATCGCCCCGGCGGATGCAAAAAAACTAATTTGATGTCTTGAAATGAGCAAAAGTTTAGCAGCAAAAATCAAAAAAGAGTTCCAGCGGCTCAATTGGCTCCTCGTTGCCATTTTCATGCTGCTGATAATTATTATGTTGGCCGCATTTTTTGTGGTCTATTCCCTCATTCTAAACGGCAATTTTCTCGATTGGCTGCCGGGCATGGCGATTGCTGGCCTCACCTTCTTTTTCACCATGCTCTTTGTCTACTATCTGGTTGACCGCTATTCCGAACGGATGCAAAGCACCACTTCACAGATGGTGGATGCGGAATTGCACCAGCTGCGCGCAGCTAACAATCGCGCCAAGTCGCTTCAGTCGATGGCCTCTGTAATGCGAGCCACCCTCAGCTTTGAGCGGGTGGTGGAAGAGGCGCTGGATGTATGCAGCCTGGCAATTGAAGAGATGGGCATCCCGCGCCAATCATTGGTGGGGGCCGTTTTCTTGTTCAATGGCGAGGAGTTGGTTCCCGTGGCAACACGCCGCTTTACGGCCGTTGATTACGAAAAACAGCTGCAAGGCAAGCGAGGCATCGTCGGTGCAGCCCTCACCCAGGCAGAACCGGTTACCACAGACCATCCCCGGCAAGACCCAGAACTGCGCCAGTTTGTTGCCTTCCACAGCTGCCTCACCGCCGCTTGCATTCCGCTGCGGGCTGGCTTCCAAATTTTTGGGGCGATTGTGATTGGGTCGGATACGGCCGTAAAGTTCGACAAAGAGCATTTTGAGCTGTTCAACGGCGTGGCCGACCAGGCAGTCATTGCCCTGCAAAACGCCCAGCTTTACCAGCGGCTAGAGGCTGAAAAGCAGCGCATCATCGAGGCGGACGAAGAAGCCCGCAAAGAGCTGGCCCGTGATTTGCACGATGGCCCCACCCAAACCATCGCCGCCATCGCCATGCGCATCAACTTTATCCGCTCCCTGCTCTCCCGCGACCCGGAGCAAGCCCTGGGTGAATTGGAAAAAGTGGAAGAGCTGGCCAAACAAACCTCCAAAGAGATTCGCGGCATGTTGTTTACCTTACGGCCGTTGGTCTTAGAAACCCAGGGGCTAAGCGCAGCCGTGGAAACAGTTATCGCCCGCATCAAAGAAACAGACGGCCTCAATATTCGTCTGGCTGGCGGACAATACGGAGAGCTGCTCAACGAGCAAGCACAGAGCGTTGTCTTTTCCATTGTTGAAGAAGCATTGGGCAACGCCCGCAAATATTCTCGCGCCAGCCAAATTCAGGTTCGCTTTTGGCAGGAAGACAATCTTTTTGTGGCCCTGGTGCAAGACAACGGCGTGGGCTTTGACGTGCAGGCAGTAAACCACGACTACAGCTCACGCGGCAGCCTGGGCATGGTCAACATGCGCGAACGCGCTGACCGCATCGACGGCTCCCTGCGGCTGGAATCTGCCCCAGGGCACGGCACCTCGGTAACGCTGGTTGTGCCGCTGGACAAGCACGGCAGTCACGTCACGGCCTGATTTTCAGTAATCGGTGCTCAGTGAGTCAGTATTCAGTGAAATGGACTATAATCCAAAACCAACACTGATTACTGAAAACTGACCAACTGATTACTGACTGTGAAAGTTACCTCCCAACCACCCCTAAAATATCGGCCTAATTTCATGCTCCTGGCGCTGGCTTTGCTGGCTGGGTATTTCATCTTCTGGTGGTGGTTTCCGCTACGGCCGTTTCACAACACACTCCCCTTGCAAGACGTCCGCACCTTTGCCCCATCCTTGCTGAGTGGATTGGGCTACGCGCTGCTGCTGCTGGCGCTGTTTGGGCTGTATTGGCTGGCATTCCGGGCGGTTCAAGCGGAGCGGGCAAAGCCTTCATTGTGGGTTTTATGGGGAACGGCCGTTCTCCTGGCCATCCCCCTGCTGCAAACCTACCCCATCAACGCCAACGACCTGTACCGCTACGTCATTCGCGGGCGCGTCAGCAGCGTCTACGGGCAAAGTCCCTATGCCGCCCCGCCAGACGCCTTCCCCGATGATCCTTTTTTGCCCCTGGCCGGTGAATGGGCCGGGGAAACATCGCCCTACGGCCCGCTGTGGGAGCTGCTGGCCGCAGGCATCACCCGCCTGACGCAAAATAATCTGCTGGCCGGGCTGCTTTCGTTCAAAGTGGTGGGGCTGCTGGCACACATGGCCTGCGGCTGGCTCATCTGGCGGCTGCTGGCCCAGGCGGATGCCGCCAAGCAACGCGGCTTTACGCTGCTCTGGCTGTGGAACCCGGCCCTGCTGCTCATGTTTGTCGTCGATGGACACAACGACGTGCTGATGATGGTCTGGCAATTGGTGGCGCTCTGGTTTTGGCGGCAGAAACGGCCGTCGCTCACCCTCTTGTTCTTGCTGCTGGCGGCGCTTACCAAACCCATAGCGCTGCTGATGCTGCCCTTTTTTGCCCTGGCCATCTGGCGCAACCTGGAAAATAACGCGGCTCGTTTGCGGGTGTTTGGTTGGGCTGTAATTTGGGGTGGAACGGCCGTTTGGCTGGCATTTTTACCGTTTGGCTCCCCGTTAGATTTGGCGCTGCGGCTGCTGCGAGAAGCTTCCAGCGGCCCTGGCTTTTCCCCAGCCACGCTGGTGCTGCTGCTTGCTGGCGAATTGGGGCAGCCCATCACCCCGGCATTTATCGAATTGATTGCAAACTTGTTTAGGGTGTTGTTTGGGTTGTTTGTTGTGTGGTTATTGTGGTTGGGATGGCGGAACGGCCGTTCCCCTCTCCGTGCCGCAGCCGATGTTTTGTGGGCCTACAGCCTGCAAGCGCTCAGCTTTCGCCTCTGGTACAGCACCTGGCCCTTCCTCTGGCTCCTGCTGGAAGATGAAAACGCCACGGCGCAAACCTCTCCTCGCCTGCGCACCGGGCTCTGGTTCCTGTTCGCCGTCCAGCTCTCCGTCCTCATCTACGGCCACCTGCGCGTCTACGCCCTCGGCGGCAACCAGCTTGCCGCCCACCTCATCGGCGTTCCCTTCGTTTTTGCATTGCCCCTCCTGGCCGCTAAAGCAAAAAGAAGAACGACTATACTTTAGAATCAGTAAACTCCGGCGTTGTGAACGCCTGAACTTGCATCTCGCCGTAGCTGTCAAAATGTTTGATGCTATCCTCAAATTGCCCGTTTGTGTAGGCGGCAATCACCTTTCGCCAAAATAGCTGCGCCGGACGGTTTTCAAGCAGCTGCCGCACCTGCCAGGAACCGGGAAACAGACCAAAGACCGCATGGGCAACCCGCCTGCCAAGGCCCTTTTTACGAAACTTCCGCACGATGAAAAACTCGCCAATATCGTGAAGTTGCGCATCACCTTTGTTGAAAAAGCGGACAAGACAAAATCCAGCAATCTCGCCATCCACTAAAATTTTGTATCCCTTGCCCGTCCAGCCCTCCGGCCACAGAGCATCTTCATTCTCTGGCGTTTTGCCAAAATAGTACGGCTGATCGTCCACGCCGCCGTATAGCCCATCTTCGGGGCAAGGCCACCCCATAAACTCCGACATATCATAGATGTAGAATCGGATCAGATTTTGTATAAGCGTGTAATCCGCATTGTTCACTTCGACCAGTGTGAAATCCACAAATAACTCCTAAAGTATGAGATTACGACTGCTTTATAATTGCCTTGCAGGAAAACAAAGACCCTCGTGAACCCAATGCCTTTGCTCACAGCTCAGGTTAAACTTCGTTCTGCCAAACAATCACAGAATTAACGAAGATTTGCCATCCCCTTGCCTGGACAAGTTTGCCTGTCCTTATTTATATCACTTAATTGGCAATTTATGCCCCCACCAAACTGGCAAGCCCCCCTGCTCCGTGTTACCATTTGGCGCTATGAATCGACCCAACACATTGCGTAAAAACATCTGGCAGGTTGCCCCTCAGGTGCCCAATCACGTTCAGGAAAAGTTTGCCCATATTCACCCGGTGATGCTTCAGGTGCTGTACAACCGGGGCATTATTGAGCCAGCGGCCGTTCAGGCATTTTTAGAAGGGCGCTACCTGGAATCAACTGACCCATTTTTGCTGCCAGACATGGATAAAGCAGTTGCCCGCATTGAGCAGGCCATTGACAATGAAGAAACGATCATCGTTTATGGCGATTTTGATGCCGATGGCGTAACCAGCACGGTGCTGCTGACGGAAGCGCTGCGGGGCCTGGGTGCAAACCGGAATTTGGTATGGCCGTATATCCCCGACCGCGTTGATGAAGGCTATGGCCTCAATGTTGAAGCCCTCACCGAACTGCGCGAGAAGGGAGCCGATCCCATCATCACCGTAGACTGCGGCATCCGCTCTGTGTTTGAAGTGGAACATGCCAACCAGATTGGCCTGAGATGATCATCACCGATCACCACAGCCTGGGGCCGAAGATGCCGCCGGGAACGGCCGTAATCAACCCCAAACGGCCAGACCTGCCTACCCCGACGACATGCTGGCTGGCGTCGGCATCGCCTTCAAGCTGGCCCAGGCGCTCAAGCAATCCCGCCCAGACCAGGCCACCTACCAGGACGCCGACCTGCTGGATTTAGTCGCCATTGGCACCGTGGCCGACCTGGCCCCTTGCTCAAAGAAAATCGCAACTGGTCATCGACGGCCTGCAATCACTCAACAACCCAAGCGAGCCGGCATCGCCGCCATCGCCCGCGCTGCCCGCCTCACCCTGGCAACCTATCGGCCGAATCCATCGCCTTTGGCATTGGCCCGCGCATCAACGCTGCGGGGCGGTTGGCCCACGCCTACAGCGCCGCCCGCCTGCTGGCCGCCAGCAACAGCCGCGACGCCAATCATTACGCCAACGAACTGGACACCTTGAACCGCAAACGGCAAAGCTTACCGCAGAACTCAGCGAGCTGGCAGAAAACATGGTGACGCCAGACGCCCCATCCTCATCGCCGCCGATGAGCTTTGTTTCTGGTGTGGTGGGCCTGGTAGCCAGCCGCCTGGCCGAAAAACATTACCGCCCGGCCATCGTTATGGAGCAAGGCGAGGACGAGAGCCGAGGTTCATGCCGCTCCATCGACAAATTTCACATCACCGATGCGCTGGACGAGGTGGCAGATTTGCTGGTGCGGCACGGGGGGCACGCCCAGGCGGCGGGATTCACCGTGCGCAATGCCAATCTGCCCGAATTCCTCAGCCGCATCACCGACGTGGCTGAGCGCAAGCTGCGCGACCTGGAGCTGGTTCCCACGCTCTCCGTGGATGCTGAAATTGAATTGGATGATGTGGATTGGGCGCTGTATGAACATTTACACCAGCTGGAACCAACCGGGGCGGCCAACCCTCAGCCGGTATTTGTTAGCCGGAGCGTCGAGGTAATCCATCATCGAGCCGTAGGGCAAAATGGGGCGCATTTGCAGCTTACGCTGGCCGCTGGTGGCATTTCTGGCTACCGGGAAATTGGGGGCATTGCCTTCCGCCAGGGAGAGTGGGCCAGCCATCTGCCACAGACCATTGATCTGGTGTACAGCATTAGCGTGAATGAATGGCGGGGCAACCGAAATTTACAGTTGATGGTGCAGGATATACGGCCGTCACAAATCTAAAAATAAGATTGGAGCTCAGGGACTGAAGATTGAAAGCGATACAATCGCAAATCTCTAATCTCCACTCTCCAATCTCTTGGCAAAATTCCCATGAAACTATTAGTCACCGGCGCAGCCGGGTTCATTGGCAGCAACTTAGCCGAAAAATTAGCCCGGCGCGGCGATACCGTCGTGGGGCTGGATAACTTCAACGATTATTACGACCCCACCAAAAAGCGCGCCAACGCCGCCCGACTTGCCGCCTACCCCAACTTCCGCATGGTGGAGCAAGACATCCGCCACCGCCAGGCCATGTTCGATCTTTTCTCCGCTGAAAAGTTTGACGCCGTGGCCCATCTGGCGGCAATGGCGGGCGTGCGCAATGCCGTACGCCATCCAGATTTGTATGTAGAAGTGAACCTGAACGGCACGCAAAACTTGCTAGATGCAGCTCGCGCTGCGGGTGATTTGCAAAACTTTGTCATGGCTTCCACTTCATCGGTCTATGGCAATACAACGCAAATTCCGTTTGTGGAAACAGACCCTTGTGACAGACCCTTGCAGCCCTATGCGGCCGCCAAACGAGCGGCTGAAATTCTGGGACACGCTTACCATCATTTGTACGGACTGAACTTTACGGCCGTTCGCTTCTTCACGGTTTATGGGCCAAACGGCCGTCCCGACATGATGGCTTATTTAGTGGCCGAAAGCGTTGCCAAAGGCTTACAAATTCCACTGTACGATGGCGGCCAAATGTACCGAGACTGGACTTACGTGGATGACATCACCGATGGCGTGGTGGCCGCGCTAGACAAGCCATTGGGCTACGAAATAATCAATTTGGGGCGCGGGGAGCCTACCTTGCTTAAAGATTTTGTGGCCCTGATTGAAACATTGGCGGGCCGACCAGCTAATGTGATCAACAAGCCCAGACTGGCAGCCGACTTTGTGAAGAATCAGGCAGATATTGGCAAAGCCCGCCGCCTGCTGGGGTACGCGCCAAAAGTTTCTGTCGATGTGGGGGTACGCCAGTTTTGGGATTGGTACGTATCCCTTCACAACACAAATAGCGGTGGATAACCTTTAGGCCATTTTGCCTCCTAGCGCATAATACCCATTGTCAGCCAGCCACAGCCGCGTAAAAATGTGAACTTTATATCAGCAAGGCCCCGGCTGCTTGACCAAAATGCTATAATGGGGGTCATGTTCACGCACTGGATGATGGAGCATCTTTGTGAAATTAGCGCCACATAAACTCATTACAACGCCGTCTGATTGGCAACTATGTTTGGAAAGATTGCAGGCAGAACCTCGTTTAGCCATCGATTTAGAAGCTAACAGTATGCACGCCTACCGCGAAGAGGTGTGCCTTATTCAAATTAGCATCCCCAGTCAGGATTACATCATTGATCCTTTGAAGGTGCCCGATTTAAGCGGCCTGGGCCACATTGTCGAAAATCCTCACATTGAAAAGGTGTTTCACGCCGCTGAATATGATCTCATGCTGCTTAAACGGCAGTTTGATTGGCAGCTGCATCATTTGTTCGATACGATGTGGGCGGCTCGGATTTTGGGTTACCAGCGGTACGGGCTGGCCAGCATGTTGGAAACGGTTTACGGCATTAAGCTAGACAAACGGTATCAAAAATCGAACTGGTGCAAACGGCCGTTAACCCCCGAACAGCTTGCCTATGCCCAACTCGATACGCACCATCTGCTCTCTCTGCGCGATCATTTGGAAAAAGAATTGATAAGCGCCGGGCGGCTGGAAGAGGCCAGCGAAACCTTTGCCGAACAAACCCACGTTAAACTAAGCAATAATGATTTTAATCCAGATGATTTTTGGTCGATTAGCGGCGCACTAGACCTGACCCGCCAGCAGCAGGCTGTGCTCAAAGCATTGGCCATTTATCGCGATCAGGAAGCGCGCCAGCGCAACCGTCCCTTGTTTAAAGTTTTTCACGATAAGACGCTCATTGAGCTGGCACAAACTACGCCAACAAACCTGGCTACCCTGCGCAACGTGCATGGCATGACGGCCGGACAAACCCGCCGATACGGCCGTCAGATACTCAATGCCATTGCCCAAGGGCTGCAAGCTCCCCATCCGCCTTTCCCCAAACGCAACAAGCGCCCGCCAGAAGCCGTCATGAACCGCTACGAAAAGCTGCACACCTGGCGCAAAAACCGGGCCAGCAAACGCGGCGTCGAGTCTGATGTCATTATCAGCAAAGATGTGTTGTGGGCTATTGCTCAAAAAAACCCCAAAAATGAAGCACAACTAGCACAGATGGAGGAAATTGGGGCATGGCGCTACAAAACGTACAGCCAAGAAATCTTGGACATCTTGCGTAAATCATAATCTTTTCGGCTGCCGGGAAGCAGCCACAAGCAAGGAGAAATTGTATGGAAATCACATTCCACGGTGCAGTCCGCACGGTCACTGGTTCCCAACATTTGGTAGAGGTAAATGGCTTAAAAATATTGCTCGACTGCGGCTTGTACCAGGGTTCGCGCAAAGAAAGCTACAGCCGAAATCAAAACTTGCCTTTCAATGCAGCCGAAATTGATATTTTGGTCTTGTCCCATGCCCATATTGACCACAGCGGCAATATTCCGAATCTAGTGAAAAGTGGCTTTAGTGGCGATATTGTTTGCACGTACGCCACCCGTGACCTTTGCGCCATCATGCTGCGCGACAGCGCCAAAATTCAGCAGTACGACATTGAATACGTTAACAAGAAGCGCGAACGTAAGGGAGACCCTCCCTTGGAGCCAATTTACACCCTCACTGACGCCGTTGAAAGTTTGAAAAATTTTATTGGCATTGGCTATGAACGGCCGTACAAACTAACGCCCAACATCACCCTCACTTTTTACGATGCAGGCCACATTTTAGGCTCTGCCATTGTGGCGCTGGATATTGCCGACCAGGAGGCCAAACGAGACGTGCGGCTGGTGTTTAGCGGCGATGTGGGTCGTCCCAATCGCCCCATTTTGCGCGATCCGGCCTTTTTAGACAGAGCCGATGTGCTGCTTATCGAGAGCACCTATGGCAATCGCTATCACGCCCATTTGGACGAGGCCACTGACAAGCTGGAAAAGATTGTTAACCAAACCTGCCAGCGCGGCGGCAAGCTGATTGTGCCAGCCTTTGCTGTGGGACGCACGCAGGAGTTGGTCTACCGTTTGCATCAGCTGGTGGAAACCCGCGATATTTCACCCAATTTACCCATCTTTGTTGATAGTCCGCTGGCCATCGACGCAACCGGTATCTACCGGCTGCACCCAGAGGCGTATGATGAGGAGATGCACGAATTCCTGGCTGGGGATCGCCACGGCGACCCCTTTGGCTTTGAGATGATGCGTTATACCCGCTCGACCAGCGAATCAAAAGAACTCAACTTTTTGCGGGAACCGGCCGTCATTATTAGCGCCAGCGGCATGGCTGAGGCGGGGCGCATTTTGCACCACCTGAAAAACAATGTGGAAGACCCACGCAACACCGTTTTAATTGTGGGCTGGCAAGCGCCGCACACGTTGGGGCGGCGCATTGTGGAGAAGCAGCCTAAAATCCGCATTTTTGGCGAGGAGTACCAGCTCAACGCGGAGGTCGCGACAATAAACGGTTTGAGCGCTCATGCAGACCGGGGCGAACTCTTGGAATGGACAGGTCATTTAGAGAAACGGCCGTCTCACACCTTTATTGTGCATGGGGAAGAAGAAGCCTCTTTAGCCTTTGCCGACGCGCTGCGCCAGGAGCAGGGATTTGCCAATGTTGCGGTTCCTCAGCTGGGTCAAAAATTTGCTGTTTAGCCTTGGGCTCGTGGCCTAATGGAAAGACCTAGCCAAGGATTCCTATCCACTTTGGCTCATTGAATTTGTTATAGTGTACCCACGACGGCCGTTTTGCACTGACACCACGAAGCTAACCGGAAACGGCCGTATAAAATTTGTAACCTGAAGGGAGCCATTGGGTGAGCCATTTTACAGAAACGACATATTGGCAATCGATCCAGCCGTATGAATCTGATCAATCTACACTTACTGCCTCGTCAGGAGCAGAAACTCCCCATGAAGAGAGCTTGCTTGCATTGCGCCGTAAGCTCAAAACCTTGAATGCCTGGCCAGAAGCAGGGGACACTTTCCTTGAGCTGCTAAACCAGGTTCGTGGCTATGGCACAACGCTTGTACCTAGCGACTATGATTGGCTATCAAAGGTTGCCGATTCCGCCTACAAAGGGGAAGATATCGGTCTCAATTACCCCTCTATCTTCCAAAAGCTGCTCACCTTTCCTGACCTGCGCCAGCAGTTTTTGCATACGCTCCATTTGCGCAGCCTGGGCACCTAAAAGCTGTTCTAGATCACGCCCAGTTCTTTCCCCACGCGCCCAAATACATCCAGAGCAATTTCCAGATCGTCGTGGCTGTGCGCAGCCGAGTTCATGACGCGAATGCGCGCCTTGCCCTGCGGCACGGTGGGATAGCCAATGGCCATGGCAAACACACCCTCTTCAAACAGGCGTTGGCTAAATTTTTGAGCCAGCGTGGCTTCGCCCAGCATCACGGGCACGATGGGGGTTTGGGTCACACCGGTGTTGAAGCCCATTGCCTGCATCTCTTTTTTAAACAGAGCGGCATTGCTCCAGAGGCGGTCTACCAGTTCGGTGGATTCTTGCAGCAGTTCTACCGCGGCCAGGCAAGCGGCCGTATCTGGCACGGTAAGGGCGCTAGAAAAGAGGAACGGCCGTCCCCGCTGCCGCAGCCAGTCGATAATGGCCTGTTTACCAGCTACCAGACCGCCCATCACGCCAAATGCTTTGCTCAGGGTGCCAACTTCTACGTCCACCCGGCCATGCAGGCCAAAATGGTCCACAATGCCCCGCCCGCCTTCGCCCAGCACGCCTTCGCCATGAGCATCGTCTACCATCAGCAAGATGTCATGCTCTTCTGCCACCTCGCAAATTTTATCTAGCGGGGCAATGTCCCCATCCATGCTAAACACGCCATCTGTGACGATGAGGCGACGGCCGTATTCCGTTGTTTCGGCAATCTTTTGGCGTAAATCATCTACGTTGTTGTGGGCATAGCGCACGATGGTGGCCCGGCTCAACCGGGAACCATCGATGATGCTGGCGTGGTTCAGCTCATCAGAGAAGATAATGTCGCCGCGTCCTACCAACGCCGGAATGGTGGCTAAATTGGCCGTGAAGCCGCTTTGCAGGGTAATGCAGGCTTCGGCCCGCTTGAAGGTGGCCAGCTTTTCCTCAAGCTGAATATGCAGCGACATTGTCCCGGCAATGGTGCGCACTGCACCAGGGCCAACGCCGTACTGCTCAACCGCTTCTTTTACGGCCGTGCGCAACCGGGGATGGTTGGCCAGCCCCAAATAATTGTTCGCGCAAAAATTTAGCAGGGAACGGCCGTCAATTGTCACACGGCCGTCCATGGGCGACTCAATTGTACGAATGCGGTTAAACAAGCCTGCCTCTTTAAGAGCAGCAATTTCATCATCGATCCAGGCAATTGCTTTGTCTGTCATCTCAACTCCTTCGTTTGTAAAATAGTGGAAATTTGTGGTTTCTGGGCAATGGTTACATTGCAGTTGGAAAATCAAAAAAGCGTGTCTCCACGCCAAATTTCTGGGCTAAATGGTCTCCCAGGGCCTGAACGCCCACCGTCTCGGTGGCGTAATGCCCGGCAAAGATTACATTCACCCCATAATCGGATGCGGCCCAATAATTTGCGTGGGACGTCTCGCCAGTTAAGAAGGTGTCAGCGCCTAAGGCTTTCGCCTCGGCTACTTTATCTGCGCCAAAGCCAGAGAGAATGGCCAACCGCTTTACCTGTGCTGGCCCGTGTGCCAGAACGCGAGCATTGCAGCGTAGCTGGCTGTTGATCTGGCTCACCAACTCATTCAAGTTTGGTTGGGCGGGCACGTTGCCCACGACGGCAATTGGCACGTTGGTGGGAGAATACCAAAACTCGTGATCAGACACGCCAAACATTTTGGCCAGCACAGCATTGTTCCCGACTTCTGGATGTGCGTCCAGTGGCAGATGGGCAGCATATAAATTCAGCCCATGCGCCATCAGCTGCCGTACCCGTGCGCCCAGCGGCCCGGCAATACGCTCGACCTGCCGCCACAACACGCCATGATGCACCAACAACATGTCTGCCTGCCAGGAAACGGCCGTTTCAATAATCACCGGCGATACATCCACCGCCAACGCTATCCGGTTCACCTCTTGGTTGGCCGTTTCTACTTGCAAGCCTTGTGGCCCATAGTCGGCAATGTCGGCTATGCGTAAATAATCATCTAGATACGTAACTAATTTAGCTCGATCCATCCTGGTTCCTTTGTTGGAAATTCTGCATGGCTATGGTCTGCACGCGGGGAAAGCCCTTTGAAATTAAATCATCCACCTCAGCCACCATGCGCTCGTACTGCCGCCGCGTGCCGCCGTACGGATCGCGCACGCTGCCCCGCTTGTTTGCCATTTGCCGGATTGTGTAAATTTTGTGCTGGTGTGCTGGAAAAGCCTGGCGCAAAGTTTTTACGTGGCCAGTTTCCAAACAAAGCACCAAGTCAGCCTGCTGCATCAATGGGTCTGTAACTGGCCGCGAACGATGTGGCAGAATGTCCAAACCGCGCTCGGCCATTAATGAAATGCTAAATGGAGCGGCCGTATGGTCTTCCTCTGCCCAGGTTCCTGCGGATGAAACAGACCAATCACTCAGCCCAGCGGCTGCCAGTTGGGTACGTAGCAATATTTCAGCCACAGGCGAACGGCAAATATTAGCCGTGCAAACAATTAGAATATGGGGTCGTGACATGTTGTGGGGAAGCCGCGTGCCTGCAAGCAGTGGGTATTGCTTGCAGGCACCGGAAATGAATATCTAATCCATATCGGGCTGTAGCAACCCGTAATTGTTATCTCGACGCCGGTAGAGAACATTCACAGCCTGCTCATCGGCGTTATAGAATACAAAAAAATCGTGACCGAGCAGCTCTATTTGATCAAGCGCTTCTTCCGGGCTCATTGGGCGCATGGTAAACTGCTTGGTACGCACAATTGCTGGTTCAGCGGATTCCTCTAATTCGTCATCAAGGGGCAATGGTTCACCCATGATGAATTCTTCGTTGTTGCCGTTGCCGCCGCGCCATTTGCGCTGCCGTTTGCCCCGGTAGCGGCTAATTTGCCGGTACAACTTATCAACAACAGCATCAATTGAAGCGAACATATCGTTGCTTCGTTCTTCGGCCCGCAGGATGGTTCCTCGATTGTCCCGAATGGTAATCTGGGCAACCTGGCGCTCGATAGCGTTGCGAGCATTTGTTTCAGAGAGGTCTACGTGTACCGCAGCCAGATTGGGCATATATCTATCAAGTTTTACTGTTTTCTTTTCTACGTAATTGCGTAATCTTGTGGTGACTTCCATATTACGGCCGTTAACTGATAGTTCCATTGTCTACTCTCCCTTTGTTAAGAAAAGAATTTCTGGTTGTCTACACATCTTTATCATACGCCAAAAAGTATGATAACTATAGTGAATAAGCTCTTTATATCATGTGCTAAACAGCAATTTATCCAATAAATCGCACAGGTATGCTGGCGCTAAATCATGCTGTTTAGCCTTGGGGCTCGTAGTGAAAGTTTTGAAATAGCAAGCATCCATTTCTACGCTTTCACTCAACTTCATACCGCCCTTGCTAAACAATATCCAAAAACGGTTTTGGCTCCGGCAGTATACAGGGCATTGGCAGCAGCAGCCATTGTTGCTCCTGTTGTACAGACGTCATCAATTAAAAGAATTTGCTTCCCCTTGACACATTCATCTGCCTGAAAGGCATCCTGAACGTTTTTCAAGCGGTCTACAGCAGATAAGCCAACCTGTGGTGTGGTGAAGCGGTTTCTTTGCAGGGCTTCTTCTGCATAGGGCAGCTTAACGTGTTGGCAAAAGGCACGTGTAAGCAGCGAAGACTGATTGTACCCTCTTTTGCGCTGGCGTTCCGCATGAAGGGGAATTGGCAGCACTAAATTTATGGGCATCTGCCAGGTTGCCCAGGCATCGGCCATTAATTTGCCCAACGGTTTGCCCAGGGCAAATGCGCCATTGTATTTAAGGTTGTGGATGAGCTTGGAGATGGGCTGGGCAAAAATAACGGCCGCACGAATTTGTTTGAGGGGTAACGGCCGTTCCTGGCAAACTGCACAGCATTCGGTAGGGGTTAAAACAGGTCGGCCACATCGTTGGCAAAGAGGCGCAGTGACCCATTGAAGTTGGGACGCACAATCTTCGCACAATAAAGCGCCTGCTTTTTTGCACGCGCCGCAAACAGGTGGGAATACAAAATTAAGGAGGGAATCTGCCAGCCCTCTAGCATAATTACGCCAGGTCAAGGCTGGCTGTTGAATCTTTTCAGTCAACGACTGCTTGACCCTTATTGTGAAAAGCTTTCAATAAACTGTAAGGCAATCGGCCCAATTACCTTAATACCTATCCGAATATTTGCCACTGAGTTCACAGAGATTTTTAAGCTTAGGTTTAAAGCCTCTTAACTCTCTTTTTCCTCTGTGGCTTTTTCGGATAGATTCTTATTTTTTCCGCAAATGCTTATTCCAACGAAGCACGATTTCTCAGTGGTTTGCTTTAGTAAAAAAATATGCTTGAACTTAGACAAACTGATATTTGCCAAAACTTATCCAGTTAATCCACCCAAAGAATCGTTCCGCAAAACCTGGAAGCCAGCAGGGCCTAACAACACCACAAAGATTGAGGGGAAGATCAGAAATACCATCGGGAATAGCATCTTCACGGGCGCTTGCTGCGCTTTTTCCTCAGCACGCTGCCGCCGCCGAACCCGCATTTGTTCTGACTGAATACGCAAAATCTTACCAATGCCCACACCCAATTGGTCTGCCTGCAAAACGGCCGCAATAAAGCTGGTTACATCAGGCACATCCATCCGGTCAGACATGTCTCGCAGCGACTGACGACGCGATTTACCAAGCTGCATTTCATGAATCACGCGGCCAAATTCATTTGCCAATGGGTCATCCCACTTCTCATCTACTTTTTGCATGGCGGCGTTAAAGGTCAAGCCAGCGTCCACACAAATCGTCATCAGGTCCAGGGCATCCGGCAACTTCTTTATAATCGCATCTTTGCGGCGATCTACCATTGAGCGCAATAGCAGCCAGGGCAAATACCAACCCAAAAGAGCAGCGCCTAGCGTATAAAGCAGCCGTTTGTTTAGCTCAGCATTACCCACGCGGGACATCATTAAAAAGACAAGCGCGGCAAAGAAAACGGTAAACACGCCACGCACCACAATAAATTCGGCCGCCCGCATATTGCGCGGATTTCCAGCCAGCTCTAGCAGCCGTGTAGTGCTTTCTAATGTTTTCTGTGGTGTGTACCGCACCAAAAACTCGCTGATCCGGCGAATAAGGGGAACAAAAACGCGGTCGGAAAAGGGTAAAGAAAGTTCAATCTCTTCGATGGAAACAATTTCTTCTCTGGCAGCAAATTCATCAATGCGTACGGCCAATGGGTCTTCTTCAGACCGGCGCAGCAGTAAGACGCTGCCCCCCATGAGTAACAGGGCCACAACAACAATGATGAGCAACATTAATGGTGTCATATTTCTGTGTCCTTCAGCTTAAAAAATAGCTGCAAATTTAATAGCTTGGGAAACGGCCGTTACACTTCAATATCTACAATCTTGCTAATCGCATAAGCGCCTGCGCCAATCATGATCCCGCTAAAAGCCATCACGATCCAACCGCAGGGAATAATTTGTGGCAGTACCCATGGATCCTCACGAACCCACAGCTCAGAAACATATTCAGGATTAATCAAATATAAAATGAAACCCAAAACAAGCGGCAGCAAGCTAATAATCCAGCCCGACACACGCCCCTGTGCGGTTAACGTGCGAATTTCGCCTTTGATACGGACACGTTCGCGGATTGTATAGCTAATGGTATCCAAAACTTCTGCCAGGTTACCACCTACTTCACGCTGGATATTTACGGCCGTAATCACCAGGTCTAAATCTTCACTAGGCACCCGCCGGTACATATTCGCTAACGCCTGCTCAACACTCAACCCCAAACGAACTTCCTGCACCACACGCTCAAACTCTGCCGAAACGGGCGGCGGCAATTCCGTAGCAATCGCCTCCATCGCCTGTAAAACACTGTACCCTGAGCGCAGTGCATTCACCCACAGATTAAGCGTATCGCTTAGCTGAGCATCAAACGCCTGCATCCGGCGCTTGGCCATCGTCCGCACATAAAATCTGGGAATCCGCAGACCCAACAAGCCAGCAAAGATCGCAATCACCCAAGAGTTCTGCTGCGGTAAGAAGTAACCAATAACGGCCGTAAGCACACCACTGGCAAAAACCAGAATCACATATTCGCTAACCCTAAGCTTTGCATCTGCCCTGGAAATACGTTCTCGAATTGGCCCAAAGAAATTCTGACCCGATAGCGCCTTGTCCAAACGATCCGCAACATCTGGGCCATCGTCAACATCAACACTCTCCGGTAATTCAACAACCGTAGCCGTGCCAACAAACTGCTCCAAGCGCTCATCCACACTGCTCTGATTCCCAGTAACAACAATGGCAATCCCAGCACCCAGCATCAACAAAATAGCAAATGCACCCGCAATGATAACTAATGGAGACATAAGCACGCTCCTATGTAAAAGCTAAAAAAGATAATGCACCCAGACACTACCAAGTTCAGCTCCTACTTGAGCAAGTCACGAGAAACATTGCTTTCTATTACAAGCGTTTCTTGCGAATTGCTTAACATCAGGCTACAACCCAAAATTAACGGCGACGACTACCAATGCCAAAAATAGATGGCGGCAGCATAATGCCAGATTCCTGAATCTTCCACATAAACTTTGGCCGCAAGCCCGTCGGGCGCAAACGGCCAATTACCTTGCCATTCTCAATATTCGTCTGCTCAAATCGGAAGATTTCCGATGTTGTAATAACATCACCTTCCATACCCTGAATCTCACTGATAGATGTAACCTTACGAGACCCATCACGCATTCGATCCTGATGCACCACCAGGTGAATAGCAGCAGCAATCTGCTCACGAATAGCCCGGTGCGGCAAATCCATACCGGCCATCAAAACCATTGTCTCCAGACGAGCTAACATATCTCGCGGACTGTTGGCATGGCCCGTTGCCAGACTGCCATCATGGCCTGTATTCATCGCCTGAAGCATATCCAGTGCCTCACCACCGCGTACCTCCCCAACAATGATGCGGTCAGGACGCATACGCAGCGAGTTAATAACCAAATCCTGAATCGTTACCGCTCCTCGACCTTCCACATTGGCATTGCGCGATTCCAAAGTCACAACATGATCCTGCCGCAGCTGCAACTCCGCCGCATTTTCAATAGTAACAATACGCTCTTCATCTGGAATAAATCCAGAAAGAATATTAAGCAACGTTGTTTTCCCAGAGCCAGTACCGCCAGAAATCATGACATTGAGTTTGGAAATTACACACGCCTTTAAAAACTCAACAGCTTCAACGGTAATACTGCCAAACTCAATAATATTTTCAACCGTAAACGGGATTTTAGAAAAAATACGAATTGTGAGGGAAGCTCCATTCAAGGAAATTGGGGGAATAACCGCATTCACACGGGAACCATCAGGCAAACGCGCATCAACCATTGGCGATCCTTCATCAATTCGCCGTCCTAATGGGGCCACAATCCGATCAATGATCCGCAGCAGATGGTCATTATCCTCAAACGTCACATTAACTCGCTGAATCTTACCACCGCGTTCAATGTATACATTCTTCGGCCCATTCACCATGATTTCCGTTACGCCATCCATGTGCAAAAACTGTTCAAGCGGACCAAAGCCCAAAATCTCAGCCACAATTGCTTCAAACAAACGGCGTTTTTCATTGCGGGTTAAGACAATGCTCTCTTCTGCCAGCATAGATTCAAACATTTCTTGGATAGTCATCCGCACTTCGGCCGTTTGCGTAATATCCATACTGGGATCAAGCTCAGCAATCAAACGTTGTTGAATTCGGTTTTTTAAGTCCACATAAGCATCACGAGAACCAACGGCCGGAGAAGCACGTTTAACTCTTAGTTCTTGCAGCTTTGAAGGCTCCGCCTGCGTCGTAGACTCCTGATTTCTTTCAATACGTTTTAATAGAGACA
Source organism: Ardenticatenaceae bacterium (assembly GCA_020634495.1). The sequence goes on along the minus strand of JACKBR010000012.1, from coordinate 67,529 downwards.
CGATTATCCTCCAGCCTTTGCACGACGACTAAAAAGTCTACCGAACAAACCGCCCGGTTTTTCAGGCTCAGCTTTATTGTTGCTTACTGGCATTTTGCCATCCATCAATTCTTTAGCAATCTGATCCGCAATCTTAATAATTGCCAAACTAATATTTCTCTTCTGATGTTCGCCCATTACCATGGGAACACCTTTATTTGAGGCATCCATAACGGTAATTTCGTCATCAGGAATAGTGCCATAGATCGGGCGCTTTAAAGCTTTACCCACATCATGAACAGAGATTCCTTTACCTTGCTTACTTTTTGCCCGATTAACAACTAGCCAAACCTTCTGAGTTTCATACTCCAAGCTTTCAGCCAGATCAAAGAATCGGCTCACATTTTTTAGGCTAGATAGGTTTTGCTGGGCAATAAGCACAATGCGATCAGACATGTCCAGGACTGCCAATGTTTTCTCGCTTAAGTAAGATGTGGTATCTACAATAATAAAATCAAAAGACTCTTTCAAGGCTGATAGTAATTGTTTAAGGCTTTCTTCAGTAACCACATCAGCCATTTCTGGGCGTGGGGGAGCTAACAATACATTTAGGTTGCTGCGGTGCACCTGTGAAATGCTGCTGATCAGGTCTTGATCAAGTTCATTGCCACGGTCACTAAGATCTGCAACGCTTGTGACAGCTTTCATGTTTAGCATTACTGAAACATCCCCAAATTGCAGACTCGCATCCACCAAAATAGTCCTCCGGCCTCTACGAGCCAGAGCGACTGCTAAATTAATGGCAAGGGTTGTGCAGCCAGCTCCCCCTTTGGGGCTATATACCGCTATCAAATTCCCTTCTGGCAAGGTCATTGGTTCAGCTGGCATCTCGCTGCCAGTCTGTCGAACCTGACGTACAGGTGCTGTATTTATAGCTGGGCGTTTATCATGGACTCTGCGAATGGCAGCAACTAATTCATCCCCTCCAAATGGTTTTGTCAAGAAATCGCGTGCCCCCGCCATCATGGCCCGCCGCAAATAATTGGGGTCACTTTGAACCGACATAATAATTATTTGGACAGTTGGAACAGATTCGGTAATCTGCTGACTGGCACCAATACCATCAATTCCAGGCATATTAATATCCATCAGGATAATGTCTGGCTGATGTTCTTTGGCCATTTGAACGGCTTCTTCACCTGTTCCTGCCTGGCCTATAACTTCTATGTCCGATTCAAACTGTAGCAATTTACGGACATTTTCCCTTGTTTCAGGGAGATCATCTACAATCAGTACACGAATATTTCCTGCCATTATTCATCCAAAGAGTTTTAATTGCACTTTTTTATACTGTATGAAAATACAGTTCGTTATACTTTTCTCCAAAGAAACAATTACTAAAGAGGGCTTGAGGGGTAAGTTACAAATCTATATATACATAATATTATGCCCTAAAATAGGAATTTAGACCATCATACTATGATCCATAACAATGTCAATAGGGGATGTAAGCATATAAAACGCAGGGGATAAATAAGTCATTATAAAAAAATTGAGCCCTATCAAAAAGATAGGGCTCCGGTCTCAAAAACAAACAACGAATATGTCTTAAAATGAATATTGCCAATAATTAGGCATTGAGACCGTTAACGATGCGGCTAAAAACGTTACCAATTTGCGGACCGAGCAGAGTCAGAATAGCGATTACAACAACAGCCACGAGGACCAATACCAATGCATATTCTACCAAGCCCTGACCATCTTCACGGTGTAAGAATAACATCTTTGTAAACCTCCTTTACAGTTTACGGGATCAAATCAATTACAGAATTTATGTTTGTAAGCTTAATCTTTTCCAGTAATTCTCACAATAGGATTGTGGTACTCTTGGTTTGCTGAACAGTTCCTTCTTTGTGCATGTAATTACTGGCGAATTACTATTAAGATAGTCCTAGTACCTTACGTTTAACATTACTCAGGGTACCAATTTTCTGTTGCTTTTGTCAAGATGGGCACTTGCATTTTGGCTCAATGTTTAGAGGGCAATTTCATCAGAAATGGGGATAGCAAATTCAATTCGGGTACCTTGGCCTACATTGCTATGGATATTTAGCTCACCACCTAGCATTTCGGTTCTTTCTCTAAGTGTAGCTAAGCCAATAGTTTTATTGTTACTGTTGAGAGCATCATCGACATTAAACCCGCTACCATTATCTTCGACAACGGCCGTTACCTGCTCTTGCCCCATATCAATTTGTATCTGGATCTGAGTTGCCCGAGCATGGTTCATAGCATTTTGCAGCAGCTCCTGGACATTTCTAAACACTGTCACTTCGATATGGCTTTCTAACCGCCGCTCAACACCCGTTACTGTGATAGGCACAGGTATCCCGTTTTTTTCCTGAAAGGATTCGGCATAACGACGCAATGTCGGAACAACACCCAAATCGTCCAACATCATTGGACGCAGATCAAAAATAAAATCTTTCACATTGCTAAAGGTTGAACCGGCAGAACTCTTGAGGGCGTTTAGTTCCGTTCGAGCACGATCTGGATTAATGTCGAAAAAACGCTGGCATATTTCTGCTTGAAGAATGAAATTGCTTATTGAGGAAGCCACACTGTCGTGCATTTTACGTACTAAGCCCTGGCGCACAGCTTCTTCTGTTTGGATAACGCGGATCACGTTTGGCTGCTCAACCCCGCGACGCCGTCCAGATGAGGGTAAGGACACAGCACCATCGGTGAGCTCAATAATCTTTCTTTGGAATTCAGCCAACCGTTCTAAATTACGTTGGTCGCTTTGTAACTTTTCTAGTTGTCCCCTCATGGTAAACAGACGCTGCTGCACATCGTTTAATGCTTCGTAGGCTTCTTTAATATCTTCGCGCGGCAGCGTCTCAAAGTTGGTCTGAAGTTGACGAGTGTAGCTTGTAACCTGAGAGTTACGTTGAGCCAGCCGTTCAACTTCTGCCGCACTTTGTTTTATGAGAATGTCAATTTCTTTTAAATCCCTTTCGGTCTGTTCGTAATCTTTGTGCGTTTCTTCTAAAAAGGATGCGAGCGAAAAGTCATTGTCCATTCCATCTGTGTTTACCATGTAATATTTACCTCGGGATTGTCAGGTTAGCGCGAACCCTCCAAACGAACCCAACCATGCCGCAGAGCATAAACGGCCGCTTGTGTGCGATCATCTACACGCAACTTGCGCAAAATAGCGGTCATGTGGTTTTTAACTGTTTGATGACTAATCCCTAGTTTATACGCAATTTCTTTATTGCTCAAGCCTCGCGTTACATGCTCTAAAATCTCCATCTCACGAGGAGAAAGCGGTACAAAGAGATCCTCCGAATCACTGATCAGCGGCCCGCTGAAACGGCCGATTCGCTGCTCCACCCAATTCATCAACTCATCATACGTCATGGTTTTCTCTTCAACGTAGTAATTCCCCTCACGCACGGTATGGATAATGTTGATCAATGCCTCAGGAGTAATATCCTTGGGGCAGTAAGCTGATGCGCCGGCGCGAATGGCATGGAAAACCTGTTCCGCATCATCGTAGCCAGTAATCATGATCACCTTTACATCTGGCAGCTGCGCCTTGATCTTCCGCGTAACCTGCAACCCATTGATCGTCGGCAAATTAATGTCCATTAAGATCACTTCTGGATTAACTTCATAGGCCATCTCAATAGCAACTTCACCGTCGGCCGCTTCCCCAATCACCTTCATGCGCGAATCAGTTTCTAGCACGTCACGTAGACCCTGGCGGAAAACGGGATGATCATCAACTATAAGTAATTCGGTTTGTTCTGTCACAATTTTTACCTCGCTCTGTATTTTGTACCCTGCAAACATCTTGTTTATGTTTATGGTAGCTATCAAATGTCAATCTACTTAAAAAAAATTTTCGTCAGTTTCGTTGTTCACCATAGAAAAATGATTGGTTGTAAGAAAAAGATGGAAATAATTGTATGATGGAAATACAGGAGCAAATTCAGTATAACAGGTTTCGGACAAAACGGTACTAGGACTCCGGTACCGTTAACTGATAAACCGTCATATTATTTAGCCCCTGCTCTTTGGTAATGGCAAAGTTTGTGGCAAAGCGTAACAGGGTGGTTGGCTGGTTTACAATTTGAGAATAAGGCCACCCCGGCGCTGTCACCAGGTATTGTGCATCACTGTTCAAGATATATTGAGCCAATGCAGTTTCACTTTGTAGCAATGGAATAACTTCTGGTGAAATGAGGCCAGCCAAATCAAGTAACGGCCGTTCTGCAAAATATCCAATTGCACCTATATCATGTGAAGCAATTAGGGCACCGGGCGGGGTGTTGGTTGACAACCACTCCGCCACGGTGACCATTTCCCCTTCAACGATGGCTACATCTGTTGCAAAAGCAAAGGCCCCTTGCAACAAGAAAAACATCATTATGATTGTAAAGGATAGGCGCGCTACCTGTTGTCCTAGCCACAAGGTACGGCCACTTTCTGACGAACTATATAACAGTACTAGGACCCATCCCGCCAGGCCATAAATGACCCAAATTGGCATAATCGGTATGAGATAACGGCCGTGTTGAAACGTCACCGGTAAACGCCAGGCATAAAGGAACACATGGCCGCTGGCCCATAGCAACGGCAGCAGGAAAAGCAACCGCCGCTGAGCCCAATCTGCCTTTAGCGCCTGCCAGGCAGCCACCACTAAACCCGGCAGCAAGAGCAAGTGCGGACTACTAATTCCACGCCAGCCAGAAGCTGGCCCTCCCAGGCTTAAAAAAAGCAGTTGGGCCAGCCTGGCAATAAAAGGCTGGGCTAAAGCTACAGCGTATTCCACCTGCTTGGCATACAGTGTGTTAGGCCAAAGGGTGCCGCTTGTTTGCCAGTTAAATAGAAAATAAGGCAGCAGAGGAAGGACGGCCGTTCCCAAAAATACCCCTTCCCGTCGCAATCGTTCAGCAAAGGATGCGGGCAGCAGCCATAACCCAATGAGAACAAGCAGCAGCAGCCCCAACCCATCGGGGCGAATAAGAATGAACAAACCCGCAAAAAAGCCTAGCTGCGCGACCTTTCGCAGCGGCACCGCCCTGGCCGTGGCTAATGCCGCGTACCAACCGACAAGCTGCAAGCCCAGCGCGGCAAAAAAGAGGGTTTCCATGCCGCTGGTCGCTGCCCACAGCAATGGCCAGGTCAGCACCAGCACCACTCCGGCCAGCCAATCGCGATCAGCCAGTGCAGGCCAAAGGGTGCGCCAAAGGTGCATCCCGCTCCACCCCAGCCAGACCAGGCACAGGCCGCCCAGCAGGTACGCCCACAATAAATACGGCACGCGGAGTAAGTAGCCCAAAGCCAGCAGCAGCGTCCAAAGCGGAGACGTAGAACCTGCGCTGCTGACGCCGGGAATAAATTCGAGACGGCCGTATCGCGCCAAATTCCGCGCATAGGTTTGGTGAATCCAGGCATCATCCAGCGGAAAACCCAGCTTGTTTTGCGCCGCAAAGCCCAAAAACAGCGCCAGCCCAATGCCTGCCGCCACAATCACCCATAACCGCCGCTTGCCTAATAAATTCATTCCCTTCTCCATGCTTTCTTTACCGCAGAGAGCGCGGAGGGCGCAGAGGTTTTAAGTTTTCTCTGCGATCTCCGCGTCCTCTGCGGTGAAAAATCAATCAGATACTCTTTGGTAGATTAGCTGCTCGTCAAACTGGGCGACCCGTTCGTAATTGGCAGTCAATTCCGCCATGAACCAGTCCGGTGGGGTGGGCTCGCGCCGTTGATCAATGATGATGAGCTGCGTTTGTGGCCCAAACAAGGCCTCCAGATTTTGCGTCGCTTCCAAATCATAAGGCCAGATAATATCCACTGGGCTTTGTCGTTCAGCCAAAAAGTAAAGCTGGACGTCCTGCGACCAATCGTAAATTTTATCTGTAGGCTCTGTTGTCTGCTTGACATAATCAGCCAATTCTGTAACACGCACCAGCCGCTCGCCAAAGTCAGGCCAGCCGTCCTCGATGAATTGTGCCTGGCTCACCTCGCCACCAAAATAGCGAAGGTATTGGCGATAATAAGTACCATTTTCAAAGACGCTAACCAGCAATGCGGCCAGGAGCAACCCGGTGAACACGGCCGTTCCCAACCGTCCTCGCCCAGCACCAACCAAATCTTGATACAGCTTCCGCAAAAACCAGGCCGCCAGCAATGAAAGCGCAGGCACGATGAGCAAATAATAATGGGCAAACAGCTCCAGCTTCAACCCAGCCTCAACAAACGACAGCACGAACCATATTGGCAATAGAACGAGCAGCCCTTTACGCCACGGCCGTTTCATAAGCAGCAGCAAAAATCCCGCTAAACTATACAGCAGCAGCACCGCATTATTCACCGCCAGCCCCCAAAGCGGCAGCAAGGGATACAGCAAAAAACGCACAGTACCTGTGACCACTTCTTCATTCAAGCCTGTGGAGCGTTCGCTGTATGCACCGACCAGTGTAAACACCTGCATCAGCCGGGGCAAAACGCCTTGCCAGGCAAAATAGGCAGCAACGGCCGTAATCCCCAACACAAAGCCCGCTCCACTCCACAGGGCCCGCTGCCAAAATAAACGCCCGGCCCCAGCCTGCTGCCGCGTTTGCCACCACACAAGCAGCAGTGCCATCGCACAAATCGCTACAGGTGAAAGATAAACCGCCTTGAAAAGAAATGCAGCAGCTGCCAACAGCCCCACACAGACAAACTGCCAGGCTGGTTTTTGCCGCTTTAGCAAAACCACCAGCAGCCAAACGGCCGTAATCCTAAACAAATTGGCAAACAGTTCCGTCTCGGCTGTTTGGCCCCACAGTTGCAAATGAGCGCTGAGAATGGCGTAAAAGAGCGCGGCGAGTACGGCCGTTCCCCCATCCTCGGTCAATTCCAGCGCCAGCAAATATAAAAAATAAACCGTCGGGATTGTCCACAGCAGCAGGAAAAACTGGATAGCCCAGGTGCTGTCGCCAAAAAGGGCCATTGCCGTGGCGTAGGTGTAGTAAATCGCGGGCAGATGATGCCCCGTGTGGTGCGTGCCGTACAGCGGTTCCCCCGCCAAAATGAGCCGGGCGTGGTAAGCACGCGCCCCGCCATCGTTGTCAATCAGCATGTCCAAGGCGGGCAGGCGGAGGAGAATAGCGAGGAGGAGGACAGCGAGAAGCCACAGCCACTGGTTTTTTAGGAGATTGGAGACTGGAGATTGGGAATTGCCTAATCTCCAGTCTCCAATCTCCAATCTCCCCATCTCCAAACGCTTTTCCGATTTCATGGCACCAACCCATAAAGCTGGTAGCCGTCGCGGGCAAACAGCAGTTCAAAGCCGGGCCGACTGGCAGCTTGCGTGTAAAGTTCATTCAGCGGCAGCGGATGATCCGCATCCAGCAGCAGGTGGGTGACGCCGTAGCGTTTTGCCGCTTCTTGCACGATGGGAACTGGCTCATTGGGGATGCTAAGGGACGGCAGCCCGGTGTGGTAGTAGACACCTGGCGCGTTACCTGCCATGATAACGGCCGTTTCCCCCACCATCTCTCCCACTTCAGCATAAACCTCTGCCTCCAATGTGCCATCCGCCCGCGCATAAAACAGGCTGGCGCTGATGACAAAGGCCACGACGACAAACAGCGCGGCAAAGCGCGGCTTCGCTTTTTGTGGTTCCCAATGGGGCAGCTTGGTCGCCATCCAATCCACAGCGTAGCCCAGCCCGGCCGTCGCCAGCACCATCAGCCAGGGCCACAACGCCACAGAGGAGTGCAACAGCCCGCCACGTCCACCCGGAAGCGTAAAAACAAGGCTCATCGCCAGAAACAGCAGCAGGGCGTACCAGCTCAGCGGGCGCAGAAAAGCGCGTTTTTCCGCATCTCGCCACCAGTTCCGCCAGCCCCACACAATCAGCGGTGTCAAAAAGACAACCCCGCAGACGGCCACAAACGTGCCGCCCGCCAGCAGCAGGCCGTCCAACTTGGACTGCAAAATATTGCCCCAGCCCCAATCCAGAAAGTGAGCCAGATTGAAGGAACGGCCGTACGCAAACAAATCGTCATACGTCGTCAGGAAAATGGTTTGCGTGCCGCTAATGGGCAACGGCCGTTCCCACACACGCCAGTTGCGGATGAACCAGGGCGTCATTACTAACAGGTAACCCAAAAGAAGGAGAATTGGAGATTGGAGATTGGAGATTGAGAATCGCTTTTTAATCTCCAGTCTCCAATCTCCAGTCTCTAAAATCAAAACCAACCCGCTCACTACAAGCAACAATGCCCCATCCGCCCGCGTTAGATGCGCCAGCCCAGCGGTGAAACCCGCCAGGAACCACCACTTTTTGGCAGAACGCTGCTGGGTGAAAGCCAGAAAGAGCAAGCACAGCCCGCCCGCCCAGGCAAAAGGCACAAAGGTGGACGGCTGGTTGAGGAATCGTGTGTAAAAACCGCCGGAGATTGTCAGGAGAACGGCCGTCCACACCTGCCACCGTTCGCTAAAAAATTGCAGACTGATCCAATACGCCAGCAGCGGCAGCAAGCCCGCCAGCAGCCAAAACGGCAATTGCGCCGCCCAAAAGCCATCCCCCAGGCTGTAGCCCGCCGCCGCCAAAATCGAGGTCAGCGGCATCCAGTAGCTGTGGCTGGGCGTGGGCAACCCAGCCGGATCGTCCAGATATTGCCAGATGACCAGCTCAGAAGCTATCGCCAGCCGCCAGCCGCTGGCCGTTGCTGGTGTAGTATAGGCGTCCATGTAGGTCGGCGTAGGCATCTGCACCGCCCAGACGGCCTGAAACAGCAGGCCAATCAGGGCCAGCCAGAGCCAATCGGTACGCCGCCAGTTGATGGTTGTTTGGGCAAAATCGGTTCCATTTTGGGAGATTGAGATCGGAGATTAGAGATGAAAAATCTCCAATCTCTATCCAATCTCTAATCTCCATTCCTCACAAACACGGGCGAGGTCGTCACTGTACACCTCTTGCCAATCGCCGCTGACTTGCAGGACGGTGGCCAGGCAGAACTGCGGCGCAGCAGGCACCACGTCCACCGCCATTTCATCGAGCGGTTGCTGCCAGTTTTCGCTCACGCGGGTGGTTTGTAAATAAGTGCGGAAAAGTCGTCGCCGTAGAGTTCGGTACGGCCGTCTATAAACACGGAATGCGCCGCCAAATCAGGTAACCACCCCACTGTAGGTGTTGTAGATACGCTTTCGGCCAGCCCGGCTTCTTCCAAAAAATCCACCGCCGCGATGGGAAGGTGCGCTCTAGAGCCGCCGCGTTGCCCGCCAGCCGCGTTTGCAGCCAGACCGCCCCCACCAGCAGCATCAGCAGCAGCACCACGCCGTTGAGCATCTGCAAAAAGCGGTTGGCGCGGTTTCATCTGGAGGTGCCGCTGGCCAACGGATACAGCCGCGTCTGGCTGAGGGCGCTGAGCAAATGGCGGGCGATAATCGGCGCAGCGGCACGGCAAACAGCGGAATGTGCCGCGCCGAGAGCAGTCCGCCCGCCGCTGTCCCGCCAAACAGCAGCAAATCGGTCCAGGTGACGGAACGGCGCGAGAAAACCAGACTCACCACGCCCAGGCCATCATCCCGCCAAAACCAGAAATAAACCAGGTGAAAATCGGGCGAATACCATTCCACGATATTGCTTTGATGGCGTCGCTGCCCAGCGTGCCCAGCGGAACAGTACCAGGTCGAGGCCACGCGGGTTGATGAGAGCGGCCAGCAGGAAAGCGCCGTCACGCCTGCGAGCTGGCCACTTGCGGCCAGGAGAGCGTCGTCTCGTCCGGCTGGGCCAGGCGGCGCTGGATTGCTTCGCCCACGACGTACGCGCCGAGCAGGCGATGCCGGTGAGGTAGCCGGAGTGCATGTTGGCCCACAGCGCCGTCAGCAGCGGCAACAGCCAAAAGGCGCGGCTGCGCCAGCCCGCCAGCCGCACGCCATCCACCACAAACACAAACAGCGCCAAAAAGAGAATGTTGATCATCTGAGGGCGCACGCCGAGGGCAGCGCGGCGGTGAAGTAGGCAACTGGCGTGACCAATGCAGCGAGATACGGCCGTCCCGCGCACCGCGCATACACCAGCATAAAAGTCACCGCCACAATCGCGGCAAACAGCAGGCTCAGCCCGGCCAATCCGGCCAGTTCGTACACCAGCCACATGCCCACGTCGGTCAGCCACCGCTGCACAATCCACACGTTTTGCGGCACGGTGTAGCTAAACAGATCAAACTGGGGAATCGCCCCATCTGCCAGATCGCCTCGCTAGTGCGCAAATGCCACCACATGTCCGTCCAGCGTCTCACGCACGGACATGACAAACAGAGCGAGGGCGAGAAGATGGTGAAGAGGCGGCGGGTGGTTAACATAATTCTGAGTTTGCGAGTTTGCAGGCACGCAGGTATGCAAGTGGTTTTACCGCAAACTTGCTCACTTGCATACTCTGCCACTTTTTCACCTCGCACAAAAATTTCAGCAATTTCATCTTCATAAACCTGTGTCCATTCAGGGCTGGCGGCGAGAACGGCCGTTAACGGCACCCCGGCTCCATCAACACATAATCCACATTGTACCGTCCAGCGGTTTCGCCAGGTGGGCGCACCTCAAACGTTTCGCGGTAGCGCAGCAGGAACGGATCGCCGTACACATCGGCACGGCTGTCTACAAACACGGGCACGCCGCGCCAGATGAGGTAGCCGCCCCAGTTGTAGCTGTGTAGCCCGCGCCCTCGTCCAGCCCGGATGCTTGCAAATAATCCACGGCCGCCACCGGATAACGGGCGGCGATGGCGGTCTGGTTGTTGTCAATTTTGGCGAGGGTGTAGAGAACGGCCGTACCTACCGCCACCAGCAAATGAACCAGTTCAGCACCACAAACAGCCCAGACCCTAAGGGTTTTTCCTCGTTGGGGTTTGCAGTCCCGTAATTAAACCCTTAGGGTCTTTAACACGGCCAGCCAATGACGCACGATGATTGGCGTGGCCACAATGGCAAACAGCGGAATGTGCCGCGCCGAGAGCAAACCCGCCGCGCCCGTGCCAAAAAATAGCAGCAGGTCGGTGATGGTTACTGGCGCAGTGTTTCACCTCCCAACCCTCTCCCAAGGGAGAGGCCATCCCCCCTGCAGGGGAGGGCCAGGGTGAGGGTAGACCTATCATTTTTATTAAAAATCCAACCCAGCACGCCCAGCGCCAGCATCCCGGCGAAGGGCCAAAAGTAGGTTTGGTGAAAATCGGGGAGAGCCACCCTGAATGTACGCCTGCAATCCGCGCCGCTGCCCAGGGTGAGGAATGGGTAAATCCACAGCCGATGCCGCTGGGGTTTACCGCCGCCGCCAAAAAACTAACAAAAGTGACAGCAAAGAGGTGAGTAACGCCGTTTTCTTCAAAGTTCGCTCAGTTGAAATGGCCAGCCAACGCTGCGCCAAATCGCCAACCGCATAAGTGCCCAGCAGCACGATGCCCAGCAGGTAACCACTGTGCAAATTGGCCCAAACCAGCGTCAGCAGCGGCAGCCACCAGAGGGTGCGCACCTGCCACCGGCCATCTTTCACCCGCTCGATGATGAGGACGAAGACGGCCGTTAGCAACAAATTAAATATCTGCGGCCGCGCCCCCCAGACAATGGCGGAGGTGATGGCGGAGAGGAGAACGATGAAGGCTGCCAGATACGGCCGTCCGGCACAAGCCAAATACAGCAGCCAAAACGTTAAAGCGATGAGTGCAGCAAAAAAGAGAATCAATCCCGGCAAGCCACCCGCCAGGTAAACCAACCACATAATTAGCTGAGAAAGCCATTCATGGGTCACCCAGGCATGTTGCGGCACGGTGAAGGTAAAAACGTCCTGTGCCGGGATGCCATGTTGCAAAATGTACTCGCCGGTGCGCAAATGCCACCACATGTCCGGGTCCAGCGTCTCGCGCACGGCCATCGTGAAGAGGGCAATGGCAAAAAGGGCAACAAACAGGCGCTTGGTATTCATAGGGTCAAATTAGGGTAAGGGTTGCAAAAAGTACGTATCGCCAATGGGCCAATGATCGACCGCGTGCGGAACCACAGTAAACCTTTGGGCTAAAATTTGCAAGATTTGGTCGCGGTGGGAGATGGTATTGTCGTAGGAGAGATCGCTGACGTAGACGGCCGTTTCATCCATTTCCGGCAGCCAGGCATCCGGTTGGGCAATCAGTGCATTTTGGGAGGCGGCAAACACCAGCATATCGTCCGGCAGTTCCAGGAACAGCCTGGGGAATATTCCCTGGTAAGCGCCATCGGCCACAACGTTGTCAATGTTCAACGAGGTCCAATCCGGCGGCGGGTCAGCTGCGGCGGCTTCGGCGCTGCGCCAAACCATGAGCGGGCTGGACAAAAACACAAAAACGGCCAGCGCCAGCAAAAGGCGATCCCGGCCAGGCTGGGGCAGCAAGCGCAGCAGCAAAACCAGCAAAAACGGAAAAAACGGCCAGGCGGCGCTCATGTGCCGGGCGCTCATGGCGTGAATGGGGCTGACAAAGGTGAGATACAACAGGATGCCCAGACCAGCCATCCAGATAAAAAATAAGGCGACATCAATCCCTTGTAAAGGGGTCGCCGCTTTCTTTTGCCGGATTCGCGCCGGGTTTTTCCACAAAACCATGCCCAGCCAAATGAGGCTGGCAACGGCCAGGCAAAACAGGAGCAGCTGAATGGCGCTTACGGCCGTCCAAAAACCGGTAAACGTCACGCTCACAGCATAAATACGCTGCACCACAGCCAGCCAGCCGCTGAGATGTTGCGCCTCCAGCGCCTGCCGTCGGCCCAGTTCCTGAATCGATTGGTAAAATTGGGGATGCAGGGCAAAGGAGAGCAGGTAACCAGTGAAGACGGCCGTTCCCAGCCAAATAACCCGCTGCCATTCTCGCCGCAGCCACTTCAGCCCAAAAACCAGCCCCGCGCCAGCCACCACCAGGACAAAATGGTAATGCGTCAGCGCCCCGCAAGCTGTCACCATCGCCAGCAGCGCCCACAGCTGCCAACTGCCCATTTTCGCCTCAGCTGTTGCCCGCACGATGAGCCAGACAAACAAAATGGCACAGGTGCCAAACAAGGTGTACTGCCGGGCCTCCAGCACGGTGTTTAGCACGGCGGGACTTACCGCCCAAATAAACACCACAACCACAGCCTCAAATTTATCTTTGAGCGCCGCCTCTGCCAGTTTGAACAGGGCTACCGCGCCGACCACCTGCAACAGCATGTTGAGCGTGGGGCCAGTCCAGGCATGAACGCCAAACAGCCAGACCCACAGGTGGAGCAGCCAAAAGTAGAGCGGGGGATGAATATCCGTCTCGGCTAAATCCTGGCCAATTTGCCGAAAAGCCAGGGGTTGATCCAGGGCAAACCACGCTTTCCATTCGCCAGCGGTGACCCATTGATTGGCCGGATAAAGCTGTTCGGCAAAGATGCGGTCAAATTCGCCCTGGTGGGCGTTGGCGGAAAGGTAGGAAATGGTTTCGTCGTGGGAGATGGTGGTTTTGTACTTTACCAGGGCGGCTTGCAGCAAAATGGCGCAACAAATAATGGCCAGGAGGAACGGCAACGGCCGTTTTCGAACCAGGTTTGCTACGCCTTGCCTGTCGCTCATCTGTCTGGACACGATCATAATGGAAGAGGGTACTAGCAAACTCTGTCGGGAGATATTACATTGCCAAGCAGATGGTTTCCCAACAAGGTGAACAGTTCACAATTCACCGTTAATTATTCACGATTTACAATTAATACGGCCGTCTGGCATACACCGTAAACAAATCGCCAAAATTAATGGGGATAGCAACGCCGCCCAACCGAAGGCCATTCACAAGCCAGCCTGCTAAACGACCCAATGGACGGCTCAGCGCCTCCACACGAGAAACAAGGTAGTTCAGGCGCAAATAACGGCCTTCTGCCCCGGACCAAACGATCTCAAACCCATTTTTCTTTAGCATCTGGCGCAATGTTTTTTGGCTGAAATAATGAATGTGCATGTCCATCAGCCAGGGCCAGCGCGATCCCATCAATTTGGCTGTCAGGCTGCTAATGTCCATCGTGTGAACAACCAGCCAGCCGCCTGGCTCCAAAAGCTGGTACGCCTTGCCAATCTCGCCCGACGGATTGGCCACATGTTCAATCACGTCCCACATGGTTATCACGTCAAACTGTTTGCCAGCCAGTTCTGGTGCATCCTGCGTGCCATGAATGACGTTTAGCCCTTGCCGCTGGGCCACGCTGGCCGCCCACTCAGAGGGTTCTACGCCGCAAGCCTGCCAGCCTGCCCGTGCGGCCGTTTCTACAAACACGCCAATGTACGCGCCAACATCCAGCAGGGAACGGCCGTTGGCCTGGCCCACTCGTTTTTCTAGGGAACGCAGATGTTTTTGGAAGGTCAGCTCACGCCCGGCCCGCTCTTGCACGTAGGTTTCGTCGGTAACGGCCGTATACGCCTGCAAAATCTCATCGCCAGACCAGCGCGGATTGGCATAAACATAGCCGCACTCCCGGCACTGCACAATCTGTGCATGATGCCCGTACCCAGGATTGGTACAGGAAAACACATCGACTTCAATTTGTTCATCTGGCTGCATGGTGGCAGGAAAACGCACCACGTAATTATCAGCCCCACATAAATTACATTGGACATCTATCATCATGAGGAAGAAATTGGCACTTCTGGTCTTCTGGGTTCCCCGCCCCGCAAACGGCGAAACGCAAGCCGCAGCAGCGTGTACTGCGCCTTAATCACTTCATTGCGAGAAATTTTTGTCTGGCCTTTACGCCGATCTTCAAAAATTATCGGCACTTCGCCAATTTGCCAGCCACGCCGCTGGCACAAAAACAGCATCTCAACTAAAAACGAATAGCCACTGGAGAAGATTCTGTCCAGCGGAATAGACTCCAGCACCTCACGCCGGTACAGGCGAAAGCCCGCCGTCGCATCACGCGCCTTTAGCCCCAGCAAAGAACGGGCCACAAAGTTTGCCCCTTTGCTTAGCACAACCCGTTTCCAGGTGCAGTTCTGCTGGCCGCCACCGGCCACATAGCGCGAGCCAATCACCACATGCTTCGTCTTGCTCAGGGTAATCATATCTGGAATGTAGCGTGGATTATGCGAAAAATCCGCATCCATCGTCATAATGCGCTTGGCCCCAATGAGCAGCGCTTTCTTAAAGCCAGCAATATAGGCTGTTCCCAGGCCCAACTTGCCAGGGCGATGAACAACGACAACCCGTCCAGGATGCTTCGCTGCCCATTTGTCAGCCAGCTCTCCCGTGCCGTCGGGGGAATTATCATCTACCACAATCACCCCCACAGCAACTGGCAAGGCTAACAATTGGGAGATAAGATCATCCAAATTATCAGCCTCGTTATAAGTTGGTACAATTACAAAACTATCAGTCATAAGCATAAACCCTACCTAAAAAACTGGCTGATTGTAACGGTTATTTTGCCGCCCAACAACTATTACCATTTGCTACAATTCATTTAATGTCAGGAGTTCGCATGACAAGCCAATATAAAGCAATCTTTTTTGATCTAGACGGTACTTTACGCATTCCCTCACCTGCCCCTACCGAGGCTTTTATCCAATTTGCCCGCTCACGCCAAATTCATATTGATGAGGTTTCTGCCCGGCGTGTGAAAATTTGGGCACATCGTTATTGGGGGCAAGATACTTTGTTGAATGCGGAAATGACTCGTTTGGGTGAAGCGCAGTTTTGGGTGAATTATTCCCGGCAGCTCCTTGAAACAGTGCAGGTAACAGAAAATTTACATGAACGCGCCCAGCAGGTGACTGATTGGTTTGGGAGTGAGTACGCGCCAACGGTACAGTTGGCAGATGGCGCTGCGGGGTTGCTGAAGCAGCTAAAGGAAGCTGGCTATATTCTGGGGGTTATTTCTAATCGCTCGCAGCCCTTTCATGATGTGCTGGCACAGTTGGGCATCACGGATTGGTTTGATATGACTCTGGCCGCTGGGGAAATTGGCTGCTGGAAGCCCAACGTAGCTATTTTTGATCATGCCCGCGCTCAGTTTGGCAGTTTGGCGGCGGCTGAATGTTTGTATGTGGGGGATAACTATTTTGCCGATGGCATTGGCGCAAGTAAAGCAGGCATGACGCCTGTCATTTATGATCCGGAGGGTTTGTACGGGGAGATGTCTTATTGGTGCGTTCGTGATTTGGGGCAAGTTACGGCCGTTCTACAAAACGCCCACCCGCCCAATTGAGGCCTATTCACCAGGCTGGCTGTTATCGTTAAAATCGATAATGCCTCGCTGCAAGGCTTCATCTAACGAGATGCCTTGTGAATTGTCTAAGCTATCGTCGTCAGTAAGGGCTGTATCCCAAAAGGCATCCAGATCGGCCGTTTCGTCTGCTGGCCCTGTTCCACCAGAAAGCAAATCCATTAATTCATCTGGGGCAATGTCTAAATAATCGGCCGGGGGTGCGGGGTCTTCTTCTGGCGCAGGGTCGGGGTCTGGTTGCGGAGTGGAAACGGCCGTTTCCACCACAGGCTCTACTTCTTGCTGTGCCTGTCGTTGTGGCTCAACAGCAGCGGCCACAGCTGGCTGCGGCGATCTTTCCAGGGAGGGCAGCATGACCAGCAAATCTTTAATGGCCCGCTGGGTAAACACCCAAATGGTGCCAATTCGGCCCCGCCGCGAAGCCATATCAAAAAAGAGGGTCAAAAAATGTGACCGCCCCACATTGGCACAATAAAACTCAAAATCATCCCCCATGTGGTATTGCAAGGTAAATGGCTCCGCAGCGCCCAGCTCATCCGCCAGCAAAAAGCTGTTGCTCAAATTATCAGCCACAATGCCCATCAATTTTTTCAAATCAAACTGACGGCCGTCTCCGGCCGAGAACAAGATTTCGCCAACGGTTGTTGCCAGGGTCAAATGCATTGCCCCGGTATCTACCCGCAATGAATCCAACCGGCGCTGTAGATCATTAGAAACGGCCGTGCTTTTAGCCACAGATTTTAGGGGGCCAGTAGGTGGCAAAGCCACAGATTCCCCATGAAGCGCAGTATGAACGGCCGTTAACACACTGTCCGTATCCAAAGGCTTCTGAAAATAACGATAAACGCCTAGCTCGGCAGCTTCCTTCTTCCCCTGGCTCGACGAGTAAGCCGTAATCATAATCACCGGCAGATCACGCCCCAAAGTCTTGATGCGGCGCACCAAATCAAACCCGCTCATGCCCGGCAAACGAACATCCGTAATTAGCAAATCAAATTGTGCCCGCCGCAGCTCCAACAGCCCCTCTTCCGCCGATGGCACCGCCAACACCTCACAATCCTGGTTAGACAGTTCCAGCATCGAGCGCAAAAACTCCAACATCTCAAAATGATCATCAACAACTAAAATTTGTTTTGCATCAGCCATAGTTAAGTCCGTTATCTCATACTGGAGCAAGCATCTTTTGACGGATAAATCAGGTAAAAATTGCCTCAGTTTAAGTGTTCCGATTTTAGTTGGTGTTCATCGATATTTTTGCCGGAACACGATGCTGCTTTTGCCCATTATAGAGTCAGCCAATAGATTAAGACAAGTAGCCAATCGTCATAAACCCGCAAATTTTTTCTCCATCGCGAGGTTTTTCCAGGCTAAACGCAGCATAACAAGCCGCACGCATCAAAAAAAGGTCTGCTGATGCAGACCTTTTCGTTCATAAAATTACAAAATCATCCAAAAGGAACCAGATTACACTTCTACCATTTTGACCTCATCAGGTAAATTTTCGCGAGTCAATTTACTGGCACCTTTCTCACCGCTTTCCAGCAACCAGCAGGCGGCGTAATGTTCAGACCCATAATCTTTGAAGGGCGGTTCTTCCTGAGAACATTTATCAAAAGCCAGCGGGCAGCGTGTATGGAACCGGCAGCCACTTGGCGGATTCAGCGGGCTGGGCACATCCCCTTCCAAAATAACGCGCTGGCGCTTCAATGTTGGATCAGGAATAGGAATTGCAGACATTAACGCTTGTGTATACGGATGCAGTGGATCTCTATACAGATCGTCCCTTGAGGCCATTTCTACCATCTTACCCAAGTACATCACCCCAACACGGTCGCTAAAATGCTCAACCACGCTCAGGTTATGGGCAATAAACAAATAAGTCAGGCCAAAATCTTTTTGCAATTCCCGCAAAATATTCAAGACCTGCGCCTGAATAGAAACATCCAGGGCAGAGACAGGCTCATCACACACAATAAATTTCGGCCGTAAGGCCAACGCCCGGGCGATACCAATCCGTTGTCGCTGGCCACCCGAAAATTCATGAGGGTATCGCCGAGCATGATCAGCCCGCATACCAACTCGTGTCAGCATCTCCACAACAATGTCGTACCGTTCTTGCGAATTCTTGTCTGAGTGAATGCGCAATCCCTCAGCAATGCTTTCGCCAATTGGCATTCTGGGGTCTAAAGACGAATAAGGATCCTGGAAAATAATTTGAATATTCCGGCGCATCTTCTTCAGCTGGCTTGCATTTAAATCAAATAAATCCTGCCCGTCAAAAATCACACTTCCAGAAGTTGCTGGAATCAGGCGCAAAATCGTACGGCCGATTGTGGTTTTACCACAACCAGATTCGCCTACCAGCCCAAAGGTTTCACCCTCATAAATAAAAAACGAAACATCATCAACTGCTTTTACCCAGGCCTTCACCCGCTGCAGCAAGCCAGCACGAACTGGAAAATATTTAACAACATTATTTACTTCAACCAAAACTCGCTTACTCTTAGATGCCTTGGCGCTGCGGTCTACTTTAATTTCCTCTGCCATGTTAACTTTCCACTCCTTCTTCGTACAGCCAGCAGCGAACCTTACGTTTAGGAGATATGATCCTAAGTTCTGGCTCCTCTTCAGTACAAATCGTTAGCTCATTTTCTACCCTAGGAAGGCATCGCGGAGCAAATTTACACCCTTCTGGTAAATCAATAAGGTTGGGGACTGATCCAGGAATTGTTACCAACTCCTTTTCAGATTGTCCTAAAACGGGGGTTGATCCAATTAAAGCGGCCGTATAAGGATGCTTCGGCGAATCAAAAAGTTCTACAATAGGCGCTTCCTCAACAATACGGCCAGCATACATCACCACCACCCGATCACACATTTCAGCAACAACACCCAAATCATGCGTAATCAAAATAATGGATGTTTCCATTTTAGACCGCAAATTGCGCATCAAATCAAGAATCTGCGCCTGAATCGTCACATCCAAAGCCGTTGTCGGCTCATCAGCAATCAACAATTCGGGGACACAAGCCAGCGCCATCGCAATCATCACGCGCTGGGCCATCCCACCAGACATCTCATGAGGAAATGAATTAACGCGTGATTCAGGTTCAGGAATACCCACCATGCTAAGCAATTCAACCGCCCGCTTCTGGCCAGCCTCCTTACCCAAATCCTGGTGGATAAACAATACCTCAGATAGCTGATCACCCACTCTAAAAACCGGATTCAGACAACTTTGCGGCTGCTGAAAGATCATCGAAATTCGATTACCTCGAATCTTGACCATTTTAGATTCCGGCAAGTTCAAAAGATCCTCATTATCAAAAATAATGTGGCCTTCCACAATCTTACCCGGCTGTCCAACCAGACGCATAATAGAAAGAGAAGTTACGCTTTTTCCGCAACCAGACTCCCCAACAATACCTAGGACCTCGCCCCGTTGGACATGAAAATCGATACCATCAACTGCACGCACAACGCCCGATTCAGTAAAAAACTGAGTCTTAAGACCCTTTACTTCAAGAATGTTTTCCTTGCTATTTTTCTCCACTTTCTCTGCCTCTTCCCTAAAGAACGAACAAAATTAGAGTTTAAGTCTGGGGTCAAGGGCATCGCGCAAGCCATCCCCCAGATAGTTAACGGCCAACACCGTCACAAAAATCAACAACCCCGGATACAACGCTTTCCACGGGGCGGTGAACATGTCCTTCTGCACATCCTGCAACATGTTCCCCCAGGTAGCCACCGGCTGCTGGATGCCAAAGCCCAAAAAGCTCAAGGCCGACTCCACCAGAATCACACTTCCCAAGCCCAGCGTCGCATTCACAATAATCGGCGGAATCGCATTCGGCATCATGTGCCGCAATATTATCTGGAAATCACTCATCCCCAAGGCACGCGCCGCTTCGGTAAACTCCTGGTTGCGCAAGCTCAACACCTGCGCCCGCGCTAACCGGCACGCTCCCGTCCAGCCCAGTCCCGCCAATATCGCTATGATCACAAATGCCTGGCTCCACTCTGGCGGCAAAAACGATATCCGCAGGTCGCGCAATATCGACGACAGCACCAACAGCAGCGGCAGCGAGGGCAGGATGATGATGAATTCTACGATGCGCTGGATCAGGCTGTCTACCCAGCCGCTAAAGTAGCCCGACACCGCCCCCATGAACATGCCAAACGTCTCGGCTATTATGGTCACAGAGAAGGCGATCACCAAGGACAGCTGCCCAGCCACCATCAGGCGGTACAGCACGTCTCGACCCAACTCGTCTGTTCCCAGTGGATGGTCGGCGGTGGGCGCGGCATTGCGCGAGGCTAAGTCTTGGGTGTCCCGGCTGTAGGTCTGTTCTTCACCTCGTGAGACGTTGTAATAGGTCATGCGCGACATCACGATTGGCCCGATGATGACAAAGGCAATGATGAGGCTCATGATGATCAGGCTGGCGGTGGCCAGACGATGCCGCCGCAGCCGCTTCCAGTAGGTCATCAAGATATGCTCTGGTTTGGATGTCAGCAGCGCTTCGGCTTGCAGGGCATCCACATCTATTTCTGCTACGCTCATAGCTCTCTCCTTAGACAGGTGTTATCTCCACTTTCTGGAGGCTTTCTTGCTCAGAATTTTTCCAATAGAGCCACAGAGGAAAAAGAGAATCAAGCGGCTTTGAACTTCAACTCCATACCCTCTGTGAACTCTGTGGCTAATAGTCGGATAGGTATTTAGTCAAACCGAATCCGCGGGTCTACAACGGTGTAGAGAATGTCTCCAATCAGGGTGGCCAGCACCACCAGAATGGCGGTGATAAACAGCAGGGCCATCACGATGGGCCAGTCGTTGCGGTTCAGGGAATCGATGAATAATCGTCCCATGCCGGGATAGTTGAAAATGGTCTCGGTGATGATTGCGCCGCTGAAGATGCCCGGTATCTGGAACACCACGATGGTGATGAGGGGAATCAGGGCGTTGCGGGCGGCGTGTTTGAGGATGACCAATCGTTCCCGCAGCCCTTTGGACCGGGCGGTGCGCACGTAGTCTTGCCGCAGCACTTCGAGCATGGAGGAGCGCATGAAGCGGCTCCAGCCTGCCAGGTAGAGCAGGGTCAGCACGCTCACGGGCAGCACCAGGTGGATGATCCGGTCAGCCAGTGAGTAGGGCTGGATGTTGAGCAGGTCTTGGATGCTGCCGCTGATGACCCGGGTGGTGAACACGTCGCCGGTGGGGAAGAAGGGCAGTCCCCACTGCTGGAAGTAGACCCCAAACAGGATGATGGTGAGCAGTCCGAACCAGAAGATGGGCATGGAGATGCCGAAGAAGCTGAAGGTGGTGACGACGTAATCGAGCCGTGAGTATTGCCGTACGGCCGAAATGATGCCAATGGGCAGGGCAATGAGCAGGGAGATGATGGTGACGCTGGTCATCAGGATGAGGGTGTTGGAGACGCGGCTGCCGATGACGGAGGTGACGGTTTGGCCGCGAGCCAGTGCCCAAGACTGGCCCCAGTCCCAGCGCAGCACCCCGCCCCGACAGGGCTTGATGCGGCTGGTGTCTGCGCCGTCGTTGGTGCCGCCTGCATCCTGGCAGGTGGGGGATTGGTAGTCGCGCCAGGTGCCGGTTTCAAACATCTTTTCTTGTGGCCCTGGGTTGCCGACGGCATCGCCGACTTCATCCAGCCAATCTTCGCCGGCCATCCAGGTGACGTAGCGCAGGTAGAGGGGCATGTTCAGTCCCAAGGTGGCTTCGATTCGGGCGATGTCTTCGGGGCTGAGCCGGTCTTTGGCGTCGGCGGCCAGGTTTAGCCCCGAGAGTGGCCCTCCCGGCACGGCGTTGAGCAGCAGGTAGATGGCGATTGTTGCCAGCAGCACAACCAGCACCATTTGGAATCCCCGTCTGATTAGATAGTTTGTCACGTCATAACCTCCACAAAAGGAATCTAATATTGGCCGTTCATTTTGCTAAGAATGTCTACGCCATCTCTGATCAGGACGTAAATAAATCATACTTAAACAATGAAAAATGATATAAAAATAATGCCTTCTAAAATAAATTGGAGATGAACTTACGTCCTTTTATAAAGAGTGAAAATATTGTACCAAAGCAAACTTGCCCACGCCACAACCAAAAGAATTCAACAAGGCTTTGCCGTCTGACAATTTAGTCCGAGGCCATTTACAAATAGCTTTTCTATTGCAACTCTTTTCACGGCGATTCAGGCTTATGAAGGGAGAAATTCAGCTAAATGATTGAACTTTAAGCAATTTGTCAAACAAACCGGCTATTTATTTAATTGTCAACTTAGACAGGTGTTGGGAACAAGCAAAAAAATGAGATGTTTTGCTCACTCAATTTCGTGGAGTTCATTTTATGCTTCCTATGCTTGCCTGGGTGTATGTATGCCTGCATAAAACGTTTTTGAAAAAAAGTAGTGGCAGTGCTGAGCACTGCCACTACTTATCTAGCTAATGGAGCTTATTGTTGCAGATCGAACTCGAAGATGTTGTACAGTTCAGAGTTCTGTGTCGGGTCCACACCGAAGTTCAAAACGTTCGGGCGAGCCGCAGCAACCTTCAAGCGCAGGAACAACGGAATTACCGGTACCTGGTCAGAGAAGATAACCTGAGCTGCTTTGTGGCCTTCTTCGTAGTCGGCCGTGCCAGGCAGGTTACCCTGAGCCCGGGCACATTCGGCGTCGAAGTCAGGATTTGACCAACCAGTTTCGTTGGCATTACCCCAACCGCCAAAACCTTCTTCTTCTGGACCAGTGATGCTCACTGTGTTGTACAGGTTACAGCTGGGTTCTACACCCGTCAACCAGGCGAATTCACCCAGGTCAAAACGACGGCCAAACAGAACGCCATCGGGACCATCAGCAAACCACTCACCAGCAGGCAGATAGTACAGTTCTACGTCGATACCACATTCGATCATGTTTTCTTTGAAGATCTGGGTCAGCTGCTGACGCATTTCATTACCCGTGGTTGTACCCAGGGTTACATGGAATGCCGCGCCTGTGGCTGGATCTTCACGGAAACCATCACCATCACCATCAACATAGCCTACCTCGTCCAGCAAGGCATTGGCTGCTTCTACATCGTAGGGCCATTCGGTCAGTTCGCCAGCCGGGTACAGCGGATGAACGCTGGGGATGTAGCTGTGAATAACTTCGGAACGGCCGAACAGGATGTTGTCTACCATGCTCTGGCGGTCGGTACACATCGTCATTGCCTGACGGACGCGTACATCTTCGAACCAGTCGGGACGGCCAACGCCATCACCGTAGTCGCCGTAGCTGTTGATACCAAAGTCGATGTGTTCGTACACGGTACCAGTCTGGAAGTACGGGGTCAGCAGGCCGTTGTTCTCTGCTTCGATGAGGAACGGTGCCTGGCCCACATCCATACCGTCTTGCGTGCCGATGTCACAAGCGCCAGACAGCAGCTGAGCAATCAGCTGGTTGGTGTCGGGGATGAACTTGTAGGTGACGCTGTCCAGATAGGGCAGACCTTCGTCAGCGCGATAGTAGAATTCGTTGGGGGAAAGACGGATGCTGTCGCCAGCGATCCATTCGTCGATCTTGAAAGCGCCATCGCCCAATGGCAAACGGCTGGATTCTTCGGCTGTCAGCAGTTCAGCAGCAGAGAAGCCACCTAAGTGATGACGGGGCAGCGGGCCCCAGAAGTTAATAAAGTAGGTAGCGTCCTTAAAGCCAGGCACAGACGTCCAACGGGTTGTCAGGTCGCCAGTAGCTTCGTAGCTAGCGGTACGTTCAACCGTGTATTTGGAGGTGGTGGAATCGGGATCGCCAACAATTTCGAAGCTGTAAACGGAGTCGTCAGCGGTGACAGGTTCGCCATCTGACCAGTAGCGTTGTTTCATGGTGAAATCAACAACCATCTGTTCCATCATGACAGGATTGCCATCGAAGACAACATCTTCGCCATCAGCGTTGGTAACAGTAACTTCTTCACCCCAAGCAACAACGGTGTCGGTGACATCCCGAACCATATCGCCAGGCTGTACTTCAACCACGTTGATTACAGCATCGCCATCAGCCAGGCTTGGTACTTTTTCCAAACCTTCTGCCTGGTAGCCGTAGGACAGGGTGGTGAGGTCGTTGGTGAAGATAGCATGGTTGATAGCTGAGGCTACCAATGTGCTACCGCCATAGACATACAGAGTTTCCGGTTCCTGAGCCATACAAACGATCAGGTCTTTGGGGCCGGCCGGTTCTGCTTCTGGCTCTACTTCAACGGTTTCCACAACGGTTTCAGTTACAACACGGGTAACTTCCACTTCTTGACCTTCTTCGACAACCGTTTCGGTTACAACACGGGTAACTTCTACGGTTACGGTTTCGGTTGTGGGGGTACAAGCTGCCAAAACAACTGCACCAAGTGCTACGAGTAGGGCAACTAGTGCCCATTTTTTTGTATTAAACATGGAAAAATCTTCCTCCTCTCATGTCTTAAAATAGGGGTTTTCAAGAGAGTTTCTGACCAAGTTCTCGATTTCATTTTTTGAAATTGGCCAGCTTTCTACGAACAAATATTTAAGGATATGCTCGTAAGCGAAGCTACATTCAACGCAATCGCACCACCTCCTCTAAGTTTGTTAAGTTCTGTGTTCTTGGTCATGTTGGATAGTGTCGGTGTTGGTCGTTTTTGACGATTTACGGCCGTATCCATTCACAAGAATCAGATTGAGCTCCAATAACTTTGTTAGATAAACAAATAGAGCACACCCAAACTTACCTGGGTAAGCCTAGTTGTGCTGGTTCAGACGAAGATGTTTGTTTTGGGATAGCTAGTTTGATAAACAAGAAAGTCTCTTCTTCTCAAGGGCTTGGTTTATTACAAATAAGCAAAATATTGCCCACAAGATTTGCAATCTACCGAAAAGCTAATGGAGATTATTATAAAGCGAACAATTGAGGATGTCAAACAAGGGACAAATAGGGGACAATTAAGGGCGAAGTGGTTGCTAAGTGGCAACAGTCGCGTTACAGCCTTCTTTGTTGAAGCTGTTGCAAATAGGGCACGTAAGCAGACACATCCTGTTTTGCCTGCTGTTTGGTGAAGTAATCTTGAACGATTTGGGCCTGTTGTTCACGATTAAATTGGGCAAACGTTTTTCCCTGCTGCCAGCAAGAAGCCAACCCATTTTTGCCCCCGTATTGGTAGCAATCGCGTTTTGTCGTAACCAGGTAATAGATTGCTTCGCCCAGATAGCGGGAGCCAACGTGATGGTGCTGAAAAACATGCGTTAGTTCATGAACAAGGAGGGGGAGATTTTGGCGGCTGGAAACGGCCGTTCCCCCCACCACTTGCTTTTTGTATGGCAAATGCACCGTATACCAGGTGGCAAAAGCCAGCCCGCCATTGTGCCGAAAAATGAAGTTCAAAATACCGCCTTCAGCAATGCGCACGTCCTGGTAGCGCAAATTTCCGGAGCCAAAAATGGACTGAACGGCCGTAATCTCCAACTGGGTTAGCGGGCTTGTGTGCATTCCTAGGTGCATAACAAACTGGCAAATTTCTGGCCCGCCAACCAGATCAAACAGCTGCACCAGCAGAAGATGGAGCCAGCTGGCCACCTGCCGTGTCGCCTGCTGCCCGGCTGCCCGGCGAGACCGCGCCTGAACAATGTGCCAGATGGACAGAGGGGCAAAGAGCAGCGCCTTGCCACCTGTAAAAAGCGTCCGTGCCAAACGGCCGCTTCGGGCAGGAAAATCTCGCAGTAAATTCAAAGGCCAAAGCCAGGCATCATGAAGACGCTCGTGAAGCCAAAACAAGACTGCTTGCATATGACGAATAATTAAATCTGGTTGGGATTGATGTCAGCCGCTTGCAGCACGGCTAAAACCGGTGGGGCATTCAAAAAGCACGACCGCAAACGCTCATCTTGCAGCGGTTCGGCCGTTTGCCGAATGAATTCAGCAGCAATGTTCAGATGAACGGCCGCAATTTGCTCATTTTCGGTGGCGTGGCTCATTGCCGCGTGTAGTTTCCAGAGGATGCCCCGGTCAACGGCCGTTTGCGCCGCCAACATCGCCAGGTTCAGCTCATTCAAAGCTTCCGTTTTTCTACCCTGATGAAACAGCAGCTCCCCATGGACAAAAGCAGCCAACGCCCGATAACGATCCGCATTAAGCAACTCAGCCACATGCGTCAAGGCCAACACCACCTGCACCGCCAAACTATCCGCCCCGTTGTGCAGATAAGCGCGAGCCAGCTGGTACAGCGTTAGCGCCTCATGTTCACGATTGCCATACAGGCGCGTCCCCTGCAAAGCAGATTGCAGATAAACCAATCCTTGCTCGTATTGGCCAGATTCAACTAAATCGACCCCCAGATTTCGCTTTATCTCCGGGATCAGTAGCTCCGCGCCTGATTTAGTTGCCAACTGCAAAGCATTTTGATGATATTCATACGCCTTTTCAATATCGTAAAGCGCCTGATGGCATTCACCGATATCATTTACCGCCTGGGCCACACGCCAGCGATCATTTACCGATTCCAGCAGCAGGTAAGCTTCGCGATGGGCTGAGATGGCCTGCTGATATTCACCGCGTGCCTGGCGCGTCCGCCCCAGGCTGGTGAGCACACGCCCCTGCTCGCGCGTTTCGCCCCCCTGCCGAAAGATGGTCAGCGCCTGCGTCAGCTGGCTCAGGGCACGCTCTGTATTCCCCTGGCGGCGATCCAAAATGCCCAAACCGCGCCGCGCCCGGCCGATGACCAACAAGTTTTCTACCGCAATGCCTTCTTGCAATGCCTGGTTGTACAACTTGGCTGCCTCTTCATATTCCCCCCGAAAATCAGCCAACTCGCCCAAACGCACCCGCGCCCGCGCCATCTGGTCGATGGAGTCGCTGGTGGCCAACGATTCATTGTAATCTTTCTCCGCTGCCTTAAATTCACCCAGCAACCAAAAACAAAGCCCGCGATATTCAAAAACACGGGCTCGGAAATGGGCGGGAGTGCGGTCAAATTCAAGCGCCTCAGTAAAGTAGCGAATGGCGTTGTTGAATTCTTGATCGCTAGAAGCCAGGCGACCTTCACGGAAGGCGGTGGCGGCTGCGGCCGAAACACCTGCCAGACTAAATTGGCCGGAGGAAATGGTATCTGACATGGCAATATGATACACCGGGGTAGGGAATTGACAATGAAAGTGGCGTGAAACGTGATCGGTATTCAGTAATCGGTGAGTCAGTAATCAGTAACTGGGCTACTGGATACTGAATACTGCTCACTGATTACCAATTACGGATAACCGTAATGCGGAAATAATTTTCCGGTCGGTGACGGCAAAGGCGTAGCTGTCCAGGTCGGCCAGGGTGACCCAGGCGTGCGCGGCCACGCCCAGGTGCTGCGGGCTGCCGGAGAGGTGCCGGGCGTGGAAGGCGTGCAGGGTGATGCGAAAGTGGGTGTAAGCGTGCTTAATTTGGGTGACAAACTCACCAACTTCAATCTGCATCGCCAGCTCTTCCTCAATTTCGCGCACCAGCGCCTGGGGCAAGGTTTCGCCGTCTTCCTGTTTGCCGCCGGGAAATTCCCACAAGCCACCGAGCAAGCCGTCGAACGGCCGTTGCGCAATCAAAAATTTACTCTGGGGGTCACCAATCACGGCATCTTTGGCCCAGATAATCCCGGCAACCACGTCGTAGTGCGGCGTGCGCTGGCGCGGCGGACGCACGGGGCGCTCTAGCTGGGTGCCGCGCTGCCGCGCCAGGCAGTGGGCCGACAGCGGGCAAAGCAGGCACATCGGTTTGGCGGGCAGGCAAACTTGCTGCCCCAGCTCCATGATTGCCTGGTTGAAGTCGCCGGGACGGCCGTTTGGCACAAGCTGCTCCGCCATCTGCCACAGATTGTTTTTGGTGGCGGTTTGGGTCACGTCATCGGGCAAATCCGTCAGGCGGCTGAGGACGCGGATGACGTTGCCATCTAGCACGGGGGCTGGCTCGTTGAAGGCGATTGAAGCGATGGCTCCGGCAGTGTAGCGGCCGATGCCTTTGAGCTTCATCAGGTCGGCGGCGGTTTGGGGGAGACGGCCGTTCCAATCCCGCACAACCGCCTGGGCCGCCGCGTGCAGATTGCGGGCGCGGCTGTAGTAGCCCAACCCTTCCCACAACTTTAGCACATCGTCCAGCGGCGCAGCAGCCAGCGCCTGCACCGTGGGGAAGCGTGCCAGCCACCGCTCAAAGTAGGGAATCACGGTAGCGATTTGCGTCTGCTGCAACATAATTTCCGACACCCAGATGGCGTACGGGTCCTGGCTGCGCCGCCAGGGCAGATCGCCATGGTCGGCATCCCACCAGCGGAGCAAGGCGTCTTGAATCGGTTGAGGGTTTTCCATAGTTTGCTAAATTCAGAGAAGTCAAAGATTGTGCAAATGCAAAAGATTTATCGGCATTTGTCATGCCCGCGCAGGCGGGCATCCATCTTGTTGACCGGAGTGGATTCCCGCATTCGCGGGAATGACAAATTGAAGAACAGCAAGCGTCGGGTTACGCTTTTTGGTACTGCACAACGGGATGGTGCGTTTTTTGGATTTCGTCCAGGTTGGCGGCGATCAGTTCGCCGCGCTGGTAGAGGTACTCCACGTGCGCGCCCGCTTCTTCCAGCGCCAGCAGCACGTGATAGCTCTGCACGCTGCCGAATAAATCGCGGCTGATGTCGGCCAATGATTTTGGCTCGGTGCAGATTTCTAAAATTTTGTTGAGGCGGTCGTCGTGAGATGTTTTGATGGCTTGGATACGGCCGTACACATCCGTCATCGGCTCCTCATGCCCACCCAGCGCCAGCCGCACGCCCGGCACTTTGCTGATTTTGGTGAGCGAGTCCAAATAATGCCCCAGCCCCATGTTGTTGGTGATGCTTTCTGGTGCCTGATGCGGCGTGATGCGGCTGAGGACGTGATCGGCCGTCAGCATCACGTCATCCACCAGCAAGCAAACCTGCCCCGGACAATGTCCCGGCACGTGAAACACCTCAATGCCGCCCACCGTCGGCGTGCCTTCTTCTAATAGAAACTGCACCGGCGTCGATTTGTAATACTGCTTGCCAAACAGATAAACCTGCATCAACTGCTGCCGCCGCTCCTCGGAAACGCCTGCGCCTTCCAGAAAGGAATCCAAACGGCTGGAGGAAAAGATGGCCCGCTCTTCGTGGTTAGACAAAACTCTTCGGTCCAGCACGTGGATGCCAATCGGGGCGTTAGTGAACTGGCGCACGAAGGGCAGCCCGCCAAAATGGTCGATGTGGCCGTGGGTAATGAGGATGTGGGTGACTGCTTCCAGGCTAATGGCTTCGTTGAATTGTTGGGATACGGCCGTTACCCCCGCCAGCAGTTGGTCATTGGCCTGGGCAAAGCCAGAGCCAGAATCGACCAAAATCAGCGAATCGCCGTCGCTAATGAGGTAAATGTTGTTCACCAGGCTGGGAAATGATTGAACCGGGAAGGAATAAATGTGGCGTCCTGCGCCTGTTGTGAATTTTTGTGGCTGCTTCATGGGGAGATTTTATTGTGTATTTGCCTAATTGGGTAATTGGATCTGGGATTGTGACGGCCGTTCCGTTTTCCACTACAATCTGCCCATGTCAATCATCAATCATGCACTCAAAGATAAAAAAGTTTTGGTAACCGGGGCCACCGGCTTTATCGGCGGACGACTGGCCGAGCGGCTGGCACGGGAAGAAGGGGCCATTGTCACCGGCACGGGGCGCAAATTGGACGCGGTGCCTTTTCTGGCCGAAGCGGGCGTCTCGCTGCAAAAAGCAGATTTGCTGGACGAAGAAGCCATGCGCCAGGCGATGCAGGGCCAGGAGGTTGTGTTCCACGTGGCGGCCTGGCTGGGGCGGCACGGCGGCGAGCAGCGAGCGTATGCGCTTAACGTGGCGGCTACGGCCCTGGCTGTCCGGCTGGCAGCCGAGGCGGGCGTGAAGCGGTTTGTGCAGGTCAGTTCGATTGCCGCCTATGGCCATCCGCCCAAGGCGCTGCACGTGGATGAGGATCAGCCTTTGGACACGGAGCAAGAGGTGATTTACGGCCGTACCAAAGCGCTGGGTGAAATTCGGGCCTTTGAGCTGGGTAAGGAGCTGGGCATTGAGGTAACGGTTGTTCGACCCGGCCTGGTGTATGGCCCCCGCGCGCAAAGCTGGACCATCAACATGATTAAGTTTGTCTGCAAGGGCATCCCGGTCATTTTTGGCGATGGCAAAGGGCACGCCTACCCGGTGTTTATTGACAATTTGGTGGATGGGATGCTGTTAACGGCCGTACGCCCCGAAGCAGCAAGCCAGGCCTACAACATGTGCGACCCAGTGGTGACGTTTAACGAATGGTTTGGCTTTTACGGCGAGATGTGCGGCAAAAAACCGCGCCGCATTCCCTTTTGGGCAGCCCACGTCCTGATTGTGCTTAACCAACTGTTCAAACTCGGCATCCCCCTCAACCGCCCCCGCCTGCGCATGTACGCCCTCAAAGCTGAATTTCCGGCCACCAAAGCCCAAGAACAGCTTGGCTTTGTCTCTCGCGTCTCAATTGAAGAAGGCATGCAGATTACGGAGAATTGGCTGCGCGAGGAAGGGTATTTGGAGTGATCAGTAGGTCAGTATTCAGTTTTCAGTTTTCAGTCGGGAAGTTTGAGGAGGGTTTGAAATGGGTAGATTGCCGTATGTGAATAGTTTTCGGGATTTGTTGGTTTATCAAAAGTCGAGACAGTTATCACAAGCAATTTTTGAGATCAGCAAACAGTTCCCAAAAGAAGAAATATATTCTCTGACGGACCAAATTAGACGCTCCTCACGTTCAATCGGGGCACAGGTGGCAGAGGCGTGGGCAAAACGACGGTATGAAAAACATTTCCTGAGCAAATTAACCGATGCTGATGGCGAACAACAAGAAACACAGCATTGGTTGGAAACGGCCGTTGATTGCCAATACCTCACAAAAGAAAAAGCCTCATGGCTGCTAGCAGATTGCGAAGAAATCGGCCGTCTTATCGGCGGCATGATGAATAAAACCGACACATTTTGCCGCTCAAACACTCTCCGCGAATCTGTCCCTGAGTACTTCATCACGCCCAACAAGCCAAATACTGAATACTGAATACTGACTTACTGAATACTGATTACTGAAATGCACTGGATTGCGATCATCCTCACAACGGCCGTTCTCGCCCTCATCCTCTACTGGTTACTGGTCACCACAGAGGGCGTCTATTTGGGGCGGCGAGTGGTGGTGTGGCTGTACGACATTACGGCGCACAAATATGATCGCATCAAAGAGTTTGATGCAGATGCCGAACAATTTTTTGTGATACGGCCGCTCCTTGTTCGCCTGCGCCAGGTGCCTAATCCGCTGGTGCTGGATGTGGCCACGGGCACCGGGCGACTGCCCAGCTTTTTGCTCGATGCGCCCACGTTCAACGGCCGTATCGTCGGGCTTGATGCGTCGGCGAGGATGCTGCGGATTGCGTTTGAGAAGGTACGGCCGTTTGGCCATCGCGCCAGTTTAGTCCAGCAGGTCGCCGACCAACTCCCCTTTGCCAACAATCAATTTGATCTGGTCACCTGCCTGGAAGCATTGGAGTTTTTCCCTTCGGATACGGCCGCACTGCAAGAAATGATCCGCGTGCTCAAACCGGGCGGCACATTGCTGGTCACCCGGCGCAAGGGGAGTGAAGCCAAACTATTTGTAGGCCGCTACCGCAATGTGGCCCAGTTTGAAGCCACCCTCGCCCAGCTCGGTCTGGAAGAAGTCCACACCAATCCCTGGCAGTTGGATTACGATCAGGTGTTTGGCAAGAAGCCAGTGGCCAGTGGCCAGTGTTCAGTAGATCAGTGTTCAGTAGGTCAGTAAACTGATTCACTGATTACTGACCTACTGATTTCTGAATACCGTTTACTGAAAACAGTGTCACAAACGGCCGTTTCCCGGTGTTAATGTGAGCAGAAAGACGCAAAACCATATGGCAAAAGGAACAGATGTGACCAGCCTTAGCGACAATCTACTGCTAGAGCAGATTGGGCAGGGAGATGTAGCTTCTTTTGAGGCCCTCTTCCACCAGCATTATGATCGCGTCTATGGGCTGCTTTTCCGTCTGTTGGGCAATCGGGATGAAGCGGAAGATGTCACCCAGGAAGTGTTCCTCAAACTGCATGACCACGCCTTTAGCCGCCGCTTTCTCAAACGCAGAGAACACAATATTGGGGCGTGGCTGTACCGCACCGCTACCAACATGGGCTACAACGCCATTCGTGGCCGCCAACGGCGCTGGCAGCGCAACACGCTGCTGGTGCCAGACCCCGCAGGCATCCCCGGTGCCGAGAAAGAGGTGGAGCAAAAGGAAAGGGAAACGGCCGTGCGCCAAACCCTGGCCCAGCTGCCAGAACGCGATACCCAGCTTCTGCTGATGCGGCAGATGGACTTTAGCTATGCGGAATGCGCCGAAGCCATTGGCGTCGCTCCCAGCTCGGTTGGCACTTTACTGGCCCGCGCCGCCGCTGCGTTTAAGGAAGCGTATGAAGAGGGGAAGGGTGAACAGTAATCAGTGAGCCAGTAATCAGTGAGTGAGTGGCAAACTGATTACTAACCTACTGAAAACTGAATACTGAAACAGGTGATGTGATGAACGAACAGGAGAAGCAAATTCAGGAAGTAATGGAACAGTTGTCGGTGCTGGAGCCGACAGCAGCCGATACACCCCGTCCGGCGCGGCAGGCGTTTGCCCGGCTGCAAGTGGCGCTTGCGCCAGCCAGGCAGCCAGGTTGGTTGGCGCGGCTGGGTCAATTGTTCGCCGCCCCGCAGCGTCGTTTGGCAACGGCCGTTTCCTTAGCCATCACCTTACTCATCATCACCTTTAGCTTCCCCGCCGTCCGGGCCGCCGCCAGCGATTTACTCAGCCTGTTTCGCGTGCAAAAGTTTGCCGCCATCTCTATCTCCCCAGAGCAGTTGGCCATGCTACAGCAGGTAGCTGAAGAAGGCGTCATGCCCGGCGAACTGCACATCGGGCAGGAGCCAGGCCGTTTAACCCCGGCCGATTCTTTGGCCGAAGCCGCCAGAATGACAGGGCTAACGGCCGTTCGCACCCTGCCTACTTTGGGAAACCCTGCCGAAATTTTCATCTCTGAAGGCGGCAGCGGCGATTTCACCATTGATGAAGCCAGCGCCAGAGCTTTGCTGGAAGCGGCCAATCTCGATCCCAATTTGCTGCCGCCCGGCATCGATGGGGCCAGGATTACGGTGGTCACCTTCAACGGTGTTGAGCAGCGTTGGGACGATGGCACGACGCTGCTGCAACTAGACAGCCCGCTGGTTCAATATCCAGAAAGGCTAGACCCGGCTGTGCTGGGTGAAGCCTTGCTGCAAATTCTGGGGCTGAATCCGCTGGAGGCCAGTCGTTTAGCCCGTCAAATTGATTGGACAAGTACGCTGCTGCTGCCCATTCCCGCCGATATAGCTTCCTTTGAGGAGATGACGGTGAATGGCTCCAGCGGCATCGGTTTGAGCAGTCTGGACAACAATTTTCATGCGCTGATCTGGCAAGAAAACGGCCGTCTCTATCTGCTGGTTGGCCCCCAAACCATGCCTGCATTGGCCGAGCTGGCAAATACGCTAGAATAAAAGGCATGTTCGAGCATCCCTTGTTTTTGCCAATCGCTTTGTTTGTCATTGTGGCTGGGTTGTTTTACCTGGTTGTGACCAGTCGCAAAGACAGCTCTACACCGGAGCAGGAAGGCGAAAACCAGACGGAGCGCTGGCAGGTGCAATGCCCAAGCTGTAAACGCTGGAAAAAGATGCAGCCGGTTCGCCGTGCAGAGCTGCTAGATGAGGTAGCCGCCCCGGATAGAGTTGTTTTGCCCGGCACGCACCACCGTTTTTTGCACGAATACAAATGTAAATTTTGTGGCCACACCTGGCACGAACATTATTCCACCTAATGATGAATGAATTTGCCATTGAAGCGTCTGGCCTTTGTAAGCAGTTTGGCCAGAAAACGGCCGTTGCCAACCTCACGCTCCAGGTGAAACGAGGGGAAGTTTTTGGCTTCTTGGGGCCAAACGGCGCAGGCAAGACCACCTCTATCAAAATGTTGCTGGGCCTTACCGCGCCCACAGCGGGCAGCGCCACTTTGCTGGGCCAGCCATTGGGGGATCGGGCAACGCGGGCCAAAATCGGCTTCCTGCCAGAGCATTTTCGTTTTCATGAATGGCTCAAAGCAGCCGAATTTTTAGATTTACACGGCCGTTTACAGCAAATGCCCACAGCCGCCCGACGACAGGCCATTCCAGAACTCCTGGCGCTGGTGGGGCTGCAAGACCGGGCCGAAACGCCGCTGCGGGCATTTTCTAAAGGGATGTTGCAGCGCATCGGGCTGGCCCAGGCGCTGCTCAACAATCCAGAACTTATCTTTTTGGATGAGCCAACCTCTGGGCTAGACCCGTTGGGGCGGCGGCTGGTGCGGGATGTGATCACCCAGCTGCGGCAGCGCGGTACGGCCGTTTTCCTCAACTCTCATTTGCTCAGCGAAGTAGAACAAACCTGTGACCGGGTGACCTTTATTCGCCAGGGAGAGGTGCTGGAAACGGTGGCGCTGCATGAGGCGATGACGGCCGTTCCCATTGTGGTGCGCGTGGGGCAGCCAGGGCCAGATTTGCTGGCAAAATTGGCCATGTTTGGCGATGAGGTGCGGGTTGATGGGGCGAACGGCCGTATCTACCTGAACCTGCCTGATGAAAATAGCATTCCCCAACTGGCCCACTGGCTAATCGAACAGGGGCACACGCTG
Source organism: Ardenticatenaceae bacterium (assembly GCA_020634495.1). The sequence goes on along the minus strand of JACKBR010000012.1, from coordinate 32,512 downwards.
TACGAACTGACCCCCCAACCAATCACCCTGGAGGAACGGTTCATGCAAATCGTCGGCACCCAATCCGAGGGATGAATGGTTATCCGCAGATTGCGCAGATTAACGCAGATTTCTCTTATTGATCCCCTCTGCGATCTCCGCGTTTTCTGCGGTTAAATACCTATCCGAATATTAGCCACAGAATACACAGAGGTTTTTGAGTTTAGGTGCAAAGCCTCTGAATTCTCTTTTTCCTCTGTGGCTCTTTCGGATAGATTCTAAGTAAAAAAGCTATGAAAACGGTTCTTATTTTTGCCGAACTAACCATCCGTGAAACGCAGCGCCGCAAGGTGTTGTGGCTGTCGCTGCTGCTGGCCCTGGGCTTTTTGGCCATCTTTGGCCTGGGACTGCACCTCATCTTCCGGGAAATTGAACGGGTTGGTGTGGCGCTTCAAGAAATTGAGGTGGGGCTGGGGGCATTGTTTGCGGCCAGCCTGTACATGATCAATTTGCTGGTGGTGGTGCTGGCGATTTTACTCTCGGTAACGGCCGTTTCTGGCGAGATTGATTCCCACACCATTGAAGCCTTGGTCACCAAACCGATCCGCCGCTGGGAAATTATTTTGGGCAAATGGTTGGGCTTTGCCGCCATTATTGGCGTGTACACGCTGCTGTTGGCGGGCGGCACTATTTTGCTGTACCGCTGGCGCACCGGCTTTGCCGTCACCAATATTCCCGCTGGGCTAGGCATTATGCTGCTGCAAGGGCTGCTGGTGCTGTCGCTGTCATTGCTGGGCGGCACCCGTCTGTCTACCCTGGCCAATGGGGTGCTGGCGTTTATGCTGGTAGGCATTGCCTTTATTGGCGGCTGGGTGGAGCAAATTGGCAGTTTATTACAAAATGAAACGGCCGTTGACATTGGCATCGTCACTAGTTTGCTCATCCCCACAGAAATATTGTGGCGGCAAGTGCTGGTTTTGCTGCAACCGCGTGTGACAACTTCCCCTTTTGCCGCCGGGCCGTTTGTGGTACTCTCCCAACCTTCTGATTTGATGATAGGCTACGCAGTAGGGTATGCGGCCGTGCTTTTGCTGCTCAGTCTGGTTAGCTTTTCCCGCCGCGATCTTTGATGGGAAACGGCCGTTCACCCAATACGTTATCAGAAGATACAGAAATACCCCGCAAAATAACAGCGCCATACCCAATAGGAAGATTCTCATGGCATGCCCAAATGACTGCGAGTATCATATTAACAGAAAGCGTTGCTGTATCGATTGACTAAGCGTTTTTTACTCGTAAAAAATCTTCAATACTGTAAAAATAGACACGCCCGTATAAACTGGAAAAAGGATTATTGTGAATCAATTTCCCACTATTGATGCCCTGAAAGCATGGCTAAGAAAACATGAGATTCCTTATGACAAATGGGGAAACAACGGCAGCAAGAGTCTGAGTAATTTGTGGCAGGAACTTAAGGCGGGTGAAGTTCAGCTAAAGGATGATCCGCCATTGCGTGTGGTAGAGGTGGTGCAAATCATCGTTCGCCAGGGTGCTTTGTTGCTGGTGGAGGCGGAGCAAGAATTTTTTGACGGCCAGCATCGCTATCGGGACCAACCACCTTCTGAAAAGATAAAACCAGGGGAAACGATTCAAGACGCTGCTTACCGCTGTTTACGTGAGGAATTGGGCGTATCGGGCGACCGGGTAAACTTGCGCATGGAAAGCCACCAGCAGCACCAGGCCAATACCAATTCAATTTCCTATCCGGGGCTTCCTTCACAATACAATTTTCATTTGCTAGAAGCGGCCGTTTCTGGTTTACCAACCGAAGGGTTTTGGCGCGAAAATCAAACCGATGGCCTTATCGATCCGGTTAAAAGACACCGCTGGGTTTGGCAGCCCATCGACTCCTACCAATTTATTACTGATCGCTAGCAGACGCCCGCCCTAGCACTTTTTCCACCGACAAACCCGTTTGAGCCAATCCCCAAAGTGCCAGCCCAATCATCCACACCATTTCTAAAATATGCAGCAGCACCGCATACGCGGTGAGCGCCACTTCGTCAAAGCCAACGGCCGCCAGCGGCACCACCACAGACGCATGAAAGATCCCTGGCTGGGTGGGGGCCGACGGTGGGGAGAGGGCCATCGCGCCCAGCGACACCGCCAGGCGGTCGGCTGGCGGCATTCCCTCACCCAAAGCCAGCAGGGTGGCATAGAAAAAGCCCCAAAAGCAGCCCCAGGCCAACAAGGAGGTTGCCATGACCTGGGCTAATTGTTTGGGTTCGGAAACGGCCGTTAAATTATCCAGCAAATCGGTCAATGAACGCCGCGCCCCGTCTTCTGTGATGCGCGGCAGCCGGGCAAAGCGGCCAGGCCAGCGGGTCAGCACCCGCTCGCGCTGCCGCACCAGCCACTGAATGCCCGCAAAGGCCCCAACCACCACCGCCACGCCGCCCAAAATTGTGCCCGGTGATAACTCGATGCCTGCACCAACGGCAACGGCCGTTACCAAAGCCAACAACCGCATGAGCTGCTCAAACAGCCGCTCCACCACAAAGCTAGACGTTGCCTCCGTGTAAGAAACGACCCCGCTCTGCCCCAGCACCACAATGCGCATCGCCTCCCCGGCGCGGGCGGGCACAATGATATTGCCCGCATGGCCAATGTTGCTGGCGTGGAATGTTTGTAAAAGCGTAGGTTTATTGCCCAGCAGCAGCTGCCAGCGCAGTGCATAAAAGAGGAGTCCTAAAATGAGCAAAGTGGAAGCGAGAATGAGATGGTTGGGAACGGCCGTGCTTAAAACCTCCCCCACCGCCTGCAAATCCACAAACCAGACAAACAGCGCCACGATGGCCCCAATCACCACCAGCAGCCCCACAATTTGCCAGATTTGCTTACGATTCATGCTATTTTCGGGTTCAGACCAATATGGAATTTGTCATTCCCGCGAAGGCGGGAATCCATCACGCTTATAAAAGATGGATGCCCGTTTTCACGGGCATGACAAACGAAACTTTTTTCTATGCTGGAGGAGTGAGCATCCTCAGATGCGAACGGTCACAAGCCGCATCTGAGGATGCTCACTCCTCGGTTTTTACGGATTCATGCGGTTGAGCGTGCGGGGGAACGGGCTTGTCTGGCGAATGTGGTCAATACCGCAAATCCAGGCCACCGTGCGCTCCAGACCCAGGCCAAAACCACTGTGCGGCACGCTGCCAAATTTACGCAAATCCACATACCATTGGTAATGCTCCAGCGGCAGTTCATGCTTTTTAATGGCGGCAATCAGCAGCTCTGGGTCGCTCATCCGCTCGCTGCCGCCGATGATTTCGCCGTACCCTTCCGGCGCCAGTAAATCCACGCTCTTGCACACCTCTGGCCGGTTTGGCCACGGCTCCATGTAAAACGCCTTCACCTGCGAGGGATAGCCATAGACAAACACTGGCCTGTCAAACTGCTTCGTCAGCTCCGTCTCGTGCGGCGAGCCAAAATCATCGCCCCACTCAATCGCCAGCAGCTCCTTCAGCTCAGGATCGTCCGTTGCTTCGCGGATGGCCTGAATGCGTTCCAACGCCTCATCGTAGCTGATGCGCGGGAAGGGGGCTTTGATGTTTTCCAGTGCAGTCAGGTCACGCTCCAGCAGCGCCAGCTCAGGTTGCCGCTTGGCCAACGTGGTTTGCACAATGTAGGTCACAAAGCGCTCCTCAAAATCCATCAGATCATCCAGATCAAAGAAGGCCATTTCTGGCTCCACCATCCAAAACTCCGTCAGGTGGCGGCGCGTTTTAGACTTCTCGGCGCGGAAGGTGGGGCCAAAGCAGTACACTTTGCCGAAGGCCATAATATTAGCCTCGTTGTAAAGCTGCCCGGTTTGGGCCAGGTACGCTTTTTCGTCAAAGTAGCCCAACTCGAACAGGGTGCTGGTGCCTTCAGCCGCCGCCGGGGTGATGATGGGCGTGTCGATGTTGAGGAACCCTTCGTTGTCTAAAAAGTCGATGATGGCCCGCTTGATGGTGGTGCGGATGCGCATGATGGCCCACTGCTGGCTGGAGCGCAGCCAGAGGTGGCGGTTGTCCATGAGGAATTCCACGCCATGCTCTTTGGGCGTAATGGGGTAGTCGGCCACGTCTTGCACGACTTCCAATGCCTCCACGCCAATTTCATAGCCGCCAGGCACGCCGGGAGCACGGTTATTTTCTTTTACCGTGCCCGTGATAATGACCGAAGACTCCTGCCCCAATCGTTTTAGTTCTTCAAACAAATCTTCGCCAATTTCTGGGCGAAAGGCAACGCCCTGGGTCATGCCGCTGCCGTCGCGCAGGCGCAGGAACATCAGTTTGCCCTTGCGGGTGCTGTTGTACAGCCAGCCTTTAACGGTTACTTGTTGGCCGACGTAATCGGCAATATTTTCGATGGAAATATGTGGTGCCATGTTTTTCTCCAGTTGTTGTGTTTTGGCAGCGGAAATTGTACCACAGTTGATGATTGGGGCAGGTGGCAGATGTGGCACCTTGCGGTAGGATTCTGCAACTTTCTTGGCTCCTGAGAAGGGCGAATTGTCGAAAAAGGCACGGCCGTTTCGTCGTTTTGTTGTATCCTATCCACGATAAAAAAAATATTCGTTATGAAGGGGACTTCATGAGCGCAAGCTCAACACCATAAACGAAAATCAGCAGATTGCGCAGATTTACCAAATTTTTCTCTGCGTTCTCCGCGTTCTCCGCGGTTAAATTATTTTCGAAGGAGGATCTAATGAGCAAAAAAGAGGCAAAGCAAACCAAAGCAGCCTATGAAAGGGGAGAAGCTCTGGTAAGCACATTGTCGGTTTTGGGGGATGTAAACGGCCGTAAAATGTTCGGCGGCTACGGCATTTTTATTGAAGAGGCCATGTTTGCCCTCGTCAGCAGCGATAACGTAATTCATTTCAAGGTGGATGACAGCAATCGTGCCCAATACGAAGCCGCTGGTGCCGCCCAGTTTCACAACATGCCCTACTACCAACTGCCCGCCGCCATTTTCCAAAATGACGACGACCTCTTTGCCTGGGCAAAAGAGTCCATCACCATCGCGCAAAACAGCAAAAAGAAGAAAAGATGAACGAGAAAAATCAAGCTTACCACCTGGCTCAAATCAACATTGCGCGGATGAAAGCGCCGCTGGACGATCCGCAAATGCAGGCGTTTGTAGACGGCCTGGAGCCAATCAATGCCCTGGCTGATGTGGCCCCCGGCTTTGTCTGGCGCTTACAAACGGAGGCGGGCGATGCGACGGAGTTACGGCCGTTTCCCGACGATTTCCTCATTGTCAACATGTCGGTGTGGGATTCTGTAGAGAGCTTGCGCGAATACACCTACAAAACGGCGCACGTACAGTTTGTGCGGCGGCGCAAAGAGTGGTTTGAAAAGCTCGACCAGCCGATTTACGCGCTTTGGTGGCAGTCTGCCGGGCAGCTTCCCACCGTGGCCGAGGCCAAAACCCGCCTCGATCACCTCATCCAGCACGGCGACAGCCCCACCGCCTTTACCTTTGGCAAGCCGTTCCCGCCACCACAGCCCGCCGAGGGCTAATTGCGATTTACAAATTAAATAGGTAATCAAATTGAGACCAAATCGCTTAAATGAACCTGACACTTTGCCTTAAACGTTTACCTATTTATTTAAGTCAGGTTCATAAGCCCCCGGCTAGAAAATGGAAGGCCCGTTGGGCCTGGATTTTAGCCCCTCTGGGGCTTTCATTTTGTAGCTAGGTCGTTTACGGCCTGGCGGGACCGATTACTGTTTACCGCTCACCGATAACTGGATAGATTGCGGAACGGCCGTTTCCACCACCCCCGTCAAGTCATACACCATTGCCCCATCAATGCGCACCGGCACCAGTTCGCCAACGGGCAGCTCGCCCGGCACAAACACCATGCCATCAATCTCCGGCGCGTCCCGGTAAGAGCGGCCCACGCTCACCCCATCGCCATGCCCCTCGATGAAGATGGGCAGCGTCTGCCCCACCAGCTTCTGGTTTTTGGCCAACGAAATCGGCTGTTGCAGCGCCATCAGCTCTTCCAAACGCGCCTCTTTTACCTCTTCTGGCACCTGCCAGGAAACAGTAGCCGACGGCGTAGAGGCTTCATACGAGTAAGTGAACGCGCCAAAGCGATCAAACTGCAAATCCTGCACAAACTGCTTCAGACCGTCAAATTCTTCGTCCGTTTCACCAGGATAGCCCACAATAAACGTGGTGCGAATGGCGATATCTGGCATGGCTGTGCTCAATTTTTCTACCGTCTTGTAGACCCACTCGATGTTGGCCGGGCGGCGCATCCGCTTGAGCGTTTCGCGGTGGCCATGCTGCAACGGAATGTCTAAATAATTCACTATTTGCGGCGTGGTGGCCATCGTCTCGATGAGTTCATCGGTGACGTAGCCGGGGTAAGCATACATGAGGCGAATCCAGGGAATGTCTGGCGCGGCGTTGGTGATTTCTTTGAGCAGATGGGACAGGCCATTTTTCAGGCCCAAATCATGCCCGTAGTCGGTGCTGTCCTGGGCGATGATGACCAGCTCTTGCAATCCAGCGGATTGCAACAGTTAGAACAAATGACCTGCGGAACAGCTACGTACCATTGGAAGTCAAATAAGCTCGTGAGAAGATACTGGCAATTGCTGATATTGTGAGCCAAATAAACAGACGTTCCAGAATATTTAGAACAGAAGGATCAAAGCTGCTGAAAAAAAGAGTGTTTGATTTTGCCGGTTCTTAAACGCACAATTGCGAACTCGATTGCTTGATGTATTGGCTAGGGCGGCAAGTATTGGAAATGCTGATATTGATCTTTGCAGCCTATTCCTACCGAATCGATGTCTAATAACCAGTGCTGCCGGTCTGGAGGAAAATGGAAAACCGAAATCACTCAGACCTTATCCTTCATCATCAAACAGCAACTTTGCTGTGGCAGCAGTCTGGTTTTATGATACTCAATAATCGAGCGTTCATAATTCCGGCAATACCTGATGAGCAGGTTTATCATACGCTCATTCATCTCCAGATAATGCGAAGACAGCTTTATCTATTTTTGACGTACGCATTTCAAGCTTGTCAATCCGTGATTCTGTTAAGTGAAATTACCGATGCGTTGCTAGAAATGGTTCAGGCAGAGAAAGTTGAAGTCTTTTGTGAAAAAATCAAAACGAGGATGAATCGGAACCGGATGACTCTTTGGTGTGACCCCGCCTCAGGCAATTAGCCACTCAACTGCTCCACCCTCTAAAACCTATTAGGCCTTAAAATTTGGGGCAATTTTGTAAAGTAGATGGCGCGGTCGCCTTCGTAGCCAGACGGTTTAATGTTTACCGCTCACCGACAACTGGATGGATTGGGGAACGGCCGTTTCACACCAGTCAAGTCATACACCATCGCCCGTCAAATGCGCACCGGCACCAGCTCGCCAACGGGCAGCTCACCCGGCACAAACACCATGCCGTCAATCGGCGCATCCCGGTAAGAGCGGCCCACGCTCACCCCGTCGCCGTACCCCTCGACTGAAGATGGGCAGCGTCTGCCCCACCAGCTGCTGGTTTTGGCCATGAGAATCAGCTATTGCAGCGCCATCAGCTCCTCCAGCCGCGCTTCCTTCTCTCCGGCACCTGCCAGAAACCGTCGCCGACGGCGTGGGCTTCATACAGAAGTAAAGCGCCAAAGCGGTCAAACCTCAAATCCTGCACGAACTGCTTCAGGCCGTCAAACTCTTCATCCGTTTTCGCCAGGGTAACCCACAATAAACGTGGTGCGGATGGCAATGTCTGGCATGGCGTTACGCAGCTTTTCCACCGATTTGCCCCACTCAATGTTCGCCGGGCGGCGCATCCGCTTGAGCGTTTCGCGGTGGCCGTGCTGCAAGGGAATGTCCAGATAGTTCACAATTTGCGGCGTGGTGGCCATCGTCTCGATGAGTTCATCGGTGACGTAGCCGGGAAGGCATACATGAGGCGAATCCAGGGAATGTCTGGCGCGGCGTTGGTGATTTCTTTGAGCAGATGGGACAGGCCATTTTTCAGACCCAAATCATGCCCGTAGTCGGTGCTGTCCTGGGCGATGATGACCAGCTCTTGCAATCCAGCGGATTGCAGGGCCACGGCTTCAGCCACAATCGACTCAACAGGGCGGCTGACGTGGGTGCCTTTAATTTGGGGAATGGCGCAAAAGGCGCAGGGGCGGCGGCAGCCATCAGAAATTTTGAGGTAGGCGGAACGGCCGTGTACGGCCGTTCTTATCACACCCTTCTCATCCAACCCCACCGTCTTCGCCTCATCCGGCAAATGGTAGAGCGGCTCCGGATGCTTTTTGCGGCGCAGCTGGCGCACAAAGGGCACAATATCCATCCAGCGGCGCGTGCCAATGACGCCGTCAATGCCCGGCACCCACGCCACCACCTCACTGCCGTACCGCTGGGCCATGCAGCCCGCCGCAATCAGCAGTTGATTCTTGTTTTTCAGATCTGCCAGTTCACGCAAAGCGCCAATCGACTCCTGACGTGCCCCTTCAATAAAGCCGCAGGTATTCACAATCAGCACGCTGGCATCATCGGGATCGCTGACGCCGCTAAAGCCAGCTTTGTGCAGCAGCGCCGCCATGCTCTCAGAATCAACCGTATTTTTGCTACAGCCCAGACTGAGCAAATAGAATTGCTTTTTTTGTTGGTGTTTACTCATTTCAGTATTCAGTAAGCAGTACACAGTTATCAGTAAACAGGCTAAAACTGATTACTGATCCACTGAATACAGATTACTTTTAATTAGTGGTGGTCCAAACTTCTTCTTTGGCTTCGCCGCGTCCGCCCAGCGGCCCCAGCGGCACATTGTTGATGGTGACAGACACGCCAATGGCGTTGCCTGTGTTGATGCGAACTTCGTCGTTGGCCGTCCACTCATAGGGCGGGTCGGCGGGGCGGGCAATGCCAGTAAACAGCACATTGCCATCAATAGTTACTTCCATCCAGGCCCGTTCCAAAATGATGATTTCCAAATCAATGGTTTCCATGGTGGCGGGCAGCGGCGGGCGCGTCGCGGTAGGTGTTGGATCGCCCTCAGGGAATTCATTGCGCCCTGTGGGCAAAATTACACTAGAAGCCCCAACTTCTTCAGTTGCCGTTGGCTCTGGCGTTGGTGTTTCGCGATTAAGCACATTTTGCACGGCCTCATTGAGTGATTGGGTAAGTTCGGCCGTGCCGCCTTCCTGGCCAAAAATGAGCGGAAGGAAATTTTGCCCAGCCAGGTAAAGCGCACCCAGCAAAGCAATAATGATGACTATGCGCAGAAACGATTCCCCGCCTCGTGGACTGCCGCCCCCCTGGTAAGCTGTATCCACTTCCATATTGACGGGATCGAAGAAGGGGTGATTTTCTGGGGGAGCCTCCAGCGCCGGGCCAACAGGCAGGGTCGTGTCTACAATGACTGGCTGCTGGCGGCGTTTGGGCCGTTGAGATTGACTTAGCTCATATCGTTCTAGCAGCGGTTCGGGGTCCAGACCTAGAAAGCGGGAGTAGTTGCGCAAAAAGCCGCGCACATGCGTTGGCGTCGGCAAGCGATCAAAATCGCCCATTTCTAATGCTTCTAGAAACCGGCTGTTGATGCGGGTTTTATCCTGCACTTCGCGCAGGGTATACCCTTTGGTTTCGCGAGCTTCCCGCAGAATGTGGCCAAGTTCGTCTATCATAACGAAAAAAGTCACTGCCATTAGCCAGAGCCAGCTTAATTCATGGCTGGCTCTTGCTGTCTGGTCAGTGACGGGGCAAAAAAGCGACGTTTATTCGTCTGCTTCGTCGGTTTCTTCTTCTAGCTCTTCCGCGTCAGCTTCGTCGGTCTCTTCGACAACAACTTCTTCGTAAGCCATCTCGACGATAGCCGGTTCGGTTTCACCATCTTCGTTGGCAATGACAACGGTCAATTCTGGCTGAAAATCACCACTGAGGCGTACAACCACTTTGTGTTCGCCTAGCTGCCGCAGCGGCTCTACGCCCACTTTGCGCCGGTCGATTTCCGTGCCCAGCAGTTCGTTGAGGTCGTCGGCAATTTGGGTAGTGGTAATGGACCCATAAAGTTTACCAGTTTCACCAGCTCGTGCTGTGAAATTGAGGGTGACTTCCTCAATCTTTTGTGACAAAGCTTCGTATTCGGCGCGTAGTTCTGCACGACGGGCTTCTGCTTTTTTACGCCAGACAACGGCTTGTTTCATCATGCCAGGTGAAGCGACAACGGCCAAACCTTGGGGTAACAGGAAGTTACGGCCGTATCCGTCGGCAACCTTGTGTACTTCACCAGCGAGTCCAATATTTTCTATATCTTGCTTTAACAGCACCTTCATAGCTGAATGTTCTCCATCTTTAACTAATTTGATTCTTTTTTGCAGCAGGAGATATTAGCAGAGGGGCATGGATTTGACAAGGTAAGCGTGGGGCTTCTTCTCTTGAGTTAACCAAAGCGAACGGCCGTATAACCCAGCAACAACTATTTCATCCGGCAGCAGCCACAGGCTTGCGGCGCGTTCACCCGGCAGATTCGGCCGTATAGACATCATCCATCGAAAGCAACAGATCATTTAGTTCCGTCACCTCCTCGGCAATCTCATGCCGCAGGCGGCGGGCGCTGCCCCGGTCAATGTCTTTGGCATCCACCAGCATTGTTTGCGAATAGATGGTGCCTAAATGGGTGAGCGAGTTTTCCAGTTGAAGCCGGGCACGTTGAATGGTCGATTCGAGCGTTTGCAGCGTTTGCAGCTGGCGCTGAATGCTGTTGAGCGTGGTTTGAATTTGCTCTTTGACGGCCGGATTTTGCGCCTTAGCATAATCTGCCTGAAGCTGAGCGGCCCGCGACTCTGCCCGCACGCGATCCCGGTGCAAAATCTCTCGCTCTTCCTGGTACCGGTCAACACGCCGCGCCAAATCATAGATATTTTCTAGCCAATCATCAATCTGGTTGGCCGTTTCCATCAATTCGTCTTTCAGGACAGAGTCAGAACGCTCCCGAATGCCTTTTTCGATGCGGCTGCGATAATCTAAAGCTTCATTCATGTAACGCTGCAATTTTTTATCGTTCAGGCGCTCTGGTTTAAACTCATTCTGAAGCATTTTGGCCACAACTTTACGCCCAAATTCTGGGTCTAGCACGCTGCTGTAAACCAAACCGGCCTCTGCCACCAGGCCGCCTAGCAGCCAGCCCCAAAATGGGACAAACTCTATTAAAGGCAGCCCCAGGGCAGAAAACGTGGTCAAGACGGCCGTAAGTGCCAGCACCACCCCACTTTCCCATCGGACAAAGGATTCTTGCCAGATTGCTTTTTGTACACGCTCTTCTAAGGCTCTACGGGCTTTCGACATTGGGTTAACTTTGCTCTGTATTTTCTGTTTGCTTTGGCTGCTGCGCCATTTTAGCCTGAACGCCCTGAATTAGCTGCTGAATGGTTGCCCGCCGTTCAGAACTGCCGGTACGCTGTTGGGCAGATTGCAACACATCGAGGCTGCGCTCAAAAAAGCCCAGGGTGGCATACGCTTTGCCCAACGACTCCTGGTAGCCGATGTTTTGCGGGGCTTTGGCGGCAGCATTTTGCCAATGTAAAACGGCCGTTGCCCACAAGCCATTTCGCGCCAGTTGGGTTGCAGCCGCATTAAAATCAGCGGCGGTTTTGGGCCCTTTGGTAAGCGTGGCTACCTGCCGCACCGCCACCCGGTCAAAGTCTGGCCCAGCTTTTACAATAGCGTAAAAAAGCGCCAGCACCGCCCCCACCAAAATAAACAGGCGCAGCGTTTCACCCAGGCCCGTTGTTAATGGCTGCACAAAATTTTGAATTGCCGGGTCCAGGCTCTCCAGGCCAAGTGTGGCTAAATCGGGCGGCAGCACCCAACGCAACAAGCTGACTAAAATGATGGCGGTCAGGCTGTAGATGGCGATGATATGCGCCCAACTTTGCCGGAAATGCACGCCAAATGCCAAAGCAACAAACCAGACCATCACCAGGCCGTTGCCAATGGCCGCAGCAAAGTTCTTTTGGGCCAAAATGTTGTAAAGCATTTGCAGCAGCAGCAGCTGCCCCACACCCAACAAGAGCACCCAGAAGACGGTCAGGCTGGGGCTGGCGTTGGGGTAGCGGAATGTTTTAACGATGAGCTGTTTTTTACACTGCGGGCAACGGCCGTCTTCCGCCGAAAGCGCCTGGGCGCAATAACCACACAAAGGCACATCTTGGGTCCAGACATCGCTGTAGCTTTCGCTGGCTCGATACCCTGTGGTGGTTCTATTGTCGGGAACGGCCGTTGGGTCACGCCACTCCCACGTTTTCACCTGGCTTTCTGGGTACAGCAAGGCCGCAGCGGTGGAAACTGGCGCATACTCTCGCCTGACGATCTGTGTCTTACCGGGCCCTTCTGCCGCGTGGCTTGCCTGGGCCAGCTTTGCCAGCCCTTTTTTTGCCAGGGCATTGTCTGGGTTAATGGCCAGCACATTTTCCAGGCAGATTTGACGCTCTTCGGCCGTTTCTACAGCGCCACTCAGCCAGAGCCAGGCCTGCTCGTTCCGTTCATCTACTTCCAGAACCTTTTCCAGCAGGTCACGCCCCTGGCTGCGATTGCCATTTTTTACGGCCGTAATGCCCGCCCGCAACCACGTTTGCACAGTACCGTCAGCTTCAGTCATCATTCAAAACACAAACCAGCCATCAATGACTACTCAATTGTCGCTTCCGCTTCTTCACTGTCATCCAGCGTCAGTGAAGGCGCTTCGGCCAAACCCAAACGGCGTTTGCGCTCTTCAAGCTGCAAATCCAGTTCAGCGCTGCCTAACGCCACATCCATCTGGTTATCCAAACGATCTGCATACATTTCACTATGGGCGCTAGCCTTATCCAGGCGAGAACGAATCGACTCACCCAAACGCGCAATATCGGCATCCCCCACACCCATCAAATCATCCAAACTCTTAATCGCCTTCACCGTCGTCTCTTTGGACTTGGCCAAACGCATCAACGCTTCCAGCTCCTTCTGCTCTTGCCGGATGGTTTGCAACTTAGCCTGGAGCTTTAAGCGGGCGTTCAAAAGAGATTCATATTCACGCTGCTGCCGTACCCATTGTTCATGATACTGTTCCTGCAAACGGCGGGCGCTGTTGAGTTCGTTTTGAGCAGCACGCGCCAAGTCCGCTTTGCCCTGCATCAAAAGCGCATCGATATTGCGGTCTAGTTGATCCGCCTTCTTCTTGTACTCTTTATACTTGCGCTCCATGCTTTTAACTTCACCACCCACCGTGGCGGCCGCATCTTCCAGTTCATCCAAATTGTTCTCAGCATCACGAATGTACTGCTTCATCACAGCGACCGAGTTGGTTTCCAGCGCTTTATCAACCATCTCATGCAGGTTTGCCGAGACCAGGGTTTGAACTTTTTCAAGTAAGGTTGCCATCTGTTTTGCTCCTTATGATCAAATGGGAGGGTAAATAAGGTCTGCATATCGATACGCAAAAACAAGTGGTTTGTTGTTGCAGACCAATTTTATGAATGTTGCAATCTTGTACAGTACCTGATTGGTACGGGGCTAGAATAGTCCAGTGACATTGTAAACAAAGTCTACTGTTTTTCAAGCTGTTTTGGCAATGTCATCGGGAACGGTATGTTTGGCAGAAGGGTGGCTTGCTTTTACGCTGGATCAGGCAGCTCCTCAAATGCGGGCAGTTGTATGGCAAAATAAAACCCTGCCTGTTTGCCTTTGCTAAATAACAATTTCCCTTGATGAAGGTTGATATACCCTCTAGCAATATAAAGACTGGGGCCATAATCAGGAAACTGTAATAAATCTGGCTCATCCTTGGCCAAAATTTCTGTCAGTTTGGCAATGGTTTCATCACTTAATTCAGCCGAAAATGAAATGACAATTTCCACTTTGCCTGACTTGCCATTGTAAAGCGAAAAGAGTATCTCTTCTTTTGCGCTGGGTTCACTCTTCTGCACCCCAATCGCAATGAGGCGTTCTAGCGCTTCTTGCAATGTCCCCCAATCAACCTCCACTTTAGGCATGTCGGTGAGGGTGGTCATTTCTATCTGCCATCCACTTAGCTCGTCTAGCTGCTTTAATGTTTGGCACGTTTCAAAAATTAGGCCCCCCAGGTTATGAATAGGTTGGGCTTTTAAGCTGTGAGCGGTTTGCGCTTCACCCGTTTTTAGCTCAGCCAGGGAGATAAAGTCTTCAATAAGTCTTGTCAGGCGCAAGCTGCTATCTTGAATGCCGCGCAGTGAATGTTTTAAATCGCTATCGGTATTGGCATTTTGCAGCGCTTTGGCTAATTCGTCGGAATGTTCGGAGACTGACGCCAGCGGTGTACGGAAATCTGGGGTGATGAGGTTGATGATGCTGCGTTTTAGATCATCAAAGCCTTGGGCCACCAGGTTTTGATTATGAAAATATTTGTCTAGCTGCTTTTCTACAAAGCGCAAGACATCGTCGCTGTCGTATGGTTTGGTGATGTATTCATCTACGCCGCGCCGAAAACCTTCGTATTCGTCTTGTTTTTCTCCCTTGGCCGTTAGGAAAATGAATGGGATGTGCAGCCATTGAGAATTTTCGCGGACGTGCAGCAAGAATTCGTAGCCACTCATTTTGGGCATCATGATGTCGGAGATGATCAGGTCTGGGATTTGCTGCTCGATGACTTGGAGGGCTTCCTGGCCATTGAGCGCGGTGAGGACGTTGAGTTTGTACTTGCCATCGTAAATTGTTAGCAGATCTTCTAATCCGTTTAGCAGGTTACGGTCATCTTCTACAACCAGGACGGTGGCGGAACCTTTGCTTTCTTCGGAAAAGATTGGGGCTTCTTCTTGCTCTTTTTGCCGCTGGTAGGCCGGAATTGTTACGGTGAACTTGCTGCCAATGCCTTCCTGACTTTCGGCTTCGATACGGCCGTTGTGCAGCCGAACCAATCCTTGAACAATGGCTAACCCCGTGCCCGCCCCCTGCTGTTCTAAAATTCCCCGATTGTATTGCACAAACGGCTCAAAAATCTGGGTTTTCATGTTTGGCGGAAACCCCATGCCTTCGTCCTTCACCACAATCTGAATGTTTTTGCCGTGCACGCTAACCTGCATCAAAATGTTATTGACGCGCTCTGCACTGGGGTCGGTAAACTTGATTGCATTGCTCAGCAATCGCTCGATGATGTTGGTGAGGCTGGCCGGATCGCCAAAAATGAGAGGGAGCTTTTCTGGTATCTCGCTTGTAAGCAGATATTTGCCTTCTGTAGCCACGTTTTCATGGGCAGCAATGACTTCTTTTAGCAAGCCAGATAAGTTAGACAGCGGTTTGGCATTTTCTATGTAGTGCGCTTGCGCTTCGCCACTGCGTAGCTCCATAACATGAACAAAATCATCCACCAGGCGGGTTAACCGAAAGCAGCCGGCCTGGATGCCGCGTAAATATTCCCGATAGCTACGGCCGTCTGTAAATTCGGTGAGGCTGTCGGCCAACATTTCATAATATGCTGTTACATAGGTAAGCGGCGTACGAAATTCATGGTTGAGGATTTGCAGAATATTCTTCTTGAGCGACTCAATGTTGCGCTGACGAGCGAGCTTGCGCTCAAAGGCCATATCCAGCTGGGAGTTGATCAGGGTAAGCAGTTCGGCGATGACAAAGGGCTTTGTAATGTATAAATCGGCGTCGCTCAACCGCCCTTTGCGAATATCTGGCTCTTCCCCTTTAGCCGTTACAAAAATAAATGGAATTTGAATCCATTCAGGATTGGCGCGAACATGATTTAGAAATTCATAGCCTCCCATTTGGGGCATCATCACGTCTGAGATTATCAAGTCTGGCTCTTGCTGGGCCATAATGTTTAAGGCAGCCTGTCCATCGTTTGCCTGAAGCACCGTGATTTCATAACCCAAATCCGCAATCTCTAGAAGATCATTCATTCCATCCAGCATGGACTGATCATCTTCTACGATTAATATAGTGGCGGCACGGTTGTTAGAATTATCAGCAAGTTGCATCATGTTATTGGATAAATGGTTGATAGGTGTAGCTTGCGGTTGAGGAGTGGGGTATTAAAACGGCCGTTATCCTAATCAAAGAAATACAGGCTGCCCCGGTCCCCTTGCGCCATCTTCTTAACCATTTCATGTGATTATACAGTATCCATAAAATACATCGCGGTCTGAATTTTGTACTCAATTTCTGACAGCTCTTCTTGTCGTTAGCGGGCAGGCATGGGAGAGAGAGAAAAACAACCAGCGTCTTAATAAAGGCGCTGGTTGTGTCACCGGTAGATTTAGGTTTCTTTGCTATGGGTTTGCAGTTCGGCGGTTTGTTATGTTAACCTGTTGCCCGAAGGCGACGAGCAAAAATCACCAACCCAACCAGAACAAAAGCGGCCAAAACAACGCCCCACGTGTCTAGCCCTGTTTGCGGCAGCGCTTCCCCACTGCCATCACCATTCGTTTCGCTTAGGGCAGCAATGGGTGTTGGCGTTTCCACATCGTCGGCATCCGTTTCGGTACCCGTAACGATCTCGGCATCGCTATCTTCCGTTTCCTCAGTAGACCCTTCAGCATCTTCCACATCTTCGCCATCTTCGCTCTCATCTCCCGCCTCTGCAATTTCGGATGTAGGCTCTTCAACAACAGGGGTGTTGGTCGGCGTAAGCGTTGGAGGAGCAAGCGTTTCGGTGGGCGAGGTTGTGGGCATTGGCGTGTTGGTGGGATTAGCAGCGGCCGTTTCTGTGGCAGCAATGGCTGTGGCCGCATTAGACGCTTCCGTCTCGGCGTTACGGGTTTCAATGGCGGCTACCTCTGCGGCGCGTTCATTTGCGGCACGGTTGCTGACCAAGAAAAAAGCAGTGCAGGCACCCATCAAAATAAACAGCGTTACCAACACACCTACCGCTACTAAAAACGGGCGGCGATTTGAAGAACTTTCCTCGTCCAGAAACTCTTCTTCTATATAATCATCTTGCATAATTTCCTCCGTTCAACAAACCGTTTTTTCCACTTTTACTTGAGCAAACCACCAGAAATTGAGCACACCTCACAGAATTTTTCTGTGCTTTGCTGCTATAAAATCACATCAAGATTCGCCGTTGGCACAAATAATGTTTGTCCATCTGGCAGTTCAACATCTACCCCAGGCACCTTCATGCCAATGGCAGTGGATTGTAGTCGATTATAAATATGTTTTATAGTGCCAACCTTGCCAGCATGGGCACTATCCAGTAAACGAACCAGCTGACCACGCTCTAATATTTTCTTTACCGGCACGGCCTCAACCCCCAGGGCAGCTGCCTGGGGCAAGATAATTTCCGGGCGCTGCCCAGCTTCAGCGCTGGACTGGCCAAACAAGGAAACGGAACGGCCGTTTGCCTGCTGCAATAGTTGGAAAACAGATGGTACCATCCCCCCGCTGCCAATGCCATCCGTCACAATAAGCGGCAAGGGCGAATCCTGACTGGCGCGGCACACTTCGGCCGTTGCGCTGCCCACAATAAGACCCCGCACGCCCAAATCCTCGGCGCGATGAAACAATTCTAGATTATTTATGACGCCAATGGCTAATACTTGCCCGGTGACATCACCACCCAAATGCTCTGGTGTCAGCACGGCGTTGGCCGTATTGGTAACCATTTTTAGCTGGCCAGCGCCTTCTTGTCCAGACCCCCAGGCAGCCTGGATCAGGCTGCCGCTGGTCTCGATCATAACACCCCGGTTGCTCACATAGCTCACAACCCGGCCCGCCACCAATGCTCGCAGCTCAAGATAATCGGAGGTGGGCTGCACGGCAATACGGCCGTTTACCACATCAAAAAATATGCCATCAACCGGCGACACAACCTGCCGTTCACCTAGCAAACGCTTGCGCGAGGCCAACACCGCCCCCGCCTCAACTGACGCGCCCTTTTCAACGCGCAAATATTCACCCAGTTCTTCAGGCGCAATGCCCAGCTTGTCTACAGCCGACAAAATGGCAAAATCAGAGGCCATCGTCGTGCGGGCAACTACCTGAATGGGACTTACCTCTTGCCCCACGCGCACCACAATTTCGCCCCCTTTGGGCAGCACACGCGCCCGCCGGATTTTGGTATGTGCCTGGATGACAATTGAACGATAAAACTCTTTCATCGCCTAGCCTCCCATGTCCCACAGCCATTTTCGCGTCAGGCTGCGCCGGTCAGCTACATCACCCGGCAGAGTAAACGGCCGTCCTCGGGCATCAATCACCAAACCGCCAGCCAACCCACCGGTTAGCGTCATCTTCTTGCCCTGCCCAGGACCAAAACCAATATCAAAACGCCCCGTCGGCTTTACCGTCACCTTGGCGCTCTTACCAGGGGCAATGGGAAAAATTTCAATCTTGCCAAACTCAATTTCCCCTTCAAAACTCACCCGGTCAGACTCAATCGATACATCCAGCGCCTTTTTGCCCAGCTGGCCTTTACCTGTTGGGGCAATCACCCAACCCAGATCAGACAACACCCCAGCCTCCAGCGTTTGGATAACGGCCAGTGGCTGGTGCCGCGCCAGCGCCCCCAGGGCAGGCAAAACACCATAGCGATCCAGCGCAATGGAAAAAATGCCAGTGGGTTGAAGCGCATCCAGCAGCATGAGCATGATCTGGCCGGGGCGTGGCGCGTTAGCCAATGTGCTGCCACGCGCCAGCAGCAAGCTAAAAGGCGGCGGTGTACGCCGCTTTCCTAAATATGGCCAATGCGCATCGCTGCCAGCCGCAGTTGCGGCACAACTGATGAGAGTGCGGGCTACCGCTTGCTCCATCTGCAACGTTCTTTCATCTGTAGACAAAATATAAGGATGCAGCGATTTATTAAAAATGTAGTCGGCCATTTCTGCCGCCGAAATCTCCACCGGAACCCATTGCCGAATTTCATCAATCGATACCATGTCCAGCAAATTAGCCACAGGATGCCCTGTCCCTAATTCAGAATGAATCGACACATGCACATGTTCCGGTTCCGCCATGATGAGCGACACGCTGTTGCTGCCCAGATCCACCCCTAAAATTGATTGTTTTTGCAGGGCGGCAAAATAATGGCAAATACCGCCAAACGCATGGGCTGTTGGCAAAACAGGATAGCTGCTCCAGTCACGTAACTCCTGAACCCCAGGCAGCTCGTTGATCTTCAACTCTTCGTACAAATTGGTAATCAGCCGCACCGTATCGTCCAACTGCTCTGTTTCTAACGTGGGCCGCAGGTTGTTGGCCACCTGCACAGTGGCATATTCACCCAAAATTTCCTGCACCCGCTCACGCAGCTTGATGTTGCCAGCAAAAATCACTTCTGGCACCTGACCATCGCTCATGACGCTGATGCCCAGCCCAACAGATTCAACAATTTGCAGCAGCCGATCTTCGGCACCGCCATCTGTGCCGCCAGTGATGAGCACCAGCTCTGGCTGTGACTGCACCACAGCGCCAACCTGTTCATGCGGCGGGCGCTGATCAGACAGTGTGAGGCGATCTTTTTCATGATGATAAACTGAGCGCAGCGCCTTGCGGGCAGAGTTGATGCTGACTTCATCAAAAAGGCCCACCAGAAGCACGTCTAGAGGCTGGGCGGCGCTGGCGACGGCGGCAAAATGGTCAACGCCGGAGCCATCGACTCGCACCGGGCGGATGAGCCGCCCCTGTTCGTTTAGCAGCTTGCGTCCAGTAATTTCGGAAATACGGCCGATTGCCTGTTGTACACCCTGGGCCACATCAAACCAGGGGGCATTGGCTGTGGTAGGTACGGCCGTACGCGCAATCAACCGGTACACGCCAGCTACCATATCAAATAAAACAACCGTGGTGTGCGTACTGCCACAATCGGCAACCAGGAATGATTCGTAGGTTTCTGTCTGCGGCGCTTCTGTCGTCATTAGAATTGTTGCACCAGTTCTGTTAGTAAGAAATTAAGACGTTCTGCCAACAAAATAAGGCCCGTGCTAACCAGCGTGGCAAACAACGCACCAAAAGTTACCGTAAGCACAATACGACCAACGGCCGTAACCCCTCGCTGCCACATGACAGGCTGCCACACACCACTGCTGCGCGGGCGCAAGGCCGTGAATTGGAACGCCAATAAAGTACACACCGTTAAGACAGCGACCACCGCACCCTGCAAAGGGCTGCTGGGCTGCACGTCCACAATTTGGGGCCAAAGCGTGCCTGTAAGACTGCCCAACAAGGCCACTGCTGCGCCAATGCCAATGAGCAAAGCCAACGACGTGTTGCCCAACCAGCTCACGCTGGGTAGACGACGCGCCAACAACATCAGGACAAATAAAATGGGCACCAGCCAGATAACCGAATCTGGATCGGTAGGGTTGGCCCGCACCTGCTGCCAAATGGGCACCAGCAGTTGCCGCACAACCACAACCACAGCATACGCAGCGCTCACGCCCACCAACAAATGGACAGAAATCCGGTACAGCGGATTATCGCCAATGAGGTAGCTGTAAATAAAAAGCGTCAGCAATATGCCGATGAAAAGCCCAACTAATTCAGTCATACGTCCTTATACCAAAACTTTATGATTGACCTCGCCGATTGTTCATAAACCCTGTAAGGCCATAGGCCAACAAACCAACGAAGAGCAGTGTTCCGGCCAAAAGCTGCCCATAAATTTGGGCATTCAACTGAGATTGCACGGTTCCTTCTGGCAAACCAGCTAACTGTTGGTAAGCTGCACTATCTGGCGCACCGCCCAGCAGTCCGCCAAGTTGGTTGGTAGAAGTGTAGCTTTTGGCCAACGGGGCCAGCGCCTGGGTGGTTCCGGCCACCAAGGTCACATCCGTCGCCACGCTGCCTACCTGCTCAATCCAGTTGACCAGATTATCTCGATCACCCGTGAGCACAATGACCAGCGTCGTTTGGCTCAGGTTTGTTTTTAGTTGCTCGTCCAGCATACGGCCGTTTAACTGCTCACACGTATTTCGCCCGGCCAAACAATCACCCAACTGCCGCAAGCCAATGCTTTCACCCGGCAGGTAACCCACCATTTGAGCAGGGGTATCGGCAGTGAGCGAGCTGGCAACGGCCGTACCCGCAGCATATTGGCTGGTCATAAGCACCGGGCTGCCGTTAGCTGCCAGTTGGTTAAGCAGCAGCTCTGCCTGAGGGGACAGCTCGCCAGCCATTGCGGGCGTATATTCAACCGCTAGCAAAACAGGCTGCCCAGCAGCGGCAGAAACGGCCGTAGCCACCGCCTGCACATTAGCCGGCACAGCGCTGCTTGTGCTCACCAGGCTTGGCCCACGCAGGCCAACGAGCAGCGCGGCTATGAGCAAAATTGCCAATGTGAGCCGCAGCCAAACGGCCGTGCTGTAGGCCGTTTTAGTAGCAATGGTTGTGACCGTCTGCGGCACCTCTTGCGTAAGTTGGCGCAACAAGGCGACCTGCTGTTGCTGTTCTGGCGTGGTAATGTACGGCGTCGGCCGCATCGCTTCCCTTGGCTGGGCAATAGAAGGCTCAATGGTAACAATTCCCTGCATACCCTTTAGCGGCCCCGATAATTCTTCTGGCCCTTCAGGCTCCCGGGGCGGTTCGCCCGTGAGTTCCGGCGGCTTTAGCTGCTGCACCCATTCTGGAATTTCTGCTTTGGGCAAAGATTCGGCCAGCGGGGTTAAGGGTGGCAACTCCTCCAAAAGAGATCGCCATTCTTGGCGGCTTTTGCTTGGCTCTGGCGGCTCGACAGCGTCGCCCGGCGCAGCAGTCTCCCCCTCTGGCTCAGTTACCGCAGGTTGCAACCAATCGGGAATTTCCATCGGCCCCTCTTTGTCTGTTTCTACAAAAGGGGTGGATGGCGCACTGTCTAGCGGGGTGTCTTGCAGCCATTCTGGCAGTTCTGCCCCGGCCAGCTCTTCGGGAATTCCTTCCAGGGTGTCGCGCAGGTCAATATCAGAAAACACGCCGGGCAATTCACTGCCAATAAAGCCCTGGCTGGGCCGCATACTGGCAATCCAATCTGGCAGTTCTTCAGCGGGGGATTCCTCTTCGGCCAATTTGGCGACATCTTCCGGCTTGTCGAGCTGGTCTAGCCAATCGGGCAAATCTTCACCAACGGCCGTTTCGGCAAAAAAGGTATCGCTTGTCCAGCCATCGTCATCATCAGCAGCTTCTGCGACAGGTTCCGGTAAGTCTTCGACCATTTCTTCCGGCTCGATGGTTTCTTCTTCAGCAACGGCCGTTTCTTCCGGCTCAGGTTCAATGGTCAACGCACCGGTAGCAATCGCTTCCATATCGGCCAGCCAGGAAAAATCATCCGCTTCCGCATCGTCTTCCCCGGCAAAATCGTGGGCCACAGCAGCTTCATCCGCCGTCAACTCATCAACAGCGTCCCAGGCCTCAGCCACATCTTCGCTTTCAAAGCCTAAATCAAAATCAGGGACGTCTGCATCTTCTTCGGCAACCGTCTCCAGGTTCCCGGTTTCAGACAACCAATCCAAATCTGTTTCAGCAACCAATTCATCAGCGGTAAACCAATCTTTATCCACTTCAGCATCAGCCGCTTCTTCATCTGGCAACTCTTTTAAGAAAGTATCGACATCTTCAACGGCCGTATCCAACCAATCCGGTAAAGAGGACGTTTCCCCAGCCGACGTTTCAAACAAATCTGTAAAAGAGGCATCTGCACCCGCTTCTTCATCATCAATCAGTTCACTGTCATCGGGGGAAATTGCCAGCGGGCCAGTCAGTTCGGCAATCTGGCTGGGGTCTAGCAGGTTGGTTTGCAAGGGGCCAAGCTCGTCCATCCAGTCAGGCAGATCATCGGCACTGTCCTCTTGCGGGGACGCCGATTTTGCAGGGAGTACATCCGTCTGCACCGGGCCAAGCTCTTGCAGCCAATCAGAAGAATCTTCTTCTTCATCTGGCAAATCATTGAGCAATTCGTCAAGCTCAATGGCGCTGTCAACCGTGTCCGGCTCGTCTGGAGACAGATCGCTTAAATCATCAAGTTCATGCAGCCAATCCGTCAGCCCGCTGCTCACATCATCATCAGCTTCGGCGGCAACGGCCGTATCAGCCTCACCCACCCCATCTTCAAGATCGCTCAACCAGCCCGTCAAGCCTGCGCTGGCTTCCTCATCTGCGCTGCTTTCTGTAGCGTCCCTTTCAATGCCCAAATCATCGGCATCGGCCAGCCAATCTGGCAGGTTTGCCTCATCTTCATCGGGGAACAAATCGTCTGGCTGGGGCAAATCATCCGCTTCCTCCAACAAATCCTGGTAAAACTCGGTGGAGATTGTGGTCGGGGCATTGATAATTGGCTCTGGATCGCTGTCATGAACCAGCCAATCGGGCAAATCGCTGGTGCCCTTTTTGCCGTGATCTTCTGAGGCAGTTTCATCGGAGCCTTTGCTGGAACTAATATCGCCAGTGCGCAGCCAATCTGGCACAGCATTGGGATTCAGCTCGCCAGTTTCACCAGGGGGGCGAACCGGCAAAGAAAAAGGCTCATTGGATGGCGGCTGGCTTGTTTCTGGCTCTTCTGGTTTAAGCTGGGTTGTTTCTGGTACCAGGCGCGTACCGCACGTATCACAAAAAACACGATCGCGTGTATTGGGCGTTTCGCAATTGGGGCAAATGATGTGGGTACTGAGTGGCAGCTTTGCCCCACAGTTATTGCAGAATTTACTGCTATGTGGATTTTGGTATCCACAAGTTTTACAAGTAATTTCTTTGCTCATTATTTATTATACGGCCGTTCCACACCCATCAACAGGCGCAGGCTCAACAGCAAGGTGCCTAAAGCCACCCCAATGAGCAAGCCACGCATACCAGCCGTAACGACCACATTTTGCACAAATTCAACCACCTGGTTAACAGGCTGGCGCAGAGCCGCAGGCAGCAACCGGCTGGCCAACAAAGCCTGTCCCAGCAGCATTACAACGGCCGTCAGACCAAACAAAAATGCCCAGCGGGTACGCTGCCGCTTTAGCAGCTGCACCCCAGCCAGCAGCAAAAAGATAGCCAACAAGGAAGCCAGAGCCGCCTCCAGTGGAGCCTGCACCCAGCTAAACAAAAAATCAACATTATTGCTGCCGCCCATGCTGTCTAAAACGGCCGCAGCAAAAACCAACAGCATCCCCAGCACCAGCACGCCACTGTAAAAATTTCGCTCTTTGAACAACCGGGTCAGATGAACCAGCAGCAAATTCAAAACCCCTAAAATGAGGGCGATGGCCGCTAAAAATGAAGCCCAGCCCAAAATGAGGTTGCTAACGCCGCTGACATTAAACAGCAGCGCCACAAGGGTGACGAGCCCAAAAAACACTGCGATAAAAATGGCGATGCTTTGTTTTAGCTTCATACAGTCGTTTGCGCCGCTAGACCAACTGGAAAACGGCCGTTCCCAAAATAAACAACACCACAATCCAACGTAAAATATCCTGCAATTGCAGGCTGGCAATCTGGCTAGGACGCCCTTCCAAATAGGCGCTGGTGGCAAATAGCTCCTCGCCAATGAGCACATCATCGGTTACGGCCGTAGCCACCGCCAGAGCCGTGGGATCATCCGTGCCAATAACCTGTTCAATGTTTTGCCGGTTTGCCGCCTCGGCCACAATGGCCAGCTCTGGGCCAAAGCGCCCGACCATAATATTGCTGGCCACGCGCTGCTGCTGCAACAACGCCACTACGCCTGCGCTGTAAGCAAATGGGTCGGTGTTATTGGCCACAAACTGGGTCAACGATAAGTCAAAATCACCCGGGCGGCCCGCTTCGGCTAAGGCGTACTGCAAACTGCCCTGAACCAGAGGAAGCAAGGTGCCGTCACCCACGGTGACCAATGGCGGCGTGCCGTTGGCACAGCCATCTTTGGCCAAATTATCTAAAACGGCCGCAGCGCTAAGGCTGGTTGGGTTGCCATTGCCAATCAGGCTGGCCTGGCCAAGCGTCAGGTGTACCTGCCGCCCAGATTCTATGGCGCGGCCAACCTGGCCCGTCAACCCGTCATAGCTGGGCAACGGCCGTAAAACGGTTGTGCGCCCAGCCTGCACGCTGCGCGTCAGCAAAAATAGCAGCAAAGCCAGCACCACCAAGACCGCAGCCAAAATGATTGGGGTCATACGCCCACCTCTTCCGTAGCCAAACGCGCCATCAGCTCATCTACCTGGGCCGGGTCTTCCATTATCTGGGCAAATTGTTTCACTGGGGCGGTGGGCCACAACAAGGCCAGAGCTGGCTGGGCCAGCCGCAGCAGCTGGCCAGAAACAAAGGCCAGCGGTTGGCCTGCCTCCAATACGGTTAAGGCAGCCATGTGAAGCCCTCTTTGTTTCAGGGAAATTGCAATTTTGTCCAGAAGCGGATCGCGATTGGGTGAATGAGTCATGGCAAACGGCCGTGCTGCTTCCGATAAAATGAGTGGCTCCAACATACGAATTGGGTGAGCCATCAGCTGACCAAAAACCTGGATTTATTTTTCTCTCTACCCGGCATGTTTTCAGCCAAAATCAACTTGACGTAACATAAAGTTACGGCTGGGAGTATAGCACGTTTGTTTGAGGGTGTAAAGCAATGATGGGGCAGATAGGGCCTTGGTACTATGACGGCCGTACCGGGCATTTTCCCCCTGTAATTTCAATTTTATTCTTGGGCAACCGCCGCCCGGCTCTAGCCAAAAACAGTTGGCGAATAACGCTTAAGCGGCCCCCACTTAAACACCTGGATCAGCAGAACGGGAATGAATAAACCTGCGGCCGTTAAAATGGGTTGGTAAACAATCTGCCTGCCCAAAACCCAAGGGGCAAATTTGTAAAGCAGGGAGGATGTCAGGTAAATGGCTGGGGTGTTTACCAGGTAAATGCCCAGAGAAATCAGGCCGAGCTGGCTGAGCTGTTTTTCCAGAGGCAGCTTCACCTTATCAAAAGCCAGCAAAACAAAAGAGAAGGTGACGGCATACAGGGTGCGGAAAATGCCAATAAAGCTAGGCCCAAGCCAGCGTTCGCCAATTGCCTGATCGACCCAAAAATATTCCACAAAGCTCAGCACGGCAAACAGGCCCAAACCCGCCAGCAGCGCATATTTCCAACGCGCCAGCCAGCCGCCAAACAGTTTGCGCTGGAAGCCAAGCACCAGCCCCAGGGCAAAAAAGAAGATGCGGGATGGGAAAAACCAGATGGGGGTGATGGTAACGGCCGTTTTCACCCAGGCAGCCTCCACCCCCAACAGTCGCAAGTAGCCCGCCCCTTCCGCAGCAAACTGAATGAGGAACGTTACAAATAAGAAAAGCTTCCAATGTTTTTTGGCCAAAGGCCCCAGCCAGGGCGACAGCAAATAAAGCTGGATTACCAGCGGAATGTAATAATACGCCCGCAAAATATCGTTGAGGCTCTGGGGAATGGCCCGCTGCATGGCAAAGAAAACCAGCGTCCAAATGATAAATGGCCCCACAAACTTCTTCACCCGCGTCCCAATAATTGTCCAACCCATACGGCCGTCGCCGTCAGCGGCAAAGGCGGCGTAAAAGCCAGACACCAGCAAAAATGCCGGAATGGCGTAGCTACCAATGAGCAGGCGCACGCCCAGCAGGTAGTAATAAGCTGGCGTCCCCAACATGTCGTAATTGGGCACGGCCACATCACGATAGGCATTTGTCCAGTTAAAAAGGGCTAAAAAACCGTAAGCGGCGGCATGATGGAAGGCAACGGCCGTTGAGGCCAATCCGTTCAAAACAAGTAAGCGACGAACCATATATCATTTTGGGCGATGAGGGGTTGTTTGTTAATTTGAAGGAGTCTCACCGCGTCCGCTTCATCATACACAGAAAACGGCCGTCTGTCACTCTATTTTGGCCAACTTAAGCAGTTCATAAATGGGATCATTTTGACGCAAAGCACGCAAAGAGTTGGCAGGCGCAAAGGGGGATATTTGGCTTTCTTGTTTATCTTTTGCAACTTTGCACCTTTGCGTCAAGGGTTTTGAAATAGCTAATCATTCCTGCATTGGCTGCGTACTTTGTGTGCAGACGGCCGTATCGTATAATTGCCCACTTCCACTAAAAACCTATCTGAAAAGCTACAGAGAAAAGTGGTATTTAACAGTAAATCTCACAAACCTCTGTGACCTCTGTGGCAAATTTGAATAGGTTCTCATTCAACTGTTCTGGAGAGGCACATGCGCGTAAAGGTCATTCTCAATCCGATGGCAGATATAGGACGCGGCGCAGCGCAAGCGGCCGTTATTCAACAAGCAGCGCAGCCATTTGGCGGCGTTGATCTGGTGTAAACTGAATCCCTGCCATGCGGGGAGCTGGCTCGCAGGGCGGCCGACGACGGCTACGATCTGGTTGTGGCGGCGGGCGGCGACGGCACAATTAGTGACGTGGTCAACGGGCTGGTGCGCGGCAGCAAGGCCGTCACCAAACTGGGCATCATTCCCATCGGCTCAGGCAATGACCTGGCCTGGAGCTTGAAGATTCCGACAAAGGTGGAAACGGCCGTACAAAAACCTTCACCGCACGCCCAGAACCATCGACCTGGCCCGCATCGAAGATGACCAGGCCGCTTTCGCATTGTGGACAACAACGTCGGCATTGGCTTGACGCGGTGGTGGTGATTGCCACGAAACATTACCCGCATCCACGCTTTTTGATGTATTTAACGGCCGTTTTGCGCACCATCGCCACCTATTCCAAATGCCCAAAGTCACCGCCTACTTCGACGAGGAAAAATAGAGCAAACCATCATGATGATTACTTTGGCGTAACGCGGCGGCGGCGGCTTTTGCTCACCCCGGACGCCAAGCAGCATGACGATCTGGTAGACACCCTCACCGCCAACAAATGGGCCGCCTCAGCATGATCGGCCTGCTGCTCGTACCAAAGAGCACCATGTTCAGCGCGCGAGCCAGCCGCAGTGTTCAACAAACGCGTGATCCAAACCGCAAGGGTGTCGTTAGACCGTATGCGCAAACGCAAACAATCCGCGTGCCCAGGCCGACCGCCCTGCCCATCCACAAACCGATTTGCGAAATGTTTGCCTACACTGCAAGATTACATCAACGCGCGAGGTCACCGGCACGCCTCACCAGAACCTGCCTGCATCGGCCACGCACTTCATTATTGCCCTTAACTGGCATCGTTAGGAGAAACGCAATTCGTCGACGACCAGGGTGCGTGAACGCAGTGAAGCATCCCTAAAACCTTTCAAACAGCGCTTACTTTCGCGGCCTTTCGCGGATATCACCTGGGGGTCTAATGACAATCGATCTGCCGTGTCTTTCCCTTTTGTACCATGTTTTCAAGACACTAATGACATCTAATAGTGAAGGTTGTTTGAAATGATAAAGCTTGAATATTTTGCTGAGGGCAGCCAAGATTGCCCACTCATTCTGATTTATGGCAGCGATACTGTCGGCGCTTTGAATTTGAGCCTCGCAATTGAAACGGCCGCAGCTGGGTTAACCAATCACATAGATGTTCACACTATTCCAGGCTACCATTCAGTTAATGATTGCCAATTACACCTACAAATCAGTAAAAGAGAGGCTCAAGGTGTGCAGATGAAGCAAGAAAACTATTTCGTTTGGGAATTGTCTGCCGAAGAATGTTATGACGTTATTGGCCTGCTCGAGCCATTCTCAAACAGAAACGCAGGTAACACCCACGAACATCGACATCAGTTTTTGACCCAAAATGGGGCAATCACGATTATATTTTCAACTAACAGGCAATGGTGAAATCTGAACGGCCGTTTGCCAACCGCTACACCCGAACTTGTCATGCTGAACATAGTGAAGCATCCCTAAAACCTTCAAACAGTGCTTACTTTGCTGGCGGACAAAGGTTTCATCAGATGAAGTTTAGAGGGATTCTTCGCTTTGCTCAGAAAGACATCTGAAAGACAAGGTTTTACTACGATGAGAGAGAATTTTTTATGCGGACATTGAAAAAAGCGTTACAGGAACATGAACTCATCGTCCTGCGGGTGATGGGCGAGTGGTATGACCTGGATTTAACCGGGGATGACAAAGCAGCTTGCGTAAAGGCTTTGGCCGAGCGGCTGGCTCAGCTGGATTTTGCCCAGGAAATCTTGTATCTGGCACCGGAAGAAGCGTCCGCTATCCAAACGCTGGTGCAGAGCAACGGCCGTTCCCCGGTCGCCTCCTTTGAACGATTGCATGGCGAAGTGCGCCTGATGGGCCCAGGGGCGCTGGAGCGGGATGAGCCGTGGTTTGACCCCATCAGCCCGGTAGAGGCGCTGTGGTATCGCGGTTTTATCTATCGCGGTTTTGACGAAACGGCCGAAGGCATGATTGAGTTCTATTACCTGCCCGAAGAGCTGCTGGCCAAGCTGCCCAAGCCGGAAAAACCAAAAGAAGTGCGGCCAACGGCCGTTACCAGCCTCAGCCCCGTGCCCGAACCCAACCGCTACACCCCCGCCAGCAGCAGCGCGGTAGACGATCTCACCACCCTGCTGGCCCTGGCCCAGCGCACCGCCCTGCGCAGCGAAGCGCTCGACCTGCTGCCGCAAATCTTGCTGGACGCCGACGCCCACCGCCGTTCGCTGCTCATCAACCTGGCCCGCGAAATGGAAATGCTGCGCGAAGTTGAAGGCGGCATTCGCCCCACGCGCACGGCCGTTTCCTGGCTGACCAAATCCCGCGAAGCCCAGCTGCGCGACCTGATGGACGCCTGGAGCAGCAGCGGCTGGAACGATTTGTGCCACACGCCCGGCCTGCGCTGCGAGGGCGAGCAGTGGCGCAACGATCCCATCCTGGCCCGCACTGCCCTGCTGGACGCTCTGCCGCAAACGCCAGACTGGTACAAACTGGCCGATCTCATTGGCCACATCAAGCAAACCGACCCCGACTTCCAGCGCCCTGACGGCAATTACGACACCTGGTACGTGCGCGACGTGGCTCAGGACAACTATCTCTCTGGCATTGAAAATTGGGAGCTGGTGGAGGGGCGGCTGCTGGCTTTTTTGGTGCAGGGGCCGCTGTTTTGGCTGGGATTGGCAGAAACGGCCGTTCAGGGCAAACACCAGCTGTTCCGGCTAACCGACCGCGCTTTGGAATGGCTGGCCAGCACCCCGCCCGCCAGCGAAGAAGTGACCGTGCCCATCATCGTGCAGCCAGACAGCACCATTTTGGTGGCCCATAATGCCAACCGGCACCAT
Source organism: Ardenticatenaceae bacterium (assembly GCA_020634495.1). Next base: position 2,395 of record JACKBR010000012.1, on the reverse strand, counting down.
CGCTTCCAGGTGGCCCGCATCAGCGAGCCGCAGCCGGTGGAACCGGGCAAACCGTACGCTTACCAGATCACGCCCGCTTCGCTCCAGCAGGCCCGCGCTGAGGGCATCGAGCCAGACCGCATTTTGACCTTTTTGCAGGAAGCCAGCGAACGGCCGTTGCCCATTGCCACCAAACGGGGCATTGAGCGCTGGCGGGAGCGAGGGGTGGAAGGACGGTTGGAAACGGCCGTCATCCTGCGCGTGCGTGAAGCGGGCATTTTAGAAACGCTGCGCACCAACGCCAAAACCCGCGAATACATTGCCGAGAGCCTGGGCGAATTGGCCGCCACCGTGCGCCTGGAAAACTGGCAAAAGCTGCGTGAAGCCGCCGCCCAGCTGGGTCTGCTGCTGGACAGCACGGTTAAAAATTGAAAAATGAATCTGCGTTCTAGAACTTACTATCCTCAGGTGCAAACGGCGGGCAGCTAAAAACGCCCAATCCCTCGATTTTTATGAACCATTCTTAAACTTGCTTCATCGTTTTCTTACTCCACCTGACTACGCTTTGCTTATCCATTCAAACGTTAGTCAAGGAGACAAAACATGAAGCAAAACAAAAATCGCAAACTGGTTGTTTTATTGAGTGCCATTCTTCTGCTGGCGCTGGGGGGCGTCTCTCTGGCGGTGGCCAGCGGTGGAGACCAGTCGTCGGGCCATCCCCTGAGCCGACGGCAAAAATGCAGTTATCGCGGGGGTGAAACCGTGGAAATTAGCACCGCCAAACTCATCATTGAATTCAACGCGACGGACGAGGACATGGGGGTACACGGCGCGTTTGATGATTCAGGCTGGTCTGAGCTGTGTGTGTTTGATCCAAACGGCCGTCTCATCCTCAACGTTCAACCCCAATCCCAGCTAAAAGACCTCACCATGGCTGGCATCTTCTTTGAATCACGCGAGCCAGAACTTGATGAATTTTCTTATGAAGATTTGCAGGCCAACTTCCCCGAGGGCGAGTACACCGTTCAGGCTAAATCTTACGATGGAACCATTCTCACCGGAACGGCCGTCTTCTCCCACGAGGTGCCGGAACAGCCAACCATCACCTACCCACCCCTGGCCGATGAGGCAGAGGTAGCCGATGAAGCTGTAGTGCCAACGGCCGATCTTGTCATTGAATGGGAAGCCGTCACACAAACCATATCGGGCGATGCTGTGGCCATCACCGGGTATGAGGTCATCATCACCCAAGAGGAGTTTGAAGACCCCAACGGCTTCTCCCGCCCCATTTTTGATGTTCACGTGGGGCCAGAGCAAACCAGCCTGTCTGTTCCCGCCGAGTTTTTACAGCCAGACACCATTTACGAGCTTGAAGTTTTGGCGCTGGAGGAAAGCGGGAACCAAACCATCACCGTTGGCTTCTTCACCACTGGCGCGGATTAGGCGTTTTACAACCGGCGGTGCTTTTAGTGAAGATTGGTTCAATCTGGCGGATTGAACCAATCTTTTTGTTTGTGCATGACGGCCGTTTTGCCAAAAATCGCTATACTTGTATTCTTTGTGAACGCTTTACCTGAACTCACTTCTAGGATTATGTCAATATCACAATCGACCAAATTTGAACAGGTACAACATATTTTTCGGGAATTGGTGGGGCGAGAAACGGCCGTCATCATCCGAGCGCCTGGCCAGGTAAATTTGCTTGGGGCACACCTGGACAGCAACGAAGGCTGGGCGCTGCCGGGAGCCATCGAGCCATCCGTCTGGCTGGCGGCCGCGCCCACAACGGATCATCGGGTAACAATCCGGGCGCTGAATATGCAGGAAACGGCCGCTTTCCAACTGCCCCATCTGGAACTATTCGCCTCCAGCGTCGGCGGCAGCTGGATCAACTATCCGATGGGTGTTGCCTGGGCGCTGCAAAAAGCGGGCTATGAACTAACGGGCATGGACGTGGTGCTGGTGAGCGACTTGCCGCAAGCTACCGGGCTTGGTTCTTCGGCGGCGATGGCGATGGCCTTTTTGCTGGCCTGGGAAACCTTGTGCGGCTTTGCGCTGGACAATCTCAGTCAGGCCCACATCGGCCAAAAGACAGAAAATGAATACGTGGGTGCCAGTTCGGGCATGATGGATCATTTTGCCTGCGCTGCCAGCCAGGCCAACCACCTGCTTTTCCTGGACGGCCGTACCTTCAGCCATGAACATCTGCCCCTGCCGCCGGAAACGGCCGTTGTCCTGGTCGATTCTGGCGTGCGGCAACGACGATCAGCCAGCCATCACCACAATCGTTCCGCCGAATGCCGCGAGGCAACGGCCGTTCTGCAACAGCATCTGCCCCACATCAAAACCCTACGCGATGTCTCGCTGGAAGACCTGGAACTACTGGGCCACTACCTGCCGGAAACGCTGCGCAAGC
>JACKBR010000119.1 GCA_020634495.1 Ardenticatenaceae bacterium | reverse complement strand
AGGGCGTCCTCCTGAATGGTTTCCTCGTAGGCAAAGAAGTACACTTTCACTGGCTCCGTCTGGCCAATGCGCCAGGAGCGGCGGCTGGCCTGCAGGACGGTGTAAACGCTGTAGTCAATGGCCATCCAGACGATGGTCGGGAAATCGAGCAGGTCAATGCCGGTCTCCACTTTGCGCGGATGAGTGATGATCACATCGACGCCGGCCTCTACCTGCTTTTCCACCCACTTTTCGCGCTTGTTGGGCGCGGCGCGAAGGATGGCGGCCTTAAGTCCGGCCGCTTCCAGCATCGCTTTCCACTCTGGTTGGATGTCCAGCGTATCCGTCTGCTGGCACAGCAGCAGGACGCGCCGCCCCTGCGCTTTCTCTGCCAGGCATAGCTCGATGATTTCTTCCTCTTTCGGGCCAACGAAATCATCCGGCAGTCCGGGCACTGAGGCGACGACATCGCCAGTGCGCGGGCATTCGACCACCTTGGCCCGGCGCGGCGAATCCGGCCAGAAGAGCAAGGCATAGAGGTACCCAGCCAGCAGCGACTTGTCGCCGCGAATGAGCCGCTCTTTGAGTTCTTCCTTCAACTGCTCCTTGAGGGATTCGTAGCGTACCCCCTGTTCCAGAGCCATGGGCACGGAAACCGGAATTTCTGTGTAATCGGGCAGGGGGAAACCCATGTCCCCCAGCGACAGGAAGACCGACCGGTTGAGCAGCCAGGGCAGCATCGCCGGGCTACCGCCGGGCAGCTCTTTGAAGCGCACGTTGCTGCGGCTGTTTGCCGTCTGCCGTCCGTCTTCATCAAGGGTGACGGTCTCAATCCGCTGCAGAATGCCATAGGCTGAGACCCAATCCCGGCTGCGCAGGCGGCGCTGGCCAGTGGCTTCCGAGTCCACGTAGGCACGGCCCATTTCTGGGGCCAGACGGAAGAGCAGGTAAAAGAGGCTGGACGCTTTGCCGCCGTAGATGGTGCCGGTGAGGGCCACCACCTTCTCGGCTGCCTGAGCCAGGTGGTGCATGGCGTACCCCTGGTCGCTGTCAAATCCTTTGTACTGATGAACCTCATCCACTAACAGCAGATCCAGCTTCCCGTTGCCCCGTTTCTTGATGTAACCAGCCAGCGGCACCTTGCCATAGCCGAATGTGTCGCGCACGACCGTACCGTGCCATTTTTCTAACTCATGAAAAGGCACTGGCTGGCCTTCATTGGTGTAGCTGCGGATGAGTCGCTCGCGTTGGGCGTACAGCTTGAAGCTGCCACGCACCTGGGATTGTGTCGCAGACACACCACTGCGGCGGCGGGTAAACTGGTACAATGGCGAGCGGCATTGCTCGTTGCTGCACCTCCATGTGGCGGTTTTGAGTTCTTTGACGGTTAACGGCCGTCCGCTGCGGAACTGGGTTTCGCCACACACGGGGCAGCGAATGCCACGCTGCTGCAGGGCCAGGATTTGTTTTTCGGTAAACGGGCGTTCTTCGACGGGCAGATCCATCAATTTTCGCGCGGATATCACGTTGCCCCACGGCCGTTCGATATCGCTGTACCCCTTGCTGCCGTAGTTGTGGCTGGCCGGGCCGCCGTAGTCGTAGGCATGTTCCCAGCCGGTAGCGCTGCGGGCAGTGGTCTGCTTGAGGACGCCAACCAGCGGCGCATCATCGGGTTGATCGCCGAAGAATTGATCGACATCGCTAATCGTTTGCAGGTGCATCGTGCGCACGCCAGGCCAAACAGCCTTGAATTCCCGCTGCCATTTGTCCACCAGGTGGGGCGGGCAGAGGATGATGGTACGCCGGGCGTGGCGGCCGGCAGCAACTGAGGCACCGATGGTCGTATTGTGCGTCACGATGTAATCATCGGTGACATACAATTGGTTTTCAGAATCCAGAGCAATACATTGGGCTTCTTTCTTGCCCACATATTCGACCTTGACCATCGCTCGGGTGACGCCATACTTGGTGCGAGGGAGTACCCGCTCAAGTTTGCGGGTCAAGCGGAAAGGTTGGATGCAGTCTGGCAATTTAATACTGAGTCGATAAGCCAATTGTCCACGTCGCTTTTCGCCATTATGCGTATAGCGTGGAATTCGAGAGGTTAGTTTAGCTGTCCCCCCCAGCGATTGAACTAACTCTGTCACATTCCTGGCTAATTTCTCAGAGACTGTCGAGTAGGTAATATGTCCAGTAAATCCATCTGGTTGTCGACCTATCGTGCCATCTGTATCGAGTAAGCCCTGCAACAAAGCGATTCGAGAGCCTACACTGGAAAACAGATAGCGTTTGGGGATAAACTTAGTTTCAGAGCGGTGCCCCATTAATCCTAGCTTTCGTAAGGCGATAGTCACTGGATTTGATTTTAAACAACGTCTTTTGGAGCCTGCCTTCTTGGAACCCGTACGGTATTTACTACTGATGCGATAATCGTACTTACCTTGAGCTTTGAAGGAGACCCCATCGGGCAGAGCTGCATCAGCTTCCTGGATAATCTCATCATCAGCCGAAGTGAACATGGGGCAGTTGTCGCTTAACCCGCCATCACCTATCAAAGCACCCAGTAAATACGGGTCTAATGGTAATGGTTCCTCCTCGAATTCTACGGGCTTCACCAAGGAGATAAAGTAACGAGCGTTGTTAGACTGGCTAAATAGTTTATTCTTTATCTGACCCAGTTCAAATAATTGAGGTTGATGTCCTCGCCACTTTCTTTCTGGAGTTAGAACTTGCCATAGATGCTCATTACAACATTCAGTCTGAGAGCCATCACTGAATGTCACGCGATAGATAGCTTTTACCCCTTGCGGATATACACCAATAACACAAGCTGTTCTGCCTTCTGGATTGACAACTTCATCGCCTGCCTGAATATCGCCCATGCGCTTCCAGCCCGTCGGCGTCAACACCTTACTATCGAGTGGCTGCGCTTTGCCCGAACCGCATTCTCCCACAATAATGGCATCGTTTTCGGTTTCCAATCGGGTCAATGCTGCCGCGGCTGCGTGTTTTTGGGCTGGTAACAAGCCAGATTTGCCATTCAGGCCGGGAATAGGACGCTGCTTGCTCAGCCTGTTCAGCAAACGGCCGTATCCATTGAGATCGAACTGGTAAACCGGGGGATACTCCTGAGCTACAATGCCGGTCAGATGAGCGATCCACTTTTGCAGAAACTGCTCCAGTTCCGCCCCTTTGTAGCTGGTGACCTGGCCACTGCTGTCCACGGTG
>JACKBR010000118.1 GCA_020634495.1 Ardenticatenaceae bacterium | reverse complement strand
TGCTGGAAATCAGTGAAGGCGTCTCCGCCCAAATTCCCGATCTGCGTCAGGTTAGCGTGGGCGTACACATCCGCACGATTAACGGCGATGGACACGTTCTCGCCTGTTACCTGCCGGTGGCGACAGTGCAACTGTACAGCGGCCGTCGCGAAAACGATCCTGTCTGGCAACAATATGATGCAGCCTGGGAAGAGGCGGAGGCACTCAAGGCGCGAGTGGTGAGTTATCTGCAAACGGCCGCTTCCGAGAAAGAGTTCACGGTCATCCCGTCTGGCGTTATTGACTTGGGTGAGATACGGCCGTTACGTGGCACCTGGAAAACAGACCCGGCTTTGCTAACCAAAGGCTCACAACTGAACCTGGCAAATAAATATTCCTAATCAACAGTAAAATTGTGTTTTAATACATGTTTGTTTATAATAATGACGTCATGAGACCATCATCCACGCATCCGGCCGCACAGTGGCAACTGGCAGCTAATCAAGCGGAGAAAACAGCTCGCACAAGATTGCGATTAGCCGCCATGGCCGGGCATATGCAGATTGATAAAATTGCCGCTCGCCGAGCTGCCCTCATCGATCTCCTCGCCGACGGTCGTCCTCACCCGCGCGAAGAAATATGGGAAGCGGTTGCAGCCCAGCTGGACTACGATTGCTGGGGCAAGGTGCCGCAAGAGGCATTGGCCCGGGATTTGGCAGCGTTGCGCCAGGGCGGCATTCGCATTGCTTACTCGCGTCGGCCCGAAATTGCAGGCTATTATTTGCAGTATCCCGTGCTGGAACGGCCGTCTTCACCTCAATATGAATCAATTAGCTGGGAACTCATTGAGGCTATTGGTGAGTTGTCTGTTGCCGAAAAGAATCGGCGTGCCTTTGCTGCTGCTGATTTTGCCCTGCGGCAGAAGAAGCTGCTGTTAGCTGAAGAGCAGCCAGGTTGGGCTAACACAGAGGTCGAGCAAGAAGCCCGCCGCCAGGTGTTTGGCAGAAACGAGGTGTCGGAATGAATGTAGCCTATGAACAAGGCCAAGCCTTTGGCGGCGTCATTGACGTGCTGGAAGCAATCGGGGCAACCTATGCCATCTGGGGCGGCATGGCTGTTGTCGCTTACGGCGAACCTCGTTTTACTCAGGATATGGACATTCTTCTAAGCCCCAAACAGTTTTCTGTATCGCTGTTTGTACGGCGGCTGCAAGAAACCCATTACCATGTGGATGAGATAGCAGTCAATCGTGCCCTGAGTGGCGGTTTTTTTAACGTCATTCACCTGGGGTATCACATCAAAACGGATTTTTATGTACCCACGGAGCTGGAGCTGCTGACTATGCTGGCTGATCGGGTCACGCTGCCCTTTGACGAGATGCGCCGGGCAGCTTACATCACTCCAACCTCAATTATCGTCGCCAAGCTGCGTGCCTATGAAATTAGCGAATCGACGCGCCACCTGGATGACATCGGCTCAATTGTGCGCCTTCAGGGCAAGAAACTGAACCAGGCTGAGATTGATGTGGCCGCTGCCCAGCTTGGTATGTTAGGCGTCTGGCGCTCGCTTTGGGAAAGTAACCAACGGCCGTAATCATCGGTTTCCCGATTCCCCTTCTGCTTGTTCAGTCCCAAACGGCCCCAATATCCATTAAAATAGGCACATGGAATACCTTGTCCGCCTGCGCCGAGGCAAAGTGCACCCGATTGTCCACCACGTCCACACCATCAACGGAGTAACCGGTGCGCTCTGTTCGCCCACACCAAAACCGGCCGATGGGGATGAATCCTTAAACGGACGGTGGGAGCTGCTGGAAAATTTGCCGCCTAATGTACGCCTCTGCCGCATTTGCCAAAAGCTGAAGCAGAAATTGGACAATCCGATTCCAGAGCGCGTCGAACAAGAATTGCAAAAATTGGCGCTGTGGGATAAACGAGCCGCCGATTTGCAGCGCCAAAAAATGATGGTTTATTATCATCACCAGCAGCAAGCCTCACGATCTAAATGACATCACCAGGGCGCTAAGCGCGCCGCATGGGGTGAATTCCAATCAGGAGGCACCCCATGTCACAACAACTTCCCCTCATCATTTACCAACAAACAGATAACATGCCAGCGCCACGCCTTCGCCTTTGTGACCTGCCCGCTGAAGAACGGCCGCTTTACCGCCTGCATCAACACGGAACAGAATCCCTTTCCAACACAGAATTGCTAGCGCTGCTTCTCGGCACGGGTGAAGCGCCGGGCTTGGCACAGGCACTGCTTAACAGTTTCGGCTCCCTCCACCAGTTAGCCCGCGCCAGCCAAGCGCAGCTGCGGCGCATCCACGGCATTGGTGCAGGGCAAGCGGGACGGCTGCTCGCCTTTCTGGAACTGAGCCGCCGTCTGCAAGCCCCCGCCGCAGCGGAAAAGGTGCGTATTACCAGCCCTGCTGATGGGGCCGACCTGCTGCTGCCCCGCCTGCGCCACCTCGACCAGGAAGAGCTGCACGTCATTCTACTGGATACACGCAACCGGGTTATGGCTACCCAACTTATCTACCGGGGCAGCCTGAACACGAGCGTGGTGCGTATCGGCGAAATTTACCGGGCTGCGATTGAATCCTGTGCCGCAGCTATTATCGTAGCCCACAATCATCCCTCCGGTGATCCGTCCCCTTCGCCCGAAGACGTGGCCGTGACCAGGCAAATTGGGCAGGCGGGCAAGCTCCTCGGGATTGAGCTGCTGGATCATTTGATTATCGGTAACGGCCGTTTCACCAGCCTTAAAGAACAAGGCCTGGCCTTCGATTAAACTTCCCTCTATCGGAGCAAACCCATGACGCAACCAATCACCTGTACCCACGAGGCCGACAGGCTCATCCTGTCCATCCACGGCACTCAGCATACCTATAGCAACGACAAAGAAGGCAAGCGGCAGGCGATCCTGGACGGCTTGAACGCCGTCGAGACGATGACCGTTGGCGAGGATGTCTATCTGCCCAGCAATGAGAGCTTGCAGGTGGTGGCGGCCGTCCTGTATCCCGACGGCATTCAGACCGAAGCCGCCTACCAGACGGTGTGTCAGGTGACGGAAAAGGCGTGCGCCCACCTCGGCTATGGGGGCGAAGTGGAGTTGGAGCCACCGGTCGTTCCCTTTGCCCGGCGCGGTGCGTATCGCCGCCGATATCCGCCAGTTGATGCCCACCTGGTTTGCGATGAGCTGGCCTTGGCCGGGATCGGCAGCAGCTTTCCGCGACAGGAGATCGCCTGCACAATTCTGTGGAACAAGGCAGGGTTGGCGGTATACGGCCGTCACTGGAGCAAGCTGACAGCCGCTGAACAGAGCCTCATTCAAACCCAGGTAGACGCCATCGCTACACAGGATGGCTGGGAAAAAGATGACATTAAATCTACTGGCTGCTACACCAAACCTCTGCCTGTTGATGAGGCAACCGCCCGCAGCCGTTTGGATGATTTGCTGCGCCGCGAAAACGGCCGT
>JACKBR010000117.1 GCA_020634495.1 Ardenticatenaceae bacterium | reverse complement strand
TATGATGGTGGGAGTGGCGCAACAAAATCAGGAAACTTTTAAATTATACGAAGGCACAAAAGAACCAGGAAACAAAAGATTTCTTTTTATAAATTTCCCAACAAAACAAGTTGTACCTGCTACTTGGCAGAATCACATTTTTCCGACACACTTTGCTTATGAACGAACGCATTCTGGTTGTTGATGATGAACCGAAAATTGTAAAGTTGGCCCGCGATTATTTGGAGCGCAGCGGGTATGCGGTATTGACGGCGGGCGACGGCCGTACTGCCCTGAGCATGGCCCGCAGCGAAAAACCAGACATGATTGTCCTTGATTTGAGCCTGCCAGAGCTGGACGGATTGGACGTTTGCCGCACCCTGCGCCGCGAATCGGACGTGCCCATCATCATGCTCACCGCCCGCATCGACGAAACCGACCGGCTCATTGGCCTGGAGCTGGGAGCCGATGACTACATTACCAAGCCATTTTCGCCGCGTGAGCTGGTGGCCCGGGTGCGTGCCGTGCTGCGCCGCGTGCGGGGCGGGCTGGTTCCCACCGAATTCATCCAGGCGGGCGACATCGAAATTGACCTGAACGGCCACCACGTCAGCCGCGCTGGGGAAACGGTGCAGCTCACCCGCATCGAGTTTAATTTGCTGGCGATTCTGGCCCAGCACGCCGGGCAGACGATGAGCCGCGAGCAGCTGCTGGACCGGCTGCACGGCTTCTCGCAAGACAGCTACGAGCGCAGCATCGATGCCCACGTAAAAAATTTGCGGCGCAAGCTGGAACCAGACCCCTCCAACCCAATTTACATCCTCACGGTGTACGGCATTGGCTACAAATTTAACGATGAGGTGGCCACGTGAAGCCAGACAAAAATTGGCGGAACTATCGCGGTGGACCCCACAATCGGCGCGGGGAGCATTGGCGACCGCCGCCTCATTGGGGTAGGCCGGGGCCTTCACCTCGTCAACGCCGCATGTTTTTGGGCTTTATGGCAGTTTTTGGCCTGATGGTGCTGCTGGTGGCCGGGGGCATGACGATTTTTGCCTTGCTGCTGACGCGCCGGATGGGGGGCACGCCGGATACGGCCGTTCTCGTTTGGATTAGCGGGTGTGGCCTGGCGCTGGCTTTGCCTTTGCTGGCCGTGGTGTTGGCCGTGCGCACCTTTCGCCGGGTGGCTAATCCCCTGGCGGCCATCATGAACGCCGCCGACGCCGTGGCCGAAGGCGACCTGAGCGTGCGTGTGCCGGAGTTCAGCGGGCGCAACGAGTTTACCCGGCTGGCCCACTCATTTAACAACATGACCGAGGAGCTGGAGCGAGCCGACCAGCAGCGGCGCAACCTCACCGCCGATGTGGCCCACGAGCTGCGCACACCGCTGCACATCATCCAGGGCAATCTGGAAGGCGTGCTGGATGGCGTTTATGCGCCCTCGCCGGAGCACATCGAGGCCACGCTGGACGAAACCCGGCTGCTGGCTCGACTGGTTTCTGACCTGCACACCCTTTCCCTGGCCGATGCTGGGCAGCTTCCCCTGAATCTGGAACCGGTCAACGTGGCTGATTTGCTGGCCGATGTGGCCACCAGTTTTTCTGGCCAGGCGGAGGCGCAGGGGGTGAAACTTGAGGTGGAAACGGCCGTTCTCCCCCCAGGCACCAAAATTCAAGGCGACGTCGGACGACTCGATCAGGTGTTGAGCAATCTGGTGGTGAATGCGCTCAGACACACGCCGGGGGACGGCCGTATCACCCTCAACGCCAAGTTAGTAGATGATGCCGTACAAATTCAAGTCATCGACAGCGGCGAAGGCATCCCCGAAGCGGATTTACCCTTTGTGTTTGAGCGCTTCTGGCGCGGCGATCGGGCCAGAACGCACAGCGGCGGGGCGGGGGGCGGGCTAGGTTTAGCGATTGCAAAACAGATTGTGCTGGCCCATAACGGCCGTATCGCCGTTACCAGCACTCCCCATCAGGCCACCACGTTTACCCTGACGTTCCCCGAAACCTAAGTGCGACGCACCTCCGAGGTACGTCGCACTTTCCACCACCATCAATCATCATACAAATACCCCTTCAACTCCTTCGGCAGTATGCTCCGATCCCGCAAATAATCCTCAACAAACTCCACATACTGCCCGCTCTCTGGAAAAAAGTCCTGAACAAAGTCGCGATCAACCAGCGTTCCAAGCCGTACACCAATCCATTCCTGGTAGTTGGAATACTGCCAATCCTCCAGGTGCCGCACCAAACCGTGTTTCACCGGATTAGCGTGGATGTAACGGCATAAATGCAGCAAGTAATTGTCGTTATGAACTGGCTTGGGTTTGAAGTTGCCTTCAAACAAGGTGCCCGAATGTTGGTACCGCTTGTTGTACGCCTTCACATAGCTGTTAAACACGCGCTGCGGCAGCAAGCTGGCGGGGTGGTCGCCGTCCTGGCGCAGCAGAAAGTGGTAATGGTTTGGCAGCAAGCAGTAGGCGATGACGGTGATGGCCAGCTTGTAGGCGAAATGCTTCATCTTTCTCAGGACAAAAAGATAATTCTCCGGCTCGCGGAAGATAGACAACCGATGCGCCCCGCGATTGTAGATGTGGTAGTAATGGCCGGGTTGGTAATCTGCTTGTTTTAGCCGCATGGCTGTCTCCTTTTGTTGCTTTTAAGTGTTGTTGCTGCTAAGTGCGACGCACCTTCAAGGTGCGTCGCACTTGGGGCCAGAGGCGCTTTGCACTTGCCACTTACTAACCACCGCGCATTTTGGCCTGGACGCGGGCGATGTGGTTTTCGACGATAGCAATATCTTGAGGTGAACCATATTGTTGTAACAGAGTTTTTGCCTCCTTATACTTAGCCAATGCTGCCGTGTATTGACTTTGCTGCTCATGAATACTTGCAAGATGTAGTAATGAATGGCTTACTTTAACTGGATTGCCTAATCTGCGAAAGGATTCCAGCGCATCATTGAAGTTAACGATAGCCTCATTTATCTGTCCAACATCGCGATGTAGTTTACCGAGTTCGTTTAAGGTACTAGCAGTTAGATCTACGTATCCGATACGCCTTGAAATGTTAATACTTTTTTCAAATCGTGTAACTGCCGTTTGAAATAATTTCACCCCTTTTTTTTCGGTAAGGGATTTTTTCGCCATATTTATGTAGATGATTCCTTGTTCATGTAACGTTGCAGACAAGATGAATTCATTCTTTATCTTGCGAGCCAATTCCTCTGCTGCCTCACTACGGCTCAGTGCAGTCTCATACTCCCCTTTCATATCATGAAGCATTGCCAAGTGATGTAAGCTGATAGCTTGCCCTTCATCAAAATTGATCTTCTTTTTGAGAGACAAACTTTTTTCTTGTATCGAAATGGCGTTATCTAAATCCCCCAATTGCTCTAACGTAGTTGCCTGCAATTCTAAAACTGTAGCTGCATTCTGTATTGCTTCAAATTTAATGAAGATTTCGTGTACCCTCTGGTATATTTTTAGCGCCTCATTCAGCTTGCCTTCTTGAGCAAGAAGCGTAGCATAGTTCATCTCAGCAACAGACT
>JACKBR010000116.1 GCA_020634495.1 Ardenticatenaceae bacterium | reverse complement strand
ATCGAAAATGAAAAGAAATGAATATGCCTTTACAACCCATTGGCGGGTACAAAGCACCTGCCAGGAAATTAGCGAAGTTTTGGGCAATGGGCCAGATTTGACCCGCTGGTGGCCTTCGGTTTACCTGGATGTGCAGGAATTAGAATCGGGCAACAAGGATGGCATTGGCAAAGTGGTGAGCCTGTTCACCAAAGGCTGGCTGCCGTACACTCTGCGCTGGCAGTTCCGCGTTATTGCCAACCGCTCGCCCAATGGTTTTTCGCTTGAGGCGTGGGGTGATTTTGTAGGCACGGGTGACTGGACGTTTACCCAAAACGGTGACTGGGTAGAGATCATCTACGACTGGCGCATCCGGGCCGATAAGCCGCTGCTGCGCTGGCTGTCGTTCATTATGAAGCCAATTTTCTCGGCCAACCACCATTGGGCCATGCGCAAAGGCGAAGAAAGCCTTAAGCTAGAATTGGCTCGCCGTCACGCCAAAACCATTGCCGAAAGGAAGGCGGTGCCTCCACCTCCAAAACGGACATTCAGCTTTTACAGGGAAGGAATGGCCCGTTCATAGCAGTTTGACCACAATTTCCATGAGCAGTTTGGCGGCAACGGCCGTTGTCATGCCCACCAGATCACGCACCGGATTTAGCTCCACAATATCAGCGCCCACCAGCGGCACATCAATTGCTTGAATCAAATCGATTACTTCTCGCGTGGTCAGGCCACCCGGCTCATGATGCGATACGCCAGGGGCAAACGCCGGGTCCAGGCCATCCAAATCCAGCGAGAGATAAAGTGGGCCGGTCAAATTAAGGGCCATCCCCGGTTGCCAATCCGCCATTTGGATTATTTCCACGCCAAACTTTTCTGCCTGTGCCCGTTGGTGCGCGTTCAGCGTGCGGATGCCTACCTGTACCAGCCGTTTTGCATGTCCGGCTTCCATGATCCGGGCAAATGGGCAGGCGTGCGATACGCGACTGCCTTCAAATTCATCGTACAAATCTGAGTGGGCGTCGATGTGCAAAATGGTGAGGTCGGGATATTTGGCCGCAAATGCCTGCACAATGGGAAACGTCACGGCGTGGTCGCCGCCCAGCGACAGGACGCGGGCATCTTTTTCTAGCAGGCTGGCGATGTGCCCGGTGATGGTTGGCGAACCATCTGCCTGCCAGGTGCCTGGCCCAAGCGGCATGTCACCCACGTCCAGCAGGCGTGGCTCCTGACCCAAATCATGCCCGTTTTCGGCGCACAGATTTGACGAGCCGCTGTGCAGCACCTGCCGGATTTGCCCCGGTGCCTGCGCTGGCCCCCGCAAAAATGACGAATTTTCATCTGACGGCACGCCGACGATGGCTACCATGTTGGGCTGCAATTGGTTGCATCTTGCTTGGAAATTGTTCATGCAAAGTGTCCTTGGAGATATAGGCTTAGAGATTTTAGACTGATTACTGACCTACTGGTTACCGATTGCCGGTCTGGTTCGGTCCCGAATTTGCTGGATGTGGGCCGGGCGGGTGCGACAGCAGCCACCAACCAGCAGCGCCCCCATCTTGCGCCATTCGCGGCTGATGGTGCCAAATTCGGCTGGATTGGATTGGCCCAGCCATTGTTTGGTTGCGGCATCGTAATGCTCGCCGGAGTTGGGGTAAACGATGACGAGTTTTTGGGTGTTGGCTTGAACGGCCGTAATCAAGTCTGGCAAAAAACGGGGTGGGGTGCAGTTAATGCCCACCGCCACCAAATTAGGCACATCGTTCAGCAGTTGAACGCAGTCGGCCAATGGCGTGCCGTCGCTGATGCGGCTGCCGTCCTGGCAGGCAAAGCTCATCCAGGCGGGCGTTTCTGGCGTTTCTAGCAGCAGTTGGCGCAGCGCTTTGGCTTCGGCCAGGGAGGGGATGGTTTCGCAGGCCAGCAAATCTGCCCTGCTTTGCGCCAAAATCTCCCAGCGAGGACGATGCCAGGCCAGCAGTCCGGCTTCATCCAGGTCATACACGCCGGTGTATTCGGAGCCATCGGCCAGATATGCCCCGTATGGCCCCACGCTGGCAGCTACTAACGGCCGTAATCGCTGCCGCCGGTTGGCCATCACCGCCCAAAACTGATCGCGTGCTTCGATGGCTAACTGAACTGAACGGCGAATCAGATCGGCCGCTGCGGCCTGGCTCAGTCCGCGGGCCATCAGGCCAGGCAGGCTGGCCTGGTAGCTGGCGCTGATGATGCAGTCGGCCCCGGCCCACAAATAATCAGTGTGTACCTGGCGGATGGCCTCTGGTTGCTCCAGCAGGATTTTGGCCGACCAAAGCGGATCGGCCAGGTTGTGGCGGCGGGCCTCTAGCTCGGTAGCCAGTCCGCCGTCCAAAATGAAGACGTTTTGGTAGTCGAGGAAAGGTTGTACTGGATTGTTTCTGTGCTCTGCCATGCGTTTGATATTTTTAATGATAATCTGGCAGCTTGAGCTGGAAAATTATCACTGATTTGTTTTGGCTAATTTTGGTAAACTGAATTACCTGACCCATATACTTTGGTCAGGCCGAAGCATTGGTATGTTATCACGTTTAGCCGCGGGTTTCAGCACCGTAGGAGGATGGATATGAACAGGTTGAGAAAGTTTTGGTTAGTTCCTTTAATTTTACTTTTGGTTGCTTGTGGTTCTAATGGTGGCAGCGACAGCCAAGAAGAGTACACGCTTGATGAGGCGACAGGATTGCCGTTGAATCCAGAAACCATTCCTGAGGGAGATTTTGTCATCGAAGGCACAATTGCCAGTATGAACTTGACGCCGCAGACATCCCCGGAATTTGTCCTGAAGGGGCCTTCTGGCCGTACCTACCGGGTTCGTGCTCAACCGTTATCTGACATTTTTTATGATGATGGTGAAGCGGTGGGGACTGCTAATTTTATTCAGGGAATGCAGGTTCGGGCGGTTATTAGCCAGATAACTGGCGGGGCAGAGACTGGCAATACCCGGCAGTTTGTCACGGAAGACCTGACGATTATCAGGTAGATGGCTGGCTTGGAGGGCCTTTTACCAGGCGTTTTGTGGGCGTTACGTTTTCCTTTTGGTTACCCCATGCCGACGATCCAGGATGGTTTTTTGGGGAAAAGGATATTGAACAATACGGCCGCTTCTGCATCCCTCGCATAACAATCTGGGTGAATGGCATTTAGCTCATCTAGCGTGGCGTGCCCAAAGATCAGTTGTAAACAGGTTGTGCCTGGCAGGTGAATATCGCCCTCTTCCACGACATTTGCTGTGTAGTTGTTTATCTCTTTCAGCTTACCATTGGCAAAGACTAAGGCAAACTGCTGCTGGTACAAATTTACCCGGCAAGTGCCGTTGTGCCCGGCCAAAACGCTGTTGGCCAGACGTTTTTCTAGTGCTGGAGCGATGTGGCGTAAAAAGGCGGGCAAATCTGGCACGCGAATGTACCAGGCATACGGCCGTCGCTGTTCTTCTAGCTGGCGGCCCAAAGCCTGGTAGATGGGATGTCCCTGGCCTAACCCAAAATAGACGCCTCGCAGATGCTTCTTTTCTTTTTCCAGCAGCACATCAGCCAG
>JACKBR010000115.1 GCA_020634495.1 Ardenticatenaceae bacterium | reverse complement strand
ATTATGACAGGCGCACGGGATGTGCATGAAGAGGATAAACAGGCGATTTAGGTAAGTGGGAGGAGAAGGAGGGTTAAACGGCCGTTTAACCCTCCTTCTCCTCCTCTTCTACCAGTGCCTCAATATCCACCTCCTCCAAATAGCTTGGCACATCCACCTTTTTCAGCGGCGGCATGTGGGCAATCACGGCCAGGGGGAGTTCAGAAACGGCCGTTTTCTTCCCCTTCTTCTTCTTACCAACTTTCACCTTCTCTTTCATCACAAACCTCCAACTTATGCTTGATGGCCGTTGCCAAAAAACCGTTGGACAAACGTTGCCAACGGTGTTGGCTCAACCCCATAGGTTTTCGCCGTTTGCTCCATGCCGATATGGGAGTCGGCCATTTCCAGCCCCGTCATCATCGGAACCATGTCAGGTGGCAGCAGCGGCACGGGTGCCCCAGGTGCCACGAAGTTGACGGGCAGCGGTTGCCCAACGGCCGTTTCCACCGCCTGCACCACATCCATCCAGGAATACGATGCTGGGGCACCGATATAGATGGTTTGGTTATAGGCGGCGGGGTTATTAACGGCCGTTACCGCATACGCCGCCACATCCCCCATCGACACAAACGCATGTTTGGTTTTCCCCTCGCCTATTAGCGTAATCGGCTGCTGCGCCTGTAGCGGCATCCCAATCACCATGCCAACCCACACCTCCATAAACACACCTGGCTTTAGAATGGTGTAGGTCAAGCCACTCGCTTGCAGATACGCTTCGCAGGCTCCCTTGGCGCTAAACAGCGGGTGCGGGTGCTGCGGGTCACTGCCGTTGGCCGACATGTAGATAAACTGTTGCACCCCTTGCGCCTTGGCCGCATCAATCAAATGCTGTGTTCCCTGCCGATCCACCGTTTCAAACGTATCCTCACCCCCGCGCAGTGCTGCATTGGCCGTCGTGATGACCGTCTCTACCCCTGTACAAGCTGCATCCAGCGATGCTCTATCCTTCAAATCTCCATAGACGGCTTCTGCCCCCGCCGCAAGCAGCGACTGCGGATCGGTTGCCATGCCCTGCGCCGCCATCGTCGCCGCTGGCGAATTGTGGCGCAAAAGCACCCGAACCGCTTTACCTTGTGCTAACAACTGGTGGGCAATCATCCCACCCAGCATTCCAGTTGCACCAACAATGAGTATCATGTTTTATTACCTCCCTAACGCGGATAAACCGCAAATGGCTGGCGGTTAGTGGCTGGTGGCTGGTAAAGAATCTCTTTTCTGACTAACCACTCGCAACTAGCCACCATGATGACCAACGTTCTTGTGTGTTGTGTCAGAATTTCACCGATGAGGGACTAAGCTGAATTTTTAAACGGCCGTTCAGTGGGGAGATATGAATTCACCCGCCAGAAAGACCATCAGCAGCATCCCAACCATGGTAGATATGTAAACCAGCAGTGCCCTCTCCTTTTTTCTGACCAGAGCCAGAAGACCGACAAGGAAGGCGGCAATACCAGCCGCCATGCCCGCCAGCATGGTCAGCGCCAAAGCCGGCCGTGCAGCAATATCTGCCACAATCGTTCCACCTGCTGGGACTGATTCGTATAGCGAATTTGTCAATGATGTACCAATGACAAACAAAATTGGCATGATAACGATAAGCCCGACTGACCATCTTCCCAATATAGTTTGGGGTACGATTCTCCATGATTGTTTTGCCATGTTATCCTTCCTCTTTAACAGAAATTAATCATGCGGCGCAGCCGCACCACGAGGAATCAAAATAGGACGCTGATTTTCCTGATTAACCTGATCAGGTTAATCTGCGTCCTATTTTCAGGACAGATTATCAATCTATACTGTCAACGATCACAAAACATTCATAACCGTGATTAAGGGTTCTTGGATGCCGCAGCGCAAGAAGCAGCGGTTGCCGCAGCCAGTATGGCACCAACCGTAGCCACTACTGCATTAACTAATGTGGAGCCACAGGCTGCTATCTGTGGCACCCAGATGATATAGGCAATGGCAGGTGCTGCCCCAGAGACGATTGCCGTTAGATGGGCTGCCAGGACATAGCATGTTGTGGGCTTGCAGGCTGCAATCCATCCTGCCAAAGCACCCAGGTAAGCTGCCCCAAAACTAGCGGCAATTAACCATGTCGGGCAACATGCACCTAGCCACGCTAAGATTGCTGCGCCAGCCAGAGCTACCATTGTTCCGATTTGTAACCAATCACATTTGGTTGGACATTCGCAGTCAGGAACCAATGCACACAATATGTACCACGTCGCAATAGCAAGCCCGGCTGCGATACCCACGCCTACAACGGTCGCCCAGATCCAAGCTGGCGGGACACTGCCCGGTACGCAAAAATACCAGGCAAGCGTCAGGGCTGTTAAGGAAGCCGCGAGTGCTAACAGTACCCCAACAATCCACACCATACTGCCGCATTTGCTCGATTTTTTGGTAACAGGTCCGGGCTTTTGAGGTGGCTGCTTTGGCTCATAGGGGCCGGGATTAATCTTGGGTTCTTCAATCCCTCCGATGCTCGGAGGCTGCATGCCCCATGATCCGCTGCCTGAAGGCACCTCAGGAGACTCGCAGGATGGAATAGCGATGGATTGAGAGCTGCCGGGACATCCGGCGGGCTTTGTGAGGGTGACGTGAAAGGTTTGTGTCGTTCCACCTGGAAAAGACCCAGTGAAGGTAAGCGTTAAGGGGCCGGTTCCTGTCTTTGTGTCAAGCAAATTATTTCCCTTGTCACGCAGTTCAGCAGAATAAGCACCTGTCCCTTGTATTGTCGCAAAAACCGAAATCGCTCTCTTTCCATTTTGGCAATTGCCCATTGCGCCAATGTTCCAGTTAACCGGTGGGCAGATTGGTATGGCTCCTGGTTTGGGCTTGCATGGTAGGTCAAACAGTTGCTCATAGTCGTCATTGGTGCAAGACTCCTTCTTGTCAGCACATTCAACCTTGATCGAAAACTGGCCGTTGCATTGACAAGGCGCAGGAATATTTTTAAATGTGTAAAACCACATATATGGTGTGGTAGGATTGACGGCAACCGTTGCAGGTGGAAAGGATACCCCTCCACAAGTGATGCTGATCTTCACCGATCCACAATTGATCGCGGTGCCCTGAACATAAATCTCTTGCAGCACTCCCGCAACCGTAAACCCTGTGGTAGCGCTGTGGTCTACAGTAATAGCGCAAGCCATTTTGATACCCCCTTATTTACAAATTTCGTCTTTGTTTAGAAGTTCAACTTCTAACAGAAGTTGAACTTCTTTCGGGAAAGAATAAGCGTTATTTGGCTTTTTCTACAACAAGCAGAAAATCAACCTTAGCTGTCGCACCCATGCCCTGGAATGTTGGAGAGACATAGGGAATGATGGACAAGACCTCTCCTTCCAATTGATTCAAAAATAGCTCCAGCTTTTCCTGTGCCGTATCTTTTTTTACGTCGAGCCGATGAACCCGGTATTTCATTGCCAACTCCTTCCTTACATATAATCTGAAGTTGCCTGACAGGTGCTATGCGTTCACACGCACCCCAAAATAAGCGACCATGTCGTCCAGCGAATTGAGCTTGCCGTAGTCTGCCTCTGGCGTTTCCACGCCCAAAATCCTGTCCACCTCAATCAAGAAGTTGAGGAAATCGAATGAATCAATGTCAAGCGTTTCACGCACGTTGGCATTGGGTGTCAGCGTCGTAAAATCTGCTTCCGGCGCAATCATCGCCAGTGCCTCCA
>JACKBR010000114.1 GCA_020634495.1 Ardenticatenaceae bacterium | reverse complement strand
AAATCAATCCAGTTGTCGAAGTGTATCTGGCCGCTGATGAAGGCATTGAGCCAACCGATAGACGGCCGTTGCAGCAGTTCAGCCACCGTGACAAAGGGGGATTGCGGCACGCGCCCCCAGGCAGCCGAGGCATTGGCAAAAGCCAGGGCATCGCCAAAAACGTACCAGAGGTAGGCCATGTAGCTGGCCAGTCCCAGCGGCGCACTGGCCGGAACCAACAACGCCCACAAAGACGGCCGTTCCCCCACATCATTCGCCCGCCACTGCCGCCACCACTCCAGCAGCAGCATGGGCACAATGATCAGCCCCACCAGGCGGCTCAGCGTGGCGGCGATGGCAAAAGGCACGCTGTAGCGCCACTGCCCGCGCCGGGCAAAGTAGTAGGCGGCAATGGTCACCAATAAAAAGAGGGATTCGGTATAAATTGCCGAGCCATAAAAGGCCAGGGGAAAAATGAGCAAATACCAGACAGCCCGGTCCGCCACCTTTTGTGACCAGTTTTCAGCCACGAGACGATAAAAGAAAACGGCCGTTCCCAACAAAGCCAAATTGCTCACGATAATCCCAGAAACGGCCGCATCCCCCACCAGAGGCAGCAGCGCCGCCATCAACAGCGGCAGCAGCGGGAAAAAGGCTACCGAAGGCAGCGGCACCCCCTGGAACTTGTACCCCTCTTCCACAATGCTGACGTAAAAGCCCGTATCCCAGCGGCTGGCAAACACATCCAGCAAAATATTCTCCGTGCCGCGCAAATGGTACGGTGGCGGCGAGGTAGCATCCAGCAGCAGCGGCACCGCCAGATAAGCCACAAGCATCACGCCCAGGCGCGTAACCACAAACAATAGCAGCGGCAGCCACAGCCAGCGGGGCACGTTCAAACTGGTTAAGCGGCTAAAAATTGTTGTGGCTGGCGGCGAACTTTCTAATTTCACGTCCATCTCTTGACCTGTGGGGGTGGCAGTTACTTCCAAAAGTGACGACCACCAGTAAATTGAGTACAATGAAAACGTTCTAACGACCTGGCCCACATTGCTTCTGGGAAACCAACGGTTGTGACCAGGCCGCCAGAACATCCTCGGCTGTAGTGGTGTGGATAGTGCCGCTATCTCACCATTACAGCTTCTTAGCGGGGCAGCCGGTGGCCAAAGCCAAAGACTGGCCCAGCAAAGCCATCGGGAGGCATCACCAGGGGAGCATCGTGTCGCAGGCTAAACCCTGTGGTAGCAGACGCATTCATGTCTACTTCCATCGTGATGTCGTACTGGCCAATGGCCATGCTGGAAGCCGGGCTTTGCACAATGAACTGCGCATTGCCTTGGCTATCTGTCATGACGCGGCCTAAGTAACGGCCGTTCACAAACAGCGTAGCCACACCATGCGCCGGAAAACCGGAGCCAGTAAAGGCAAATGCGCTGCCCGGTGCCCCTTCGCTGGCGTGTACAGACAGCTCCGGCGCATACACCCCGGCCATCATGCGCCACTCCAGCGCAGCGGCAGGGCGATCCACGTAGGGCACCATAGCGACCCCAGCCAACAGGATCACCAGGGCAAACACCGTTCGTACAATCGCCCTTTGACTCAATTGTTTCATAGCTACCTCCTTCGCAACTACAAAAAGTGGATAAAAATTTGTTAGCGGCAAACGGCCGTTTCCAGCCATCACCGAACCAACCCAATTAACGCTGTGTAAACGGCAAAAAGTCGCTTTCACCCGTTGTGCCAAACAAGGGGCCGCTAAAACCACCCGGTGGACTCACAACCGGCTCAGCGCTGTCCACGGTAACTATTTTGAACGCCGATACGTTGGCATCCGTTTCCATCACCACCGTTAGCTCGCCGTCTGGCACGCCGGTGGTGTCGATAATAAACGTTCCTCCACCATTGCTATCTGTTACCACACTGCCAACCACATCGCCGTTTACATAGATCACTGCCAGCCAGTTAGGCTGATAGCCGCTGCCGGTAAAGGCAAACTGGCTGCCTGGCGCGCCCTTGTTGGTGTCCACGCTCAAATCTGGCGTGTAGGCGCTCCCAAACGTCTCCCAGTTGATGGCGGCTCTGGCGTTGCCCACATAGGGCAGCAAAAGCACGCCACACAGCAGCACAAACAGGGTGATAAATAACCTCAAAACGACATCTTTCCTTTCTTGACTCATAGAGCCTCCTTACCAAAACCTTCCGGGAGGTTTGTTCAATAATTGGGTAATGTTATGAACCCTCCCGGAGGTTCGCTTCATAACGTTACGGGACATTTTCAACACGCCGCTCCAGCTTATAAATTGGCCCCAGGGGTATCGCTTTGGTTTGCTGAAGCAGCGCCATTGACGGGTTGTTGATATAAATCGGCCGTTCATCGACCTGGCTGAGAATCAACGTCTCCATTGCCTCGCCAGAAATAAGAAAGCGGTTGATGGTTTGCACATCCGGGCGTTGGCCTTCAACCAGTTGCAAATATTGCACGGCAGGCACCGTATCCCACCAGCCCAGAACCAGCGCATTCGGTTCGACTTCTTGCAGAATCGTCTCGGCCATTTCTCGCGTGCTCCAATCTTGGGAACGATCCACCAGGCCCCAGTTCAATCCGGCAGCCAAAACCACAGCCCCCACCGCCAGGTAGCGAAGCAGCCGGGGGGTGAAAAACGCCTGACTGTGCAGCCAGCTGGCCAACTGCTGGTAGCCAACGCCCAACCAGATGGCCCAAATAAGGTACGTGGGCAAAAACATGGTGTCTTTGTCCACAACCCGGTAGTTGATGTAGAAGATGGCATTGGTCAAAAACATGAGCAGCAGCATCCCGCCCAACCGCCAATTGCGCCGGGGAAGCATGACCAACCCCAGCAGCCCCGGCCCAATGCCGATGGCCAAAAATGCTGTCCACAGCTGCACGCCATAAGCCGCCACCTGCGGCCAGATTTCGTTTAGCCGGTAGCCAAACATCTGCCCGGCAAAGGTTTGCCCGGTGATGAGCCACCACAGCCCGGAAAGCGTGGCCAGGTTGGTGGGATGGAAGATGCCGTTGGCATCATATTCGCCAGCGTAGTTAAAGATGGGCTGGCTGGCATAGCGAAGGGGCAAAATAAGGAAGATGGTGAGGCCAAGCAGTACGGCCGTTCCCCCCGCAGCCCATACACGCCAATTTTTTAGCTGGGCCGGATGGCTGGTGAGCACGTACCAAACAGCCCCCGGCACCAGCAGCACCGTCGCCATATGGTTGCCCAGGCTGGCCGTCATTAAAAAGATGGGGATTGCCAAGCGCAGCGGCGTGGGCTGGTCTGCCCAGCGCAGCAGCGTCAAAATGATGCCCGCCATCAGGGCGGTGTGCAGGGTGTAGACTTCCGCAATGAGCGACATGGCCCAGAAATAGGGCGCGGTGGCCAGCAGCCCCAGCGCGCCCAGGCGCAGCCAGGGATTCACCCGGAGGCGGCGTAAAATAAATTCCACTTGCAGCAGGGTCAGCGCACTTAAGAAAGCAGAGAAAAAGTTCATCCGGTAGCCCATGTCGCTGCTGAGCGGCAGCCAGGACCACAATTTGCCCAGGAGCAAAAATAGTGGATAGCCCGTAGCCCGAATAATGCCATTGGTGGCAACGGCCGTTGTAAATTCAGCGCTGTCCAGGTTGTAAATGGTAGGGGCCAGGGTGAGCCAGTAGAGCAGCAAGGGCAGGGCAAAGACAACCACAGAGACCCAATCGCGCTGCGTAACCCACTGCTGCAAATCGCTGGTCGCTTTTTTTGAACGGTCAAAAGAAGGCAAGGCTGTCAACTTGAACATATTT
>JACKBR010000113.1 GCA_020634495.1 Ardenticatenaceae bacterium | reverse complement strand
AATCATCCACCTGCTCCCCATGCACCAGCGCCACGGCACAGCCGCCAAAACCGCCGCCCGTCATTCTGGCCCCGTAACAGGCGGGCTGCGCCTGGGCGGCGGCCACCATCACGTTCAGCGCCTCGTTGGTGATTTCAAAATCGTCCCGCATACTGACGTGGCTTTCGTTCATCAGCTGGCCCAGCAGCAGGGCATCGGCATTTTGCATCGCTTTGGCGGCGTTGAGCGTGCGCAAATTTTCGGTGATGACGTGCCTGGCGCGCTGGCGGGTGAGTGGTGCCAAATTGTCTGCCTCGGCCAAAAATTCGCTAATGGAGACATCGCGCAGCGCCTTGACGCCAAAAAATTCAGCGGCCGTTTCACACTGCTGGCGGCGCTCGTTGTAGGCGGAATCGACCAGCCCGCGCCGGGTGGTGGTGTCCAGGATGACAACGGCCGTTTCCGACCCATCCAGCGCGGGCGGCAGCGGCACCGCTTGCGTTTCCAGGCTGTGGCAGTCGATGAGCAGCGCGTGGCCTGCCTGCCCGGCGGCAGAAATCATCTGATCCATGATGCCGCAGTTGACCCCGACCCATTTGTTTTCGGCCAGCTGACCTAGTTTAGCCATCTGCGGCGCGTCCCAGGCAAAGCCAGAAACCTGCTGGAAGGCCCGCGCCGTGGCCAGCTCCAGCGCGGCGCTGGAAGATAATCCAGCCCCTTTGGGCACATTTCCGGCCATAACCCCTTCCCAGCCGTGCAGCGTGTAGCCATTTTGCTGCAAGGCCCAGGCAACGCCTTTGATGTATTCTGCCCATTGGCCAACCTCCCGCAGGCTTTTTTCCTGAGTTTGCTCATTTAGGGAACCTGCGGGAGGTTTTTGGGTGAGCGAGGAAAGATGGAAAACGGCCGTTTCCCCAAAGTCCAACGAATGCACCGACACCTGATTGTCATCACGCGGTTGCAGGGCAATCCAAATTTCGCGGTCAATGGCCATTGGCAAGACAAAGCCGTCGTTGTAGTCGGTGTGCTCGCCAATGAGGTTGACGCGGCCCGGAGCGCGCACCACGATTGACGGCGCAGTGCCAAATTGTTGTTGAAAAACGGCCGTAACTCTTTCTTGCAAACTCATTTCATCCCCAGTTACCTTAATTGAATTGTTCAATGGCGGCAGTTAATGCCAGGTCTTCTTCAGGCGTGGCAAAATCGTACCATGCCTGGATAATTTCAATGTCGGGGATGATACCAGTTTCTTCCCAGTTGGCATCAGGTGCTTGCGCGGGGATGAACGTTTCGGTGGCGATATGGGCGCGTGAACCATCCGCAAAATCGTGAGGATACGTTGTTTCTACATTTCCTCGGCTCGTTTGGCCGATGACGGTGGCACGGCCGTTTGCCTGCAAAATTCCAGAGAAAAGTTCCGCATAGCTGTTTGTTTGTGGGCCGATAAGGATAATGAGCGGAATTTCTTGAGAGTTCGCCACATCACGGCCTGCAATATTAAATGTCCAGGTGTTTTCCCGACTGCTAAATTCGCCAACGGCACCGCTTGTGAACAGTTCTAAAAGAGGCTGGAGCACTTCACGCTGCCCGCCGCTGTTGATGCGCATGTCGAGGATCAGCCCCTCAAGGGAGCCATTTGCATTCAGGTTTTGCCAGGCGGTTTCTACCTGTTCATCGATGGTCAGGTCCTCCAAAATGGGAATGGAAATGTAGCCAATACGGCCGTCTATCACATCGCTCATTACCGGCGCATTGCCAGAAATGGGGCCGCGTACCACCTCAATCTCACGGGGCTGCTGCCCAGGCGTTTGCACGGTCAACACGACGGTTGTACCTGCTGGCCCGCGAATTTCATACGGTAGCGTTGAACCAGCGTCGTCACAGCAGGTTGGTTGACCATCTGCGGCTAAAATAATGTCATGTGGTTGTACACCTGCTTGTTCGGCCCCGCTATTGGGAAAGGTGAAAGCAATCACCAACCCATTGACTTCTGGTGTGATGTTGACAAACATCCCCACGCCATCAAAGGCGTCTTCACTGGAAAAGAGGGCATCTTCTTCTGCGGCCTCTTCTGGATTGAGAAAGTAGGAATGATCATCATTTAATTCAGAGATCATTTCTGCCATTAATTCATAAAAAGTGCCGTCTGGGGGGCTGTCTTGAATTTGTGACCGGTACGTTTCTTTGATTGCTGGCCAATCTGCCCCGTTAAAGTCATTGGAGACGTAGGTGTCGTTAACGGTTTGCCACAGTTCATTGAAGATGGTTTGTTGGGTAACGGCCGTTTCCAAAGCCTCAGTGGTAGCTTGCATCGAAGTAGCCATGTCAGTTACAGGGACATCCTCGCCCACGATGTCAAACTGAATATTATCGACCCAGGCTTTTCCAGAACCGGCCAGCAAAAATCCATAATAAATATCGCGAATGCCAACATCATCAGGAATATCCAGTACCAAAATAAAGTGTTGCCAATCCGTTGTTCCCGTAGGTGCGCGATTTTCCATATTGTCGAAAGCCAGTGTGTTGCCTCGGCCTACGCCATCCACGCGAAACCAAAGCCCTGCCCAATAGGTGACATTTTCGGTTTTGATATAGCCAGAGAGCTGTAGGCGCTGACCCTTGTATTGATTGATATTGGGCAGTGTACGAGCAACTGCACCAAATGCGTCCTCTGGTAATGATTTGTCAGTTTGAATAAGCAAGCTTGTTTCATCTTCATGACCCGTTTCGGTATCTAAGATAACTTCATAGTCATCTCGGTAGTCGGGAACCCCTACTTCCATCCAGCTATCGGGCGAGCCATCACTGTTTTTATCTTCTAGGGGAACAGCGTAGGCAGGAGCAGGGGCGTTTGCATTGTTTTCCTCGTTTTGTTTGCAGCCGGTTATTAGCAACAAGAAGGCAAAGCTAACGGGCAAACTGAATAACATGAACTGGATGAAAGGGGAATGTTTCTTGTTCACCAAATATCTCCTTTGGGTAATGGAACTTGCTCTAATTTACAGGCACTCAATAAAAAGAAGATACGGGAATTTTTAGCCGGGGTTGCACTGAGTTAACATCAAATTCCTCAAATCTGGTGCTTTTTAAATCGGGTTGCAGAGGTGATGGGATACGGCCGTATGCCAAACAATCTCATTCTCCCAATAAACCTTGGCTAGCTTGAAGAGTTACCCCAAAAGAGAATCACCCATCATTGTTTGTCAGCTTGTAATGTACATCTGACAGGCTGCGCAGGCGGTCGGCGGCCTGTTCGGCCGTGAGGTCGCGCTGGGCTTCGCCGAGCATTTCGTAGCCCACCAGGAACTTCTTCACCGTGGCCGAGCGCAGCAGCGGCGGGTAAAAGTGGGCGTGGAGCTGCCAATGTTGGTGCGAATCAAACCCCAAGGGTTTTGCTTGAGAATGTGCTGCATTCTTAGAAGTTGAAACCCTTGGGGTTTCGGTGACGTCAAACGGTGCACCGTGCCAGCCCATCGAGTAGGGGAAAGAGGTCTCGAACAGATTGTCGTATTTGGTGAGCATCTTTTTAAGGATGTCGGCCAGGCTGTCCCGTTCGGCGTCATCCAGGTCTGGCAGGCGCAGCACGTGGCGGCGGGGCAGCAACAGCAGCTCAAACGGCCAGACGGCCCAGTAGGGCACGACGGCCAGCCAATGCTCATTTTGCACCACGATGCGTTCCCGTTGTTCCAATTCTAGATTGACATAATCCATCAAAAGGGGACGGCCGTTCCTTTCAAAATACCGTCGTTGAGCCAAATCCTCGGCAAACGGCTCATTGGGCAGCGTGTCCAGCGCCC
>JACKBR010000112.1 GCA_020634495.1 Ardenticatenaceae bacterium | reverse complement strand
AACCGTCGCCTCGATATTTTCTACCGCCGGGTCCAGCGCCATGATCAATTCATATTGCCACACGTCATACCCGGTATTGCCCAGCTCTGGCGCGTACGGATCGCCAATGGACAAACCTTCAACCGGGGGCGTAGGGGTAACAGGTGGGGGAGGGCTGGGAACGGCCGTTGGCGAGGGCACCAGTGTTGGCGTGGCTACAACCTGGGTAATTGGCGTGTTTTGAATGGGTGTGGGCGTGGCAACGGCCGTTTCCCCACACCCAATCAACAACAAAACCAATAAATAAATCAAAGATTTCGCAGATTTTATAGATTTTATCTTTTTAATCTGCGAAATCTGCTGATTCAAATCCTTAATTCTCCCTTTGAACACTTGCATTTTCAATTCCATTTCCCCATACTGTTCTGGCAGCGGCAAAAAGTCAATGGGCCAACCAACAACGCCCATCAAAAATTAACGATCCGAGGCTGACAAATCGCATTTTTCACCGCAAAGGGCGCAAAGAACCCTGAGTTTTCTTTCATTTTTTCTCTGTGATCTCCGCGCTCTCTGCGGTTAAATTATTTTGAAGGAGCAATCTTTTGGATGAAAAACCCCGCCTGCGCCAGCTTGATTTCCAACCAGTGTACCACCAGGGCGAACAAATGTGGTACCTGCACGACCCCCTAGAACTGTCCAGCGAACAGCTCGTGATGCCGCCCGCGCTGGCGCAGCTCCTCCTCTTTTGCGATGGCAATCATACCCCGCAAGAAGTTCACGCCGCTTTTTGCCAACAGATCGGCCAGCCGCTCGATTTTGCTATTACCGAACAGGCGCTGGCCCAGCTAGACGCGGCCTGCCTGTTCGATAACGAACGCGCCCGCCAGGCGCTGGCCCAACAAAAAAAGGATTTCCACAGCCAGCCCTTCCGCGTCCCCGCCCTGGCCGACCTGAGCTACCCGGCCAACCCGCGCCAGCTGACGATGATGTTGGAGGATTACGGCCGTAACGATCAGCTCAATGGCTGGCAGCCCTGGCGGGGCCGGGCCATTATTTCGCCCCACATCGATTACCAGCGGGGGGGCAAAGTGTACTCAAAAGTGTGGCGGCGGGCGCAAACGGCCGTTCTCGAAGCCGATCTCGTCATCATTTTGGGCACCGACCACAATGGCGGCGCGGGCACCTTCACCCTCACCCGCCAGCCGTACGCCACCCCCTACGGCGTTTTGCCCACGGACACGGCGCTGGTGGATGAACTGGCCAGCGCCATCGGCGAAGAAGCCGCCTTTGCCGAGGAACTGCACCATCGCCGCGAGCATTCAATTGAGCTTTCGGCCGTCTGGCTGCATTACCTTTACCAGCAAGCTGGGGTACCCCCCCGGCCAATGGTGCCGATTTTGTGCGGGTCGTTTCACCATTTTGTGCTAAACGGACACCACCCCGCGCAGGATGATTTGTTGGGAACGGCCGTAACCACCCTGCAAGCCGCCACCGCCGACAAAAATGTACTCATTGTCGCCTCGGTGGACTTTGCCCACGTTGGCCCCGCCTTTGGCGACGACTACATCATGGATGAAACGCGCCGCACCGCTCTGCGCCAGGCCGATCACAACCTCGTCCAGGCGGTCATTCGCGGCGACGACGCCAGCTTTTACAACCAGATTGCCGCCGTAGAAGACCGCAACAAAGTGTGCGGCTTCTCCTCCATCTACCTGCTGCTGCGCTACCTGCAAGGCACCGAAGGCGTCCAGGTGGCCTACGACCACTGCCCCGCCGACGATGAGGATCACTCCCTCGTCTCCATCGCGGGCATTTTGCTGGAATAGTTATTATCCGCAGATTAACGCAGATTTGCGCAATTTGCGCTCGCAGATTCTTTTGTGCATATTCTGATTAGAACGAAGTGAAATGGAACACTCCGTTCAACTTGGTAGGGATGCTTCGTTTCACTCAGCATGACAAGTGTGGGTTGTCATGCTGAACGGAGTGAAGCATCCCTAACAAGCAGCAACAACCTGCATCTTTGCTACATAAACTAATTGGCAATTGCAGTCTTTTGTGATTTTTCCCTAAGGAATAACGAGTGTAATAAATCTGCGCCAATCTGCGAAATCTGCGGATTGGCCAAATTATTCCGCCCAATTTTCCAGGCGCAGGTTGGGGATGCGGGAAAATTCGCGGAGGTTGTTGGTCACAAGCGTTACGTCCAAACTTTGGGCGTGGGCGGCAATGAGCATATCGTAAGCGCCAATGGGGGTGCCATTTTGTTTGAGATGGGTGCGGATACGGCCGTAAACCTGCGCCGCCCGCACGTCAAAATCCACAATCTCCAACGGTGCCAAAAACAAATCGAGTGCCTCTTGGTTTTGCTGCTGCTTTTGACTGTTGCTCACCCCAAATTGCAGCTCCGCCACTGTTATCGAAGAAATGCCAATCTCACCCAACACATATTGCTCAAAGCGGGTCAAAACCGAAGCCGGTTTTTGCTTGATCAGGTAGATGCAAATATTGGTGTCCAGCATCACCTTCACGTGAACAAATCCTCTCGTTCTTCCGCGTCTGGCTGCTTTCGACTTGACATAAAGTCTTCGCTGAACAGTTCCAAACTGTCCGCCATCACCCGCCACGGCGCATGATACGGAATGAGCATCACCACATCGCCCATCTTCTTTATGTAAACTTTGCCGCCCTCAAAACGATATGCTTTGGGTAAACGGATCGCTTGGGAACGGCCGTTCATAAAAATTTTCGCAGTTTCCATCATCTACCCCGCTGATATATACTAATGATATATATTCTAGCACAGGGCACGCCCCCTGTAAATGAATCAAAAATCTGCGCCAATCTGCGAAATCTGCGGATAAATTATTCAACCAGCCGCGCCCGAACATCAAGAGACAGCGCACCAGAAGGCAGCACACGCAGCGGATTGATTTCGATTTCGGCGAGTTGGGGGGAGTCGGCGGCGAGTTGGCCGAGGTGGAGGATGGTTTGGAGTACGGCCGTTTCATCCCCAGCCGCCACGTTCCGATAACCACCCAACTTGCGCCCCGCCCAGGTGCTGCTTAGCAGCGATTTTGCTTCCGCAAGCGCCAGCGGGGCCAGGGCAAAGGCGACATCCTTCAGTCCCTCCACCTCCACCCCGCCGGAGCCAAACATCAGCACCGGGCCAAACTGCGGGTCGCGCACCACGCCCACAATCAGTTCCTGCCCGTCGGGGATCATCGGCTGGATGAGGACGCCATCGAGTTTGGCTTGCGGCACGGCCGTTTCCACATCCGTCATCATTTTGGTAAAGGCGGCGGCAACTGCCGTTTCCGTTCCCACATCCAAAACCACCCCACCCACATCCGACTTGTGCGGCACGTCCGCCGAGGCGATTTTGAGCGCGACGGGCAGGCCGACTCGCCGGGCAATCGCCACTGCTTCGTCCGCCGTTGTGGCCAGGCCGCTGCCAGGGACGGGAATGCCGTACGCCGTGAGGAGAGTTTGGCAAACAGCCGATGGCAAAAACGCGCCCGGTTGGGTGTCATCTTCTGACAAAATTTGTTGGGCTTTGGCGGCGGCGCTGGGACACGGCCGTTCCGGTTCAGCCTGCTCACTTTGCAAAAATTCGGCCCGCCGCGACAAAATCGCCAAAGCAGCCGCTGCCCGTTCGGGGAAGCGATATTCCGGCACTTTGGCCGCCCGAAAATGCTCCACCGCCTCCTGAATCATCTTCTCGCCCATCAGGGCCACCACCACCGGCTTGCCCGTGGCGTAAATGATGGGCAGCATCGCCTTGGCCACGCCCCCGGCGGAGTGCATCGGCGGCGGCGGCAGGATGACCATCACGCTGTCCACG
>JACKBR010000111.1 GCA_020634495.1 Ardenticatenaceae bacterium | reverse complement strand
GCCCGGCGAGCTGGATTTTGAAGGCTATTTGGTGTGGCTGGGAAAGTGAGCCACAAAGACCTGTTGCCACTGTTTGCCGAGAGTGCTAAGATACGAACGCATGTTCCATTTCAAGAGGATTGGGAGTGAAGGCAATGACCCGAGCAACAGTAGCGGAAGCACGAGCCTTTGAAAGCTGGCAAGATTATCAGGATGCTCTTAAACGAGCCATCGCGCCGCTCACCGAAGAACAGCTTCAGCAGCGGCTTCTGCCTGGCCTGCGTTCGCCTGGCGAAATTGCCGAGCACATCGTCTTTGGCCGCGCTCTGCACCTGCACCGCACGCTGGGTGAAAAGGCGGCGGCATTGATCCCTCTGCACCGTTGGGATGACGCTGATGATTTGCCGCGAACGGCCGTTGAAATTGTGCAAGGGCTCGACCTGACCTGGCGGTTCATCACCGACTGCCTGATGAGCGGCTCTCCCGCTGGCGACCTATCCGAGGAAGAGACCGAGATTGTGCAAACAATCTGGGGGCTGCTGGACCATGACCTGCCCCATGCCGGGGAGCTGTCCCTGCTGCTAGGTGCGGCGGGTCTGCCGGGGGTTGAAATTTAACGCCACGAATGATATTACCCAAGCAGCGAGACCCCAGATTTATCACCGTGCGGCGCGGCGGCACGCTGCAAGATGCCGAGCATCATTTGCTGGCGTTGTGGGCTGCCGATTGTGCGGAGCATGTGCTGCATTTATTTGTTGCGGTGGAGCCTGAAGATGAACGGCCGTATCGAGCCATCGAACGGGTGCGTGCCTGGACGCGCAAGGAGGTCACCATGACTGAATCCCGCGCAGCCGGTGGCCACGCCATGGCGGCGGCCAGAGAATTGAGCGGCGCAGCACGCTTTGCAGCATTTGCTGCTGGCCAGGCAGCCTGCGTACCACACGTCGCCGCCCACGAGCTTGGCGCAGCCGCCTACGCCATCAAAGCCGTGCAGGCCGCCGCACCCAAAGGCGCAGGCAAAGCCGCCGGTCATTTGGAATGCCAGTGGCAGCGCACACAGCTCCCTGTTGCCATCCGCGAGCTAGTCCTGGACGATCAGCGGCTGCGCAACGACATCTGCTGGTCAGTTTTCGACTGCTGAGGGCTGGTTATCATTAAAAATAGCCTGGATGCGCAACGCAAAGCAGAATGCACGTGCGCCAGCGCAACACCATGAATGAAAATCAACAGATTACAAAGATGACACAGATTTTCCTTTTTCTCTGCGTCTCCGTGTCTCTGCGTTAAAATTATTTTGAATGAGACGACATGAGCGCAAGCTCAACACCATGAATGAAAATCAGCAGATTAACCAGATTTTGATCAGCGTTCATCTGCGTTTATCAGCGTCCTATTTACGAAGGAGAAATGACAATGACAAAACATCGAATCTATACAATGGCCTTTTCCGGCGTTTATCCGCTGTATGTGCAAAAAGCGGAGCGCAAAAACCGAACCAAAGAAGAAGTTGACGAAATCATCTGCTGGCTGACAGGCTATGATCAGGCTGGCTTAGAGCAGCAAATTGAGCAAGAAAACGATTTTGAAACCTTTTTTGCCCAGGCTCCCACCATGAATCCCAATCGGTTGCTTATCAAAGGCGTTGTCTGCGGGGTGCGCGTTGAAGAAATCGAAGACCCGCTGATGCAAAAAATCCGTTATTTAGACAAGCTGATCGATGAACTGGCCAAAGGCAAAGCAATGGAGAAAATTCTGCGGCAATAATGTGTTTTGCCATGAAAAAGCACCGCGTTGCTGGCGTAAAGAATTAAAATGATGACTCAAAACCGAACCTCTGTTATGGATAGCCTAAAGTCCTTTGTTACGCTGCTGTTGATTAGCGCCACCTTGGTTGTGCCGTTGTTTGTCCTGGAATGGATTAACCGCAAGACGCTTTTTGAAGACTTTCCCCTTGTGCTCTTTACCTTCATGTCGCTGCATTCACTCTTCATTGTGCTCTTGCTGGCACCCGCTCTCCGCAGCCTTCGAGCAGAAAAGAGTCTGAGGGCGTTAACATTCCGCCAATGGGTTGGGCTTTTGCTGGGTGCTGTGCTCATATTTGCCTATGTCGATGTCGTGATTGACCAGCTCCCCTGCTTCCTTGGGGTGCCAAATTGCGATTAATAACAGTGTTTATACCGCATTTTAGATGAGACTTCATGAGCGCAAGCTCAACACCATGAATTAAAATCAGCAGATTGCGCAGATTTTGATCAGCGTTCATCTGCGTTTATCAGCGTCCTATTTACGAAGGAGCTCAACCTTGAGAAAAATTGTTGTGCTTGAACACATTTCCCTTGATGGCGTCATCCAGGCTCCTGGCGGGCCAGAAGAAGATACCAGCGGAGGCTTTGTGCATGGCGGCTGGGTGTCGCAACATTCCGACGCGGTGCTTGGCAAACTCCTAAGAAGACAGATGAACCTGCCATTTGACCTGCTGTTAGGGCGCAAAACATTTGAAATTTGGGAACCATACTGGCCAAACCACGGCGACATCTGGCCCGGAGCCAACACGGCAACCAAGTACGTGGCCTCGAATACCCGAACCTCTAGCGACTGGCAAACGGCCGTATTTCTAAGTGGCAACATTGCCGAACAAATCGCCCAAATCAAGCAGCAGCCAGGGCCAGATTTGCACGTTTGGGGCAGTGGCGATCTCATCCAGACGCTCATGAAGCATGATTTGGTGGATATGTTCTGGCTGATGATATACCCGGTCACTTTGGGCAGCGGCAAGCGGCTGTTTGCCACTGGCACCACCCCGGCGACGTTCCAGGTGACAGAAAGCGAAGTCACCCCCAATGGTGTCATTGTGGTGAATTACGAGCGCAGCGGCACCATCACAACTGGAGGTTGATAGAAATTCTAGCTACCGGGCACTTTTGGCTTGAAAAAGAAATGGAACGCAAATTAACGCAGATTTCGCTGATTTTTCTTTTTATCAGCGTTATCCGCGTTTATCAGCGTCCTATTTTCAAACTGAGGGATAGCTAGATAGAAATTCACAATTCCCTCTTGGATGAGTGATGAAAGGTGTTGTTGATTGGAGGACCGATGACAAAAGAGCGTTTGCGGGTGATGTTGGAAATTGGGCCAAAAGGCAAGAAGCTGGTGGCGGTAGCACCAGATTGGCCTGGCCTGGCACGCGGGGCGAAGACCAAGGATGCAGCCATCGAAAAGCTGCGTTCTTATCTGCCGCGCTATTCACAGGTAGCCAAGCTGGCTGGCCTGAACGCGGCGTTCGACGCCATCCAAAACATCGACGTGGTGGAGGAGTATCCAGGAACCGGGTCAACTGATTTTTGGGGCATCTCTTTCGCGTTTTCGAGTATCGACAAGCAAGGCATGTCGGATGACGAATTGGAGCGAGAGCTGGCGCTGATGCGGGCGTGCTGGGCGTTTTTTGATGATGTGCGCGGGCGGGTGTCGGCTGAGATGCAAAAAGGGCCCCGAGGGGGCGGGAAAGACCGCGACCGCATCGTCCGACACACGTTTGCTGCAGAGCAGGATTGGGCAACGAAGGTTGGGGTACGCACCCTTGATGGCGCGATGCTGACTGACGACGGGTTAAAAACGCATCGTGATGCCTATTGCCAGGCCATACGAGAGTATCAGGCACAGGGCAAGTTGGCTGGCAAGGTAGCGAAATGGCCGCTGCGGTACCTGATTCGGCACACAGCTTTTCATACCATGGACCACGCCTGGGAAATGGAAGACAAGGACCTAACTGCCAAGGAAGCTTTGTGAGCGGAAGCTCAACACCATGAATGAAAATCAGCAGATTGGTCAGATTTACCAGATTTTTCTCTTCGTTCTCCGCGTTCTCTGCGGTTAAATTATTTTCAGAGGAACATCATGAAATTACTGCTCACTTCTGCAGGCATTAAAAACGCCAGCATCCACAGCGCC
>JACKBR010000110.1 GCA_020634495.1 Ardenticatenaceae bacterium | reverse complement strand
GCTTTGGTACGGCCGTACGCATTCACCGGATTTTTGGGCATCCACTCTTCGTACCCGGCGGGATTGTCCCCGGCAAACACTTCGTTGGTGCTGATGTGTACCAGCTGCACATCAAACGTTTGGCAAGCCAGCGCCACGTTTTGCGTGCCCAGGGCATTCACTTTGTAAGCGTAATCCGGGTCTTTGGCGCAGCCATCGACGTTGGTGTAGGCGGCAGGGTGGATGATGAGGTCGGGCTTGGTGTTGGAAACGGCCGTAAACACCGCCTCCTTTTCCGTTATGTCTAGTTTTGCCCGGGGAAAGGCAAACAATTCATGTTGAATGAGTTCTGTTTGCAGGGCAGTGGCCAGGTGCCCGCCTCCGCCAGTAATTAAGATACGCATGGCAACATTATACCTCACACTTTTCACAATGGGTTCAAATTTTCCCCTTCATATTTTCTTCACATTATCAACATACTGAGTGAACAACTGTTTTTATACTGAACCCTAAGCGCCTTAACAAATAGAAAAATAGGACACAGATCAACGCTGATTTTCACCGATTAAACAATCCGCGTTATCTGTGTTTATCTGCGTCCAAAACTTTTAATGGCGCGGAGGCAAAATGAGTGAATCAAAACTATCCTGGAAAGAAAGAATTTTATACGCAACACCCAACGACGACCGTAACCGAATGCGGACGGTTGCCAACAATCTTATCCTGCATATTCATCCCACCAAGGTGTCCAAACCAGCGCTGCGCTTCAGCTATACCTGGGGCCTGGGCGGCATTTCGTCTGTGCTGGTCATGTTTCTCATCCTCACCGGCGTGCTGCTGATGTTTCGCTACGACGCCAGCGTGGAAAACGCCTACAGTTCAATCCAATATTTGGAAACACAGGTTGCTTTTGGTGCGCTGATTCGCAACATTCACCATTGGTCGGCCAACTTGCTGGTGGTTACCTCATTTCTACATCTTATCCGCGTTTTTCTTACGGGCGGCTACAAAAAAGGGCGGGCGCTCAACTGGGCGCTTGGCCTTTTTTTGCTGACACTGGTGCTGGCGTTTAACTTCACTGGCTACTTGCTGCCGTGGGATCAGCTGGCGTATTGGGCGGTGACGGTGGGGACGAGTTTGCTAAGCTATGTGCCGCTGGTGGGAACGGCCGTATCCAACTTCCTGCTTGGTGAACCAGAGGTAGGGCAAACGACGCTGCGCAATTTTTATGCCATTCACGTCGCTGTCTTGCCCGCCATCATGATTTTGGCCATGTCTTATCACTTTTGGCGCGTGCGCAAAGATGGCGGCATCTCCCAGCCAGAAACTGGTGAACGGGAGCGCGTGGAAAAAGTGACCACCATTCCTCACCTGGTGCAGATTGAATTGGCGGCAACGGCCGTACTCACCCTGGTTATCCTGATTTGGGCCATTTTTGTCCCGGCCCCGCTGGAAGCGCTGGCCAACCCCAGCCATCCGCCCAACCCGGCCAAGGCCGCCTGGTACTTCCTGGGTCTGCAAGAGCTGCTGCTGCACATGCACCCGCTGGCCGCCATGCTGCTGCCGCTCACGCTGTTTGGCGGCATTGCTTTCCTGCCCAAACTGGACAGGCAAGAGGACAACATTGGCGTCTACTTCCGTTCCCACAAAGGGCGCTTTGCCGCCTTGTTTGGGGCATTGATTGGGGCAATATTGGTGCCGCTGGCTGTTTTGCTCGATGAATATTGGCTCGATTTGCCCGGCTTGTTCCCCACCTGGCCCACGCTCATTACCACCGGACTCATTCCGCTGCTGGCAACCTTAGCCATGTTTGGCCTCATCTACGGCTACTTCCGCAAGGCGGGCCAGCTCAACCACAGCGAAGCCATTGTCGGCCTATTTAGCTTTATCATGACCAGCTTTGTCGTGCTCACTCTCATCGGCATCTTTTTCCGTGGGGCGAATATGGCGCTGGTTTTACCTTTCTAATTTGAACAATTTTCACCCTCACCTCAATCCTCTCCCTCAAGGGAGAGAAGGCTAATTCCTTCCCGTTCTCAGGGGGAGGGCTATGGTGGGGATAGATTTCGGAGTTCTTTGAATCATGACTACTCAAGACAACAATCTCTCCCGCCGCGATTTTCTCAAGCTGGGTGTTGGCGCGCTGAGTGCGCTGGCCGTGCTAGAGATGGGTGGTGTGAGCCTCTTTTTTATGCAGCCGCGCAGCCTGGTTGGCGAATTTGGCAGTGTGGTGAATGCTGGCCCGGTAGAATCATTTCCGGCTGGCTCGGTGGTGGAGTTTCCAAACGGCCGTTTCTTTCTCATTCACGCACCCGATGGTGGATTCCTGGCCGTGTACAGCCGCTGCACCCACCTGGGCTGCACCATCAGCTGGGAAGCCGACAAGAATCACTTTTTTTGCCCTTGCCACGCCTCCAGCTTCGATACCTACGGCGAGGTGCAAAATCCGCCCGCACCGCGTGCGCTAGACCTGTTCGCCATCCAAATTGAAGATGGCCAGGTGCTGGTGGATACCGGCAGCATCACCCAGCGAGATCGTTTCACTATCGACCAACTCACCTATGCCTAAGTAAGGGCGACCCGTCGGGTCGCCCCTACCGGACTATATACGGAACAATCACATGAACAAGTACAACTTCATCAGCTTTTTTGGCTTTCTGGCCCTCGTCGTCATCTTCCCCATTTACGCCTGGTATGAACCTTCCTTGCGTGAGGTGGCCCAGGATGATTTGCAAAATCAATATGTAACCGAAGCGTCAATCATCTACGTGGAAAATTGTGCCGTTTGTCATGGCATTGAAGGCGAAGGCATTGGTGCGACACCGGCCCTGAACGTGCCTGCTTTGCAAACGGCCGCTTACGAAGACCTCTTCAAAGTGATTGCCCGAGGCCGCTACGGCACCGCCATGACCGGCTGGCATGAAGACGAAGGCGGCCTCTACAACGATTACCAGATTCAGCAGCTTGTGGCCCTCATTCGCTACGCCGACTGGACACAAATTGGCGAACTGGCCGCTTCCCAAGGGCTGATTCCGCCCACGCTGCCCATCCCCTCTGTTGATCCAGAAATGGTTGCCCAAATTGAAGCCATGAGCGCCGAAGCTGGCTCCGAATGGGCCGCAGGCTTCCAGCTTTACGCCAGCAACTGCACCGTTTGTCACGGCATCGAAGGCGAAGGCAGCGACCTGGGCCTGCCGCTCAACACCGCCGACATCCAAAGCCGCGACGCCGATGAGCTAATCCGCATCATCAGCGAAGGCGTCAGCGGCACGGCGATGGTGCCCTGGCGCAACGCCCTCACCCTGGAAGAGATTGAATCCATTGTGGGCTTTTTACAGCATTGGGATGAAATCGAGGCGGAAGGGGTGGTGCTGACACCGCCCGAACCGGTTTGGGTCGATGTGGATGATCCTGAATCGATGCTAGAACTGGGCGAACGCATTTACAGCACCACCTGCGTGGCCTGCCACGGCGAAGAAGGCAGCGGCGGCACGGGGCCTGTTCTCAACAGCCAGCAGGTGCTCACGGCCAACACCGACGAGCAGCTGCGCAGTACCATCATCAATGGCGGTTGGCGGCCAAACAGCACCATGCCCTCCTTTGGCGACCGGCTGACCAGTGTGGAGATTGACGCCATCGTTTCTTACCTGCGTGCCTGGGAACCCACTGCGCCGTTTGTAGAAAATCCACGTGGCACGGAGCAGGGTGGTGGCCCGCCGTGGCTGCGCACCGACGATGGCACAACCACGACGCCCGGAGGCGGTGGCCAGGGTCAGGGCAATCAGGGCAATGGTCAGGGGCAGGGTGGCCCGGCTTGGCGCGACTCAGGCTCGCCGCCTGGGCAATCGAACCAGGGCAATGGCACCACCGAAACGCCCGCTACCACCGAACAAGGCCCGACAATTGCCGTTCAGGGCACGGTGGCGGCCATCGAAAATAATATGCTTACCGTACAGATAGCGGATGGCACACAGGTTGAAGC
>JACKBR010000011.1 GCA_020634495.1 Ardenticatenaceae bacterium | reverse complement strand
TGTTTTTCCATGCGTTTGCGGGCATTGGCAAATTCTGCCTGGCTGCGCAGCCAACGGTCTTTATACTCCTCAACTTCGGCCTGAACGGCCGTAAGCTGTTCTTCTAGGGTCAATGGCTCGGCTGCTGCGTCCTGGCCATTGGCCGCTTCCTGGGTTGGCGCTTCTTCCACAGTCGTTTCTTGGATTTCTTCTGCCACTTTCTCTTCACTCACTGCGCTTTACCTCTTAAGTAAATCACGAAAAGTTGCTTAAAAAACTAAGGGTAACCTATGATTTACTTTCAGGAGAACAAAAAACTCAAATAAGACGATTGTTTATAAAGGACTTTTTGTTCTCCACTTAAAAAAAATTAATTTCGGTCTGATTCTTCTAAATAATAATCGTAAACAAAGCCACTCATTAGATTAGCAACGTATTGAACAGCGGCCACGTTACGGCCGTATGACATCCGCGTTGGCCCAATTACCGCCACCGTTCCGCTAAATTGATCTGCGACGCCATAACGGGACAAAATGATCGAACAATCTTTAAGCTCCTCCCAGCGTCCTTCGCCACCAATCACCACCTGCACCCCACCCTGTGACGTTTGCGTCTCAGCCAAAACATTGGCCAATAACGTCCGCTCTTCCAAAACCCGAACCGCCTGCCGGGTGCCAGCATCATCAACAATATTCATCAAGCCATCGCGATAAATATCGGTAATGCTGCGGCTGTCTGAGCGGCGTAAGGCCTCTAAAGTCAGCTTGGCCACATCTGACTCCAAATCATCCAGATGGCCTAAACGAGCCAGAGCTTCTTCATAATTTGTATCCGCCAACAGCACATTCATCCGGTCGGCCGCAGCGCTTAAACGCGCCTGCGAAAGCGGCTCAGCCAGGGTCAACATTTGCTGCTTAACCTCACCGCCGTACAACACCAAAATCATCAGCACCAGCCGCCCTTGAGTAGAAATAAGCTGCATGTGCTTAAAACGATTAGAACGGGGGCGTGGGGCAGTCACAAAACTTGCGCCCAAGGAAGTGCGGGCCAAAATAGCCGCCGCCAAACGCATCCACTGGTCTAAATCCAGCCGCGCCTGGTGAAACTGATGCCGAATCATCTGCTGCTCGTGCAAGGGCAAGCGAAATTCGCCCAACAGTTTCTGCACAAAATAACGGTACCCAACTTCTGTGGGAATACGCCCAGCAGACGTATGCAACTGAACCAGATAGCCCATTGTGTCCAGGGCAGCCAGCTCATTGCGCACCGTAGCAGAACTAACGTCTAAATCGTATTGGTCAACCAACGTTTTTGAACCAACTGGTTGCCCCGTTTCGATATAATTGCGCACTACCAGGCCCAATATTTTTTCTTGTCGCTCGGTTAATGTTTCAAACATTTTGTGCTTGACGTACAGAGAATGAGACTAGTGTTGCAAGGCGCAAATCCTAGTCTCATTCTTGGCTGAGTTATTTAATTAGCACTCTCTTATTTAGAGTGCTAAAAGGGTACTTCAAATATCATAACATGCCGTCAAACAAGCGTCAAATAAGAACCGTGTTAGATCGGGGGTGAATAAAGGGGAATTTAGTCTTGGGCTGTGGAGGCGGATGAGTCGGACGGCCGTATTTCTTGCATCTGCTCCGGCAAAGGTTCTTTGCGGCTCTTACGCTCAAAAATCTGCCAAAACGTACGCAAAATAATCTTCAGATCGAGCAAGACAGACCAGTTTTCCATATACCACAAATCATATTTTGTGCGCTCGGCAATAGAGGTGTCCCCACGCAAGCCATTTACCTGGGCCCAACCCGTCATGCCCCCCTTCTCTTGATGCCTGTCCATGTAGCGGGGTACCGTTTGGCGGAACTGTTCCACATAGTGCGCCTGCTCAGGACGCGGCCCAACAAGGCTCATCTCACCCAGCAGCACATTGATCAAGTTCGGCAGCTCATCCGCCTCAATCTTGCGGATCAACGTGCCCAGCCGCGTCTGGCGCGGATCGTTATCCGTCGTCCAGCCGGGGCCATGACGCTCGGCATCACGCCGCATAGAGCGGAATTTGATCATGCGGAAGGGCTTGGCGTCTAAACCCATCCGCTCCTGCACAAAAAAGACTGGCCCCGGCGATTCTAGCTTGATGGCCACGGCAATGAGGAGCATAAGGGGGGACAAAATAACCAGGCCAACCGCAGCCCCTAACATATCGATCAGCCGTTTGAAGAGCAGAAGATAGCCACGCAAAGCATAATCCCGCACTGAAAGCAGGGGCAAACCACCTAATTCATCAATGCTGGCCTGCGAGGTAACAAATTGAAAAACATCTGGAAATATTTTGATGGAAACCCGACCACGCTCACAGTAGGAAATGACCCGCACCGTTTCCCGATGCCCTTTTTCTGGCATGGCGATAATGACTTCATCCAGGCCAAATTCTTCAATCAAGCGGGGCAAATCTTCAGGCGTGCCCAGCACAGGGACTCCAGCGATCTCGGCAGTGTTCTCTACCCCATTTACCACGCCAAGCAGCTCGTAGCCCAGGTATGGCGAGCGCAAAATTCGCTGGATGACAACCTGGGCCATATCCCCTGTACCGACCACAATGACCCGATCCTTCCCCCAGCCCCGGTTGCGCAAGGCAGAGCGCAGCATTTGGTGCGCCACGCGGCCAATTACTAAAAAGACAATTGTTAGCAGCCAGGCATAGATAATCATGGCGCGGGGATAGTCTAGAATGACCCGGTCACCTTTGAACAAAAAAGTGGTGACAGCGACTGCCAGGAGGGTGCCAATGGAAACGGCCGCAAACACATAATAAAATTGGTCAACACGAGAAACGGCACGGGGAATGTAATATTGACGGTAGAAAAAGAGGGCCACCACAATAGAAATGACCTGTACCAGCAACAGCCCTGTGTACGCAGTCAAGGGCACTGAATTGGCTAACGGCTCAGGCCAATCGATCATCACCCGCAGTTGGTAAGCCAGCACAAACGCAACGGCGACTAAAAAGGCATCCAAAATGACCAATGAAATGGTGTAGATCGTGCGAATGCGCTGCGTGGACATGCGCATATTGTATCAAACTGAGGAGTGGGCAACCAACTCGCTCCTTAACGCTTGCTTACCGTTTAGGCTTTGCTAAACCTACGTCAACCCAACCTTAATAAATCCGCCTATAATAGGGTTCAGATTTGACAAATTTTTATGGAGCATTTTCATGAATTCTCGTTTGGCCTCTGGTTTTTCCCTGGCAGTGTTAGGACTTTTATTTTTTTTAGGCGGCTATGTTTTGGGACAATCTCCTATTGCCCCCCTGCAAGTTTTTGGCGGTACGGCCGTTTCTTCCTCAACAGATACCGACTTTGCCCCTTTCTGGGAGGTGTGGGAGCTGGTTCACGAACGCTACCTGCGCCAGCCGGTTGATGATGTGGCTTTGGTTGAAGGGGCTATAGACGGAATGTTGGCCACGCTAGATGATCCGCACACACGGTATCTTTCTCCCCAAGACCAATCTGCCGCCCAAGAGTCGATGGCAGGGGAATTCCAGGGCATTGGCGCAGAAGTAGAAGATGTAGACGGCAACATCACCGTGGTATCCCCCATTGACGGCTCCCCGGCGGAAGCAGCAGGCATTCAGCCCGGCGACATTTTGCGCCAGGCGGATGGTGTTGAGTTAACCGGCATGGACGTAACCGAAGCGGCAGCCTTGGTGCGCGGCCCGGCAGGCACAACCGTTAGCCTGGTCGTAGAACGGGACGGCGAGCTGCTCAACATTGACATTGTGCGGGATGTGATCAAGCTGGCCACAGTGCGTGGTGAAATTTTGGCAGAAGGTATTGCCTATGTGCGCCTGAGCCGCTTTGGCAACACCACAGATGAGGAGCTAGAAGAGCTTCTACCAGACTTGCTGGCCCAAAATCCATCGGGGCTTATTTTGGACTTGAGGCGCAATCCAGGCGGGGCGCTAGACACCACCGTTGAGATTGCCGATCAATTTTTAGCTGAGGGGTTGGTGTTGGTGGAACGGTTTGGGGATGGCGAGGAACGGCCGTTTGAAACCAACGATGAAGGGTTAGCCCAGGATATTCCCATGGTGGTGCTTGTAGACGAAGGCAGCGCCAGCGCCGCCGAAGTTTTAGCCGGAGCCATTCAAGACAGAGGACGCGGCACGCTCATTGGCCAAATTTCGTTTGGCAAAGGCACGGTACAAACCTGGCACACCCTATCAAACGACGGCGGCGTGCGCGTGACCATTGCTGAATGGCTTACCCCAGACAAAAACTCCATCCATGAAATTGGCCTGACGCCAGACTACTACATCCCACTGCCAGAATTCCAGGAAGGCATTGAATTTGAGGATACTCAGCTACAAGCAGCCATTGATTTCTTAGAGGGCAAAACGATTATCAGCGTGCCACCAGAGCCAGATTTGAATAATTAGGCAAGCTGCCGCATTGTTCAATTATTCTGATACTTTCTTTTTTACGGCCGTTTTCGTTCCGTTGGCTACTGCTAAAATGGATTCTGCTCCACCGCGTGCGTGCTCGCCCTGGGTGCCCAGCATGGCAGCCAGCTCCTGAATACGGCCGTCCCCCTCCAGCGTTTTAATGCGAGTTGTGGTACGGCCGTCTGCCTGGGCTTTGCTTACATGAAAATGCACATCGCCGTAGCCTGCCAGCTGTGGCAAATGAGTGACTACAATCACTTGATGCTCGGCAACGGCCGTAAGGCCCCACAGCTTGCGCCCCACCACATCACCCACGCGACCCCCAATGCCCTGGTCAATCTCGTCAAAAATGAGCGTGGGCGTTTTGTCTACCTGGGCCAGGGCTGTTTTTAGAGCCAGCATCAGGCGCGCTGTTTCGCCACCGCTGGCAACCTTGGCCATTGGCTTCAGCGGTTCGCCTGGATTGGTGGAGATGAGAAATTCGGCCTGGTCAAAGCCAGTTTTGTCAAAGGCCAGACGCTCGTTTTCCACGTACAACCCATCTGCCTGCGGCGTGCGCTCAAACTGCACCTCAAATTTAGCCCCATCCATTTGCAAATCTGTGAGCTGGGTGACAACGGCCGTTGCCAATTTTTGTGCCGCTGCCTGCCGTTTTTTAGACAAGGCCAGGGCCATTTCGCCACAGCGCCTTAAATATTGCTCCTCAGTTTTGGTTAGCTCCGCGATGCGCTCTTCACTGTTATCAATGCGCGTTAGCTCGGCTTTGGCCCGGTCGCGCAATGCCAAAATGGTGCTGATGTCCTCGCCATATTTCCGCTTGAGCTGGTTTATCAGCTCCAGTCGTTCCTCAACAAAATCAAGCCGCTTTGGATTGTATTCCACCTCGTCCAGGTAGCTTTGCAGTTCAGATGACACTTCACTTAGCTGATAAATGAGACCTTGCAGACGCTCTAGCAGCGGGCCTTGCGTTTCGTCATAGCGGGTTAGTTGGATAAGCGACCGTTCTGCCTGGCCCAGCATGTCGGCCACTGCTTGCGTTTCATCATCCATGCCCGTGAGCAAGTTCACCGCCTCAGAGGCAGATTTCATGAGCTGCTCGGAGTTAGCCAGGCGGGTGCGCTCAGCCCGCAGCTCTTCTTCCTCGCCATCGTCCAGGCGGGCTGCTTCAATTTCCTCCACCTGGAAGCGCAGCATGTCGGC
Source organism: Ardenticatenaceae bacterium (assembly GCA_020634495.1). The sequence goes on along the minus strand of JACKBR010000011.1, from coordinate 106,029 downwards.
CCGCTGGGCCAGCAGGCGCTCATTTTGGCGCAGGTCGGCAAGCTCATGCTGAATTTCCTGGAGGGCGGTAATTTCCTTGCCCAAGGCAGCCCGTTCGGCCTGCGCCCCGGCGTAGGAATCTAGCAATGGCAAATGAGAGCGCGGTTGCAGCAGGGACAAATGTTCACCCTGGCCATGAATATCGATGAGCGGTTCGGCCACATCGCGCAGCACGGAGAGGTTGACGGTACGGCCGTTTACCCGGCAAATGTTACGGCCGTTCAGCCGCAGCTCACGGGACAGCAGCACATCATCCTCATGCTCTTCATCCAAACCCTCTGCCTCCAAAATTGGGGCAATGAGCTTCTTGAGCGCGTCAGAGAGGGTAAAGGTGGCTTCCACATACGCCTCGCCAGCGCCCGAACGCACCAAGGTGGTGTCCGCCCGGCCGCCAAGCATCAGCGTCACCGCATCGAGAATGATCGATTTCCCGGCTCCCGTCTCGCCCGTTAGCACATTAAACCCATTGTGGAATTTCAGGCGAAGCTCATCAATAATGGCAAAATTACGAATGTAAAGTTCTGTTAACATAGGTTTCGTTTGCGAGTGCAAGTTTGCAATGGGCAAGTTTCAGGTTACCGGTTGCCCCACTTTCCACTCGCCTATTTCATGTAAGAAAACAAAGCGCCGCCAGCAACAAAAAGATAAATGCCTGGGCCAAGAAAGGCAAACAAATTGCTCAAACCACCAACGAAGATAATCACAAGAGAGGGCAGAAGCCAGATGATCGTGCCCAGAACCAACATTGTAACCATAATGTGGGGTAGATACCGGCCCCGCCGACGACCAATTGCTGCTTTGCTCAACCGGCCAATAAACCGCCCAACCACCCCGCCAACGAACAACATAATAAAAAAGGTAAAAAAGTTACCGCCGGAGAAAAACATGGCCACCAACCAGCCAGCAACCAGGCTAAGCACCAGCCCAATCAAGGGCGCAATCACATAGTCGATTGGCTGGGCGTTAAAGAAGATGTCTTCTTTTTCACGGATGCAGTCTGGGCAACTGTAGCCGACGGGGGTTTTTATGGCGCAGCTGCTGCAAATGGGCTTGCCGCAGTTGTAACAGCGCAGCGCGGTTGGCCGGTTGGGGTGACGGTAGCAAGCTAACTCATAATCATCTTCATCAGAAACGGCCGTAAACACCGCTTCTACCTCAGGTTCTGGCAGCACAGGTTCCGGTTCGGGCTCCTCTTCAACTTCCACCAATTCAGCCCATTCAGGAACAGATTCCTCGCGCAATTCCGCTAAAGCCCTGGCCGCCGCCGCATAATCCGGCTTCAGCGCCAGCGCCTTCTCATAGGCCGCTTCTTGTTCGGCAGGATCGTACACGACCTGGCCTAAGCCAAACCACGCCTCGGCAACTGTTGGCCCTTCTTCAATTAATTGCCGGTAAAGCTGTTCCGCCGCCGCCCGCTTGCCAGAATCAGCCACCTTGTCTGCTTGCCGCAGCAATAAACGTAATCGGGGGTCTTGCACATCCATAACACTCTTCCTGGTTTATGGCCGGGAATACCCTAGCCTTCCCATCAAACGCCGGTAAAAATAACCGGAACTTTCTACGCGGGCAAATTTGCAGCTGTCCTCAGATTTGGTTACCAGCACCACATCATTATCTTCCAATAATGTGCCATCCATGCCGTCTGGTGTCAGGTAGGCGCGGTGATCCATTTTGACCGTGATTGAAATTTCTGCCTGCTCATGAAAGATAATGGCCCGATCAAAGGTGAGATGGGGCGCAACAGGCACAACCACAAAGTTGGGCAGCTGAGGCGGCAGCAGTGGCCCCCCGGCAGCCATGGAGTAAGCCGTGGAGCCTGTTGGCGTGGCAATAATGAGGGCGTCGGCGGTGTAGTTGGTAACTAAATCGCCATCGACGTGCAGCTGAAAGCGCACCACCCGCGCTTGCCGCCCTCGCCCAACAACGACATCATTCAGCACAGAAAAGGTGTGCAGGATACGGCCGTTTCTCTGAATTCGAGCCGCTAGCATAAGCCGATTTTCCGTCCAAAAATCTCCCTGCAACAAACGTGCCATTTTTTCTGGCCAGTCATCGGGCTGGGCCTCGCTTAAAAAGCCAACCCGTCCCAAATTGATGCCAAAAATGGGTACACCTTCAAGAGAAGCATAGCGGGCCGCCCGCAGCAGCGAGCCATCCCCACCCAAAACCACCAGCAAAGAGCTGCCTTTCACCAGCGCCGTCAAGCGGTCGTTGTCGTAGGAGGAGGCTTGCCAGGTTGCCACTTGCCGTTTGTCAAGCCAGGCTTCAATTTTGTCGGCCAGCGGCTGTGACTCTGCCACTCTGGGATGATGAAGGATGCCAATTCGATTCATAACGCGCTAGGTGTTGAGCAAATTAACCACATCAGCAAGTTTAACCAACGTTTGTTCGCCGCCGTCCAACGGCCGTACCATCACCGACTCCTGTTCCAATTCAGAATCGCCCAAAATGAGCACCGTTTGAATATTGTGCTTGTTGGCTTCACGCATCTGGCTCTTCATGCTCCGGCGCTGGCGAGCGAAGGCCAAACGGGCACCAATGCCCGCCTCGCGTAACTTGAATGCTAACTGAACGGCCGCTTCCTTCGTTTTTCCGCCAAAATGAGCCACCAACACCGTTGGCTGCCCTGGCACGGGCGGTTCCAGCCCCGCTTCTTGCATGGCCAGCACAATGCGCTCGATACCGCTGCCAAAACCTACACCGGGCGTCGCCGGGCCGCCAATATCTTCCGCCAGCCCATCGTACCGGCCCCCACCAAACAGCGCTGCCTGCGCCCCAATCCCTTCAGCCCACACTTCAAACACCGTCTTGGTGTAATAATCAATGCCCCGCACCAGCCGGAAATTGATGCTGTAGCTTTGGTCCAAAGCGTCTAGCAAGCTGCGCAAATCGGCAAAATGTTCTGCGCAATCAGCGCAAAGGTGGTCAATAATGTGCGGCGCATCGGCAAGCAGGTCGTCCATGCCCGGCTCTTTGCTGTCTAGCACCCGCAGCGGATTGCGCTTGATGCGCTCCTTGTCGATGTCGGCCAGCCTGTCAAGGTGCTGCTCCAAATAGGCCACAAGTTTTTCCACGTAAACTGGCTTACACACCGAACAACCCGTGCTGTTCAGTTGGAAAGAAAGCCCTTTAAACCCAACAGAGCGCATGAGATTCATCGCCAGCAGCATCACTTCTGCATCGGCGGCGGGGTCCGTTTCGCCCAGGATTTCGCAGTTGAACTGGCTGTGCTGGCGGTAGCGGCCCGCCTGCTGCCGCTCACGCCGAAACGCCGGGCCAACGGTGTACAGCTTCACCGGCTGCGGCCAGCTGCTCATGCCATTTTGAATGTAGGCTCGCATGAAGCCAGCGGTAAATTCGGGCCGCATCGTAATGGTGACACCATCAGACTCCTCCAAAGTGTACATCTCTTTCTGCACAAAAAAGTCAGATGCTTCGCCCACGCCGCGCTGGTAAAGTTCGGTGTATTCCAAAATAGGTAAATCAATGCGCTGAAAGCCATAAAGTTGGGTTAATTCAGTCGCTTTGCCAATGATCAGGTCCCAATAACGCCGATCTTCTGGCAACACATCTTGCATGCCTTTGGCGCGTTGTATTGCTGTCAAGCTTGCCTCCAAGGTGAAATCTTAAACCGCCGAGGACGCAGAGAATGCAGGAAGCTGCTATTTTGCTGGGTCTTTTGGCGAGTTGATTTTGTAAACGAGGTCTATTATAGCGACATCAGGGGGATTTTGTAGTTTATAGATTTTGGCGAGGTTAACGGGGCAAGGCGTCCGTGCCCAGTGGCTTAGCCCAACCGCTGGGTGCAGTCAGCGGCCACACCACAGCGAGCACAGCGGTTCCAATCGTTATGATCCCGATCTACCTCACCTTCGATCAAATCCTCACGCATTTCGGTGAGCAAATCTAGCAAATCTTCACGCAGTTCGTCAGTGTAATCCACAGCAAAGGCGCGATCTCTGTACTGAATGATGCCGTGAGACGGCCGTACACCATATTCACGCTCCACCAGCCAGCAATACGCCGCCAATTGATACAGATGGCTTTCCCACGGTTCCGCAGGCGCTCGGCCCGATTTAATCTCGACGGGCACAATCGTGCCATCGTTTTCTTCTACCAAATAATCTGGCTTGCCCACCAGCCGCAGCTGCGGATCAAAAAAGGGTTCGTCATTGGTTATCCAGGCGCTGCCCGTGTCGGTGTACAGGATACGGCCGTTGGGCAAACCAGACCGTTCCGCCAATACGCTGCCGCGCCACCAAAGCGCCAGCGCCAGGGCCAATAACACAAACCCAATGCCTAAAGCATATCCACCCCAAATCATCGCGCTTTACCCACCCACCAATGAATAGGTCACCAGGGCCACCACCACAAAAATAAGCAGATAGGCCGCCCGCCGCAGCCAAACCGACTGCTGCACCAGCTGGCCATGCTCCTGATGATGCTGGCTGCCGCGCTTTAGCTCACGCACATTTTGCGAGGCAACGCCCCGGCTGCGCTTTAGCCACCAGCTGCGCCGACAGTACAAATAGTCACCAATTTCACTTGCTCTAATCCATTGATCGCTCATATGTTCTAATTTTAGCGTATCGTTGCTGCACGTCAAGGGGCTGAATGGGGATTACGGCCGTAACAAAACTTTCAACACACCCGGCTCGGCCGCCTTCTCAAAAGCAGCCAGGGCATCACGCAAGGGGAATTCGGCCATCACCATCGGGGCCGTGAGGATGCTGTTTTCTTCTAACAGACGAACAGCCAGATCAAACGGGCCACAGCGTGAGCCAACGACGGTGATTTCTTCCACAACAATTTTGGTCACATCAATTTTGCTGTCGCCAGCAAAGGTGCTTTTTAAGACCAGGGTGCCTAACGGCCGTAACAAACGCAACGCTTCAGCAAAACCAGCCGCATTGCCCGTCACCTCTACCACAAAATCAAACTGATTATCTGCGTAATCTGAGGTGAAACCGGTTTTCAGCCCCCAGGACGCGGGCAATTCCAATGATCGTTGGCTGCGACCCAGCACGGTAATATCCTGGCTGGTGCGATTCAGCACCTGGGCTACCAACAAGCCCAAACGGCCTGGGCCGATAACGGCCGTTCTCGCCGTGGGTCGTACCCGCACCTGCTCCCGAATGCGCAGCGCCGCCGCTAAAGGTTCCGTAAAAACGGCCTGCTCATCTGGCACGTTGTCTGGCACCCGGTACAGGCTGCGCAGCGGCACGGCAATATAATCAGCAAACGCGCCGTCCCGGTCGTGAATGCCCAGCACGCGCCGGTCTGGGCAATGTTCTGGCCCGTTATTCAGGCAAATGTCGCACGTTTGGCAGCCAATGTTGATATTGCTCACCACCCGCTGCCCCAGCCAACTCTCGTCTGGCGCAGCTTCCACAACCCCCACAAACTCATGGCCCAACACGCCAGCAAACTCCGGCACGTACCCACGAACCAACTCTAAGTCTGTGGAACAAATTCCTGCCAGGGTAACCCGCACTAACGCCTCGTCAGCAGCTGGTTCTGGTATAGGATAGTCCTGGTGCAGCGTCAGGTGCCCATTTTCGCAATACAACGCACGCATTAGTCGGCTCCAAAAAATTATTCGTCAGCGGGTGTAGCAGATGGCGACGCAACGGCCGTTGCGGTCTCGGTTCCGGCTGGTGTGGCTGCCTGGGTTGGGGTGGGAACGGCCGTTCCGTCTAACAGCAATTGATTCAACAGGTCATTTAACTCAGCCAAAACCGGCACATCGGCCGTATTGAACCATTGGGCATCATACACGCCAGCTGGCCCACGCACCAACAGCAAGGAACGAGGCGCGTTCGGGGTGGCCGTCGCTGCCGTGTCATCTTCTGCTGGTAAATAAGTGGTGAGTCCCGTCCGGAGGCTGCCGCTGGCTAACAGGCTTGTGGTCAGGCTGATAACCTGGCTGCTGCCCAATGTTGTGGTGATGGGCTGGCTGGTGCCGCTGGTGACAACGGCCGTATCATCCATAAGAATTGTCAGCCGCGCCCCATCGACCCGCTGATAGTCCAAAACGGCATCCAAGGGAAACCCAGCAGGCGGGCGTGGCAGCGCCGCATCACTTTCGGCCAAGAGCGGCTCTAGCGCCGTGTCTAAAGCCACATAGATCGGCTGCAAGGCGGCCGGGAGGGCATATTCTGGGCAAACCAGGGCAATCAGCCGCTCATCCTCCCGCCCGGCCAAAAATAGCGACTCCAGTGGCGAACCGGGGCAGGGTGCGGCGTACTGCTGCGCTAACGGCTGCACGTCTAGCCCGGCAAAAGCGGCGGTTAACGCTGGCGAAGCGGCCCCAACTGGCGCTGCCTCTGCTTCATTGGCCAACCAACGATATAAACGGCCGTCCGCCGAAACGGCCACCGTTTGCGCAGGGGCGTATGGCGATGCGCTGCGGCGCAGCCCCACAATGGTTCCCTCTGGGAAGTGCGGCCCAAGAGTAATGGTAAAATAGTTTTCCAGGCTGGCCAGCAAAACCGCATCACGCAGCCAGCCCTCACCCTGCACCCCAGAAAACGGCAAACTGTAACTAAAATTGACACAGGTTTCGCAGCCGTCAGGGACAGGTTCCAAAACTAGCTCAGGCAGCACTTGCTGTAAATCTAGCAGCACGCTGGCCTGATTATCGCGCTGGATAGCAAACCCGTTGCTTTCATCGACCAAAATGATCTGGCTGTTGACGCTGCCCTGCAAGCGCCGATCATACCCCAGGGTGGGAATAGAGAGGCGCAGTTCGACCACATTGGCCCCAAAAGGAATTGGCGTGCTGGTTTCTTGGGTTGGCAGCGGGGCCTGGGTCACCGTGACCACCGGGATTGGGTTAAATTGGCTGTCCGGCGGGGCTGCGGTGAACGTGGCCGGAATGACGGGGGCTGTCGGCACGGGCAGCTCTGTCAGCGGGGAAACGTCGTCTGGCGTGGGGTTAGAACAGGCAGCTAACAGCCCGCCAAGCGCGATGATCAGGAGCAAACGCAATAGTCGCACAGGCTATGCCTTTAAGAAGGGGATTTCGTTCTTTTCCCAGGCAACAAGCAAGGGAACGGCCGTAAAGATTGAGCTGTAGGTGCCACTGAGCAATCCCACAAATAAAATCGCAATAAAGGGCTTAATGGATGCGCCACCAAACAGTAAGATGGCCACCATGATAAACATGGCGTTCAGCTGCGTGGCTAAAGAGCGATGCACGGTCTCCAAAATTGAGCGATTGACCACGCGCTCGTAACGTTCTAACGGCCGTTTATTAATATTTTCGCGAATACGATCAAACACCACGATGGTATCTTGCAATGAGAAGCCAGCCACGGTGAGAACGGCCGTTAAAAACAACGCATCTACTTCCCAACCCAGGAACATGCCAGTTAGTGCCGCCACGCCAAAAATAACAAATAGATCATGCACCATCGCCGCCACCGCACACGCCCCATAGCGGAATGGATTGGGCACCTGGCGGAACACCACAATGATGTAAACCAAAATGATGAGTCCGGCCACAACAACGGCAATGAAGGCAGCATTTGTCACTTCACCCGCCACCGTGCCGCTGACGCTTTCTACCTGGGTGCTGTTGGGCACCAGCGGAGCCAGCTCGTTTAAGGCATCCTCAATTGCCTGGGCTTCATCCGGGGAAAGCGTCTCGGTACGAATTTGCCAGGCATTTTGCAGATTTTCGCCCCGCAGGGCAATGATGCTGGGATGGGTGATGCCTGCTTCGGTGAATACTTCTTCAACGGCCGTTTCTGTCACCGGCTCCGTAAACTGCACCTCAAACCTGGCCCCACCTCGAAAATCAACCCCCAGCAAAAAGGGTGCGCCCGTGCTGAAAAAGGAGTAGACCATCGCCAGAATACCCAGCCCAATGACTACCCCAGAAAAAATAAAATAGCTTTTTCTTCTTTCGACTAAATTAAATAAAAACATGTTGCACCTGAAAAAATTGCAGCGGCTAGACGCCCAGCAACCAGCTATTGCGGTCAATACGGTTCACAAGCCTACCCATGACAATGCGAACCAGGGTTCTGGTGACAATTACGGCCGTAAACATACTAATCATCACCCCAATTGCCAGCGTCAGGGCAAACCCCTGCACAGCGCTGGCCCCAAAACTACGGCCAAACGTCCACAACACCAGACAAATAACCAGGGTAGCAATATTGGAATCCCGAATCGAGGTCCAGGCTCGACCAAAGCCCGTAAAAATCGCCTCGCGCAGCGTACTGCCAGCCCGCAATTCCTCCTTCATTCGTTCAAAGACAAGAATATTTGCATCCACCGCCATCCCCGTGGACAGCAAAAACCCGGTAATGGCTGGCAGCGTCAACGTGACCGGAAGCGCCATAAACACCGCCAGGTTAACGGCCGCATATAACACCAAAGCAATGTCCGCCAAAAAGCCAGGCAGCCGATAATAAATAAGCATAAACAGCAAAACCACAGCCACCCCGATGGCACCAGCGCGAATACTTGATTCCACCGAAAGCTCACCCAGCGTAGCCCCAATTTGGCGCGTACTGTCTATGACCAGCGGAATGGGCAGGCTGCCAAAACGCAGTTGAAGCGCCAATTTTTGCGCCTCTTCCAACGTAAAATCACCAGAAATTGATCCCTGACCCTCAATAACGGCGCTAATTCTAGGACTGGAAATAACCTGCTTATCCAGCACAATGGTTAAAAAATTGCCCTGGTTTTCACGCGTGTAGTTGGCAAACAGCTCTCGCTCATCTGCCTGGAGCGTAAAGGCCACGTAATATTGGCCAAAGTCCGTAGCAGCAGATTCCGCAGATTGTATGGCCGCCCCTGTCATCACCGTCTCAAAGGTAGGCGCTGTGGTAGAAATCAGGTTACCGTCCTGCCCAAATTCGCAGCGCGAGGGGCCTTCATTCAAGTTTGTGCGAATGCAAGTTCCTTCCGCCAGGGGCACAGTGCCAGTATCCACAAACTCTAGCAGCGCTGTCTCTTGAATCAATGAGACGGCTTCCTCAGGGTTGTCAATTCCCGGCAGCTCCACCAAAATGCGCCGATCCCCTTCTGTTTGCACCAGCGGTTCAGCCACACCCAAAGCGTTTACCCGCTGCTCAATAATCTGGCGAGAGGTGTCTAGTTGGGCCGATTCAATTTCTTGGTCCTCAGGCACATCTGCCTTTAGCAGCACTTGCAGCCCGCCTTGCAAATCTAATCCTTGCCGAATAGGCAAATTGGGATTTTCTACAACCCAAGCTGCCCAGCCAGCTATCGCCAGAATGACGATGAGCCAAATATAATCTTTTCCTTCCATAAAAATTCTGCCTAATTGTCCCGTTATATTGTGATTGTCGTTTGCGGATAAACGGAAAATCCGCCCGTTGCATGCTGCACAACTGGCGGATTATAACAGCCGCATTGCGGGTCGCAACTTTCAAGTTCACCGTGCTGCTTAACGATTCAATGGGGTTTATAGGAGCATGTCAGAACTGTCACCTCTTATTATTTAGCAGCTAATCGGGAGAAAAAATGGGTGCTGGCAAGTTCGTTGGTGAGGTGATCGCGAGAATCGTGCCGGTGGGTTCCTTCAAATGTGAACCCGCAGCGCCTGGCAACGGCCGCACTCCGTTCGTTTTCTGAATCACAGCGGATGAACAGGCGTTGTGCCTCTAATTGGGAATAAGCAAATTGGCAGATGCCTTCCACCGCCTCCGTGATGTACCCCTGGCCCGTGTGCTGGGTGTGCAGCCAATAACCAATTTCAAAGCTTGGCACATCCCAATTGGCGCTATGCAAGCCGCTGCTGCCGATTAAAGTTTCGGTGCCGCGCAGGAAAATAAGCAGCCAAAAATCTTGCCGCCCTAGATACTTTATCTGGCCTTCCCGGACACGAATTTCGTAATCCTTTGCGCTGGCTACTTTCACCGCCCAGGGCATCCAGGGCTTTAGCTCGGCCTGAGATTCTAATACGGCCGTTCGCACTTTATCCCCATCCCCCGGCAGCGGCCCACGAATTGTTAGCCGTTCGGTATCAAACGAGTAAGGTATCTCTCGCATTATCGGATTCATAAAACGCTCCAAGTACTCTGGTACTATGCTTTCACGGCTTCTTCACCATGCCGTAAGCCAAATAGACAGTGAATTCCGTAGAATAGGGCAAATATGTCTGAACTTATTTCCCACGTTAAGCGCAGGCCCATTACGGCCGTTCTCCTCGCCATTCCCCTGGTTCTATTTGCTTTGCTACGGCTAATTCCTGTGCTGGACATACATGCCTGGAGTCTATCATGGTACACACGCCTCATCCAGTATTATTTTGGGGCGTTTGCCAGCTTCATTGCGCTGGTTGCCGCCCTCTTTGCCAACAGCGCTTTAGGTGAGAAAACCACCTCCCGCTCTATCTTTTTAACCATTGGCTTCATCGCCCTTTCTGTACTCTTTTTGTTTGGCGGCCTGGCCACGCCAAATATTTTAATTCAAGGTGCATCTAATCCAGCTTTTGTCTGGTCGATTCGGTTGAGCCTCCCTGTAAGCGGCCTCTTCTTTGCCGCTTCCGCCATGGATTGGTCTGCCAAAACTGAAGCAGCCATCATTAAATACCGGCGGCTGTTGTGGTTTGGCGGCATTCTGTCGCTGATTGTTTTTGGCACAATCGCTTTTGGCTACCCAGACGCGCTTAATGTCCTCGCCTCGCTCGATCTGGTTCTGCCGGTGGTGCTGGGCATCATGGCGATTGGATGCTTGCTATGGACAGCCTGGCGGGCGCGTGTGCTGAACTGGTATGGAAATAAGATGATAAACGGCCGTTTGGCCGTCGTGTTTTTGCTGCTGGCAGAAGCCCAATTCTGCCTGATGTTAGGGGCAGCAGGACAGCTAAGCTGGCTCATGTTTCATCCCCTGGTCATCTCCGCGCTCATTGTCGCCCTGTCCGCCATCCTCAACAGCTTCCAAACCTCGCGGGACGTACAGCTTTCCCGCTATTTTGCCGCCCTGGGCAGCATTCTCATTGTTGGCCTTTCGCTAGCCAGCGTAGAAATTGGGTTTCGCTGGCTTACCGCCAGTTCAGGCATCAACCGCACCTCGCTCATCCCCCTAAACATTGCTCAGGGAACGTTAAGCTTTATTGTGCTTTACGTCATTGTTTTTTATTTGAACCGGCTCATCAATGAGCGCAACGAAGCGCTGCGCCGGGAACAGCATTTGCGCAGCGAGCTAACACAGCTCATTGTGCATGACCTCAAAAGTCCACTTACTGTCATCCTGAGTGGCATGAACCTGCTGCGCAAAGAAAACCTGGGCAGCCTCAGCGAAACCCAAAAGCGCCTGCTGGTAAATCTAGAAAAATCGGGGGATGACATTTTGCACATGATTAATGATTTACTGGACGTGGAGCGACTAGAAGCTGGTGCGCTTACGCTGCAAAAATCCTTGATCGATGCCCCGACACTGCTGCACAGCCAGCTAGAAGAAAATCAAATTTTGGCCAGCACCCACAAACAAACCCTGACCTTTAGCCACGATGCAAATTTGCCCCAAATTCGGGTAGACAAAGGGCTAATCATTCGCGTGTTTGCCAATTTGTTGAGCAACGCGCTGAAATTCACGCCAGAAGGTGGCTCTGTGGCCACATTTATTGCCTGCCAAAATAATCAATTGGTGATTTCCATTGCCGACAGCGGCCCCGGTGTGCCTCCCCATGAACGCGAACGAATCTTTGAAAAGTTTGCCCAGGTAGAGGGGGGAGAACGGCGCGGCGCTGGGCTGGGGTTAACTTTCTGCAAAATGGTGGCAGAAGCCCACGATGGCAATTTGACCGTCCATGACAGTGAGTTAGGGGGGGCGCTGTTTCGTCTCACGCTGCCCTTTTCTGAGGAAGAAGCAACGCTTTTATCTGATGTTATTGCGCCACGAGCCACGTACAATGATTGGTCTTTGGACACGCCCCACCACACGCCAACGCCAAATTAGCGCTAAGCCAATCTCTGGCAATCACCCGCCGACAAATTTGGTTTTGTAGCCTCGCTTTTGTAGCTCTGCTGCAATCTTGTCTCGGTGATCCCCCTGAATCTCGATGATGCCTTCTTCTTTTACAGTGCCACCACTGCCGCAAGCTTTTTTGAGCTGTTTTCCCAGCGCGTTTAAATCTTTGGCGTTTAGCTGAAAATCGCGCAGCACGGTAACCTGCTTGCCACCGCGTCCCTTTTTTTCGCGCTGAATGCGTATGGTTTGTTCGGCCGGGGGGAGCGATTGGGCTACGGCCGTTCCCCGCTCGCTCTCAGGAGGTGTTCTCATTTCAAAATCATCGTCAGCAGTTGAATAAACAATATTGCGTTTGCGCGGCCTCATAGCTTCATTTCCTTTGTCTAGCGAACAACCATCGGTATGAAAGTTGCCTCAGATAAATCGCGAACCATTACCGTGATGGGGCTGCTGCTGGCCTGGTTGCCAGCCTGATCCCGACCCACCGCCATAAATTGATAATCATGACCGATTTCCCCAGAAAACGTAGCGGATACGGCCGTTGTGCCCGTTAACCATTCCACAAAAACACCCCCATCGGTGGCCACTAAAACATCATAATTGGCCAAACCGCTGCCATTATCGCTGCCGCTCCAGCTTAAATCAAATTGGGCACCCGCCAGCGCCGGGCCGCTAATGACAACCGCTGGCGGCAGCGTGTCCTGCTCAATTAAAATCGCGGGCCGCCCACCGATAGGGTACAAAGCTGGGTCCCAAATGGCGTTTTGGTTGGTGGCCGCAGGCAAGGTGAGGGTGAAAACGCCGTCGATAGCCGTGATTGTTTGGCTGCTGCCGTCTGGCCAAATGAGTTGGGCGCTGCCGTTGGCGTTTGTGGTGGGAATGACGGCCGTTTCCTCACTGCCAAATCTAGCCCAAACCCCCAAAATCCGAGATTGCGTGGCAGGCTGATAAAAAGCAATCCACTCCTGCGGGCCATTTGCCGGATCGCTGCCACCGGGGCGTAAACGCCACAAAGGCTCTACATCCGTAAAGGTGGAAGTGAGCAGTTGCAAAGCCGTAAAGCCAGGCCGCGCCGTCCCCCCGTTGGGATGTTCCCAATAACAGCCAGAAACCGCCGGATTGCTCACATTGCGGAACAAGCCAAAGGCATCGCCACCGGGATCAAGCAGGGGATCGCCAGTGCAGCTGGTTACCGGCGTAAAGTTGGTGCCACCTGGCTGGTTGCCACAATCATCATGAAGTTGAAAAAAGAAAATGTTGTCTGCCCCGGCATAGGCGGCATAAAACGCGCTTTGAATAATAAAATCTGCCTGCTCACTCATTGAGGCACGATAGGGGCTGGTAGGTTCACAAACCGGCCCAGGATAATCATCCCAAACGGGCACGCCAGATTCATTGAGCCAGATTGGTTTTTCCAGGTTGCGCGCCGCCAGCGTGTTGCTGGCCCGCCAAACCTGGTACCAGGAACGCCAGGCATATAAATAGTTGTGCGTGGCAAAAATGTCATGGTAATAATCATAATTTGTGGCGTTGGGATCAGCATCGTAAATGGTCATGACATCGTTGTAGAAGGTGAGATTGGTGCTTTCGTTGGCCAGCCCGCCAAACATCACCTTGGCATTGGGATCGGCCAGCTTGGCTGCCAGGTAGCCGACTTTAAGCAGGCGGGCATAATCGGCGGTGGTGCCATCCCAAAAGCCGCTTAAATCAGGTTCATTCCACATTTCCCAATGGGTGATGCCCTGGCCTGCTGGCCATCCCCTGGCCTGCGCCAATACTCCACCTGGCTTGTAGCGAGATACGGCCGTATACACAAAACGCGCCCAGCGGTTGGTCTGGTTTATCTGCTTGCCAACGCCTAAAACATCTGAATTGTCGCTAAAAACGGCCGCATACAAACCTTGCGGCGTAGCCGCCTGCACCGCATCAATATTTAGAAGATGGCTGGGAACGGGGCGAGGCAGGCGGGTGGCGTTGTTGGCGCTGGTGGTATAAAAAGCCGGGGTGCCAAGCAAGATTGCATCGATGCGCAGCCCTTGCTGAAGATCGTTTTCTACGGCTACGTCTTGAAACGTCCAGCTAAACACGTTGTTTGCCGTCTCAATATCATTCCAGTAAAGCGGCCACCTGTTCCAGGTTGCCCCGGTGGCCAGGCCATTGTCGTAGCGCGTCTGGCTAACAGGCTCTAACCCTTTGGCCCAGCTTATAAAATTGACGCCATAGGCGGGCTGGCTGCTGGGAATAGCCGCGGCTGTCCGTTGGTCGGCTACATCATGGGGGGCGGCGGTCACGGCCGTTTCTGCTTCTAGCCAGCCAATGAGGGCCAGGCAAATAATGAAAAAGAAAAACAGCAAGGTGGGGAACGGCCGTTTCCAACCAGTTAACACCTTACTGCCAGCTACATTAGAAAAAGTATGTGGGGGCATTCAAACCCAAAAGAATTTTAGGCAGCGCCGTCACAATGGCAGATGCCAGCAATCAAAAGCCGTAAGCCTGCGCTGATGCGTTCTAAAGAAAAACCGCGTACTTCTCGCTGGTAATAAAAAATGTCCGCCTTCAAGGGGGAAAGAATGGCATCGGCCAGATAATCGATGTCCAAATTATCTGCAATTTCACCATTGGTGGCAGCAGCTTTTAGCAAACCATTAACCGTCATGTACTGCCAAAAGTGAGGCAGTTCCAGGCCATCCGGTTCTTGTTCTTGCAGCAGGCCAGACCGCTGCACTTCGCACAGCAATGGCGCATGGGCGTCTGTAAAGTAGATCAAGGAATCAATAAATTGATCTAGCTGAGCCATTTTGGGCGTGCCTTGGGCAGACATCTGCTGCATCCGAGACAGCATCCCATTTTGAAACTCAATCATTTGTGAATCCATCAGTGCCAGGCACAGCTCTGCCTTGTTGGTAAACCGCCGGTACAAGGTGCCCTTACCCACGCCCGCTTCTTGGGCAATGTCGGCCATATTAACATTGGCCACACCTTGCTCAGCAAAAAGCTTTTCGGCCGTTTGCAAGATGCGCTCACGATTGGCCGCTGCATCACGCCGTTCTTGCCGACAAACCGAGCCTGCTTCTTCAACGGAACCAAGGGCAATTGTCTTGTTTTCTGGCTGATTCATGTCATTAACCTCAGTGCTTACAAATTCCCTAACCTTGCATTAGTAAACGATATTTTCCGAATTTTGTAAATCCTTCTACGCGCCATTCCCGTGCAGGAAACACAATTTCTAGCAAATACTTGACAAGCGGACTCAAGTCCGTTAATATCTTATCGCATATGCGGACTCTAGTCCACATACGGAGCTAAACACCTTAGCCATTACTAAAAAATCAGTTGAAAAGGAGATTATACAACAATGTCATGGCAAATTGATTCTTCACACTCGCATATTTATTTCACAGCGCGGCACATGATGATTTCAAAGGTACGTGGTGCATTTGAATCGTTCAGCGGCACCGTCAACTTTGACGAGGAAAACCCGACCAACACGACGGTCAATATTGATGTTGATCTAAGCAGCATCAACACACGGGATGAGCAGCGCGACGGCCATCTAAAATCCCCTGACTTTTTTGATGTAGAAAATTACCCAACCATGAAGTTTGTCAGCACCAAGGTTGAGCAGGTTGATGAGAATAACGGCCGTTTAATTGGCAATCTCACCATTAAAGATATTACCAAAGAAGTTGTGCTAGACGTGGAATACGCAGGCGTTGCCAAAAGCCCCTGGGGCACCGAAAGCGCCGGTTTCTCTGCCTCTGGCAGCATCAACCGCAAAGAGTGGGGCTTAAACTGGAACCAGGCTTTGGAAACAGGCGGCGTGCTGGTTGGCGACAAAATTAACATTGAGATCGAGCTTGAATTGGTTAAACAATCCCAGGCTGAAACAGCTTAATCTGAGACAACATAAAATTGCAGGTAAAAAGTGAAAAGTTGGCTATACCACTTTTCACTTTTTGCTTCTCACTGCTGGGATAAAGCGGTAAGATAATGATCATGGAAACAATTCACCCAAACACACAAATTGGCCTGGTTTCATTAACTGTAGCGGATTTTGGCCGGTCGCTGCCCTACTACACCCGCAATATTGGGCTGAAGCTGTTGAGCCAGGATGCGCAGACTGCCATTTTAGGCACCGCAGAACGGCCGCTTCTTGAGCTTATTGAGCAGCCAGGAGCAATTTTACCGCAAGGCACAACGGGCCTGTATCATTTTGCCCTCCTGGTTCCCAGTCGGTTTGAGCTGGCCAAAACGTTCAAAAATCTGGTTGATACCAAAACCCCATTCGGCGGCTTTTCCGATCACAGCGTCAGTGAAGCAATCTATTTGTCTGATCCGGATGGCAACGGAATTGAAATTTACCGTGATCGCCAGCAAGACGAGTGGCCAATGCAAAACGGCCGTCTCCAAATGAACACCCTCCCGCTGGATTTACAAAATTTGATTGGCGAGCTAAACGGCCGTTCTCCTCAATGGTCTGGGCTGCACAACGGAACCAAAATGGGGCACATCCATCTACACATTCGCAATGTGGCAGAAGCTGAAGATTTTTACTGCGACGTTTTAGGGTTTGAGCGCATTATGCGGTATGGGCCAAGCGCAAGTTTTGTTTCCGCAGGCGGTTACCACCACCATATTGGCCTCAACACCTGGGCAGGTACGGGTGCGCCTCCAGCCCCGACAGGCGCAGCAGGCCTACGGTATTACCAAATTATCTTACCCACCCAGGCCGCGCAGGAAGCTGTGTGGCAACGCCTGAAGGAAAATGATGTGCCTTATACGCAGCAAAACGGCCGTCTTGTCGTGCAAGATCCGTCTAAAAACCAGCTGCACCTTATCTTTTCCCAGGCTTAATTGACTATCCTGCTGCTTGATTTACGGCCGTTACCGTCCATGCCCCGATAAACCGCAGCGCCCCTCTTCAATTCACCTTCTTGCGTTACACCCAACCAGGGAACCCATAAAAACGAGTCCTATAATAAGTATTTCTATTTGCTTTGTTTGAACACAGGCGTATACTTAAACCATCTTCACTTGGGTACAAAAAACCATTATAGACATTTGGTTTTGTCCAGCAGTGGCCACGAAAATACCGTCTTGCCATCTTTGGACCCGGTGGGAAAGCCAACAAGATAATCTTGTGCAGTTACTAATTCAATAGACGTTTTTTGTAGATTCTTTATAGCCCTTTTATAGAGCGGCACTTGCTGTTTGTGCTACTATGGCCTAAAAACAGCTCAATTTTTGCATGGCTTGTGATTAGATTTTAACGTTAGAGCAAAAGTCAAGATAGTATTCAGCACTTATGCCTATTCCTCATAAAATACTTCAGCAGCCTAAGTGGTTTTTATTGCCATTAACAGGCCCATCTACAATTGAAATTCAACAAAAATCGATCGCCCTTTTGCGGTATGTACAACAGCACCCACACGTTTCACCTGGCCAGCTTGCGGCACTTTTAGGGCAGGAAGAAACGGGAGCCCTCTTTCGCCAGGCTGCTCTAATTTCTGACACAGCCCATTTGTCTGAGCAGCTAAAGGCCGATGAAATTAAAAACACGGCCGTTCCCCCAACCCACACTGTTTTTATGTTTCCCGGCATTGGCGATCATTATTTGCAAATGGGACGTGGCCTTTACGAGTCCATTCCTTTTTTTCAAGAGATTGTTGATGGTTGTGACGCCGAATTACGGCCGTTCCTCAACCAATCCATTACAGAACTTTTATTTCCGCAAGAATCAAAATCCCAAACTGAAGCTCCCCCGGCTACCGGCCTTGATCTGGCTGCCATGCTGGGGCGCAAACCGGCCGCCAGCACGAAGAATGAAAAAGAAGCTAAATTGCAGGAAACGGCCGTAGCCCACCCCCTCGTCTTTAGCATTGAGTACGCTTTGGCCCGATTGTTTCAGCATTGGGGCATTGAACCAGATGGCTTAATTGGCTACAGCCTGGGCGAATACGTCGCCGCAACCATCGCCGGGGTACTCAGCCTAAAAGATGCCCTGGCCCTGGTAGCCCGCCGCGCCCAGCTTATTCAAGACTTACCGCCGGGCAAAATGCTGGCTGTACCGCTTTCTCAAGAAGCTGTTGCACCATACCTGAACGAGCAGGTTTCCCTCTCTGCCCACAATGGCCATGCCCTCACCGTCCTGGCCGGAGAGCCAGACGCCATTTTAGCCATCCAGCAGCAGCTGCTGGAAAAGCAGGTCGCCTGCCGTTTGCTAGACACAACCCACGCCTTTCATTCTCACATGATGCAAGATGCGGCAAACGAACTAACAAAAATTGCCCAAACCATCACCACCTCGGCACCCCAAATACCCTACCTGTCTAACGTCACGGGCACCTGGATTACAGCAAAGCAAGCTACAGACCCAGGCTACTGGGCGCAGCACATGTGCCAACCTGTGCAATATTTTTCGATGTTGCAAAACCTGCTGGAACAAAGACAGACCTATCATCTGGTTGAAGTTGGCCCTGGACAATCGCTGGGCGCTTTTGTAAAGCAGCATCCCCAGTGCAAACCAGAGCAATATGCTTCAATCTACCCAACAATTCGCTATTCCTATGATCATCAAGACGATCATTGGTTTTTATTAACAACGATTCGCAAGTTGTGGCTTTCTGGCGCTAATTTGCAATGGGAAACGCTTTTACCTGGTGATTCAGACCTCATTTTTGAAAACCTGGAGCATCCCTTGTCATTTACACCTCCCCAAGAAAACGCCAACTCCCACGGGGCCACACAGCAAAAGGATCGTGGCGAAAAGCGACGGCAAAATCGACTACGCCGTCGTGGCAGCAGATAAGAAGATGGTTAAGTGAAACGGCCGTAGCCTGAGCACCTAAGGCCGAGTTCACAAAAATTTAAGCGTGTAAGGAGTAAACAACTTGAGACTCAAACGGATCGGCGTCATCGGCGCGGGTGTCATGGGTGTTGGCGTTGCCCAAGCCCTGGCACAAACGCAGCATGACGTTGTACTCATCGACATTCATGATGATATTTTGGCCCAGGCAAAGGACCAAATTTATCAAAATATACGACTTAGCCGATTATTTAATCGCCCCCAAGAAACTGATAAATCCCCAGACGAACTAATTTCCCAAATTCACTTCACAACAGATTACCAACAACTCCAAGATGTTGAGTTTGTTGTGGAAAACAGCACAGAAAAGTGGCAGATCAAAAAGGAAATTTATCCGCAGCTAGATGCCATTTGTCCGCCAGAAACGGTTTTTGCCGCCAATACATCCTGTATTTCCATCACCCGCATCGGCTCGGTAACCAAGCGGGCTGACCGCATTGTGGGTATGCACTTTATGAACCCGGTGCCCATGAAGCCAACCGTTGAGGTTATACGCGGCTACCACACCAGCGACGAAGCGCTGGACATTGCCCAACAATTTTTGGCAGGCATGAACAAAGATTGCATCGTGGTGAATGATTCGCCCGGTTTTGTCTCTAACCGGGTGCTGATGCTCACCATTAACGAAGCTGCTTTTCTGCTGCACGAGGGCGTCTCCACGGCTGAAGATGTAGACCAAATCTTCAAGAAATGTTTTGGCCACAAGATGGGGCCGCTGGAAACGGCCGATCTCATTGGCCTGGACACGATTTTGTACTCAATTGAAGTGCTGCACGAAAGCTTTGCCGACAGCAAGTACCGCCCCTGTCCCCTGCTGCAAAAGATGGTGGATGCGGGCTTATACGGCCGTAAAAGCGGCACCGGATTTTATTCATACTAAACCCCAACAATCTTAGTAAAACGCGGAGGAAGTTCATTCATGGAAGCAGAAATCAAGCAACAAATACGCACTTTTCTGGCCAAGCATTTCAAAGATTACAACCTGAAGGACGACGAAGACATCTTTTCCCTCGGCTTCGTTAACTCCCTCTTTGCAATGCAAATCGTGCTTTTTGTAGAGCAGCAAATGGCCATCACCATTGCCAACGAAGACCTGGAACTAGACAATTTTCGTACCATCAACGCCATGACCAACCTCATCCTGAGCAAAAGGGAGCCAGCAGCTTAAAACCTTTCAATTGGATTCCCGCGCTTCGGGAACCAAAAACTTGGATACCTACAAAGTCATTCAGTGGTAAAAGCCAACGGTATTTGAAAAGAATGCGCGCAGATTTGGCTTTTACTTGAGCAAACCACCGAGAAATCGAGCTTCGTTTTTCAAAATGCTTACTGTGGTTTGCGAGGGAGGTTTTAACAATGCTTGAAAAAACGCATCGTGAGATGGCCATTGCTGAGGCCAAAAAACTTAAAGCGCTCAAATGCGTGGTGTGGGACCTGGACAACACCGTCTGGGAAGGCGTGCTGCTGGAAGGCGACTCGCTCAAACTGCGCCCAGACGTCGTCAATATCATCAAAACGCTGGATGAGCGCGGCATCCTCAACGCCATCGCCAGCCGCAACGAGTATGAGCCAGCCATGGCCCAGCTAAAAGCGTTTGGCATCGACGAATATTTCATTTATCCGCAAATCAACTGGAATCCTAAATCGCAATCCATCGAGCAAATTGCCGCCGACATCAACATCGGCATTGAGGCGCTGGCCTTTGTAGATGACCAGCCTTTCGAGCGGGAGGAGGTTCAGTTTACCCATCCCGAGGTGCTGTGCTTTGATGCGGCCGTTTTAGACGACATGCTCGATCATCCACGCCTGACACCGCGCTTCATCACCCCAGAATCAAAGCTGCGGCGCAAAATGTACCAGAGCGACATTCAGCGCAAAGAAGCCGAAGAAAGCTTCAGCGGCAACAATGAAACTTTTTTGGCCAATTTAGACATGGTCTTCACCGTCAAAAAAGCTGGAGAAGAAGATTTGCAGCGGGCCGAAGAGCTGACAATGCGCACCAACCAGCTCAATACCACCGGCTACACCTACTCCTACGCCGAACTGAACAAACTGCGCCAATCGGACAACCACCTGCTGTTTGTCTCCAGCCTGGACGACCGCTACGGCACCTACGGCACCATTGGCCTGGCGCTGGTGGAAAAAGAGCCAACATTCTGGACGGTAAAGCTGCTGCTGATGTCTTGCCGGGTGATGTCCCGCGGGGTGGGCACCATCATGATGACCCACATCATGAACCTGGCCAAAGCGGCTGGCGTGTCGCTGCGGGCGCATTTTATTCCCAACGGCCGTAACCGCATGATGTACATCACCTACAAATTTGGCGGCTTTAGCGAAATTGAAAATAAGGACAACCTGGTCATCTTTGAAAACAATCTGGAAGCGATTCAGCCCTTTCCTGACTACGTGGATATTCACATTGTTTAATTTGTGATGCGTGAAGCGTGAAACGTGAATTGGGGCCAGTCACGTTTCACGTTTCCCTCATGACAAAAATCATAAATAACGGATTTAAGTTATGACACAATCCAAACCCCACACGTTTGCCACCCTGGTGGACATGCTGCGCCAGCGGGCCAAAAGCAGCCCGGATAAAGTTTTATACACTTTTCTGGCAGATGGTGAAACGGACGAACGGCCGTTAACCTATGCCCAACTAGACCAGCGCGCCCGCCAAATTGCCCTGCTGCTGCAAGAGCAAGGCAGCGTCGGCGACCGTGCCCTGCTGCTTTACCCGCCCGGCCTGGACTACATCGCCGCCTTTTTTGGCTGTCTGTACGCGGGCTGGATTGCCGTGCCTTCTTACCCACCCCGCCGCAACCGGCACGATGCCCGCCTGCAAGCCATCATGGACGACGCCCAGGCCAAAGTGGTGCTCACCGACAGCGACACCTACGATGATCGCCAATCGCGCATCGACCACATGCCCGACCTGGCCGAGATGCACTGGATTGCCGTGGATGCCATCAGCAACAATCCCGACGCCTGGCAAATGCCGGACATCTCGCCGCAAAACATCGCCTTTTTGCAATACACCTCCGGCTCCACGGGCGAACCCAAGGGCGTGATGCTGTCCCACCACAATTTGCTCAGCAATCTGGCCCTCATTTACAAAGGGTTTGAGCTGAGCGCAAAAAGCCAGGGCGTAAGCTGGCTGCCGCCGTACCACGACATGGGCCTCATCGGCGGCATTTTGCAGCCCATTTACTGCCACGGCTGGACCGTCCTCATGTCGCCGTTTGCTTTTTTGCAGAAGCCCATTCGCTGGCTGGAGGCCATTTCTAAATATCAGGCCACCATCAGCGGTGCGCCCAACTTTGCTTACCAGCTTTGCCTCGACAATATTTCAGCAGAGCAGCGCGACGGGCTGGATTTGAGCCGCTGGACGCTGGCCTACAATGGGGCGGAGCCGATTCGTCAGGAAACGCTGCTGGCCTTTGCCGAAACATACGCGCCTAACGGTTTCAAATTGTCGTCGTTTTACCCCTGCTACGGTCTGGCCGAGGCTACTTTGATTGTGACCGGCAGCGATAGAAGCCATGAGCCGGTTTACGGCCGTTTCCAATCCACCGCTCTGGAACAAAATCTTGCTCAATTTACAGATAATGAAGCAGACGGCCGTTTGCTCGTCAGCAGCGGTACACTGCTGCTGGATGAACAAAACATCCGCATCGTTGATCCGCAAAGCCACACCGCCTGCGCCAACGGCGAAATTGGCGAAATCTGGGTAGCGGCAGCAGCGTGGCCCAAGGCTACTGGCAAAATCCTGAGGCCACTGCCCAAACCTTCCACGCCAAAGTAGACGGCGACGAAACATCCTACATGCGCACCGGCGATCTGGGCTTTTTGCAGGATAGCCAGCTTTACGTCACCGGTCGCCTGAAAGAGCTGCTCATCATTCGCGGCCGCAACCATTACCCGCAGGACATTGAAAAAACAGCCCAATCCAGCCACGAAGCGCTGGCCCCAGACGCTGGAGCCGCCTTCACCATCGAGATCGGCGGCGAAGAAAAGCTGTTCCTGGTTCACGAAGTCAAGCGCAGCCACCGCCGCGCCGACATCGCCGAAGTGGCTCCCATTTTGCGCCAGGCCGTTGCCGAAGCGCATGATTTACAGCTGGTCGGCGTCATTCTGGTGCAGCCCCGCGCCATTCCCAAAACCTCCAGCGGCAAAATTCAGCGCAGCCAAACCCGCGATCTTTACCTGGCGGGCGACATCAAAATCATCGGCGAAGATGTGCCCGAATTGCAAACGGCCGTCTCAACCGCCACAATCGAACTCCCTGAAATTTCCAAAGAAATTGTCCTGGCTTTATCTACACACGAAGAGCAAGCACAGCTAATTGCCAATTATTTGCAGCACCAACTGGCCATCACGCTGCGCCAACCCGCCGCACAAATTGAACAGGAACGGCCGTTAGCCAGCTATGGCCTCGATTCCCTCATGGCCATTGAATTGAAAACGGCCGTGGAAGACACCCTGGAAGTGGAGCTGCCCATTGCCGACCTGCTGGAAAGCCCCACCATCCAGCAATTGAGCGAGCAATTGGTAACCTATCTGGCAGCCGACAACCAGATTCAAACCATCCCAGCGGCAGCCAAACCCCCGCAGCGTTTCCCGCTTTCCCACGGACAGCGGGCCATCTGGTATTTGTGCCAATTGGCCCCGGAAAGCCCGGTTTATAACATTGCCCGGGCGCTGAGGCTGAACGGCCGTATCCATCCCGAAATTGCCCAGCAAGCCATGAACCAGCTCGTGGCGCGTCACCCCATTTTGCGCACCACCTTCCATTTGGAAGATGGCCAACCAATCCAGCAGATTGCCGCCAGCGGCACGGTTGATTTCCTCTTTAATGACAACCAGCAGCAGTCCAAAGCCGCCCATCAGGCAAAATTGCAGGTTGCGGCCAACAAACCATTTGCCCTCGACCAAAACCTGCTGCGCGTGCGCCTCTACCAGCTCACCGAGGAAAAGTTTGACCTGCTCATCGTCGCCCACCACATCATCACCGACTTCTGGTCACTGGTGAACCTGGTAGAAGAATTTGCCCAGATTTACACGGCGCTGCTGCAAAGTGAAACGGCCGTTCTGCCTCCCATCACCCATCAATACAGCGATTATATTTCCTGGCAAAACGAACAGTTGGCCAACAAACCAGGCGCTGAACTGCGCGACTTTTGGCAAAAGCAGCTACAGGGCGAACTGCCGCCGCTCAATCTACCCACCGACAAACCGCGCCCCACCCGCCAGACTTATAACGGCCGTACCCTCCGCACCCAGATTCCCGCAGAGCTAGGCCAGCAAATGATGGCCCTGGGTCGCGAAATGGGCTGCACGCCGTTCATGACCTTTTTAGCCGCCTACCAGATTTTGTTGGCCCGCTTTAGCGGCCAGGATGAAGTGCTTACCGGCACGCCCACCGCCGGGCGCGAGCAGCGCGAATTCCAAAACATGCAGGGCTACTTCGTCAATCCGGTGGTCATTCGCACCCAACTGCAAGACGGCCAGATGAGCTTCCGCAAGCTGCTGGCCCTGGTGAAGGAAACCACAGTTGGCGCTTTTGCCCATCAAGCGCTGCCCTTCCCGCCCTGGTCGAAACCTTTGGACTTAGCCCGTGATGCAGCCCATTCGCCCATCTTCCAAAACATGTTTGTCTGGCAAAAGGCCCACGCCGTACACGCCGGGCTGACGGCTCTGGCCCTGGGCAGGCTGGCGATGAAATTGCGCTGGGCGCACTGCGCTTTATGCCGCTGGCGCTCACCCAGCAGGCCTCTCAGTTTGACCTCACGCTGGCGATGGCTGAAATCAACGGCGACTGGCTGGCCACCTGGGAATTTAACACAGACCTGTTCACCGAAAGCAGCATTGAGCAAATGGCAGGCCATTTCAACACCTTGCTGGCTTCGATTGTAGCCCAGCCGGACACGGCCGTTTCCCGCCTCCCCCTCCTCACCGACGAACAAAAACACACCCTGCTGTATACGGTTAACGATACGGCCGTTCCCTACAATCTCGAACGATGTTTGCACCAACTATTTGAAGATCGCCGCTGCCCAAACCCCGGCGCGCCCGCACTGACTTATGCCGAACAAACCCTCACCTACGACCAACTCAACCAAAAGCCAACCAGCTCGCCCACTTCCTCATCCAGCAGGGCATCCAGCCAGACATGATGGTCGGCGTCTGCATGGAACGCAGCCTTGGAGATGGTCATCGCCCCTCATGGGCATCCTCAAGGCGGGCGGCGCCTACGTGCCCATCGATCCCTCCCACCCAACCGAACGCCTGCAATTCATGCTAGAAGATTCGCAAGTTCCGGTTCTGCTCACACAAAAGCATCTAGTAGAAGGCAACAATTCACAATTCACAATTCACAATTCACAATTCACAATTCTCAGTGTAGACACTGACTGGCCCCAAATCGCCCAACACCCCGAAACCAACCCAGACGTCGCTCTCACGCCCGATCATCTGGCCTACACCATCTACACCTCCGGCTCCACGGGCAAACCCAAAGGGGCCATGAACAGCCATCGCGGCATCGTTAACCGCCTGCTGTGGATGCAAGACGCTTACCAGCTCAAAAGCCGACGACCACATTTTGCAAAAACGCCGTTCAGCTTCGACGTGTCCGTCTGGGAATTTTTCTGGCCGCTCATCACTGGGGCCAAACTGGTCATGGCTAAACCGGGTGGCCATCTAGACAGCACCTACCTGGTGAAGCTCATTCAAGAAGAAGCCATCACCACGATGCACTTTGTCCCGTCGATGCTGCAAATCTTCCTCACCGAGCCAGGTGTTGACCGCTGCACTGCGCTACGCCGCGTCATTTGCAGTGGCGAAGCCCTGCCCTATGACCTGACCCAGCGCTTTTTTGCTCAACTGCAAGATTGCGAGCTGCACAATTTGTACGGCCCCACTGAGGCTGCCATCGACGTCAGCTATTGGGAATGCTTACTCAACGATCCACGCCAATTGTGCCAATCGGCCGTCCCATTGCCAACATCCAGCTCTACATTTTGGACAAACATTTACAGCCCGTGCCCCAAGGCGTGGCAGGCGAGCTGCACATCGGCGGCGTGGGCGTGGCCCGTGGCTACTGGAACCGACCGGAGTTAACTGAAGAGCGGTTTATTCCCGATCCTTTTGACAAAGCTAAAGCTAATGACAAGGTGACAAGGAGACAGGTTACCCCTCACCTTGTCACCCCCTCACCCGGTCACCCGGTCACCCGGTCACCTTGTCACCCCTTCAAGTCTTTACAAAACCGGCGATCTCGTCCGCTACCTGCCCGACGGCAACATCCAGTTCCTGGGTCGTGTCGATCATCAAATTAAGCTGCGCGGCTTCCGCATTGAGCTGGGCGAAATCGAAAACCAGCTAACCGCCCTGCCCAGCGTGCGCGAAGCGCTGGTGACGCTGCACACCGTCACCGCCGACGACAAGCGGCTGCTGGCCTACCTGGTGCCGCACGATGGCCAGCAAATTGACATCGCCACTATTCGCAGCCAGCTGCAAACCGTTCTGCCCGATTACATGGTGCCCAACCTGTTTGTGCCGCTGGACGCTTTCCCGCTGATGCCCAACGGCAAGGTCAACCGCCACGCGCTGCCTGCGCCAACGCTGCACACGGCCGAAAAAACCACCATCCCACCGCGCAGCCAGCTAGAACAGCGCATTGCCCAGGTATGGCAAAAAGTTTTAGGTCTGCCAGAAGTGGGCATTCACGACAACTTCTTCGACTTAGGCGGCCATTCGCTGCTGCTGGTGCAGGCACAGCGCCAACTGCAAGAAGAATTGGGGCGCGAGATTCCCCTGGTACAGTTTTTGGAAAAACCGACGATTCACGGCGTGACCCAGCTGTTGCTGGCAGATGGGGATGAGATTGTGGTTCGCCAAACGGCCGTTCATCACCACGACGACATTGCTATTATTGGGTTGGACGGCCGTTTCCCCGGCGCGTCTAATCTGGAACAATTCTGGCAAAACCTGCGCGACGGCATCGAAAGCATCCAGGTGCTGGATGACGAAACCCTGGATGAACTCGGCGTGCCCCAGCATTTGCGCAGCAATCCTGATTTTGTGCGGGCCGAGCCGCTCCTGGCGGATGTTGACAAATTTGCTGCCTCATTTTTTGGCTACGCCCCGAACCAGGCCAAGCTTCTGGCTCCTGAGCAGCGCCTCTTTTTGGAAGTCGCCTGGCACGCCCTGGAAAACGCCGGCTACAGCAGCGAGCAATACAAAGGGCAAATTGGCGTCTTTGCCGGGATGGGCATGAGCACCTACCTGCTCTTCAACCTGCTGAACCATCCCGATGTGGACCCCACCGACGACAGCTTCGCCATCATGCTGGGCAACGACAAAGATTTTCTGCCACCCGCGCCTCCTACCACCTGAACCTCACCGGGCCTAGCCTGGATGTGCAAACTGGCTGCTCCACCTCGCTGGTGGCCACCCACCTGGCCTGCGAAAGCCTGATGAACGGCCAGTGCGACATCGCTCTGGCTGGCGGCGTGACGGTGGAAATGCCCCAGCGCGCTGGCTACGTTTACCAGCCCAGCGGCATCGCTTCACCGGATGGCCACTGCCGCCCCTTTGACGCCGCCGGACAAGGCACCGTCTTTGGCTCCGGCGTGGGCGTGGTGGTGCTTAAGCGATTGGCGGATGCCATTGCCGATGGTGATCACATTCAGGCGGTGATTAAGGGAACGGCCGTTAACAACGATGGCAGTCTCAAACTCGGCTACACCGCGCCCAGCATCAACGGCCAGGCCGAGGTGATTGCCAAAGCCCAGGCTGCGGCCGACGTCACGCCCGACACCATCCAATACATCGAAGCCCACGGCACGGCCACCGAGCTGGGCGACCCCATCGAAATCACCGCGCTGGCTAAAACGTTTAAAGGCAATGGCCCACAAAAACGGTCATTGGCTCGGTCAAGAGCAACGTGGGGCATCTGGATTCGGCCGCAGGCGTGGCCGGACTCATCAAAACGGTGCTCAGCTTGCAGCACAAACAGATTCCGCCCACCTGCCACTTCAGCACGCCCAATCCCAAGCTGAATCTGGCCCAAACCCCGTTTGAAATTAACAACACGCTGGTTCCCTGGCAAAACGGCCGGTCGCCGCGTCGCGCTGGCGTCAGTTCATTTGGCATTGGCGGCACCAACGCCCACATCATTTTAGAAGAAGCGCCCCAGCCCACCCCGTCTGATCCGGCCAAACCGTGGCAGCTGCTCCAGCTTTCCGCCAAATCCACCGAAGCATTGGAAGCGATGACCCAAAATCTGGCCGATTATTTAGAGGCCCATCCCGACGCCAATCTGGCCGATGTGGCCTACACGCTGCAAACCGGCCGCCGCACCTTCACCTACCGCCGCATGGTGGTCTGCCGCGATGTGGCCGATGCCGTTGCCACGCTGCGGCGGTGGATCGCGAGCGCATTATCAATCGCACCCAGGCGGAGCAAACAAGGCCGCTGGTTTTCATGTTCTCCGGGCAGGGTTCGCAGTACGTGAACATGGGGCAATCGTTGTACCAGACAGAACCCCTGTTCCGCCAGACGGTGGATGAATGTGCTGAAATTTTACGGCCGTTCCTCAACCTCGATCTGCGCAATTTAATTTATCCAGAAGCTGGGGAAGGAAGAATGGGCCGCCGCTGAACAGTTGCAGAATACGGCCGTTACCCAACCCGCCCTCTTTCATCATCGAATACGCCCTGGCCAAACTGTGGCAGTCTTTGGGGCTTGCAGGCTGACGCCATGATTGGCCACAGCGCATTGGCGAATACGTCGCTGCGGCCCTGGCAGGCGTCTTTTTCTTTGCGGGACGCCCTGCAACCGTGGCAAAGCGCGGCGAACTAATGCAGGCAATGGCTCCCGGCAGCATGTTGGCCGTTTCGCGCCCCGCTGCCGAAGTAGAAAATCTGCTGCCGGAAACGCTCACCGTGGCCGTCATCAACAGCCCCGACAGCTGCGTGGTCTCCGGGCCAGACGAAGCCATCGAAACGCTGGCCACGCAGCTTGAGGCGCAAGACATCCAGTGCCGCCGCCTGCACACTTCCCACGCCTTCCACTCGCCCATGATGGACGCCGCTCTGGAGCCTTTCGTCGCCCATCTGCAAAATGTGACGCTCAACCCACCCACCGCGCCGCTCATCTCCAACGAAACCGGCGACTGGATGACGGCCGAACAGGCCACCGATCCCCATTATTGGGCACGGCATCTGCGCCACACGGTTCATTTTGCCGCTGGCGTGCAAACGCTGCTCTTTGGGCGACGCCATCTTTTGGAAGTGGGGCCGGGCAATGCGCTGGCCACCGTGGTGAAGCAGCAGCTAGAGAAAAACGCACCGCAGCTCACCTACGCCACGCTGCGCCATCCCCGCCAGGAAGAAGATGACCGGATACGGCCGTTAACCACCATTGGCCAACTGTGGCTGGCAGGCCTGCCCGTGCAGTGGGAACAGCTTTACCAGCACCAAAACCGCCACCGCCTGCCCCTGCCCGGCTATCCCTTCGAGCGACAGCGCTACTGGCTGGACCCGCCCACCGAAAATCAGCCGCGCCATCTGTCCGCCCGCAAAAAAGCGCCACTGCCTGACTGGTTCTATCTGCCCACCTGGCAGCACACCCTGCCGCCCACCATGACCCAGCAATATTTGCTGGACAAAAAAGCCAGCTGGCTGCTCTTTGTCGATGAGGCCGGTTTGGGCGACCGTCTCGATGGCTTTTTGCGCACCAGCGAGCAGCAGGTCACCGTCGTGATGGCCGGGGAGCAGTTCAGCCAGCTAGACGAAACCGTTTTCACCATCAATCCGGCAGACGCAGCCGACTACAACACCCTCTGCCGCAAGCTGCATGATGAGGACAAATGGCCGGAGCATATTGTGCATTTGTGGAATGTCTCCACCACACCAAACGATCAGACAACGCAAACTGAAAACGCTTTTTACAGCCTGCTTTATCTGGCGCAGGCGCTGGACAAGGTGCGCACCGAGGAAACAACTCAGCTGCATCTGGTCGCCAACCACCTGTACGCCATCACCGACGCCGAGCCAATTGCCGCCGAAAAACGGCTGCTGTGCGGCCCGGCCAAGGTGCTGCCGCAGGAATTTGAATGGCTCAGCACGCAGGTGATCGACGTGCAGTTGCCACTGGCTCACTCCTGGCTGTGGGGCGAGACGGTTCAATTGCTGCTGGCCGAATTTGGCGTCAACCAGGTGGATTCGACGGCTCAAACCATTGCTTATCGCGGGCGCGGGCGCTGGGAGCTGGAATATGCGCCCACGCCGCTCAATCGGAAAACGGCCGCTGTTCCCCGTTTGCGTCCACGAGCGGTGGTGCTCATCACAGGCGGTCTGGGTGGCCTGGCCCTGGCTACGGCCGAATTACTCACCAAACAGGCACGGGCGCGATTGATCCTGCTGCACCGCTCGCCGTTCCCAGCCCGCGCTGAGTGGGAGGAATGGCTAGTGGCCAAAGGCACGAAAGACCGCACCAGCCAGCGCATTCACAAGCTGCTGGCGCTGGAAGCTGAAGGCGCAGAGTTTCTGCTGCTCCAGGCTGACGTGACGGATCAAGAGAGTTTGGCAACGGCCGTTTCCCAGTCAGAACGCAAATTTGGCCACATCAATGCCGTCTTCCACACGGCGGGCGTGGCTGGCGGTGGCCTGGTTCAGCTTAAAACCCGCGAAGCCGCCGAGGCCATTTTACAGCCCAAAGTGCAGGGCACGCGCAATCTGGCGGCCGTTTTTGCTCAGAAGCGTCTGGATTTCATGCTGCTGTTTTCCTCGCTCACGGCCGTTTCCGGCGGCATTGGCCAGATCGATTACTGTGCGGCCAACGCCTTTTTGGATGCCTTTGCCCATGAAGCTGAAGGGGAACGGCCGTATCCCGTCATCAGCGTGAATTGGGGCGATTGGGCCGACATCGGCATGGCAGCTGAAACAGAAGTGCCAGGCATCATTCAGCAGTGGCGGCGGCAGCAAAGCAGTCAGGCCATCTTGCCCCACGAAGGACAAGAAGCGCTGCAATACATTTTGCACCATCTGCCCCAGCAAATTCTGGTCTCGCCCCGCTACCTGCCCGCCGTCATTGCCGATGGTGACAAGTTCACCCTGGCCTACGTGCTCAACAATCTGGCCCAGGCCGAAAAACCAGCCGCCAGCCGGGATCAAGATTGGGACTACGTTGCCCCGCGCAACAAAGTTGAGCAGCAAATTGTGGCCATCTGGCAAGAGACGCTGGACATTGAGCAGGTAGGCGTCTACGACAACTTCTTTGAGCTGGGGGGTAACTCGCTAGTGGGCATCAAGCTCATCAACCGCCTGAACGAAGCGTTCCAGGTCCATATTTCGGCCGTGAGCCTGTACGAGCAGCCCACCGTCAGCAAATTAACGGAGTTCATCACCCAATTGCAGTCGGACGAAGGCGAGGTGGAAGACGACACCTACACCGAGCAGGTGGATCGTGGCCAACGCCGCCGCGACCGCCGTCGCAAGCAGCGTTCCACCGCCCGACGCAAATAAACCGTAGGGGCGAGGCAGGTGGGTGAAACCCCCGCCAAACAAGCAGGCAATTCTCCACCTGCCTCGCCCTCGCCCAATAAAGTGAAAAGTTATGAGTGAAGAAAATTTTGAAGAACAATTTGATGGCACCGAAATCGCGATTGTGGGCATGGCAGGACGCTTCCCCGGCGCGGCCAACGTAGACGAATTCTGGCAAAACATCCGCAACGGGGTGGATTCGATACGGCAGTTAAGCGACGAAGAAGCCCGCGCCGCCGGTACCACCGACCAGCAATTGCAAGACCCCAACTTCATCAAGGTCAACTCCGCCCTGGATGAGCTGGACGGCTTTGATGCCGATTTCTTCGGCTACAACCCGCGCGACGCCGAGATTATGGACCCCCAGCAGCGCATCTTTTTGGAAAGCGCCTGGACCGCCCTGGAACACGCAGGCTACGATCCGGCCCAGTACAACGGGCTGGTTGGCGTTTTTGGCGGCAGCACCACCAGTTCTTACCTGGTGTACAACCTGGCCACCAATCCCCAGCTGCTCAAGCACACCGATCAGGGCCAGATTGACATCGGCAACGGGGCTGATTTCCTGACCACGCGCGTTTCTTACAAATTTAATTTGCGTGGCCCCAGCTTCACCGTGCAAACTGCCTGCTCCACCTCGTTGGTGGCGGTGCACCTGGCCTGCCAGGCGCTGCTGGGCGACGAGTGCGACATGGCCCTGGCGGGCGGCGTGTGTGTCCATGTGGACCATCCCAAAGGGTACCAGTTTGTTGATGGTTCGATTTTGTCGCCAGACGGCCGTACCCGCACCTACGACAGCGAAGCGATTGGCACCGTCTTCAGCAGCGGCGTGGGCGTGGTGGTGCTAAAACGGCTGGAAGATGCTCTGGCAGATGGCGATCATATTCACGCGATTGTACGGGGAACGGCCGTTAGCAACGACGGCTCCGATAAAGTAGGTTTTCCCGCACCCGGCGTCGATGGCCAGGCAGCGGTCATCACCGAGGCCCTGTCTGTGGCCGGGGTTGATCCCGAAGAGATTCAGTACGTCGAAGGGCATGGCAGCGGCACGCGCCTGGGCGACCCCATCGAAATTCGGGCCATCACCAAGGCGTACCGCACCTACACCGACGCCGTCGGCTATTGTCCGATTGGCTCCGTCAAAACCAACGTCGGTCACCTCACCGGCGCAGCGGGCATTGCCGGGCTGATCAAAACCGTGATGGCGTTGGAAAATCAGGAAATTCCCCCTTCGCTCAATTTCGCGACGCCCAATCCTGAAATCGACTTTGCCAATGCACCCGTTTACCCAAATCCTACGCTGGCCCCCTGGGAAACCCCGGAGGATGCACCACGTTTGGCAGGTGTCAGCTCCTTTGGTCTGGGCGGCACCAACGCCCATGCCATCTTGCAAGAAGCGCCGAGAATCTCGCCATCAGATGAATGCGACGCGCCGCAGCTCATCGTGCTGTCGGCCAAAACGGCCAGCGCGCTGGAAGCCGCCACGGAACAGCTTGCGACCCATTTGCAGCAGCAGCCAGCGTTGAACATTGCCGATGTGGCCTACACCTTGCAGGTCGGGCGGCAGCCGATGGCCCATCGTCGCCTGCTGTCTGCCAGCAGCGTGGCAGAAGCGGTAGCGGCGCTCAGCCAAAAAGCATTTGCCAGCAGCACGGTCAATCTGCAACTGCCGCCTGCCCTGACGTTTGTTTGCACCGGCGCGGGCGTGGGCACCAACACGGCTCGCCAGCTTCACGATGAAAGCCCCATTTTCCGGCAGCATCTGGAGGCTTGCGCGGTGTTGTTACGGCCGTATCTCGGCCAAGACCTGCGCACCCTGCTCTACCCAGACGACATCCAGGCCAGCGGACCGCTCACGCCGCGCCCGGTAGCCATAGCCGCCACCTTTGCCGTGGAAGTGGCCCTGGCCAAAACATACGAAGAATGGGGCATTCTGCCCGAATCGGTGCTAGGCATGGGCAGCGGCGAAATTTCGGCCGCTGTTCTGGCGGGCGTCATTTCGCTGGTCGACGGAGCACGATTGGCGGCGGCGGGTGAAATGCTTGCTTTGCAGGCCGATCACGTCCATGCCCAAACCGGCGAGTTGCCTATTTTCTCCACACATCTGGGCAACTGGATGGGGGCGCAAGATTACACCCTGCATTACTGGAACCATTTGCTGGACGTAGGTCACAAAAAGGCGGCGGAACAAATCAGCACGGCGCTGACGCGCATTCAGCAGCAGCCAGGACGCCAACTGCTAACGCTGGGGGAATGGCCCGTTGAGCTGCCGAGAGATGTCGTTCATGTTCCGCACATTGCCACAATGACGCCTGATGAATCTTTAACCGCCTCTGGCTTGCAGCAAAATGTGGGCGAATTGTGGCTGTTGGGAACGGCCGTTTCCTGGCAAACCCTCCACCACGATGAAAACCGTCACCGCGTTATCCTGCCCACCTACCCGTTTGAACGCAAGCGGTACTGGATTGAAGCCAAAAGCCTGGCCGACGTGCAAGAGGATGCACCGCTGCATAAAAATAGTGACATTGGCCAATGGGGCTATGTACAAAGCTGGCAAAGCACGGCGAATTTGCCCACTTATTCCGCGCCAGAAACGGCCGTTTCCTGGCTCATCTTCAACGATGGCGAGCTGGGCACGCTGTTAGCTGCCCAACTGGAAGCCGCCGGGCAGCCGGTGACGCTGGTGCTTCCAGGCGAAACGTGGCAGCACAATGATGCCATCAATTTCACTCTGGACCCGGCCAACGAAGCGCACTACAGCCAGCTTTTGGCTGCCCTCCCAACACAGCCGCAGCATATTCTCTTTTTGTGGGGGCTGGTGCTGGAACGGCCGTTTTATGCCCTGGCAAATCTGGCCAAAGCGTTGGGCGCTGGCTCAGAACCCGTGCGATTACACATCGTCACGCAGGAAGCGTGCGCCGTGACAGACCTGGAAGCATTGCCGCCAGCACAGGCAGCACTCTTTGGCCTGAGCCAAACCATTCCCCAGGAATACGGCCACGTCACCACCCAGATAATTGATGTGACTACACAGAATAGCTCACGCGGAGGCGCAGAGACGCTAAAAGAAACAACTAATAATCTGCGTAAATCTGCGAAATCCGCGGATTATTCCAAACAAATCCTGGCCGAATGCGGGGCTGAAAACCTGACCCCACAGGTAGCTTTCCGTGGGCGCAAGCGGTGGGTGCAGACGGTTTTGCCTGCACCGCTGCCGGATGGGGGAACGGCCGTTTTCCAAGCCAACAGCACAATCCTCATCACCGGCGGCCTGGCCGACATCGGCTACGACATTGCCCGCACGCTGGCAGAGAAAACGGCCGTCAACCTGCTGTTGATTGATGAGCATCCCGCCAGCGAAGCCCAGCTTGCCGAACTAGAAGCAGCAGGCAGCCAGGTTGTCGCCTTGCAAGCCGATTTAACCAACAAAGCTGCCTTGGAAAAGGCGATTGCCCAGGGAATCGAAACGCTGGGGCCGCTTACCGGGGCGATTCATTCCCCCACCGTGGCTGGACAGCAAGCGTTCCAGGCCATCGCCGAAATTAAGCCCGCCAAAAGCGACATCTTCTTCCGCACCAAGCAGACCAGCCTGGAAGTGTTGGCCGACATCATTGCCGACATGCCTTTGGAATTTTGCGTCGTCAGCTCTGCACTGTCCACAGCGCTTGGCGGGGTGGGCTTTGCCGCCTTTACTGCGGCGGCTCACAGCGCCAACGCTTTGGTGCGCCGCCTCAATCGGGAGAGCCGCTTCCCCTGGTTGGCGCTCAATTGGGACGTGTGGGCCTTTGACCAAACCGAGGGGATGGCGGTGTTGGGCGACTTGAACCAGCTGGCAATGGATCGTCATGAGGGATTTACTGTTTTGGAACGGGCGGTGGAAACGGCCGTTCACGAAATCCTGCTCATCTCCACCGCCAACCTGCCCCGGCGCATCGCCGAACGCCAGAAAAAGGCCGCTGCCCCCGACAAAAATCTATACGATCGCCCCAACCTGTGGACAGAGTACGTGGCTCCGCGCAACGAAATCGAAGAGCGCGTGGTTCTCATCTGGCAGCAGGTGCTGGGGATTGAAAAAATTGGCGTCAACGACAACTTCTTTGACCTGGGCGGACACTCACTGCTGGCCACCCAGCTGCGCAACCAGCTGCACAACGAATTTGGCGTGGAACTGGCTTTGCAGCAGCTTTTTGCCGATGCCACCGCCGCGGGGGTAGCCCAGGGCATTGCCGATGGATTGGCCAGCGGCGCGGGCTCTGACAAACCAATTTTGGACCAGCTGAAAGAGGCGTTCCCAGTGGAACGGCCGTCTCTCGTCGAAAACTATCTGCGCCAGAAAATTGCCAACGGGCTAAACATTGCGCCCGACGAAATTCCTGGCGACGGCGATTTGTCCGGCTTTGATTTGCAGTTAGCGGCCGTCGATTTAATGTGGAACCTGAAGCGCGACATGAAAGTGCAGTTCTATCCGCACGAGATTTTGGGCAATCCAAAACTACCGGAGCTGGCCCAATTTGTCTGGCAGCAGCAAGAGCGCATGGCCAACCTGCCCGCCTACGCCACGCAAAAGCCGCTTGCCGCCTACAGCATCAAAGAACATCGGGCCGACACCTACAACCGCGCTCCGTTTACCCCGCCCGCGAAGAAAAATAAGCGGATGCTGTTTGTCCTTTCCAGCCCCCGTGCTGGCTCGACTTTGTTCCGGGTAATGCTGGCCGGGCACAGCCAAATCTTCTGCCCGCCGGAAATTTCGCTGCTCTTCTTCAAGGATATGCAGGAATGGCAGCAAAACGTGAGCTTTGGTCAGGACTTCACCTGGCCCGCCGAGGGGCTGCACTGGGCGCTGGTGGAGCTGCTCAAGCTGGAACCAGAAGAAGGCTGGGCCGAAATCGAGCGAATGGTGACCGAAAACCACACGGTGCCCGATGTGTACAACCGCATCCAAACGTTGGCAGACGGCCGTCTCCTCGTTGACAAAACGCCGCCTTACGCCATGGACATGGAAACCTTGCGCCGCGCCGAGCAAATTTTTGAGGATGCCATCTACGTGCATCTGGTGCGCCATCCCTACGCCATGATGGATTCGTTCTTGCGCGTGCGGCTGGACCAGCAGTTCAGCTCCAGCCTGTTCGATGAGCCAAACCCCGACCCGTACATCGTGGCCGAGACGATCTGGGCCACGGCCAACCGCAACCTCACCACCTTCTTGAAGGATGTGGATCCAGCTCGCCAGCGCCTGGTGCGCTATGAAGATTTGGTGCAGCAGCCAGAAAAAATCATGCGTGATTTGTGTGAATTGATGGCGCTGCCCTACGACCCGGCGCTGATTACGCCGTACGACGGCCGTCGCGAGCGGATGATGGGCGGCATTGGCGATCCGAACATTCTGACGCACACGGGCATTGACCCCACGCTAGCCGAAACGTGGCGCAGCATCACCCTGCCGCGCCGCCTGGACCCCAGCACCAAAAAGCTGGCGGAACAGTTTGGTTATGAGCTGCCGGACAATTATGAAGCGCCGAATGGGGAACGGCCGTTCCTCGCCACAGAAGCCCCAGAAACAACCACCCCCGACATCAACGTCGATGACCTCTCAGATGACGACGTGGCCGCCATGCTGAGCCAACTTTTAGAAGCAGAGGAGCAAGGATAACGCCATGAGCGAGACAACTGCGCCCACAACCTTTACCCCAGGCTACAAACAGAACGTCTTCAACGCGATCTGGTTTGGTGAAATGATCTCCATCATCGGCTCCGGGCTGACGGGCTTTGCCCTGCGCGTCTGGGCCTATGAGCAAACCGCTTCGGTCACCCAATTTGCCCTCATTACCTTCTTCTATGGCCTGCCCGGCGTGCTCATCTCGCCGCTGGCTGGCGTTTGGGTCGATCGCTGGGACCGCCGCAAAACCATGATTTTCAGCGACATGGGGGCGGCCATGAGTACGCTGGGCATTCTGCTTCTGGTCATGACCGATCAGCTGCAAATCTGGCATGTGTACATCGCAGTGGCCATCATATCGCTTTTTGGAGCCATTCAGGAGCCAGCCAGCCAGGCCACCGTATCCCTGCTGGTTCCTAAAGAAAAGCTGGGCCGGGCCAACGGCATGATGCAGATCGGCCCCGCCGCCAGCCGCATTGTGGCCCCTTTCCTGGCGGGTTTGCTGCTGGTTACCCTTGGCTTAAAAGGCATTGCCCAAATTGACCTGGCAACCTTTCTTTTTGCCGTCATCATTTTATTAGGCGTTCGCATCCCGAACCCGGCCAGAGAAAGAACTGCGGCCAAAGAACAAAAGAAAAGCTCATACATTGAAGATGCAAAATTGGGCTGGCAATACATTCGGGAGCGGATTGGCTTTTACTACCTCTTGCTGCTCTCTATTGTCATTAACTTAACGCAAGGGATGGTGGTCGTGCTCATTGCCCCCATCGTTTTGAGCTTTGCCGATGCCCAAACGTTAGGCTGGGTTTTTGCGGTTTCTGGCGTGGGCGCTTTGCTGGGCGCTATCACTATGAGCGTCTGGGGCGGGCCTAAACGTAAGATGAATGGCTTCATTATTTTTGGCTTTTTGCGGGCCATTTTGCTGCTGTTAGGCGGACTCCAGCCAAACGCGCTGCTCATCGCTTTGGCCTCTGCCTTTTATCTGTTCTTTTCGCAGATCGCCAATGCCTCTTTGATCACCATCTGGCAAAAAAAGGTGCCGACGCAAATTCAAGGGCGCGTTTTTGCCACAGTGCGCATCGCTGCCACACTGTTTTTCCCATTAGGCCAAATTTTGGCCGGGCCGCTGTCCGACTATGTGTTCCAACCGATGCTGGAGCTGGACGGCATTTTGGCCAGCACCGTCGGGAAAATCATTGGGGTGGGCAGCGGGCGTGGCATTGGCTTCTTGCTGATTGTGACGGGGCTTATCAATCTCATCATCATGTTTTTTGTTTATGCACATCCCAGAATTCGCCTGATTGAGGATGAGATTCCTGATGCCCTGCCCGATGAAGAAGAGACAGATGCGGATGATGATGGTACGGCCGTATCCACCACAAAAAATCAAAACACAACCAATTTACAAAGTCGAGGAGAAGATATGAAAACCGCTAAAAAGTGGGGGTTAAGAATTGGGCTTGGGTTAATCGCGCTGGTTATTTTACTGGCGGGTTACATTTATATTTCGCTGCGCCGCGCCTTGCCCCAGACGGACGGCACGCTGGCTCTGCCTGGCCTCAACGATGAGGTGCGGATTGAGCGCGATGAGTGGGGCACGGTGCAAATTTACGCCGAAAACGAGCATGATCTATTTTTTGCTCAGGGCTTTGCCACGGCACAAGATCGTATGTTCCAAATGGAAGTGTTCCGCCGTTCGCCAAGCGGCCGTATGTCCGAGATTGTTGGCGATCAGGCAGTCTTTATTGACACGTTTAACCGCAATATGCTCATGCGCGAAACGGCCGAACTCATTTGGGAACAAATGGACCCCGATTCCAAAGAGATTTTGCAGGCGTACACCGATGGCATCAACGCCTACCTGGAAGAAAATAAAAATGCACTACCAATTGAATACAAAATATTGATGTTTGAGCCAGAACCGTGGTCGCCTGTCGATTCGCTGGTTTGGGGCAATGCCATCTCGCTGCAACTGAGCAGCAACCGCCGCCTGGAGCTGATTCGGATGCAGGTGTTTGCGGCCGTTGGCCAAGAGGGCATGGAGATGCTGTTTCCCTACACCGCCCCAGACAGCCCCATCACCGTTCCGGCAGAAACGGCCGAAGCGTTTTCCGGCTTTGACCAGGTTGATTTACGGCCGTTCATGGAGGCAGACGACATCTATGGCAGTCCCCTCTCTGGCATTGGCAGCAACGGCTGGGTCGTCGATGGTTCCATGACGGAATCCGGTGACCCCATCATTGCCAATGATATTCATATCGGACTGACCATGCCCTCCATCTGGCACGCGGTGGGGCTGCACGGCGGCCGTTTCGACGTGGTTGGCTTTACGCTGCCCGGCGTGCCCGGCATCATTACCGGCCACAATGCCAACATTGGCTGGAGCATCACCAATTTCGGCTCCGACGCCCAGGATTTTTATCTTGAACGTTTGGATGACACGTTGAAACCCACCCAGTACCAATATGACGGCGAATGGTATGACCTGGAACATATCCAACAAACCATCGAGGTGCGCGGCGGCGACCCGGTAACGGTTGATTTTTATGTGACGCCGCATGGCCCAATCATGAACTATGTGTTGGAGAATCCCTCCTTTGGCCATCCGCTGGCGCTGCGCTGGGTGCAGCATGAAGGCAGCACCCTGTTCACCTCCATCCTCAAGCTGAACATGGCTTCTAACTGGGATGAGTTTCAGGAAGCGCTGGAAGGCTGGGACACCCCTGGACAAAACATTTTTTATGCGGATCAGGAAGGCAACATTGGCTATCAGGCTGTTGGTAAAATTCCGATACGGCCGAATGGAAACGGCCGTCTCCCCGTACCCGGCTGGACCAGTGAAAACGAATGGCAGGGCTACGTTCCCTATGACGAGCTGCCCAGTTCTTACAATCCAGAACAAGGATTCCTGCTTTCTGCCAACCACCGCGTTGAGCCAGAAGGGTACCCCTATTACCTCAGCGATGGCTACACCCCGGGCTACCGCGCCCAGCAAATTGAAGATTTGCTCAAAGAGTACGCCCCCCTCTCGGTAGAGGATATGGACTTGATTCAGGAGGACACTTTTTCACCGCAAGCCGTGCAGGTGATGCCCTACCTGGAAGTGATTCAGGCCAATTCACCGCTAGAAGAAGCGGCTCTGGATGCCCTGCTGAACTGGAATCTGCATACGGACATTGAAGGTGTGGGCACCTCCGTGTACGAAGCGTGGCAGCAGCGCTTCCTGGCCAACATCATTACCGATGAACTGGGGGATGAGACGGCCCAGCTTTACATCAGCGGCCACTACGTGCGCCACGCCACCCAGCAAATGCCCATGCTCATCGACATGTTGGCCCAGCCAGACCATCCCTGGTTCGACAACAAAAACACGCCTGAGGTGGAAACCCGCGACGACATCATCCAGCAAAGCTTTGAAGAAGGCGTTGCCTGGCTGACCCGCCTGCAAGGGGACGATATTGCCAATTGGGACTGGGGGCGGATTCATTCTGTCACTTTCCCGCACCAACCTTTTAATCAGGTTGCTGTCTTGAAAAACATTTTTAACTCAGAAACCTACCCCATGCGCGGTGGTAACTTCTCTATCTACACCAACTCATATGACTGGGCCAATCCGTTCAAAGTGTGGATTGTTTCCAGCGCTCGCCACATCACCGACCTGGGCGACTTTAGCAACTCTGTGATGCTAGGCTCTACAGGGCAAAACATGAACCTGCTCAGCCCGCACCGGGAAGATGTGGTCCGGTTGTGGCAGGAAGGCAGCCCAATTCCTATGAGCTACACCGAAGCGGAAGTGGAAGCGGTGCATGAATCGACACTGATTTTGCAGCCGGGGAATTAGGGATAGGAATAAACACGTTAAAAAACTGTGATGCGTGAAACGTGATGCGTGAGCAGATTGAATCACGTTTCACGTTTCACGCATCACGTACAGGAATTCAGGATTATGGATAAAACAATCGCCGCCAATCTAGAAGGCTTATCAGCGGAAGAACAACGTGCCTTGTTGCAAAAATTGCTGCAAGAGAAAAAGGCGAAGAAACCGGACAAAACGGCCGTTCTCTCCTTCGGTCAAGAGCGGCTGTGGTTTTTGCACCAGCTAGACAGCGCCAACGCCGCTTACAATTTGCGTACGGCCGTTCGCCTGCAAGGCAATCTCAATTTGCCTGCTTTGGAAGCCAGCATTCAAGAAGTGGTAAACCGGCATGAAAGCTTGCGTACCAAGATTGTGGCGGCAAACGGCCGTCCCCAGCAGCAAATTCAGCAGCAGATGAGTGCCCCGCTGCCCGTCACCGATCTGACAGATTTGCAGGGGGATGAACAGGAAACGGCCGTGCAGCAGCACACCGACGCCGAAGCCCAGGCCCCATTTGATATGGCCAACGGCCCGCTGTTCCGCGCCAGGCTCCTAACGCTGCAAGCAGACGACCACATTCTGCTGCTCACCATGCACCACATCATCTCCGATGGCTGGTCGATTGGCATCCTGATCCGTGAAATTGCTACCCTTTACCAGACCAGAGTGGCCAACCAGCCGTCGCCACTGGCTAAAATTCCGGTGCAGTACGCCGATTTTGCCTCCTGGCAGCGGGAATGGCTGCAAGGTGAA
Source organism: Ardenticatenaceae bacterium (assembly GCA_020634495.1). Next base: position 64,363 of record JACKBR010000011.1, on the reverse strand, counting down.
ACGCTAGAAAAGCAGTTGGCTTACTGGGGCGAACAATTGGCAGATACGGCCGTAGTCGATCTGCCCACCGACCATCCCCGCCCCACCGTACAAACCTTTGCCGGTGCGCGGCATTACTTCACCGTTGCCCCAGACGTCGCCAGCCAGTTCCACCAGCTCACCCACGCCGAAAACGCCACCCTGTTCATGGGGCTGCTGGGCGCTTTTAACCTGCTGCTGCACATCTACAGTCGCCAAACTGATATTTCCGTGGGCACCCCCGTCGCCGGACGCAACCGCAACCAGCTAGAAAGCACGATTGGCCTGTTCATCAACACGCTGGTTATGCGCAATCAAATCGATCCCCAGGCCAGCTTCCGCGATTTGCTCAAGCAAATTCGCCAAACCACCCTGGACGCTTTTGCCCACCAGGACGTGCCGTTTGAAAAGCTGGTCGAAGAGCTGCACCCGCCCCGCGATCCCAGCCGCACGCCCTTTTTCCAACACCTGTTCATTTTGCAAAACGCGCCGATGCAAAGCGTGAAGCTGCCCGGCGTCACGCTGACGCCGCTACAGCCGAACAAGGCCAGCTCTCTGTTCGATCTCACGCTCACCATGTGGGACGATGACCAGGGGATGCGCGGCTACCTGGAATACAACACCGATTTGTTTTGCGATGAGACGATGGCGCGTTTTGTCACTCATTTCCAGCAGCTCATGCGCCACATCGGCCAGCAGCCAGATGCGCCCATTGCCCAACTGTCGGCGCTTTCCCCGGCCGAAAAGGGCAAAATGCTGACGGAGTGGAACGCCACGGAACGGCCGTATCCCACTCACACGCTCACCCAACTCTTCAAACAGCAAGTGGAGAAGACGCCGGAGGGAACGGCAGTCTCCGCCAGCGACGGCGACCTGACCTACGCTCAACTAGACGCCAAATCTGACCAACTGGCCGCCTACCTGCGCCAGTTCAACATCCAGCCAGACAGCCTCATTGGTCTGTCCTTGCCGCGCAACAGCACCATGCTGGTTGCCATTTTGGGCATCCTCAAGGCGGGTGCGGCTTACCTGCCCATCGACCCCACCTACCCCGACCAGCGCATCCAATACATGCTGGACCATGCGCAAGCGCCGCTGCTCATCACCAATGCCGAATTGGTGGATGAGTTGCCAGCCCATCAGGCAAAAACTGTGTTGATCGATTCTGACTGGGCGGAAATTGAAGCGGCTGCACCCTTGACGCAAGATTTTTCGCGGCTGGATGATTTGGCTTACGTCATCTACACCTCCGGCTCGACGGGTCTGCCCAAGGGAGTGCAAATCACCCACCGCAATTTAGCCAACTTCCTGCGCACCATGCAGGAGAAACCAGGCATCTGCGTCAACGACACCCTGCTGGCCGTCACTACGCTCTCGTTTGACATCGCCACGCTGGAGCTGTACCTGCCGCTCATCTCCGGGGCGCGGGTGCTGCTGGCAGACCAGGAAACGACCAAGGATGTTGGGCTACTCATGAAAATGCTCAACGCGGAACCTGTCTCGATGATGCAGGCGACGCCAGCCACCTGGCAAATGCTGCTGGCCGCTGGCTGGCAGGGCAAGCCAGACCTGACAATCTTGTCTGGCGGGGAGGCACTGCCTGCGGCGTTGGGTAAGGAGTTGTTGGGGCGGGGTACGGCCGTTTGGAACATGTACGGCCCCACCGAAACCACCGTCTGGTCAACCTGCCTGCAAGTGACGGCTGAGGAATGTGAAACCGACGGTGTTGTCTCTATCGGCACACCCATCGGCAATACGGATGTGTATGTGCTGGACGATCATCTGCAACCCGTACCCATTGGCGTGACCGGCAATCTGTACATTGGCGGCAAGGGCGTGGCCCGTGGCTACCTGCACCGCCCAGATTTGACTGAGGAACGTTTTCCCCAGCATCCTTTCAAACCGGAAGAGCGCATCTACTTTACCGGGGATTTGGCTCGCTATCGCCAGGACGGCTCGATTGATTTTCTCGGCCGTTCCGACCATCAGGTAAAGATTCGCGGCTTCCGCATTGAGCTGGGCGAGATTGAAAACTGCCTCCAGCAGCATCCAGCCCTGGCTCAGGCGGTGGTGCATCCGCAGGGTGAACAGCTGGTGGCGTACCTCATCGCCAAAGGGGAAGAACAGCCAGACGTGACGGCGCTGCGCAGCCACGTGCAGGATAGTTTGCCCGCTTACATGGTGCCCCATCGCTTCCTCTTCCTGGAGGCTTACCCGCTCACCCCCAACGGCAAGGTGGATCGCAAAGCGCTGCCTGATCCGGCCAAATTTGCCCTGAGTTCAGACAATTACGTGCCGCCGCGCTCGCCCATCGAAGAGGCGCTGGTGACGATTTGGGAAAGTTTGCTCAACGTGCCCCAGGTGGGCATCGAGGACAACTTTTTTGAATTAGGCGGCCATTCGCTGTTGGCCACCCAGCTTGTGTCTCGCGTGCGCCAGACGCTGAATGTGGAGCTGCCGCTGCGCTCTCTGTTTGAGGCGGGGACGGTTGCCGCCCTGGCTAAAGTTGTGGCCAAGGCCCAACATGCCCCCACTGCCCCGCGCATTCAGGTGGTAGACAGCGACGCCGCCAAACCGCTTTCTTTTGCCCAGCAGCGCCTGTGGGTTTTGGACCAAATCGAGCCAAATTTAACCGCCTACCACATTCCAGCGGTGATTAGGCTTGAAGGAAAGCTGGAGAGTGAAACGCTGCAAGCGTCGTTTAATGCGCTTTTAGCGCGGCACGATTCTTTGCGCACAACGTTTGCCGTCAATCCAGAAGGCGACCCGATTCAGGTGGTGCATAAAGATGTACAGCTAGAAATTCCGGTAACGGCCGTTTCCGAAGCAGACGTACCGGAAATGGTGAAGAAGATTGTGCAACGGCCGTTTAGCCTGACAACACCTCCCCTCCTGCGCGTTGAGCTGCTGCAAGTTCAACCAGACAATTTCCTTCTGGTCATCGTCATCCATCACATCGTTTCTGATGGCTGGTCGTTGAACATTTTGGTGCAGGAGCTTGCTGCCCTGTACCATGCGTTTAATGCCCAACTGCCCAATCCGCTGCCCCCGCTGCCCATTCAATACCCAGACTTTGCCGCCTGGCAGCGCAGCTGGCTGCAAGGCGACGTGCTGGAAGAGCAGCTCGCCTACTGGCGGCAGCGGCTGGCCGGCGCGCCAGAAACCCTGGACCTGCCTACTGATTTCCCACGGCCCACCATGCAAAGCTATCGCGGAGCCATTTACCGGCATGATTTGCCCCGCGATTTATCCCACCGTGTGGCTCAGTTTAGCCAGCTTGCCAACGCCACACCATTCATGACCCTCATAGCCGTTTACCAGCTTTTGCTGGCGCGTTACTCCGGCCAAGATGATATTGTGGTTGGCTCTCCCATTGCCAACCGCAACAGCAGCGATGTGGAAAATCTGATTGGCTTCTTTGTCAACATGCTCGTCTTGCGCACCCAAATTGGTGAAGAGGATTCCTTTAACGACTTGCTGGCTCAGGTTCGCCAGCACGCTCTAGACGGCTATGCCCACCAGGATGTGCCCTTTGAGAAGCTGGTTGACGCGCTCAACATCTCACGCGATATGAGCTACTCCCCCGTTTTCCGCGTCGCCTTCATCCTGCAAAACACGCCACGCAGCGAAATTGATCTGGGGGACATGAAGATGAGCGTGGTGCCAGCCGAGGGAGCCACAGCCAAATACGATCTGACGCTGATTGTTCTGGACACCAAGCAGGGCTACCGGCTGCTTTGGGAATATTGCACGGACTTGTTTACCGAGGACACCATTGAGCGGCTGGCTTCCAACTTTGTTTATTTGCTGGAAAATGTGCTAGCGCAGCCGCACCAGCTTGTGGCTGAGCTGCCTTTGTTCTCTGCGGAAGAGCAGCGAAAGATGCTGACGGAGTGGAACGCTACTGAACGGCCGTACCCCACTCACACCCTCACCCAGCTCTTCAAACAGCAAGTGAAGAAGACGCCGGAGGGAACGGCCGTCTCCGCCAGCGACGGCGACCTGACCTACGCTCAACTAGACGAAAAAAGTGACCAGCTGGCCGCCTACCTGCGCCAGTTCAACATCCAGCCAGACACCCTCATTGGCCTGGCCTTGCCGCGCAACAGCACCATGCTCGTTGCCATTTTGGGCATCCTCAAGGCGGGCGCAGCTTATCTGCCCATCGACCCCACCTACCCCGACCAGCGCATCCAGTACATGCTGGATCACGCACAAGCGCCGCTGCTCATCACCAATGCTGAATTGGTGGATGAGTTGCCAGCCCATCAGGCAAAAACTGTGTTGATCGATTCTGACTGGACGGATATTGAAACGGCTGCACCCTTGACGCAAGATTTCTCGCGGCTGGATGATTTGGCTTACGTCATCTACACCTCCGGCTCGACGGGTCTGCCCAAGGGGGTGCAAATCACCCACCGCAATCTGGCCAATTTCCTGCGCACCATGCAGGAGAAACCGGGCATCTGTGCCAACGACACCCTGCTTGCTGTCACCACGCTCTCGTTTGACATCGCGACGCTGGAGCTGTACCTGCCGCTCATTTCTGGGGCGCGGGTGCGCCTGGCGGATCAGGCCACCACCAAAGATGCGCTGCTCTTGCTCAAGGTGCTGGAGGATGAGCCGGTGACGATGATGCAGGCGACGCCCGCCACCTGGCAAATGCTGCTGGCGGCTGGTTGGCAGGGCAAGCCAGACCTGACAATTTTGTCTGGCGGGGAGGCGCTGCCTGCGGCGTTGGGTAAGGAGTTGTTGGGGCGGGGTACGGCCGTTTGGAACATGTACGGCCCCACCGAAACCACCGTCTGGTCAACCTGCCTGCCAGTGACGGCTGAGGAATGTGAAACAGACGGCGTGGTCTCCATCGGCACGCCCATCGGCAACACGGATGTGTATGTGCTGGACGATCATCTGCAACCCGTGCCCATTGGCGTAACGGGCAATCTGTACATCGGCGGCAAGGGCGTGGCCCGTGGCTACCTGCACCGCCCAGATTTGACTGAGGAACGTTTTCCCCAGCATCCTTTCAAGCCGGAGGAGCGCATCTACTTCACCGGGGATTTGGCTCGCTATCGCCAGGACGGCTCGATTGATTTTCTCGGCCGTTCCGACCATCAGGTGAAGATTCGCGGCTTCCGCATTGAGCTGGGCGAGATTGAAAACTGCCTCCAGCAGCATCCGGCCCTGGCTCAGGCGGTGGTGCATCCGCAGGGTGAGCAATTGGTGGCGTACCTCATCGCCAAAGGGGAAGAACAGCCAGACGTGACGGCGCTGCGCAGCCACGTGCAGGATAGTTTGCCCGCTTACATGGTGCCCCATCGCTTTCTCTTCCTGGAGGCTTACCCGCTCACCCCCAACGGCAAGGTGGACCGCAAAGCGCTGCCCTCCCCTGATGGCGCGACGCTGGCCAGCACAAAAGAGTACACAGCGCCACGCAACACCATTGAAGAACAGCTGGCCACGATTTGGCAATCGCTGCTTAAGGTGCCCCAGGTGGGCGTTCACGATAATTTCTTTGAACTAGGTGGCGATTCCATTTCTGCCATTCGCTTTATTGCCCAGGCAAAAGAAAAAGGGATTGTCTTCCGGCCAAGTGAGCTATTTCAAAATCAAACGGTGGCGGAATTAGCGCTGTTGGTGGATGGGCAAACGGCCGTTTCCACCAAGCCACTCAAAGCCCAAGAGCCTGTAGAAATTTTAGACTTCTCTATTTTGGCCAATACGGCCGTTGCCCAACCTTACTTGCAGCAGCCAGAGAACATTCAATACCTCTACACCTTAACGCCCACCCAACGGGCCATCTTGTTCCACACCCTTTACGCGCCAGAAACGGGCGTTTACGTAGAGCAAAATGCGCTAGAAATGGAAGCGCTGGATGTAGACCTCTATGTGCAGGCCTGGCAAGAACTCATCCAACGACATGAACTATTACGCACCACCTTCTTCTGGGAAGAGTTGGAAGAGCCTTTGCAAATGGTGCTGGCCGAAGTGCCGCTGCCCCTGACCCGCCTGGATTGGCGCGGCCAAAACGCGGAACAGCAGCTAAATCAGCTTCAAGCATTGATGGCCGAAGAGCGGCGCAAAGGCTTTGATATGACCCAGCCGCCTCTGCTGCGGTTGACCATCATCCAGGTGGCCGAGGCGCGGCACTTTGTTTTGGTCAATTACCATCACATCCTGTTTGATGGCTGGTCGAACGTCGTTATCCATTTGGAAGTGCGGGCCATTTACGACGCGCTCCGGCATGGCGAACCGCACAACCTGCCCGTGCCCACCCCGTATCGCCGCTACATTGCCTGGCTGCGCCAGCAAGAGGAATCTGAAGCTCAGGCGTTTTGGCAAAAGTATCTGGCAAATTTTGAAGAGGCGACACCCATTCCCATAGCGGAACAGATGAACCAGGGCGTGTATGGCGCGGTTGCAGATTACGCCGAACAAAGCGTGACGCTGCCAGCGGAGCTTTGGGCCTCGCTGCACGCGCTGCTAAATGAACACAAAATCACCTACAACAACTTTATGCAGGCGGTATGGGCCATTTTGCTCAACCGGTACAGTGGCGAAGACGATGTGCTGTTTGGTACGGTGGTACACGGCCGTCCTGCCGAGCTGTCCCAATTTGATCGCATGGTGGGTCTGTTCATCAACGTCTTGCCTGTGCGCTTGCAGTTCCAAAAAGAGGCACCTGTGCTGGACTGGCTCAAGCGCAGCCACGAAGCGTTTATTAACCAATCTCAATATGACCACAACTCGCTGGAGCAAATTCAGCAGTGGGGTGGCTTCCCCCGCGAGCGCAATCTGTTCCATTCCCTGTTCATCAACAACAATCCGGCCACGGACAACATGCCCCCGCCTCCCACAGACAGCCATCCGCTTTTTGTGCAGGAAAAGACCAACTATGCGCTGAACTTCTATTTGAAATCAAACGAGGTGCTGCAAATTTCGTACGATCCAACGCTGTTTACGGCCGTTTCCATCAAACGAATGCTCACCCATGTGCTGCAAATTGTGCGCAACATTGTGGCCCAGCCAGACCAGCGCATGGCCGATCTAACCATCTTGCCCGCCAACGAGCGCAGCCTGCTGCTAGAAACGTGGAACAACTGGCCCCAGCCAGCGAGCCACAGCTCGCTGCTGGCCGATTTTGCCGCGATGGTTGGGCAACAGCCAAACGTTGCGGCGGTGATTGATCCGGCTTACGGCACGCTTACCTACGCCGAGCTGGACGAAAAATCGAGCCAGTTGGCGGCTTATTTACAGCAGTTGGGCATTTGCAACGGCCGTATCGGTCTACACATCGCCCGCACCCGTCATTTCCCCCTTGCCTTTTGGGCCATCTTAAAGAGCGGCAACACCTACGTCCCGCTCGATCCCAAGCATCCAGAGCAGCGCCTGGCCTTCATGATTGAAAATGCCCGGCTAGATGCACTCATTAGCCATTCTGAGCTGCAAGCGTCACTGCCCAAAGGCCCAGCGCCGCTGCTGCTGATTGATGAGATAGAAACGCAGCTGGCAGAAGCACCTGCTTTGCAGCCAGTTGAGCTGGCGGAAACGGCCGTCATTCTGTACACCTCTGGCTCATCCGGGCAGCCCAAGGGAGTGCGCCTGCCGCAGCAAGCGTTACATGCTTATTTGCGAACGGCCGTTGAACAATTCCAGCTCACACCGCACGACAACATCTTGCAGTTTGCTTCCATCGGCTTCGACACCTCGCTGGAAGAAACGGGCAGCGCCCTCCTAAGTGGAGCGACGCTCATTTTGCGCACAGAAGAAAGCCTGAATTCCATTCAAGCCTTCATCAATTTCTGCCACACCTACCAAATTACCGTGCTGGATTTACCCACGGCGTTCTGGCATACCCTCACCATCGAGCTTCAGCGCGATTCATCATTGCAGCTGCCTGCGGGCATTCGCCTAATCATCATTGGCGGGGAAAAAGCATCGCCGGAGCACCTGGCCACCTGGCAAGCCGTCGCCCCCAATGCCATTGCCTTGCTCAACACCTACGGCCCCACTGAGACCACCATCGTGGCCACAAGCTGTGTCATCGCTGGCCCCAATGCCGTGTCGCGGGCAGAGCTGGCCCCGATTGGGCAGCCTGTTGCCTCGGCGCGGGTGTACGTGGTGGATCAATATGATCAGCTGGCCCCCGTTGGCGTGCCGGGTGAACTGTTAATTGCCGGGCCACAGTTGGCCTCTGGCTATGTGGGACTGCGGGACGAAACGGCCGTAAAATTCACCCCCGATCCCTTTGCCGATTCGGGCAGCGTTTACCGCACGGGCGACCGGGTGCGCTTTTTGGATGATGGCCTTTTGCAATTTATCGGCCGTACCGACCGGCAAATTAAGATTCGCGGGCACCGCATTGAGCCAGAAACATTGGAACATTTGCTGAACCAACATGAGGCTGTGGCGGATACGGCCGTTACTGCCCGGCCAGACAGCCAAAACAATCTGCAAATTGTCGCTTACATTATTCCCCAAGGCAGTGCGGCACCCGATTCGCAAACATTGAACAGCTATTTGCGGCAGCAGTTGCCCGCCTACATGATTCCCAGCGCCTTTGTAATGCTGGACAGCTTCCCCAAGACCAGCAATGGCAAAATCAGCTATCGTGCCCTGCCTGCGCCCACCTTCCAAACACAAGCCGGCACCCAATACGAAGCGCCGCGCACGCCCATCGAAGAAACCATTGCCGACTTGTTTAGGCAGCTCACCAATGCAGAAAAAGTGGGGCTTTACGACAACTTCTTCCAGCTTGGCGGCCACTCCTTGCTTATCACCCAGTTGGCCTCCCGCATCCAAAGCATCTTTGAAGTGGAGCTTTCGCTGCGAACCCTGTTCGAGCATCCCACGGTGGTGGACATGGCCCTGATGGTCGAAGACAAGATGTTGGAAATGGTAGAAGCGCTAGATGACGACGAGATCGACCTGCTGCTCTAATAACTCATTGTAAAAAATGATTGCAGCAGAAACGCGAATTTAAATATTAAGGTATAGACGAATGCAAATTGATTCAACTCAGCGAACCTATTGGCAAAAACATCTGGAAAATGCTCCGGCCATGCTTACCTTACCAACTGACAAACAACGTCAAGCCGGTGCCAAACCACAAACGGCCGTTTACCATTCTTTCCTGCCTACCCAGGCCGTGCAGACCGGCGCGTCAGCAGAGCTGCACCTGCTGGCCGCTTATGCGCTGCTGCTGCTGCGCCACAGCCAGCAAGAAGAGATTGTGCTGGGAACGGCCGTTACCCCAACCCACCTTCTCCCCCTGCGCGCCACCCTCACCCCAGACAGCTCCTTTACCCAGCTCGTCGAGCAGCTAGACCAGGCTCGCCAGCAAGCCCAAAACAACCTGGTGCCCTTGCCAACCCTGGTTGAATTCCTGCAACCTTCCCAGGATGACAGCTATGCGCCGCTGTTTCAGGCAGCCTTTGCCGCAGCAGAACTGCCAGACACGCCAAACAGGTCGCTGCTTGATCTCGCCTTAATCGTAAACCACCAGGAAGATGGCTGGCGCTGCCGCTGGCAGTACCGCGCCGACCTGTTCACAGAACCACATATTCAGCAGTTTGCCACTCATCTGGAAATGCTGCTGCGCTCGGCGGCGGAACATCCAGATTGCCCGGCCATTAACCTGGCAATGATGCCCCCGGCAGAAGAGGAACTGCTGCTGCACACCTGGAACCAAACCCATTTAGACGTTCCCCAAGCATTGTGCCTGCACGAATGGATCGCCCAACAAGCCGCAAAAACGCCGGAGCGTACGGCCGTATCCGACGCCACCAACAGCCTGACCTACGCCGAACTCGACCGTCAATCCGGCCAACTGGCCACTTTTCTGCAACAAAAAGGCGTCAAGCCCGGTGTTGTGGTCGCTTTTTCCCAGGAGCGCACCGCCCAGGTGCTGGTCACCTTGCTGGGCATCCTCAAGGCTGGCGGCACCTATTTGCCCTTAACCACCGCCTTCCCCGCTGAGCGCATCCAATTTATGCTGGAAGATGCCCGCGCCGAACTTGTGCTAACAAATGCCCATCTGAGCCAAACGTTTCCTGGCAATCTGCCCATCATTGAGCTAGACAGCCAATGGGCAAAAATTCGCAGCCTAGAACCGCTGGCCAACAGTCATTACGCGCCAGAAAGCACCGCCTACATCATTTACACCTCCGGCTCGACGGGCGTGCCCAAAGGCGTGCCCATCAGCCACCGCAACATCGTCAATCTCACAGCCTCCATGCTGCAAGAACCAGGCATGGCCGCCGACGATAAATTCCTGGCCATCACCGCCCTCTCCTTCGACATTTTAGGCTATGAACTGTATTCACCCCTGGTGGTGGGCGGTGAAGTTGTAATCGCCTCAGAAAATGAAATCCGCGATGGCCATCTGCTGAGTGAACGCCTGGCCAAGGGAGACATTACCTTTTTGCAAGGCACGCCCGTCACCTGGCAAATGCTGCTGGCGGCCGGTTGGCCCGGCACACCCGGCCTGAAAATGATCAGCTGCGGCGAGGCTTTGACGCGCCATTTGGCCAGCCAACTGCTAGAACGCGGCGCAGCTTTGTGGAACCTGTATGGCCCTACGGAAGCGACTATTTTTGCCACCGGTCATCGGGTGCTGCCAGCAGAACTTGAGCAGCTCAACCGGGATGATTTGCCCATTGGCCGCCCCGTCCACAACATGCAGGCGTACATTTTGGACACACAGCAGCGCTTGCTGCCCATTGGCGCGGTTGGCGAGCTGTATTTGGGTGGCGTTGGCCTGAGCCAGGGCTATCTTTACCGCGAAGAACTGACGGCCGAACGATTCATCACTCACCCCTTTAGCGACGATCCCAAGGCCAAGCTGTATCGCACGGGCGACCTGGCCCGCTACCGGCCGGATGGCATCATTGAATACCTGGGCCGGACTGATTATCAGGTAAAGGTGCATGGTTTTCGCATTGAGCTGGGTGAAATTGAGAGCCGCCTGGAAGAATTGGCAGAGGTGCAAACGGCCGTTGCCATCGCCTGGACCAATCCCGCCAACAATGATAAACAACTGGTTGCCTACTTCGTCTCCGCCACCGGTGACCCAGTGGACACTGACCAGATTCGCACTGCGCTAAAAAATGCGCTGCCCAACTACATGCTCCCCGGCATTCTGATGCAATTGCCCCAACTGCCCGCCACCCCCAACGGCAAAGTTGACCGCAAAGCGCTGCCCGCCCCCCAAGAAACCAGAGGAGCGGAACGGCCGTACGTCGCCCCACGCAACTCCCTGGAAGAGCAGCTCGCCCAACTCTGGGAAGAGCTGTTTTCCGTAGAGCGCGTGGGCATCCACGATTCTTTTTTAGACCTGGGTGGGCATTCTCTGCTGGCTACGCACCTCATCTCAAACATTCAATCGACGCTAGGCGTGCGGCTGGCCGTGGGAGATTTGTTCCGGCATGAAACGATTGCCGAGCTGGCAGACATCATCGCCCACAGCACACAGGATGAAGAAACGGTCATTGTCACCGCCGACACCAACGACAAAAAACATACGCTTTCCTTTGCCCAAAGGCGGCTCTGGTTCTTTTACAAGCTTGATCCGCAAAGCCCCGCCTATACCGAACCCATTGCCATTCGGCTGCGCGGGCCGGTTAACGCGGCCTGGTTGCAGCAGAGCCTGACGGACATGGTGACCCGGCATGAAGTGCTGCGTACGGTTTATTTTGAAGAAGAGGATGTGTACGGCCGTATCCAAGCCATCGACCAACTACCCCTACCCGTGCTGGATTTACGCCACCTGCCAGAGGATGAACAAGAAACGGCCGTTGCCAACCAAATTACCCAAGAAGACCAACGGCCGTTTAACCTCACCAGCCAGATTCCCATCCGCACCCGGCTGCTGCATTTAGGCGAAGATCATTGGGTGCTGCTGCTCACCCTGCACCACATCGCCATGGATTTGTGGTCTATTGAACTCATCATTGAAGAAATCACCGCGCTTTACCGCGCATACCAGGAAGGCAAAACGCCGCAGCTGCCCCAACTGCCCATTCAATACAGCGACTTCGCTGCCTGGCAAGAAAGCTGGCTGGCCGAGCATGAGGCCGAACAGCTTGCCTACTGGAAAGAAACCCTCGCCCCTGATCCGGAACCACTGCAATTGCTCACCGACAAACCGCGCGGCGACAAGGAAAGCAGCGAAGGAGCCAACTTTGCCTTCCAACTGCCCGAAGACATCAGGCAGCAGGCGGATGCCTTCATGCAAAAAGAGCGCGTCACCCTCTTTATGCTGCTGCTGGCAGCCTACCACGCCCTGATGCACCGCTACACGCAACAAAACGAGATCAACGTCGGCGTGCCCATTGCCAACCGCAACCATGCCCACACAGAAAAACTGATTGGCTTTTTTACCAATACCATTGTTGTGAATGCCAGCTTTACGCCAGAAATGACCTTCCGTCAGCTGCTGGGCCAGGTGTGGGAGCGCGTTTTAGGTGGGCAAGATCATCAGGATTTGCCATTTAACAAGGTGGTTGAAACAGTCCAAACAACCCGCCGCGACAATGTATCACCGCTGTTCCAGACCTTTTTCACCGTGCAAGCTGTAGAAGGCCGCCCACAAATTCCAGGGGTCAAAATCGAGCCGGTGATCTTTGATACCAATACAGCCAAATTTGATTTGATGCTGTCGATGGCCCGGCAGGAAAAGCAAATCAACGGCTTTGTCGATTACCGCCCGGCTTTGTTCACCCCGGAAAGAATCGAGCTGTTCACGCGCCATTATGTTAACTTGCTGGCGGAATTGATGAAGCAGCCGGATCAGCCCATTGCCGAGATTGATTTCCGTACGGAGGCGGAAGAGGAACAACACGCAGCTGCGGCCCAAACGGCCGTTCCCTACCAAACCCTTTACGACAAAATGAGCGACGTTGTAGACAGTTTTGGCACAAAAACGGCCGTATCCAGCACCACCAGCGCCATCACCTACCAGCAATTGCACCAGCAAAGCAACCAGATTGCCCACTGGCTGCAAGACCAGGGCATCCAGCCCGGTGACGTGGTGGCCATTTACGCCGCCAACAGCCCGCAGATGATTACGGCCGTCTTCGGCGTCCTTAAAGCGGGCGGCATTTACCTGCCGCTAAACGAAAGCGAACCGGCAGCCTGGCAGCAAGCCATTTTGCAGCAAAGCCAGGCAAAGCTGCTGCTCCACAGCCAGGAAAATCCAGCCGACAACTTTGGCCTTTGCCGCCAGCTGGCCAGCGAAAGCGCCCAGGGCTATCCTAGCAGCGATTTGCCCCAGCCCGCAGCGGGCGGTGTGCATCTGCCAGGATTAGGCAGCTTCCCAGCCGCCGATCTGCTGCGGCTGGCTGCGGTCTACCCCGTCCAGGCAAACAGCCAGGTTCTGCAATTTGGGCCGTTTGCCAGCCACCAGGCCACCCACGAGATTTTTGCCGCGCTGCTCAACGGCGGCACGCTGCACCTGGCTCCCAGAGAGCAACTGACCAAATTGCCCGCCATCTACAAGCTGTTCACAGAAAAACAGATTGATTTGGCCATCTTGCCCGCTGTGCTAATCGCAGCGCTGGACGCCAGGCGCGTACCGCACCTGAAGACCATTGTTTCGCTAGAGGCGGATTTGTCGCAAAGCCACTGGCCCAAATGGGGTGGCCGCCAGCGGCTGCACGGGCATGTCAGCGGGGCATCCATTTTGCCCACCGTTTTAAGCCAGATTGAAATCCCTGAAACGTGGTTGAGCGGTACGGCCGTTCCCCCCATTTCTCTTTTGGATAGCCAAACGCTGCCCACTTCGGTCGGCGTTTTGGGCAGTTTGCATGTTGGGGAAAACCGGCAGGCAACTGGCGACAACTGGTGCTGGCTGCCAGACGGCCGTATTCAATTCCGTGACTACCATCCCAGCCACACCACCAGCCGGGGACGCTACCTGCAAACCGGAGCCATTGCCCAGATTTTGCAACAGCATCCCGCCGTGCAGGCCTGCATCGTGCTGCCAGACAAAAACCCCGCTGAAAAACGGCTGCTCAACGCCTACGTTGTGGCCAGCGGCCCGCTCGATCTTGAGCAGCTGAAGCAGTTTGCCCAGGAGCAGCTGCCCGCCCAGCTTGTCCCGGCCCAATTCCAGACCGTTGCCCAAATTCCGCTAACCCCATCGGGCCAAACGGATTACCAGGCGCTGCTTCGTGCCCAGGAGCAAGAAACCGCTCAAGACCAGAAGGCCGACAGCCGGGCGGCAAAACGATCCGAACTGGCTGAACGCCGCCAGAAACTTTCGGCCAAGCAGCAAGCCTTGCTAGACAAATGGCAGAAAAAGAAGGGCGGTGAGGGCAATGGCAAGCAGCTCATCACGAAACACGACGATGACAATCCACTGCCGCTCTCTTTTGCCCAGCAGCGGCTGTATTTGCTAGACCAGCTTGAACCCAACCAGGCCACGTACAACATTCCGCTTGTGTTTGAGGTAGACGGCCGTTTAGACCAAACCGCTTTGCAAACAGTGGTAGACACGCTCTACCAGCGCCACGACTCCTTGCGCACCACCTTTTACTTTGGCGAGGATGAAGAACCGTACCAGCGCATTGCCCCAGACAGCCATCTGCCGCTAACCAGGGTTGACTTCAGCCATTTACCCCCGGCAGAACGCGAACCAGAAGCCCACACCTGGGTGCAGGCAGAAACACAACGGCCGTTTTCGCTTAGCGCTGGGCCGCTCATTCGCGTCTCGCACGTGCAGCTCGGCGAGACAAAACATTTGCTCATCATCGTCATGCACCACATCATTTCTGATGGCTGGTCGGTGGCCATATTGTTCCAGGAAATGGCCGCGCTGTATGCTGCTTTTGTGCAGGAACGGCCGTCTCCCCTGCCCCCCCTGCCCATCCAATACGCCGACTTTGCCATCTGGCAGCGCAACTGGCTCCAGGGAGACGTTTTACAACGGCAAATCGACTATTGGCGAGATGCTCTGCAGGGCGCTCCCGACGTTTTAACCTTACCCAGCGACCGCCCCCGGCCAGCAGTGCAATCTTATGCCGGAGCCACGCTGCACACCAAACTGCCCACTGACCTCATCCCGGCCTTAAAGCAGCTGGCCCAGGCAGAAAACGCCTCGCTGTTCATGGTGCTCCTGGCAGCCTTCCAACTCCTTCTGGCTCGCTACACGCAGCAGGAAGATATTGTGGTTGGCTCGCCCATTGCCAACCGGAACCGCGCCGAAATCGAAGGGCTCATTGGCTTCTTTGTCAATATGCTGGTTTTGCGCACCGACACCTCCGGCAACCCAACCTTCCGCACGCTCCTCAGCCGCGTGCGCAACACCACGCTGAGCGCCTTCGCCCATCAAGATATTCCTTTTGAAAAGCTGGTTGAAGAGCAACAGGTTGCCCGCGATTTAAGCTACTCGCCGCTGTTCCAGGTTGCTTTTATTTTGCAGAACACCCCCAGCAACCAGGCATCTTTGCCCGACCTCACCTTTTCCTTGAGGCAAGCGCCAGCCACCACTGCCAAGTTTGACCTGACGCTGGATTTAACGGAAACGGCCGTTGGCCTGCAAGCCGCCTGGGAATACAGCACCGCCCTTTTTGATGAAAGCACCATTGTCCGGCTGGCCAATCATTTTAATCAATTGGTACGGCAAATTGCCGCCCAACCAGATTTGCCCATCGATCAATTTAACATCGTAACCCCAGCGGAGCTTGAGCAAATGCAGCGGTGGAATGCCACGGAACGGCCGTTTCCCGAACATCTTTGCCTGCACCACCTGCTATCGCAACAGGCCGCCAAAACACCCCAGCGCCTTGCCGTCACCGACGGCCGTACCGAGCTAACCTACCAACAGCTAGAAACGCTTTCCAACCAGTTGGCCCACCACCTGATTGGCCTGGGCGTGAAGCCCAACACCTTTGTGGCCGTCGCTTTAGATCGCTCGGCCCAGCTGCCCATCGCCCTTTGGGGTATTCTGAAGGCAGGCGGCGCTTACCTGCCGGTTGATCCAGCATTCCCCGCCCAGCGCATCCAGCTCATGCTGGCCGACACGCAGGCACCACTGCTCCTCACCGAAAAGGCCATTGTGGCTACGCTGCCCGCGCATCAGGCGCAGGCTCTATGTTTGGATGACCTGCTGCCGGAACTGGCTGATTTGCCCACGACTTTGCCAGAAACGGCCGTAACTCCCCACAACCTCGCCTACATCATCTACACCTCCGGCTCCACCGGCCGCCCCAAAGGCGTCCAAATTCACCATCACGCCCTGGTCAATCTACTCACCAGCATGATGGACAAACCAGGCATCACGCCAAACGACAAGCTGCTGGCCATCACCACCCTCTCCTTCGACATTGCCACCGTGGAGCTGTACCTGCCCCTGCTGGTTGGCGCACAGGTGGTGATTGCCCCGCAAGCGGCCGTAACGGATCCACAGCAGCTAAGCGACCTGCTGCAAAAGCACAATATCACTTTGATGCAGGCTACGCCTGCCACCTGGCAAATGCTCATCACCGGCAGCTGGCAAGGCCATCCTGGCCTCAGCATGATCACCGGCGGTGAAGCGCTGTCAGTTGCTCTGGCGCAGCAGCTTTTGGCTCGTGGCGAAAAGCTGTGGAACATGTACGCCCCCTCAGAAACCACCACCTACTCCACCATCCAGCCCGTCCTGGCCGAAGAGCTAGACCCGCAGCAATCGATTCCCATTGGCCGCCCCCTGGCCAACACCCAGCTCTACATTTTGGACAAAAACCTGCGGCCAGTGCCCATTGGCGTCACGGGGGAGCTGTACATTGGCGGCGCTGGCGTTTCTACAGGCTACCTGAACCAGCCGGAACTGACGGCCGAACGCTTTATTCAGTTACCTGTATTCAGTAATCAGTTATCAGTAAACAGTGATCAGTCACTGAACACTGGCAACCGGACACTGATAACCATTTACAAAACGGGCGATCTGGCCAGCTTCCGGCCGGATGGCGCGGTTAACTTTCTGGGGCGCTCCGACCATCAGGTCAAAATTCGCGGCTTCCGCGTGGAGCTGGGTGAAATCGAGAGCCGCTTGCGGCAGCATCCCGCCATTGCCCAGGCGGTGGTTCATCCGTTTGAGCAGCAGCTGGTGGCGTATCTCATTTTTGAACCAGAAACAGCGGAAGATGACGTAACAATGGCCGTTCTGCGCACCTTCATCCAGGAAACATTGCCCGCCTACATGGTGCCCCACATCTTCATGCCGCTAGACACATTCCCCCTCACCCCCAACGGCAAGGTAGACCGCAAAGCGCTGCCCGCTCCCACCGGCGAACGGGATGCAGCCACGGCCTATGTAGCCCCGCGCACCCCCACAGAAAGCCAACTGGCAGAGATTTGGCAAACATTGCTCAAAATTGATCAGGTAGGCGTTCACGACAATTTCTTTGAGTTGGGTGGGCATTCGCTGCTGGCGACGCAGCTGGTTTCACGCATTCAAAAGCAATTCGACCAAAAACTGGCGCTGCGCGACATCTTTGAGCAAAGCAGCATTGCCCAAATTGCCAGCCTGATCGACCAATCTAGCAAACCCACCGGAATCAGCAGCCAACAGTTCATCCCCAAACTGCCAGACGGCCAGCCGCTGCCGCTCTCTTTTGCCCAGCGGCGTCTGCTGGTGATGGACCAGCTAGACCCCAACCAGGCAACGTACAATATTCCTTTGGCCTTTAAGCTAGACGGCCGTCTCGATGAAACCGCGCTGCAAACGGCCGTAGACACCCTGTACACTCGCCATCACTCCCTGCGCACCAGCTTTTACTACGGCGAGGATGGCCAGCCTTACCAGCGCATCGCCGAAGAAACCCATCTGCCCATCGAGCTGGTTGATTTCACTTTCATGGCTGGGGAGACTCAAGAAAAAGAGGTGGCGGTCTGGATACAAAATGAGGCAAAACGGCCGTTCTCCCTCACCACTGGCCCCCTCATCCGCATCTCTCGCCTGCGCCTGTCCGAAGCCCAGCATGTTCTCGTCATCGTCATGCACCACATCATCACCGACGGCTGGTCGATGACCCTCTTCGTCCGTGAATTTGTCAATCTCTACGTCTCACAGGTTAAAGTCTTGCCGCTGGAACTGCCAGCGCTGCGCGTGCAGTATGCCGATTTTGCCGCCTGGCAGCAAGACTGGCTGCAGGGCGACATGCTGAATCAACAGCTGGCCTTCTGGCAAAATCACCTGGCAGACGCTCCAGCCGTCCTCAGCCTGCCCACCGATTTTCCCCGACCCAAGCTGCAAAGCACGCGGGGCAACAGCCACAACCAGCTGCTGCCCGCCGAGCTAATGCCAGCCCTCAGCCAATTTAGCCAGACACACAACAGCACCCTGTTCATGACCCTGATGGCCGCTTACAAAGTCTTGCTGCTGCGCTACACCCAGCAAAACGATATTGTGGTGGGCACGCCCATCGCCAACCGCAACCATCCCGACATCGAAAATATCATCGGCTTTTTTGTCAACATGCTGCCCCTGCGCACCCAAATTGACGAGGCCGAAACCTTTGCCTCGCTGCTGGAAAAAGTGCGGCAAACGGCGCTGGAAGCGTACCAGCATCAGGACATTCCCTTTGAGCAGGTGGTCAATTTGCTCCAGCCCGTGCGGGATACCAGCCACTCGCCCATCTTCCAGGTTTCTTTTGCCCTGCAAAACGCCAATGCCGCCCTGCCCCAGCTCGATGAGCTGTCGCTGACGCCGCTGACGGCCGAAAGCAAAACGGCCAAATACGACCTGACGCTCACGGTAATGGAAACCAACAATGGCCTGCTTTGCACCTGGGAATACAGCACAGAGCTGTTTTTGCCAGAAACCATTGCCCGGATGCACACCCATTTCCAGACGTTGCTCCAGGCCATTGTGCAAACACCTGACCTGCCCGTAAGGCAATTACCCATTTTGCCCGCCGCAGAAAAGCAGCTGCTGCTGCACGAGCGGCAGGGCCAGCCAGACGAAACGATTCCCCAAATGAGCCTGTCGCAGCGGTTTGAGGCATGGGTAGAGCAGCAGCCGGAGGTTACGGCCGTTTCCGACCCCATCATTAGCCTCACCTACAGCCAGCTCAACCAGCAGGCCAACCAGTTGGCTCGATTGCTCATCCAGCAGGGCGTGCAGCCAGGCAATGCCGTTGGCATCCACATGGGAGCCAGCGTGCCTGCTTTGATCACCATTTTGGCCTGCTTCAAAGCCCGCGCCGCCTACGTTCCCTTTGACCCCGCCTACCCCAACCAACGCTTGCAGCACATGCTCGACGATACGGCCGCTCCCGTCATCATCACCGACTCCACGCTGGCCCATTTAGACACCGGCCGCTGTGCCATCTGGCAATGGAACAGTATCCAGCCCCAGCTGCACCAGCAAGCCGCAGACAATCTCAACCTGCCCCACGACCCCACAGACCCGGCCTACATCATTTACACCTCCGGCTCTACCGGTAAGCCCAAGGGGGTCATTTGTGGCCATCGTGGCGTCTTCAACCTGCTGCGCTCCTTTGACCAATGGGGCGAACTGCCACCGCAAATGAACAACTCCCTGTGGACCAGCCTCAACTTTGATGTGGCCGTCTATGAAATCTTTGCCTCGCTGGTTAGCGGCGGGGCGCTGCACATTGTGCCCGCAGAAAAACGGACAGAAGCCCTGGCCCTGTTCAACTGGCTGGCCGAACAACAAATCGCCTCAGTTTACCTGCCGCCGTTTATGGTTGAACCATTCGCCGCCTGGCTAAAAGAAGGCCATACCTGCCCAGCCATGCAGCGTCTACTGGTCGGCGTAGAACCGATTGCCGAGCAAACGCTGGTTCACATTAAAAAGCATCTGCCCCAAACGGCCGTTATCAATGCCTACGGCCCCACAGAAGCCACGGTTTGTGCCACAGCCTACCCCATCGCAGCCACCAGCCAGCGCCCAGGCATTGCTCCGATGGGCCAGGCTCTGCTGAACACGCAGCTTTACCTGCTGGATGAAGAGATGCAGCCCGTGCCCATGGGGGTTGCCGGTGAGCTGTACATTGGCGGGCTGGGATTGGCTCATGGTTACCTGAACCGGCCAGCGCTCACGGCCGAACGGTTTGTACCCAATCCATTTGTCGATGACCCGCAAGCCAGACTTTACCGCACGGGTGATTTGGTGCGTTATTTGCCCGATGGCAACATTATCTTCATCGGCCGTACAGACTTCCAGTTGAAGGTGCGCGGCTTCCGCATTGAGCTGGGTGAAATTGAGACGCTTCTGCTGGCGCAGCCGGGTGTGGCCGCAGGCATTGTCATGCCGCATACGGCCGTAGATGGCCAAATCACGCTGGTGGCCTATTACACCGTCGAGCCAACTGCCAGCCAACCACCAGACCAGCAAACATTGCGCAACGCGCTGCAAAATGCCCTGCCCACCTACATGGTGCCTGCCGTCTGGATTCAGCTGGACGAAATGCCGCGCCTGCCCAATGACAAGATTGACCGCAAAGCCCTGCCCGCGCCCGATCTGGATGCCCTGGAACGCTCAGCGCCATTTGAAGCGCCACGCACCCCCACAGAGGCACAGCTGCAAGAAATCTGGCAGTCGCTGCTGGCCATGCCCAAGATCAGCATCCACGACAACTTCTTTGAGCTGGGCGGCCATTCCCTGCTGGCCACGCAGCTCATTTCGCAAATTCAAAAGAGCTTTAACGCTCGGCTGCCGCTGCGCGAGGTGTTTGAGCAGGGCACCATTGCCGAGTTAGCTAAACTGGTTGAAACTTCTCAGGCTCAGGCTGAACTGCTGGCGATTCCGCTGGTGGACACCACCGATTTGCTGCCGGTTTCGTTTGCCCAACAGCGGCTGCTGGTGCTGGACCAGCTTGATCCCAACCAGGCGACGTACAACATTACCCTGGCCTTTCAAATTAACGGCCGTTTAAATGAATCCGCCCTGCAAACGGCCGTAGACCAGATGTACACTCGCCACGATTCGCTGCGTACGATCTTCTTCTACACAGCAGACGGCCAGCCGTACCAACAAGTCACCGATGGCACCCATTTGCCCATTACCCAGGTAAACTTTACCGACCTGCCAAAAGCGGAGCGAGAGGCAGCGGCCAGGGCGTGGATTGAGGAAGAAGGGATACGGCCGTTTTCCCTCAACGTTGGCCCCCTTGTCCGCATTGCCCACCTGCGCCTGGCCGAAGAGCAACACCGCCTCCTCATCGTCATGCACCACATCATCACCGATGGCTGGTCGATGAGCATCTTTGTGCGTGAATTCTTGCAGCTCTACAGCGCCCTGGTGCAAAATCGCCCGGCCACCCTGCCAGAAATGACCATTCAGTACGCCGATTTTGCCGTCTGGCAGCAAAACTGGCTCCAGGGCGAGGTGCTAGAGCAGCAGCTTGCCTACTGGCAAGACCATCTCAGCGGCGCGCCCGCCGTACTCAAACTGCCCATCGACATGCCCCGGCCCAAAGTCCAAAGCACGCGAGGCAATACCTACGAGCAAACCCTACCCGCTGCCCTCACCGCGCCGCTGGTTCAGCTAAGCCAAACCCACAACAGCACCCTCTTCATGACGCTGTTTGCCGCCTACAACCTGCTGCTGGCCCGCTACAGCCAGCAAAACGACATCGTCGTTGGCACGCCGATTGCCAATCGCAACCAGCCCGGCATCGAGAACCTGATCGGCTTTTTTGTCAACATGCTGCCCCTGCGCACCCAAATCGGCCCAGACGAGACCTTTGCTTCCCTGCTAGAGCAGGTGCGCCAAACAGTGCTAGACGCCCACAATCATCAGGACATTCCTTTTGAGCAGGTGGTCAACCAGGTGCAGCCGCTGCGGGACACCAGCTATTCGCCCGTCTTTCAGGTTTCCTTTACCTTGCAAAACAGTGAAAACATGACCCTGCCGCCGCTGGACGGCCTCAAACTTCAGCCGCTAACCACAACCAGCAAAAGCGCCAAGTACGATCTCACCCTGATTGTGACGGAAACGAATGACGGCCTGGTTTGTGCCTGGGAATATGGCGCGGATCTTTTCTTGCCAGAAACAATTGAGCGAATGCACACTCATTTTGAAACGCTGCTCCAGGCCATTGTCAATGCACCGCACCTGACGGCCGCTCGGCTGCCCATCCTGCCCCAGGCCGAACGGCAGATGCTGCTGCAAGCGTGGCAAGGGCAAGTCGATAGCACCATCCCCCAAATTTGCCTGCACGAGCAGTTTGAGCAGTGGGTGGAAATGCAGCCGGAGGTTACGGCCGTTTCCGACCAGCACCACACGCTCACCTACCAACAACTCAACCAGCGCGCCAACCAACTGGCCCGCCTGCTCGTCGCCCAAGGCGTGCAGCCCGGCAGCGCCGTCGGCATTCACCTGACGGCCAGCGTCCCGGCCATCGTCATCATCATGGCCTGCCACAAGGCGCGGGCCGCTTACGTGCCGTTTGACCCCGCTTACCCCAACCAGCGCCTCCAGCTCATGCTCAACGATACGGCCGCTCCCGTCGTCATCACCCAATCAAGCCTGGACCATCTGGACACTGGCGACTGCGCCATCTGGCATTGGGACGACATTCAAACCCGGCTGGATCAGCAGCCAGCCACCAATTTAGAGTTAGCCTATACCCCAACCGATCCAGCCTACATCATTTACACCTCTGGCTCCACAGGCCGGCCCAAAGGCGTGGTTTGCGGGCACACCGGCGTCTTTAACCTCCAGCGCACCTTTGACCAGTGGGGCAAGATGCCGCCGCAAGCCATTTACTCACTCTGGACCAGCCTCAACTTCGACGCTTCGGTCTACGAAATCTTCCCCGCTTTCATCACCGGGGGTTCGCTGCACATTGTGCCGCCAGAAATTCGCGCCGATGCGCCCCGCCTGTTTGCCTGGCTGGCCGAAAAGAAAATTCAGCATGGGTATTTGCCGCCGTTCATGGTAGAGCCATTTTACAAATGGCTGCAAGCTGGCCATACCTCCTCACTGCTGCGCCTGATGGCGGGTGTCGAGCCGCTGGTCGAGCAAACGTTGGTTGGCATCCAAAAGCTACAGCCCGGATTAATGTTCATCAACGCCTACGGCCCGACAGAAACGACCGTGTGCGCCACTCATTACCGCGTTCCGCCAGACAGCGCCCGGTTGGGCAATGCCCCCATCGGGCAGCCGCTGCTGAACTTCCAGGTCTATTTGCTGGATGAATTGATGCAGCCGGTGCCGATTGGCGTGGCCGGTGAATTGTATGTGGGCGGCATTGGGCTGGCGCACGGCTACCTTAACCGCCCCGACCTTACGGCCGAACGCTTTGTGCCCCATCCCTTCTCAGACGATCCCGGTGCAAAGCTGTACCGCACGGGCGATTTGGCACGCTATTTGCCCGATGGCAACATCATGTTTATCGGCCGGACAGACTTCCAGCTAAAGGTGCGCGGCTTCCGCGTGGAACTGGGTGAGATTGAGTCGAATTTGTTGGCACAGGCTGGCGTGGATACGGCCGTTGTCAATCCCCACACCGCCGCCGATGGCCAAATTACCCTGGTGGCCTACTACACCATCGAGCCAGATGCCGCTGCCGTACCGACCCAGCAAACCCTGCGCGATGCTCTGAACGAACTGCTGCCTAACTACATGGTGCCAGCCGTTTGGGTGCAGCTAGACAAAATGCCGCGCACCCCCAACGACAAAATTGACCGCAAAGCCCTGCCCACACCCAACCTGGATGAAATCAGCCGGGCAAGCGAGTATGCTCCGCCCCGCACCCCCATGGAAGAACGATTGGTCAACCTGTGGAGCAATCTGCTCAAGGTTTCCCACATCGGCATTCACGACAATTTCTTCTCGCTGGGTGGGCATTCCCTGCTGGCGGTGCAGCTCATCACCGCCCTGCGCCAGCAGCTAGATAAAGATGTGCCGCTGCGCCTGCTGTTTGATGCGCCCACCATTGCGGAACTGGCCCATGAGCTGCAAAAGCTAAACGATCTGGCCAGGCTGGAACGCATTCCCAAACGGGGCCAGACCGACGCGCTGCCGCTCTCTTTTGCCCAGCAGCGCCTCTGGTTTATTGCCGAGATGAACCCGCAAGCCAACGCCAATTACAACGTGCCCATCCATTTAGAAATTGATGGCCCGCTGGATATTCCGGCGCTGGAATACAGCTTTAACCAGTTGCTGCAACGGCACGAGATTTTACGCACACGCTACCCGCTTACAGAAGAGGAGATGCCGGTTCAGGAGATTTTGGATTTTACGGCCGTTTCCCTTCCCGTCACCAACCTAACCGACCTGCCACCGGCAGAAAAAGAGACCCAGGCCAAACAGCTGCGCCAGCTAAACGCCCAAATGCCCTTTGACCTGAAAACCGGCCCCGTCTACCGCATCCAAATTTTGCGGCTGGCACCAGCACGCCACCAGCTGCTCTTCACCATCCACCACATCGCCTTCGATGCCTGGTCTACCAACCTGTTCCTGCGCGAGATTGTGGCCCATTACCTGCACCAAACCACCGGCTTCCAGCCCACCCTGCCCGACGGCGATGTGCAATATGCCGACTTCACCCTTTGGCAGCAAGAGCGGCTCACCGACGAGGCGCTGGCTGAACAATTGGCATTCTGGCGCGACCACCTGGCCCACGCGCCAAACGCACTGGCGCTGCCCACAGACAAACCGCGGCCACAGGTGCAAACCTCCAGAGGAGACATTCTCGAATTCAAGCTGCCCGGCGAGCTGGCCCACAAAGTCAAACGGTGGTCACAAACAAACCGCGCCACCCTCTTCATGACGCTGCTCACCGCGTTTTATGGCCTGCTGTACCGCTACGCCAACCAGGAAGATATTGTCGTTGGCACCCCCATCGCCAACCGCAACCATCCTGACCTTAAAAATGTCATCGGCTTTTTCTTGAACACAATGGCGCTGCAAGCCCACATCGAAGAAACGATGACCTGGCAAGAGCTGCTGCACCAGGTTCGGGAAACGATGGTTGCTGCCCATGATTACCAGGAATTCCCCTTTGAAAATTTAGTGCAGGCGCTGCTGCCAGACCGCGATCCAAGCCGCCATCCGCTGTTCCAGGTGATGTTTGTCTTGCAAAACCAGGGGGATGCGGGTCAGCTGCCCACCAATCTGCCCATCCAATTTACGGAGCTGATTGAAAGTAGCAAAACGTCTAAATTTGATTTGCTGCTGGACATGCAGGAAACGGCCGTTGGCTTCACCGCCGCTTTTGAATACAACACAGACCTGTTTAACCCCAGCACCATCCAGCGGCTGGCGGATCATTTCCAACAAATGGTCACGGCAATGGTAACAAGCCCGGATCAACCGATTGCCCAGGCTCATTTGCTTACGCCAGAAGAACAAAAGCAAATCGACGTGTGGAACGATACGGCCGTTCCCATCAACCCCGATCAGCTTGTCCACCACCGCTTTGAGCAGCAGGCAGAAAAAACGCCCAACGCCCTTGCCGTCCAGTTTGGCGCGCACCAGCTCACCTACGCCCAGCTAGAGGCCCAGGCCAACCGGTTGGCTCACTTCTTGCAGGCCCAGGGCGTGCAGCCCGGCGACCGGGTGGGCATCCTGCTGCCGCGCTCGTTGGAAATGATTACGGCCGTTTTGGCCACGCTCAAAGCAGGCGCAGGCTACGTGCCGCTAGACCCCAACTACCCCACCGACCGCCTGCAAACGATGAGCCAACAGGCCACAGTGAAGCTGCTGCTGAGCCATTCCACCGCTCTCCATGAAAATATGGGCACAGCCTGTCACCATGTAGATCAACTTGATCTGGCTGGGTTTGATGAAGGCCGGGTAACGGCCGTAATCAACCCCGAACAGCCCGTCTACATCATCTTCACTTCCGGCTCTACCGGACAACCAAAGGGCGTTACCTTGCCGCACCGCGCCTTGAACAACCTGCTGGCCTGGCAGCAGCGCGCCACCAAACTTCAGCGGCCCGCCCGCGTGCTGCAATTCACCTCGCTCAGCTTTGACGTCCACTTCCAGGAAATGTTTAGCACCTGGCAAGATGGCGGCACCCTCGTCCTCATCGCCGACGACGTGCGCCGCGATGGCGAACAACTGCTGGCCTACATCCAGAAACATCAAATTGAGCGGCTCTTCCTGCCCTTTGTGGCCCTGCACAATCTGGCCGAAGCGGCGCAATGGCAGCAGTCGTACCCAGACTCGCTGCAAGAAGTCATTACCGCAGGCGAGGCGCTGCAATCCACTCCCGCCATTCGGGAATTGTTCACCCAGCTGCCCCACTGCGTGCTGCACAACCAGTACGGCCCCAGCGAAAGCCACGTGGTGACCCAATACACCCTGGGCAACGACCCGCAGCAGTGGCCCGACCTGCCTCCCATCGGTACGCCCGTGGACAATACCCAAATTCACCTGCTAGACAGCAACATGAAGCCCGTGCCCATCGGCGTGCCGGGCGAACTGTACATCGGCGGGCGCAATCTGGCGCTGGGGTACTTTAACCAACCGGAATTGACTGCCGAGCGGTTTACCTCGATACCAGTAGTCAGTAATCAGTATTCAGTAAACAGTAATCGGTCACTGAATACTGACCCACTGATTACTGACTCACTGAATACTGACCCACAGAACACCGTCTACCGCACCGGCGATCTCGCCCGCTACCTGCCCGATGGCAACATCCAATACATTGGCCGCAATGACTTCCAGGTGAAGATTCGCGGGCATCGCGTGGAGCTGGGCGAGATTGAAACGGTGTTGAATGAACAGCCCACGGTGCAGCAAGCGGTGGTGCAGGCTTACAAACCAGACCAGGGGGCACAACAGCTCATTGCCTACATCAAAACAGCCGAAGAAGATGTGGTCAATGATCTACATGCCGCCCTGCGTGAACGGCTGCCCGCCTACATGGTTCCCGCCCACTTCATGCGGCTGGACGCATTCCCCCTGACCCCCAGCGGCAAGATCAATCGTCGCGCCCTGCCCATCCCGGACAAGGTTGATGTGGTGCGCTCCACGCCGTTTGTGGCCGCCGAGACTGTCCTACAAAAACAGTTGGTAAAAATCTGGGAAGAGGTGATTGGCGTTTCGCCGATT
The DNA here is from genome assembly GCA_020634495.1 of Ardenticatenaceae bacterium. Next base: position 37,326 of record JACKBR010000011.1, on the reverse strand, counting down.
GGCATTCACGACAACTTCTTTGAGCTGGGCGGCCATTCCCTGCTGGCGATTCGTTTGGTGGCGGCGATGCACCGGGAAACGGCCGTAAAAATTCCATTACCCCGCCTCTTCCAAGAAGGCACCATCGCCGCCCTGGCCAGCTTCATCAGCGACCCCACGGCCGAATCGCCGCTAAGCCCGCTGGTAACACTGCGCCCCGGCAATCCAGAGCATGAACCACTCATCGTGATTCATCCCGGCAGCGGCCAGGTGCTGCCCTACCTCAAGCTAGTCAAAGCGCTGCCAGGCGAGCAGCCAATCTATGGTTTGCAATCTGTTGGCCTGCTGCCAGACACACCCGCGCAAACTGACATCGAAACAATGGCCGCTACCTATCTTCAAGCGCTGGAGGATGCGGATTTGATACGGCCGTATCAACTGCTAGGCTGGTCGATGGGTGGCGTGGTGGCCATGGAAATGGCCCAACAACTGGCCGAATCTGGCCAACCGGTTGGCTCTTTAACCCTGATCGATACCTTTGCCCCCACCGACAAGGCAGTCCAGCCCAATGAATCCACCCTGCTGCAATGGTTTGCCCAGGACACGGGGTATCTCACGCCCAAAGCGCAGCCCACTTTGCTGCCCGACGGGGCCAGTTTGGATGCCCAACTGCGCCATTTGTGGCCGCAGCTGCAAGCCACCGGCAATCTGCCTGCGGGCCTGACCCTGGCCGATTTGCAGCACCAGTTTGAAGTTTTCCAGGCCAATTACACCGCCATGCAAACCTACCGGCCGCGAAAGTACCGGCTCCCCGTACAGCTCATTGCTGCCAAAGCCAGCGCCAAAGCCGAGCGGAACAAATGGCTTGGCTGGAAAAAACATCTGGCAAAACGCTCAGTCCAGGTCTTGCCAGGCACCCATTTTACGCTGCTGCAAGAACGCCAAACGGTACAGCAAATTGCCGAATTGCTGGCGAAACAGGTGCAGGCCGAAGCTAAAATCAGAGGAAAGTCGAAAACATGATGCGGCAAAAGATTTCAACACCGTGGCTGATGCCATTTTCCAGGGAAGAGGCGGGAAACGGCCGTCTCAACCTCTTCTACTTTCCCCATGCCGGAGGTGGCGCCTCTGCCTTCTACCAATGGAGCCGGGTGCTGCCCCAAGAAATTACCAGCTACGCCATCCAGCTGCCTGGCCGCGAAACGCGCCTGCGCGAACCGCTCTTTCGCCAAATCCCCGACCTGATCATTGCCCTGGCCGATGTGTTGCAGCCGTTTCTCCACACGCCTTTTCTCTTTTGGGGGCACAGCATGGGGGCGCTGCTTGGGTTTGAACTTGCCCGGCACTTGCAGCAGCAGCGCCTACCCATGCCCCGGCAGCTGCTCGTTTCTGGCTACAATGCCCCGCACATTCCCTACGCAGACCCCCACATCCACCATTTGCCAACGGCCGATTTTATGACGGCCGTTCAGGAATTAAACGGAACACCGCAAATTGTTTTGGAAGATGTGGAGCTGCGCAATCTCGTCTTACCCATTCTCCGGGCAGACTTCCAGCTTGTAGAAACGTACATTTACCAGGATTCAGACCCGCTGCCCTGCCCCATCACCGTTTTGGATGGCGTGGCAGATGAGAAAACAAACGAAGCAGATTTACAGGCCTGGCAAAAGCACAGCACACGGCCGTTAGAAATGTTTACCTTCCCTGGAAACCATTTCTTTTTGTACGACCTTCAGCCAAAGTTAGTCAACACCGTTGCCACTCTTTTGCAGCGCCACCTTCAGGAACTAAAAAGGTAAACAATCACATGCGCTTTGAATACACAACTGAACAACAGGATAATCAACATTTGTACCGCCAGTTTGCCCAAAACGAGGTCGCTCCGCTGGCCCGGCAAATTGATGAAACAGAAACGTTCCCCCCTGAGCTGGCGCAAAAAATGGCCGAATTGGGCTTTTTGAGCGCTCTGGTGCCAGAAGAATTTGGCGGCAGGCCGCTCGATCTAATCTCGTTTGGCCTGCTCAATGAGGAGCTGGGCAACGCCTGCTCCTCCACCCGCAGCCTGATCACGGTACACAGCATGGTAACCTTTGCCCTCAAACGCTGGGGGCGCAAGGCGCAGCAAGAAAAATGGCTGCCGCTGCTGGCCAGCGGGGAAAAGATTGGCGCGTTTGCCCTGAGTGAGCCAAATATTGGCAGCAATGCGGGCTACATCGAGACAACGGCCGTTCCCGACAAAGATGTGCTGGTGGTGAACGGCCGTAAAAAATGGATCACCTTTGGCCAGATTGCCGACCTCTTCCTGCTCTTTGCCCGGCAAGACGGCAAAGCCATTGCCCTGCTGCTAGAAAAAGAAACGCCAGGACTCACCATCCACCCCATTTGCGGCATGATGGGCACCAAAGGGGCCATGCTCGCCGAGCTAGAGCTAAAAGATTGCCGCATTCCCAGCAGCAACATGCTGGCAGGTGTAGGCTTTGGCATTATGGCTGTGGCCATGTCGGCCCTGGACATTGGGCGCTACTCCGTCGGCTGGGGCAGCGTGGGCATTGGCCAGGCCTGCCTGGAAGCCAGCCTGGATTACACCCAGGTTCGCGAGCAATTTGGCCAACCGCTGCGCAACTTCCAGCTCATCCAGCAAATGGTCACCAACATGATTACCCACGTGAAGGCCGCCCGCCTGCTTTGCCTACAAGCAGGCTCTGCCCTGGAAAACCAGCAGGCCAACGCCACCAACGACATACTCATTGCCAAATATTTTGCTTCCAAAACCGCGATGGAAGTAGCCACCGATGCTGTGCAAATTCACGGAGCCAACGGCTGTAGCAGCGACTATCCCGTGCAGCGCTTCTTGCGCGATGCCAAAGTGATGGAAATTATCGAAGGCAGCCACCAGATGCAGCAAATCATGATCGCCAAAAACGCCTATGTTGCGTAACGGGTTACAAACAACAACTTAATTGAGAAGGAGACGACACCAACTGTCGTTGACTACCATGAATGAAAATCAGCAGATTGCGCAGATTTACCAGAGTTTTCTCAGCGTTCTCCGCGCTCTCTGCGGTTAAATTATTCTCAGAGGAGAAAAGAAGGTTATGAAAAAGTTTCTAAAATGGCTAGGCATCATCCTGGGAGGCATTTTAGGCATTGCCCTCATTGGTTTGCTGGGTTATTTCATTTATTGGCAAACCCAGGCCAGACGAACCATTGAGGTTGACGTTGATACAATCGAAATTCCTACCGATCAGGCCAGCATTGAGCGTGGCAAAATTTTGGTTGAGATTGTGCGCTGCACGGAATGCCACGGCAAGGACCTTGCTGGCATTCAATGGGCAGGAACTCAGCGTCCTATCCTGACAGGGGCGTTTGGCCCGGCCAACCTGACCCCAGGTGAAAATGGCCTGGAAAACTACACGGATGAAGATTACATTCGGGCTATTCGTCACGGCGTGGGGCAAGATGGCAAAGCGCTAATTTATATGCCCTCAAACTTCTATCTCGATCTAAATGAGTCTGATTTGGGTGACATTATTGCCTATTTGAAGACCCTGCCGCCGTCAGCTGAACCTGGCCCACCAAACAACTGGTTCGGCCCCTTGCTCTGGGATTTTGTGTTGAGCAATCCGCAGGGGCTGCCAGCCATTAAAATGATTGATCATGAAGCGAACCAGGAGATTCCAACAGGCCCAGATCACAGCGACACGCTAGCCTATGGTGAATATTTGGCCCTGCCCTGCAAGAGCTGCCACGGCGACGACTTTGCTGGGGTTCCAATGCTAGAGCGGCTCCAGGTACCATCTCCCAACATCACACCGCACCGGCTGGGTGAATGGAGTGAAGAAGAATTCTTCACCGCCATGCGCGAAGGTGAGGTTCCAGACGGCACTTTCATCCCTCAATCCCTCATGCCCTGGACGGCTATCGGCCAGCTAACCGATGATGAACTCCATGCCATTTGGGTCTACCTGCAAAGCCTGCCCACTGTTGCAGATGGGGAAGGCATTGAGTTTCAGAGCGCAGGGGAGTAGCAGGGCGACTAACTGAGAGAATCTCAAGAAATATTTGCGCACAGCAAAGGACTGGCAGCCTTAGTTGGGGTGGGTGTCTTAACCAAGGGCTGCCAGTCCTCGCGTCATTTCGGTTACATTTGTTTAGGGAGTGACCCAAACGATAAAACTGAGGCTGGCTTTTTGGTATACGGCCGTAATTTCCCAGCAGCCAAGGGTGGGCAGCTCAATTCCGGTCATCATAAACTGGCCATAATCTGGATGGTAGGCATTGGTGCCGTACACTTGTGGCTCCACGACTGCCTCCCCATCCAACTGCCGGGCAGAAAGGGTAATTTCTGGCTGAGGCTCTTCTGCCTGGCTGTACCCTTCGTGCCACAAGGCGATTTTATTGCCATACCCGGTATCGGATTTTGGCAGGCCGTACCAGGTGCCATCTATCCGTAAGTCAAGCCATAATTCATTGGAACCATACCAAAAGCCTCCCGCTGGTGCCCACTCAGGGTATGGCTCTGGCGGGATGAAACGTGGCTCTTGCTGCTGGGTGATCGGGCAGCTATCAGGTCTGGCGGTTTCGGGGAAAGGGGTTGGATAGGCTGTTGGGGTAAGCGTTACGTCCATTTTTTCGGCCTGGGCAACGGCCGTTTCTGACCCGCTCGCTGTACAGGCAACCAACCCTGGCGCTAACAAGACCAACGCAAAAAATATCAACCGCTTCATCATGCTCTCCTTTTGCACCTCACTGCTTCTAGCCACTTTACACCGCACGATGCTAATGGGTTCCATATTCAATCTTTGGACAAATAGTACAACAATCCAGACCAAATACAGACAAAATGACCCAATTTTTATTTTTTGGTTGACAGCCATAATTTATCTGCTAAATTTCTGCCACGATGAAGCACTTTATTGACTCACAAGCACCTCTTTTTATTCGCCGCCGTCGCCAGACACAACGTCTGGAATTTGAGCTTGCCTGAGTCGCTTTAAGAAGACAAACGCAATCTGAACCGCCAGACTTCACCAGAGTCTGGCGGTTTTTTTTTGTGGATTTGCCACAGAGGGCACAGAGAAAATAGAGATAGACAGTTAATCTCTCTGGAGTATCTGTGGCGAAACAAATGGAGAGAAACATGATTAGAGCAGGGATTTTTGGCGCTACGGGGTACACCGGGTACGAATTGGTGAAGATTTTGCAGCGGCATCCGCAGGTGGATGTGGCTTTTGCCACGTCGCAATCTTTTGCCGGACAGCACTTGTCGGATGTGTATCCGCAGGCACCACATTTGCCGCTGATTTTGGGAGAAAGCGCTCTCCTGGATGCGGTGGATGTGGTTTTTTTGTGTCTGCCTCATGCCGCAGCGGCGGAAACGGCCGTAACTGCCCTAACTGCCGGAGTCACCGTCATTGACCTCAGCGCCGACTTCCGTCTGAAAGACGCCAGCAGTTACGCCAACTGGTACGACAAAGCCCATCCCGCGCCGCACTTGCTGGCCGAGGCCGTTTATGGCCTGACCGAATTTGCCCGTGACCAACTGCCGGAAGCCAGGCTGGTAGCCACGCCCGGCTGTTATCCCACGACCATTTTGCTGCCGCTACGGCCGTTGCTCACCTCGCCCCTTCCCCTTACCGGCCCCATCATTGCCGACTCTAAATCTGGTATCTCAGGCGCTGGCCGCACGCCCAAGCAAAACACGCATTTTGTGGAAGCACACAATAATTTTTCGCCCTACAAAATCGGACGCAGCCATCGCCATTTGCCAGAAATTGAACAGGTGATGGGCTGGTTTCGGCAAGATGCGCCGCCGCTGATTTTTTCACCGCACCTGCTGCCGGTGGAACGGGGCATTCTGTCAACAATTTATGTTAACTTTGCCGAACCGGTGACGTTGGCCGAGATACGGCCGTATTTCACCCAAATGTACAGCAGCGAACCCTTCATTTGCCTGCTGCCAGATGGTGAACTGGCCACGTTAAACCACGTCACCCACAGCAACAAATGCGCCATTGGCCTGACAATGGCCAGCGAAACCACCCTGGTCATCACCTCGGCCATCGACAATTTGGTGAAAGGCGCAGCAGGCCAGGCAGTGCAGAACATGAATGTGGTGTTTGGCATTGAGGAAACGACAGGATTGATGGCGTGATGAGTGAAACGTGAACCGTGAGCAGAACCCAATCACGCATCACACAACACGTTTCACTCTAAAGCAGTTATTCGAGGAACAACATGCAAGTATTAAAAATTGGCGGCAATGAACTGGATGATCCGGGTTTTTTGGCAGGGCTGGCGGAGTATGTAGCGGGAACGGCCGTTCCCCACATCATTGTGCATGGCGGCGGGCGGGCCATTGTGGCCCTCCAGCAAAAAGTGGGGCTGCACTCGACCAAGGTGGATGGCCTGCGGGTGACCGACCGCGAAATGATCAGCGTGGTGCAAATGGCCCTAAGCGGGCAAACCAACAAGCAAATTGTGACGGCGCTGCTGGCCGCAGGCGTGGATGCCATCGGCGTCAGCGGGGTGGACGGCGGCATTTTGCGCTGCCTGAAAAAGCAGCATCCCACGGCCGATTTGGGCTATGTGGGCGAAATCAGCCAGGTGCGCACCGAACTCCTGCGCCAGTTCACCAATTTAGGGCTAACGGTCGTGCTGTCGCCGCTCTCGCTGGGCTTTGATGGCTACACCTACAACGTGAACGCCGACGATGCCGCCAGCGCCGTCGCTCTGGCCCTGCAAGCAGAGCGGCTGACGTTTGTGTCTAACGTGCCGGGGGTGTTGAGCAACGGCCGTATCCTGCCCCATCTCACCCCCGACCAAACCGAAACGCTCATCAGCAACGGCATCATCACCGACGGCATGGTGCCCAAAGTGCGTGCCGCCCTGGCCACCATTGCCCAAGGTGTGCAGCAAAGCCAAATCGTCAACCTGGCCGGATTGCTCAGCAACAGCGGCACCATTTTTACAAATTATCAAATCCACAGATTACACAGATTTCGCAGATTTGGTTTTAATCGGTGTAATCTGCGGTTAAATTTTTAGGAGAATTCCTATGAACAAAGCAGAAATTATTCAGGCAGAAGCAAACTCAGTTCTGCAAACATACAAGCGGCCAGACATCGTTTTTAGCCACGGCGAGGGGATGTATTTGTACGACACCGACGGCAACAAATATCTGGATTTCACCTCTGGCATTGCCGTAACCTCTCTTGGCCACAGCGATCCGGATTGGGTAACGGCCGTTTCCCAGCAAGCCGCCCAACTCACCCACGTCAGCAACCTGTTTCACACCGCGCCCCAGGCCCAGCTGGCCCAAAAATTGGTCGAAAACTCCTTCGCCGACAAGGTCTATTTCTGCAACTCCGGCGCAGAAGCCAACGAAGCCGCCCTAAAATTTGCCCGCAAATATGCCAGGTCAAAAACCTCCAATCTCCAATCTCCAGTCTCCAAAACAAAGATTATTGCTTTTACTGGCGGCTTTCACGGCCGCACGATGGGTTCCCTTTCTGCCACCTACAAAGAACAATACCGCGAACCGTTTGCCCCGCTGGTGCCCGGCGTCACCTTTGTGCCTTTCAACGATTTGGCCGCCGCCCGCGAAGCCATCAACGACGACACCTGCGCCGTCATCGTGGAACCCATTCAGGGCGAAGGCGGGGTGAATCCAGCCACGCCCGGCTTTTTGCACGGACTCCGTGCCGCCTGCGATGTCCACCACGCCTTGCTCATCTTCGATGAGGTGCAGTGCGGCCTGGGGCGCACGGGTCAGCTCTGGGCCTACCGCCAATTTGGCGTCACGCCAGACATCATGACCCTGGCCAAGCCGCTGGCTGGCGGGCTGCCCATCGGAGCAACCCTCGTTACGCAGGCTGTGGCCAACGTAATCAAACCCGGCGACCACGGCAGCACGTTTGCCGCCGGGCCGCTGGTTTGTGCGGCAGCCAACGTCGTGTTTGACAAAGTTAATCAGCTCAATTTTTTACAGGCGGTGCAGGAAAATGGCGCTTATCTCAAACATCGCCTGCAAACGCTGGAGCTAGAAGAGATCATCGAGGTGCGCGGTGAGGGATTGCTGGTTGGCGTGGCGCTCAACCAGCCTGCTGCCCCCCTCATGGCCGCAGCCAGAGATAAAGGCGTGCTCATCCTAACCGCCGGAGAAAACGTGCTGCGATTGGCCCCGGCGCTCATTGTTACAAGGGATGAAATTGATACGGCCGTATCCACCATCGCCGCCTGTTTAGAAAATGGCGCTTAAACTTCAATGATTTCGCAGATTTTTCTCTGTGCACCTCTGTGCTCCCTCTGTGAAACTCCGTGTTCCTCTTAAAAAGGAGACTGTATGACTCAACTACACATCCGCCCCTTTGCCCTGGCCGACAGCGAAGCCGTGATTGCCATCTGGCAGGCGTGCAAACTCACCGTGCCCTGGAACGATCCGCACAAAGACATTGCCCGCAAAATGCAGGTTAATCCAGAGCTCTTTTTGGTGGCTGAATGGAACGGCCGTATTGCGGGCACGGTCATGGGCGGCTACGAAGGGCATCGCGGCTGGATTAACTATCTGGCGGTGGCCCCCGACTGCCAAAAGCAAGGCGTGGGCCGTGCTCTGATGGCAGCGGCTGAAGCCAAACTGATGGCGCTTGGCTGCCCCAAGATTAATTTACAGGTGCGCAAAAGCAATACGGCCGTTATCCAATTCTACGGCCACCTCGGCTACCACATCGACGACGTGATCAGCCTGGGCAAACGACTTATACCTGATGAGTGAAAAGTGATGAGTAAAAAGTGAAAAGTGAGTGAGCCACCTGCTTTTCACTTATCACTTTTTACTTCTTACTCAAAAAAAGATGAACATACGACCCGCACACACACAAGACATCCCCCATATCCTCGCCTTGCTCAACGAGCACGTCCGGCGTGGCGACGTGCTGCCCCGCACCGCCCAATCCATCCACGATACCCTGACCGACTGGCTGGTGGGCATCGACGCCGATGAAGAGTTAGTCGCCTGCGTCTCGCTGCTTTATTACAGCGAAGCCCTGGCCGAAGTGCGCTCCCTGGCCGTTGCCGACAAAGTGAAAGGGCAAGGCTGGGGCAAAAGCATTGTCAAAACAATCATTGCTCAGGCAAAACACAAGCAAGTGCCAATTTTGTTTGCCCTCACGCGGGCCGTGCCTTTTTTCCAGAAAATGGGCTTTAGCATCAGCAGCCGGGAGCTGTTCCCGGAAAAAGTGTGGCGGGATTGTCACGTTTGCCCTTTGTTAGAGCGCTGTGATGAAACGGCCGTAGTCCTCCACCTCACCCCACAACCCATCCAACCGCAGCACCAACCAATTATCGAATTACCAATCATTCAACCTATTCAAGGAGTTACAAAAATGTCAAAACCAAAAATCAACAAAGCCGTCCTCGCCTACTCAGGCGGCCTCGACACCTCCGTCATCGTGCCCTGGCTGCGCGAAAACTATGGCTGCGAAGTCATCTGCTTCTGCGCCAACATCGGCCAGGGCGACGACGAGCTGAAAGGACTCAAGGAAAAAGCGCTCGCCAGCGGAGCCAGCAAAGTGTATGTAGAAGATTTGCGGCACGAGTTTGCCAAAGATTTCCTCTTCCCCATGCTGCAATCCGGCGCGATTTACGAGCGCCAGTACCTGCTTGGCACCTCCATCGCCCGGCCGCTCATTGCCAAATGGCAAGTGGCCATCGCCGAAGCCGAAGGGGCCGACGCTGTAGCCCACGGAGCCACCGGCAAAGGCAACGACCAGGTGCGCTTTGAACTCACCTACAAGGCGCTTAATCCCACGCTTAAAGTGATTGCCCCCTGGCGCGAGTGGGACATTCGCTCCCGGGAAGATGCCCTCGCCTATGCCAAAAAGCACAACGTGCCCGTCGTGCATACCGAAAAATCAATCTACAGCCGGGACAGCAACCTGTGGCACCTGTCCCACGAAGGCGGCATTTTGGAAGACCCACGCAACGAGCCAGAAGAAAGCATGTACCAATGGACTGTTTCGCCAGAAAACGCGCCGGACGAGCCTGAAATTGTGACGGTTTATTTTGAAGAAGGCGTCCCGGTTGCCGTCAATGATGTGCAGCTGCCACCCGCCTCTCTCATCGAAAAGCTCAACGAGTTGGGGGCCAAGCACGGTGTTGGCCGAATCGATTTGGTGGAAAACCGGCTGGTGGGCATGAAATCCCACGGCGTCTACGAGACACCCGGCGGGACGATTTTGTACGCCGCCCACCGGGAACTGGAGTCGCTCTGCCTGGATCGGGATACCAGCCACTTTAAGGAAGAGCTGGCCGTGAAATATGCCGAACTGGTCTACTTTGGCAAATGGTTCCACTCGCTGCGCGAATCCATGCAGGCGTTCATCAACGACACGCAAAAGACGATCACCGGCTGGGTAAAAATTAAGCTGTACAAAGGAAATGTCATCGTCATTGGGCGGCACAGCGACCACAGCCTCTACCGGGAAGATTTTGCCACCTTTGGCAAGGAAGATGTGTACGACCAAAAGGACGCGGTGGGCTTTATCAATCTGTTTGGTTTGCAAATGAAGGTGCAGGCGATGATGGACGTGAGCAACGGCGGCAAAACCCGCTACGCCGCGCCGGATTATTCCAAATTTAAGCGCGACTAAGTTAGGAGATTGGAGACTGGAGATTGGAGATTTTCTTCAATCTCCCTCTCCGATTGACGCTTCACTCAACGTCCTGCGCTGCATTTGTCATTGAACGAAGCGAAGCGCGCGAAAAATCCTTCTAAACCTGGCTACCTAGGCCTTTGCCCGCAGGCGCGTCTATAGGCGATGGGCGAGGGGCTGCTTCACTGTGTTCAGCATGACAAGGCGAGGCGTTCCGGGCAGCCGCAGTTTCTTCCTGCGCCAAGGTTGGGAGATTGAGATCGGAGATTGGAGATTTTCTTCAATCTCCCTCCGGCTGACGCTTCACTCAACGTTTTGCGCTACATGTGTCATTTTGAACGTAGCGCAGCGCAGTGAAAAATCCTCTAAATCCTGGCTACCTAGGGCCTTGGGCTCCGCAGGCAAGGGCCTATGGGCGGATGGTTCAGGTGATGCTCACCGTGTTCAGCATGACAAGGCGAGGTGCTTCCCAGCCGCAGTTTACTGCGCCAAGTTGGGGAGATTGAGACCGAGATTGAGATTTTCTTTCAATCTCCCTCTCCGGTTGACGCTTCACCAACGTCCTGCGCTGCATTTGTCATTTTGAACGTAGCGCAGCGTAGTGAAAAATCCTCTAAACCTGGCCACCTAGCGCTTTGGCCTGCAGGCAAGGTCTATAGGCGTGATGGTTCGAGAGGGCTAAGCCACTGCGTTCAGCATGACAAGGTGGGGGTGTTCGTAGTAGCCGCAGTTTCTTACTGCGCCAAGTTGGGATTAGAGACTGGAGATTGAAAGATTTTCAATCTCCAGCAATTTTGATTATTAAATGTTGAGGTTTTACGATGCCAGATTTGTTGATTCAAGATTTGCCCGGACTATCGCATGAAAACTAAAGCCAGCTGCGAAAACAATCGAAGCTTGATGGATGAGGCACGGCACTTACTTGAAATTGCTCTTCAGAAGAGAAACATGCGTCGGAAAAGGAGTTACTACCCCACATTCAAGGCGCATTTGAGCTTACCGATGACTGGTTAGGAAAGCAAGCAAAATCGAAGGACGCTCATGATGCCAAACCCTCAAACCAATCAACGTGAGAGCGTTCTTCTTGAAGTTTTAGGCAACATTTTTTTGTATTTTATTTTCACGATTAGTCGGCAGTAAAACTAATTCTCGTGCCATGTTGTCTTTTGTATCAAGGAGGAAGGCTTTCAGGGTCTTTATTTCTAAAAACATGCTCAAAAAAATCCAGCTTTTCGTCATTGAAAACGACTGGACATCATTTTGGCAAGTTCTCTCAGCCAGCCAATGTCAGTGTCTCCGGGAGAATGAGATTTATTGGCTTCTCCAAGCCCTTGAGTTTGCAATCTAAACGATCATGGTTTGTAATTCTTTCAAAATATCATTGATATTCATGGTTTCTCCTTAAAATAAAAAATATCAATGACAGGGTACAACGGCCGTTTTTAGACCGCCTGATCTAAAACTTCAATTTGAAAACTGATTCATGTTCGGTAATCGGCGTTGATGCTGACGTATTCGTGGCTGAGGTCGGTGGTCCAGACAACGGCCGTTCCCCCACCGCCACTCCCCAAATCCAACAAAATCTTAAATTCTGGCTCCGCAAAAACGGCCGCAGCATCCTTTTCCTGGTACTCCGTGGGCGTGCCGTTGGCCACCAACTGCAATTCATCCGCCTGCTGCCCGCCAATCCACAGGTTGATTTTTGTCTGGTCAAAGGGCACCCCGGCACGACCAGCGGCCATCAGCAAACGGCCCCAGTTGGCATCGCTGCCAGCGAAGGCGGTTTTAACCAGCGGCGAAGTGGCGATGGTGTTGGCAATCTGGTGGGCATCGGCGTTGCTTTGCGCCCCAGCCACCTGGATTTCCACAAATTTGGTCGCCCCTTCACCATCGCGCACAATCATTTGGGCCAGGGCGGTGCAAAGTTGATCAAGAGCAGCGCTGAATTTTTGCACGCTGCCGGGGTCGGATACAGCCGTTCCGCTCACCCCATTGGCCAGCAGCAAAATCGTATCATTGGTGCTCGTGTCGCCATCGATGGAAATGCGGTTAAAGCTTTGGTTTACGGCCGTTCTTAGCAACCCATCCAGCACCTTTGGCGCAACAATTGCGTCCGTTGTCAGCACGGCCAGCATGGTGGCCATGTTGGGATGGATCATGCCTGCGCCCTTGGCCATGCCGCCGATGGTCACCGGGCCGCCGGGCAGGTTCACGGTGATGGCCAGATGTTTGGGGTGCGTGTCTGTGGTCATGATCGCTTCGGCAGCGAGACGGCCGTTTTCCGGCGAAAGCCCCTTTGCCCCAGCCACAATCCCCGCTTGCAGCTTTTCAATTGGCAGCTGCACGCCAATCACCCCGGTTGAAAGTACCAAAATTTGATTAGGCTCACAGCCCAGGGCCTGAGCCGCAGCCTGTTGGGTGGCGCGGGCGTTGGCCAGTCCCGGCTCGCCCGTGCAGGCGTTGGCGTTTTTGGAATTGATCACCACAGCCCTGAGGCGGCTGCTGTTCCCCGCCAGCGTTTCCCGATCGACGATGACGGGCGCGGCCACCACCTGATTTTTGGTAAACATAGCGGCGCAGGCGCAATCCGTTTCCGAAACGACGAGAGTTAAATCAAGCTGGTTTTCTTTTTTGATACCGGCGGCTACGGCAACGGCCGTAAATCCCGCAGGCGAGGTGACTGTTCCCTCAATGTTTATTTGTAATGCACTCACTCACTTGCTCCTCTGAAAATAATTTAACCGCAGAGAACGCGGAGAACGCAGAGAAAATCTGGTAAATCTGCGCAATCTGCTGATTCTCATTCATTGTGGTCAAAGACAGTTGGTGTTGTTTCCTGCAAAAAACTAAATGCCGTCCTGCACAACAGCCTCTTCCTGGCCGCCGCCGTATTTGTAAACAGCCGCCATAGCGCCATGCGTTTCTAAGGCCAGCTGCTTAGGATCATCCTCTGGGCCAGGCTGCACGGTGCGCAATAGGTAAAGCCGGGCCTTAATCGCTTCAGGACGGGTGGCAAACCGCCAAACGGCCGTTAACAAAGGTTCATCGCGCCAAAAAACAATATCCAGCGGGTCGTAAATGAAGACGGCCGGGATGAAGGGGACGCTGCCCGCCTGGGCGATCTCAAAAGCGCCAAAGCGAAACGGCTTTAGCTCCGTAGGCGGTTGAAAGATACCACCTTCGGGAAACAAGACCACCGCAGGGAAGGTGTGAATGTGTACCAGCGAGTCCCGCGCCTGTTCGCGGGAAGTCTTGTCCTCCCGGTTCACAAACACCGTGTCTACAGCGCGGGCAATCCAGCCGATGAACGGCCAGTTGGCAATTTCTGCCTTGCTCAAAAAACGCACTGGGAAAAAGGACAGCAGCAAAATGATGTCTAAAAATGATAAATGGTTCGGAAAGATGAAGCCATCGTGTTTGGGAATGCGATGCGCGTCGGGCGCGGTGACCTGGACATTAAACAAAGGCAGCAGCAGGCGGCAAATGGGCACCAGCAGCCAGGCTGAAAGCCGCACACCCTTCAAGCGAACAGGCAGCCAGGCAGTTAGCAGCACCAGCAGCGTGGTGACCATGAGTAAAATGAAAAAGGTAATGATTCGCAGGCTGCCACGGATGAATCTCATACGTTATCCTGTTTCTGAATGGGTGGTGGTGGGAAAGAGAACGGCCGTTAACATTTTTTGCACCTGCCCAGCCAAAACAATGGGATCATCATCAGGCGTAGGATAATACTCTTTCAGCGGCACAATCGTCACTTCAATGCGCTCTGGCTGGCTGGCCAAACGCCACAGCGCCTTCAAAATATTTTCCTTACGATGCCAGATAGCAATCTCTAAATTGCTGAATGTGGCGGCAATGGGCAAAAAGGCAAAGCTGCCCTGCGTCACAATCTCAAACGCGCCATAGCGGAACGGCAGCAGCGCATCACCTGGGCCGCGCTTGCCTTCTGGAAAGATCGTGATCGGAGGAAATGTCTCCACTTCTGTAAGCGCCTGGCGTGCCTCTCGGCGAGACTCTTTGTCGCCCCGCTGCACATAAACGCAGCCAATGGCCGTGGCGATTCTGCCCACCACCCACCAATCCTTAATTTCTGCCTTGGCCAAAAAGCGGGTGGGCATGATGCCAAACAAGGCCAAAACTTCCAGGTAAGAAACGTGGTTGGGAAAGAAAAAGCCATCGAACCCCTGTAGCTTTCCCTTATCGGCACAGGTAGTGCGCACGTTTAGCAGCCAAAGGATACTGAGCACCATAAGTTGGGCAATTCGCAGTGGCAGCGGGACTTTTTTGATGGTGATGGGCAGATAGGAAGTAATCACGATAAAAACAGCACAGATGATGAGGATGAGTGCCGAAAGTGACAACCGGTAATAGCCGCGAATGTATGACATGGGTAAACCTCCAGGTTACAAGAGGTAGATGGGATTACTGTAAATCCAGCCGCGCTCCTGGCCCAGGTAGGGGATGGTGCATTCAACCCGGTATGCGCCAGGCTCGGTGGGAATGTGGGTAAGATGGGTATCGTTGTTGATGCTGGCCACGACTTCACCGTGGCGAATCAGGCGAATATTACACCGGGCGGGGGCGCTAATTTGCAATGTTGCTCCGGCGTTTAGCTTTACTTGTTCGCCCATCACGCCTTTACCTTTGCTGGCGGCGCTAAAGCGAAAACCTTTGGTGCTGTGGGGCATATCGTAGCCAATCCAGCTGTGGCCCTGGCCAATGGCCCGATAGATCATTTGTTTATCTTGGGTGAGGTCGCCAGTTAACGGCCGTTCTAGCAAAATATGCGTGTTTACTGCCCGAAACAAGAATTCATAAGGGAAAATGACCCGCTTGAACGGCCCCATGCTCATGGGGGTGGCATGGGCATCGCTGTTGCCAACGGCCGTTACCCGGTTGCCTTGTGCCAATAATTCATCCCACAAAGCCAGGGTGCGCGGTTCTGGCCCTACCACATATTTTTGCGGATTGAAGGCCAGGCGAACGGCCGTTAATTTATCGATCAGCTCAATTTCTACCGGCAGCTTATCCAGCGCCCGCACCAGCGCATTGATAAAGCTAGACATGTAGTTCCAAATTTCCAGCCCGGTAAACCCTTCAATGGGCCAATCGTGCCAGCCCAGGTTGGGGTAAGGGAACAGGCGGCAATCATCTTCATGGGGATGGGCTAAAAAGGAGTAGCCGCCGTGGTCGTTTACGGCGTTGATGAGCTGTTGGGGATTAGCGGCACAGCCGGCCAACTCGGTTTCCACGCCATAGACCAGCAGGTGGCTGGCCTGGGGTTCACGCCGTACGTTGTGAATTTCTTCCCCGGCAAGCAGAAGGAGACGGCCGTTTTCATTCTCATAATAGCCCTCTACTCCCTGCACCAGCACATTGTGGTCGGTCACAATGATAAAGTCCAGCCCAGCGGCGATGGCGTCCTCAGCAATGTCTGCGTGCCATTTTTCACCATCGCTGTAGAGGGTGTGCATGTGCATGTTGCCGACAGCGTGAAAATAGTTGTCCTCTTTCTCCATTGCTCTCTTCCTCGGTTCGTCATGATGGACGGCGCAATGCTATCATTTTCACCGCTGTTTTCCAAGTTCGTGCGCCGTTGGCAATAAAGTTTGGTATCGACGAAAGAATTTCCCCCTTTTTCCTATTCACATTTGCCAGAAGTCTGACTATCATTGCCTGAACCAGACGATTTAAGGATTGGGACATGGTTATCAGTTGGGAGAACCGCTGCTTTGATATAATACGAAATATGAAAATTTTTCCCCAGCGGTTAACACAGCGGGCAGTGTTTGCCCTTATCACTGCTGAACATGAAAACGGCCGTTATTACCTCCTGCAATGGAACCCAAAATGGAGCTGCTATAACTTCATTGGCGGCAAAGTAGATAACGATTGCGGCGACAACAATGATTTTGGCCGAGCCATCCGGCGCGAAATTGCTGAGGAAATTGGCATCGGCAATTTAGAAGATGTATTTGCCGAACAAGAAATTGAGCAAATCTACTTATGGCAGTTTTCTGAACGCGAAAAGCGATTCAAATCATACCAATTTTCCATCTTCAGAATTCAATTTTTCCCCGATTTTCCCGTAGATACCCAAAAAATGAAACGCGCCTTACGCTGGCTTACAACCAAGTATAAAAATGTATACGTCTCCACCAATGAGATTAATAATCTTCAGACAAATGAAGGGAAACCAATCTCCAAAACCGTGCGCCGCGTCTTAAGGAAATTGGGAGAGATCTGATTTGGCCTTTCGGCTCCTCACGATCTCAACTTTATAATATTGCCCACCGAATCATTTTTTTTACACACTAGGCTTCCTCAAATGAACCAAACAGTTTCTGTTCGAATCTGATAATTGTGCTGTTATTAGCCCTGTAAGATTACTGTGTTTCGATAACATAAATCCATCTATTCACTTAGCTTTATCTTATACTTATTGTGAGGACATCATGTTATTTTTGGAAAACGAGGGGCAACAAGGGCAAGGGTTAGTTGAATATGCACTTGTCCTGGTGCTGGTAGCAGTGGTGGTCATTGCCATCCTTTTGCTGCTGGGACCGCAAATTGGCAATATGTACAGTCGTATTACCCACGGTTGGTAATGTTTCCATTACCAGCTTCAAAAATGAAAAGGACGCTCCTGGTTTGGAGCGTCCTTTTTTTGTGCCACAGGAACGCGCTGGCCATTGCGGGCTTTGTGTTATAATAGACCTCTTGCAAAAGTCACTTCAATCCAAGTGACAGATTGTAAATTGAGGCAATCAAGTTGAATCGCAAACCAAACCGTTTGCGCCGATTGCGATATCGCTCTTTCAAAATCCGAAATATCTTGAGCTTACCTATCACATGCTCACCATAGATTCTGGCTCTCGCCAACGCCCGATTCGCTGCTTTTTCCGCTTTGGTCAGCGGATGATGCTTAGATTTCTTTTTTGGCGTTTGGCTGTTCTTGTGAATCTTGGTAATGCCCTGATACCCTGAATCAGCTAAGCAAGTGATGGTTTCTACCATCCTTTGGCCACTCTCTTTGAACAGGTTGAAATCATGTTTCTTGCCTTCACTAAAGGCTGTGGCCACAATTTCCAGGTTGGTTAAGTTGACAATGACCTGCGCTTTTTGTGTATGACACTTTTTCTTGCCACTAAAGTGCCTCTTTTGTTTTTTTGGGTCGTTCTATCGGCTGTTCGGTGGCATCAACAATAACCTCAATGAGCGTATCGCTGGTTTGCAATTTCTTCTTGCCAAGGCAATGTGAATTGGCCCGACTCAACCAGCGTATTTTCAACTTGCTGGTTGTCGACACGGCTGACTCGCTATTGCACGTAGGCTATTACGATATGAAACTGGTGCGATACTCTCGCCAATACATCAGGGTCAACAAGAGTTGGTCTGCCGTGGCAATTTGGGTAGTCTACCAAATGTTGGCATTGTTTTTTCTAGAATAGCCACCATTTGCTTAAAAGATTGGGTGTGGAACACCCGTTAAACATTTAAATTTTGTATCGGATAAAGTTTTTTGAATCTCGGCATATTTCATACAGCAATTATGCCCGATTTTTCTACTATGCAGAAGTCTAATCTCCGCCTGCAGGCTTACCAGCACTAGACACGCTTATTTCTTATCTCTGGTGTGGCGGCGGTCATGGGCGCATTGCTGGCAGCCCCTTTAGCTGGGCCTGATCATCTAAGGCATTTTCAGGATATGCGGGCGCGTTCTCGTGACCCATTGCCCAGCTTTCTAGCCCGCTTTGTTGGTAGCCACTTTGCCAGTTACTGGGCATTGTTATTTACTTCATTTGCGCCCGCCGAAACGCTTGCCAAGCGTATGAGCGCGCCCTGGAAGAAGGCGCTGCTACAGGGTGAGAACGGCCGCATTGTCCTGGCTGTTCACGGGTGATTGAGGGGAAATGGCTGCTTTGCCCGCATTGCCACACGCGCCTTAAAAAAGCGTGCCCTGACTGTAACTCCTTGTTGGAACTGCAATGGAACCTGTGCCCCTACTGCGGCAACCATGCCGTGGACCCATACAAGGCCAATCAGGTAGCAACGGCCGTTCCTGCCCCAGCCCCACTGCCCCAACCAGAAGCGCCCACCGATGATGAACTTACCAGCGAAATCGTGCCCACGCCTGAGTAGTCCCGATGGGACAATCCGCCCAAAACTCTGACTATCCTTATTGCCATGTCACAAACGGCCGTTATCCACTTAGACAACGTTAGCAAAACCTTTGGCCGCCGTAAGAAACGGGTGGAAGCCGTGCGCCAGCTTAGCCTGAGCGTGGACGCCGGGCAGGTGTTTGGCTTTTTGGGGCCGAATGGGGCGGGCAAAAGCACCACCATTCGCATGATGATGGATTTAATCCGCCCCACCCAGGGATCCGTTCAACTGTACGGCCGTCCTGTGCGCGGAAATTACCAGCTTCTGCGGCGGGTGGGTGCCCTGGTAGAAGGAGCCAATTTTTATAATTTCCTGACTGGACGCAAAAATTTAGCCGTGCTGGCGCGCGCCGCCAACTGCTACGATCCGCAGCGCATTCAGCGCTTGCTGGAACAGGTGGGCATGGCCAACCACGCAGACCGCAAGGTGCAGGAGTACTCCACCGGCATGAAGCAGCGTCTGGGTCTGGCCGCCGCCTTGCTAAATGACCCAGACCTGGTGATTTTGGATGAGCCAACCAATGGACTGGACCCGGCTGGCATTCAGGATGTGCGCCACTTCATTCGCAATTTGGTCGAGAAGCAAGAAAAGACGGTCTTTTTGTCCAGCCATTTGCTCAGCGAGGTAGAGCAAGTGTGTGATCAGGTGGGCATTATTGACAACGGCCGTCTGGTGCAAACTGGTAATGTGGCTGAGCTGCTTGCGGCCCAATCGCTCATTCGGCTGGAGGTAATGCAGCTAGACAGGGCGATGGCGTTGCTGCTGCCCAGCTGGCCCGTAACGGCAAACGGCCGTTGGCTAGAAGTGCAGGCAGCGCGTGAATCGGTTCCAGCCATCGTGCAGCAGTTGGTACGCGCCGAAGTGCAAATTTTCCAGGTGCTGGTGCAGCAGCAAAGTTTAGAGGCGCTGTTTTTAGCAGCAACGGCCAATCCCCAAACGGAGGCAGAGGATGCGAAGCGCAATCGCGGCTGAGTGGCGCAAGCTGCTAGGCCATACCAAAGCCGTCGCCTTTCTCGTCTGGATTTATCCCATTGGGGCGCTGGTGCTGGTGCTGCTCATAGATATTCTTCCGGGCTTGCTAATTGAATCTGCCCGTGAATTTCTGGCTATCGATCCCCCCATTTGGACGTTAGATTTTTTGGTGGTGTGGAACGCGATGAACGGCTTCCCTGGCGGAACTTTTTTGCGGATGCCTTTTTTGGCATTTATTGCCATTGCTTTTGCCGGGGAGTATCAGTGGGGCACCTGGAAGAACATTTTGCCACACCAATCGCGCACGGTTCTCATCCTGAGCAAGTTTGTCATTCTCAGCGCATTAATCTTTATATCGCTGATGGTTACGTCGCTCATTGTTACGGCCGCAGGGTGGCTGGAATCCGTTCTGTTTGATCTGCCGTTTGGGCCAAAGCTCGTTGAGGTCGATTGGGCTTCTTTCCTACAAGAGGGGCTGATGCAGATGTTCATCACCTTCGCAGGCACAATAATTGTGGCTGCCTACACAGCGCTGATTGCCATGTACAGCCGCTCAATTATGGCCAGCCTGCTGCTGGGTGTGGGCTTGAGCATTTTAGAATTTGCCTCTTCTTTACTGCTGGTGATTGTAAGCCAGGTTTTGCAGCGAGAGGGCCTGGTTAACCTCATTGTGGCAACGCCCACATACAATTTGGAAAACATTCGCAGCTGGGTTGTGGACGGGGTGGGATCAACTTATGGTGGCTTCCCAGGCTTAACGATGATTCCTGCACCTGAAATCTCTTTGTTGATTATCCTGGGCTGGTTGGTTGGGCTTTTGGGCTTAACGGCCGTTATCTTCCGCCGTCAAGATATTACAACCTAGTGATAATGTCCCCGGAAACCATCTGGCAGCTTCCGGGGACATGTGGCAAATTAGTCGCCACTTTTAAGCTTTGGCTGGTTGTGCAACTTCACCGGCTGATTTTCTTTATTCTTCAAGCGCAGCTGTAAAAAGTCCACAATGACAGAAAAGGCCATCGCGAAATAGATATAATTTTTGAGATGTAAATCTTTGGCAGCTTCATGCGCCCACCCCTCAATGACCAGCATGGAGCCAATGAGAATGAGGAACGACAGCGCCAAAATCTTCATAGAAGGATGCCGCTCGATAAAGGCACTGACCTGGCCAGAGAAGACGACCATAATAACGGCCGCTAAGACAATGGCAGCAATCATAACTGGCAGCGAATCAGAAATGCCAACGGCCGTAATCACCGAATCCAGCGAAAACACCACATCAATCAGCAACACCTGGGCAATCATGCTAGATAATGTGATAGCGCCATTTTTTACCCCGTGGCTGGAATGGTCTTCAGAATCCAGCTTTTCGTGAATTTCATATGTGCTCTTGCCGATGAGGAACATGCCACCCACCAGCAAAACCAAATCCTTGCCGGAAATAGCATTGCCGAAGATAGAAAATAAATGGGTGCCTTCCAGCTGCTGTACCCACGTGATTGCCAGCAAAAGTAAAATCCGGCTGACGACGGCAAAACCAATGCCAAGCTGCCGCCCCTGGGCCTGCTGTTTTTCTGGCAGCTTGCCAGAAAGGATGGAAATAAAGATCACGTTATCAATTCCCAGCACTGTTTCCAGCGCCAGCAGGGTCAAAAAAGCTACTAAATTTTGTGCTGTAAATAAATCAGCCATTTCACTCCTCAAAAATTAACAAATAAAAAGATGGACAATGATGCCATTGAGACGGCCGTCTGTCAACGCACAGCCTAGAATGCCTAGGGTAATCGCATATTCCCGCATCGCCGGAGGCTGAAGCCCTTTGGGCCTTTCACAGGTAGGGGGGGCATTTATGCCTCCGCGTGCAAGGCCCAGAAATCGAGTATGCGATGACCCCACTAGACTGCCAGACCTTATCGACGGGACTACTCAATGACCACCTGGTCTAAATTACCTTCCGCCTCAGGAAATTGCGGATTCATTTCGCGCAGCGTGTGAACAATGGTACGCATAATCGCCAGATTCCGATACCATTTTTGGTTTGCCGGAATCACGTGCCAGGGGGCGTAGGCCGTGCTGCATTCGCGCAACATCTCTTCATAGGCGGCCATGTAATCTGGCCAAAACTTGCGCTTCTCCAAATCTTCCAGCGAAAACTTCCAATGCTTCTCCGGGTCATCTAGCCGCGCCTGAAACCGCTCTTTTTGCTCATCCTGCGAAATATGTAGATAAAATTTCAAAATGCGCGTTCCCGTATCGTGCAGCAGCTTCTCAAACTGGTTAATCTGGGCGTAGCGAGGCCGCCAAACAGATTCCGGCACAATATTGTGTACCCGCACCACCAGCACATCTTCATAATGTGAGCGGTTGAACACGCCAATCATGCCCTTGGCTGGCGCTACTTTGTGAATGCGCCACAAAAAGTCGTGGGCCAGTTCTTCTTTGGAAGGTACCTTAAACGACTGCACCCGCACGCCCTGAGGGTTCACCCCCTTGAGCACATTGCGAATGGTGCCGTCTTTGCCGCCAGCATCCATTGCTTGCAGCACAATGAGCAGCTTTTGTTTATCTTCGGCATAAAGCTGGGCCTGCATGGCAATGAATTCTTTACGCAATGCCTTAAATTCGGTTTCTGCTGTGTCCCGGTCGGGATGGAATTGTTTGCCGTCGGTGGGTAGGGATTGAAGCTGAAACGGCCGTTGCACGTCTAACTTATGTGTATGGGGCATAAATGATCCTCTCCAAATTGCTTTTGTCGCTCAAGTTGCAAAATACTGTAACAAAAAATATTTAATTGCAAAGGAGATTCATTCAACTGGGGAATTTAAGCGCTGGTTACTGCCAGTTTGGCCTGCTGCCGGGCTTTCTCCGGTACGGCCGTTGACAGGGTCAGCAAAAAGGTCGTGCCCTTCGCGCTTGAGTCCAAAATCTCGATGGTTTCACCGTGGTTGTCCTGCACCATTTTGCAAAAGGCAAGGCCCAAACCGTTGCCCCGTTCGGATTGATCGCCAGTGGCAAATTTTTGAAAGAGGCGCGGGCGAATAGTGGCTGGAATACCGTTGCCCGTATCAGTAATCGTTAGCTGCAAAGGGGTGTTGGGGTGGGAACGGCCGTTTCGCACAGCAATCGTCACCTTGCCCCCTTCTGGCGTAAACTTCAAGGCATTCCCCACCAAATTTTGCAAAACACGCCCCATCAGCTTTCTATCTGCCCAAACATTTGGCAAGTTGCCAGGCAACTTCGTCTCCAGCGCTATCTCTTTCTCCATAGCAAGGGACGCTTGAACATCAAGCACATCATCCACCAACGTGTGCAGATCAAACGATTCATAATTGATAGGCATTTTGCCACTTTCCAACTGGCTAATATCTAAAATCTGGTTCACAAGATCGAGCGTTCGCTCAGTAATATGCGCGGCACGATTCACCAGCGACATGCTCTTTTCCGACAGCTCCGATTCCCCGATTTTTACCAGCAGATCAAGCGACAATTTTGCAGCACCGATGGGGTTTCTTAAATCATGAACCATTGTGCGGGTCAAATCATTGCGCATCCGTTCCAATACCCGCTCATCCGTCACGTCACGCAGCAACAGCAGATGCCCAATAGGCTGATCATCGGCACTCACAAGCAAGTTTTGCCAACAAATGATTTTTTCGCCAAGCTCAAACTCACCCGTCTTTAAATCCTGAGCGGCCGGAATGATCTGCATCAGGCGAATTTCTTGGGGGTAGCTTTGCTTGAGCGATTTCAAAATGGTTGACAGGGGGCGATCAACCCAGCCCTGCGGCGCATCGTCTTGTTGCAGCATGGTTAAGGCCATCTCATTAACAATGAGAATGCGCCGGTTTGTGCCAACCAAAATAATGCCGTCCCGGCTGGACTGAATCAGTGCGGTCAGGCGTCCCTGTTCCTCATTGATAGCCTGGAAAAGATTGGCATTTTCAATGGCAATGGCGGCGTGCTGAGCAATTGTACGCGCCAAACCGATTTCTTTTTGGGTGAATTCACGCTTATCCCGGCTGTTCCACAATTCAGCAAAGGCGATTGTTTTATGCCCAATGTGTAAGGGCAATGTCAAAATTGGGTTCACTTTGCTGCCATAGCCCCCGTCTTTGTCTTTGGCAGAAACATTGAAGATGAGCGTCCTTTTTAATTTATCTGTTAAATGATTCGTATTGATTTGCTGTCGCCACTGTTCACATTGGGTTCGTTCTTCTTCAGTGGCGTAGGATGAATGAAAGCGTGCCAAAATGTGAGATTGTTTGGTGTCCGGCTCATACCGGTGAATGAGCACGCTGGTGGCATTAATGGCCTCGCTCATTTGTTGGGCCAGCTGATTTAGCAGCGTGGGCAGGTCTAGCGTAGAAGTGATGGCCGATACGGCCTGCATGATGGCCTTTTGCTCACGCAGCTGCGTTTTGGTCTGGTTGTGGAGTTGGGCATTGCTCAAAGCCAGTGCACACGCCTCTGCCAGGGATTCTGCCAACAAGGTTTCTTCTGCATCGAAAACGGCCGTTTTCTCATCTTGAGCCACAAATACCCCCAACCTCTCTTTGTGGTAGATCATGGGCACCGCAATGATGCTGCGAAATGGCAAAGCTGTCTCATCGGCAAGAAGCGTTTGAATGTTGGCAATACGCTGCGTTTCGCCTGAGTGAAACGCCGTGCTGATGATTTTTCTGACTTCATTTGATCGGGACAAAAGTTTGGCGGTTTCGAGATTGGCACAGCTGGTAGCTTTAATCGAAAAACGGGATTGCGCTTCGTCTGGTACCACCACATGAACGGCCGTCCAGGCAACATGGCTTTGAATGCTATTCACCGTATTTTGGATAAACGTTTGGGAATCTAAATGGAGGTTGAGCTGGCGCAGTACCTGGTAAAGCGTCTTTTGGTGGGCAGCTCTCTGAATTTCCAGCTCATAAATGCGCACGTTTTCCAGCGCCAGGGCCATTTGGTCTGTAGCAGCTTGCAGCATCTCGGCGACGTCCGGCTGAAAAAAGTTTGGCTGGGAATGCTCCAGCGTCAATATTCCAATGAGCTGTTTCTGGTTGATAACGGGGATAGACAAGACCGACAGCGTATGCTGCGAGCGATAAGGTGAAGAAATCCAGCGGCTATCTTCGTCCGCATTGCCAATGATGACCAGTTTTTGGTACTTTATCATCCAGCCAAGCAAACCTTCCTGGCTAATTTGATCCAAAAAAACGTTTAAGTCGTCACCCAACATCACCTCATTGGCGTAATAAGCGCGAAGCAGATTTTGTTGTTCATTAAGCAAAAACAAACAGCCGTTTTCGGCATCTGTTAAGGTCACCATTGTGTTGATGGCATTCTGAAAGCGGATTTGGGGGTTTGCGCCCTCGGCCAGGGCTTTGGCAATTTTAGCAATCCCTTCAAAAAGCGTTTTTTGCTGTTCCAGCGCTTTTTCAGCCTGCTTCCGTTCGGAAATGTCGCGCAGGGCAATGATCCAGCCGCGTTGCACGTCAAATTCATCCGTGACCCGTGAAAGATTGACATCGTAGGAACGGCCGTTAAACGTCAAATCAAATACCGAAGCCCCCGTTGCCTCTACCACCCGCTTGTAGCAAGCCACCAGCTCCGGCTGATTGCGAATTGCGCCAATGATGGGCTTGCCAATTACCTTGTCTGGTTCCTTGCCAATAATGCTGCATGCCGCCGGATTAAGGTCGATGATTCGCTGCTCGTTATCCAACACAATCAAACCATCTTTAATGCTGCCAACGGCCGTTTGCCGGGCAATCGGATTCACATCAAACAACTCCAGACGATAAATCCCCCAGGCCAAAAAGAAACCGCTCACCGAAAAAGCATACGGCGTCAGATCCAAACCAGGAATGGGTACAAATCCCAACAAATAAGACAGATTGCCCAAAAGAGGAATGAGCGGTAAAAACGCCAGCAGACGCACCCGCCAATGATGCCGCGCATGGATGCTGTTCAAATGCACCATCAACATGACAGACCCAATAATGATGCAAATTTGGGCAAACACATTAAAAACCCAGAACCAAATGCCGTGCGATAACTGCAAAATGACAATAGGCCCAGAACTGTCCAGACGCATATCGGCCCAAACCAGCCCGTGCCAATCATTGGTGAGCACCAAAATCAATGTAAGAATGGGCAGGATGGTCAGCAGCACAACACGCCTGGTTGTCAGCCAGCGATGGTACCCGGCAAACCGCACGGCAAACATAAACCAAAAAAGCGGAACGGCCGTAATCCCCACATATTGCAGCTTGGCCATCGCCAACTTCATCGCCTGCGTCGGCAGCGACAATTCAGCCGCATACCCAAAAGTCCAAATGAACAGCGCAACCAACAACAAAGTAATCTCTACCGTCCAGCGAGCAGTTAACCGCCGCGACCAGGTAAACACAGCCACAGACGCCGTTAACAGACCAATAAAAACAAGCGGCAAAACAATAGAAAAATGAGCAAAAGTTATTGGGTACATAAGCTGTCCAAACCAGAAAAAGCCCTAGATAAGCCACTGACAAACAAGCAGCAACAAAAGAGATGCTGGCCCAAAAATCATAACAAAATGAAAACAAACATAAAATGAGACATTGCTGCTAGCAAAAGTTTACGATTCCAAAATTTCGCCATATACTAATAAAGAAGAAGAACGCCACATGGCTGGCCTCCCACCTGGCCAAATCACCCAGTATCGAAGAAGCAGCAGCCAACCAAAGGGTGCCTGTACAAACCAAAACGATCAAGAAACGCACCCGCAACGCTTGACCGTTAACCAAACACCAAAGAAATAAACAGTCAGGCCCAACGGCTGGCGAAAAAGACAACCCATCCATTCCCAAGAGGAGGTTTTCAATGGCAAAAAACAAAGAAATGACAGGTGACGTATATTTCCCCGCACCAGAGATTGTTGAACGCGCTCATATTCCTGATTATGAAAAGGTTCACGCAGCGGCCACGGCCGATTTAGCTGCGTTTTGGGGCAAAATAGCCGCCGAAAATTACGAATGGTACAAACCCTGGGAAACCGTTCTGGATGACAGCAACGCCCCCTTCTACAAATGGTTTGTCAACGCCAAAGTCAACATCATCCACAACGCCCTGGATCGCCACATGCGCACCCCCACCCGCAACAAAGCCGCCCTCATTTTCGAGGGCGAAAAAGGAGACAGCCGGGTTTACACCTACCAGCAGCTCAACCACGAAGTGTGCAAATTTGCCAGCGTCCTGCGCTCGATGGGCATTGGCAAGGGCGACCGCGTTACCATCTACATGGGCCGCATTCCCGAACTGATGATTGCCATGCTGGCCTGCGCCAAAATTGGGGCCATGCACTCCGTGGTGTACGGTGGCTTCTCCACCGAGGCCCTGCTGGGCCGCATCGATGACAGCAAATCCAAGCTGCTCATCACCTGTGATGGTGCCTGGCTGCGCGGCAACATCATCGAGCTAAAGCAGATTGCCAACGAAGCTGTAGACCGCGCCGGAACCATACAATCCGTCATTTGTGTGAAGCGCACCGGGCATGAGGTAGAAATGGTACACGGCCGTGACTACTGGTACCACGACCTGATGAGCCTGCCCGTAGCCGACGCCAGCGCCAAAACCGAAGTGATGGACGCCGAAGACCCGCTCTTCATCCTCTACACCTCCGGCACCACCGGCAAGCCCAAAGCCATTTTGCACACGCACGGCGGCTACATGGTCTGGACCTCCACCACGCTTAAATGGGTGTTCGACATTAAGCCAGAAGATGTTTGGTGGTGTGCCGCCGACCCTGGCTGGATTACCGGCCACAGCTACATCGTCTACGCCCCGCTCATTTTAGGAGCCACCAGCTTCATGTACGAAGGCGCTCCCACGCATCCCTACCCAGACCGCTGGTGGTCGCTGGTGGCTAAATACCACGTCACCATTTTGTACACCGCCCCCACCGCCATTCGCGGCCTGATGCGCTTTGGCGAAAGCTGGCCAGACAAGCACGATCTCTCCAGCCTGCGCCTGCTCGGTTCCGTGGGCGAACCCATCAACCCGGAGGCGTGGAAATGGTATTACCGCGTCATCGGCAAAGAACGCTGCCCCATTATGGATACCTGGTGGCAAACAGAAACAGGTGGCTACATGATTACGCCGCTGCCCAGCGTGCCGCTCAAGCCTGGCTCGGCCACACGTGGCTTCCCTGGCGTGCAAATTGACGTTGTGGATGAAGAGGGCGACCCCGTGGCCACCAATGAAGAGGGCTACCTCGTGGTCAAAGCGCCCTGGCCAGGGATGCTGCGCACCATCTTCCAGGACCCAGACCGCTACGTGCAGCAATATTGGAGCCGCTTCTCGGAGCAGGGCTGGTACCTGCCGGGCGACAGCGCCAAGAAGGATGAGGATGGCTATATTTGGGTAATCGGCCGTATTGATGACGTGATTAAAGTGTCTGGCTACCGGCTGGGCACGGCCGAAATTGAAAGCGCCCTGGTGAGCCATGAATCTGTGGCCGAAGCCGCCTGCATTGGCGTGCCCGATCCCAACGAGGTGAAGGGCAATATCATCAAGGCGTACTGCATTTTGCGGCAGGGGTACGAACCCAATGAGAAGCTAAGCCAGGCGCTGCGCGACCATGTGGGGCACGAGATGGGCCCCATTGCCAAACCGGCCACGGTGGAGTTTGTAGACAGCCTGCCCAAGACTCGCTCTGGCAAAATTATGCGCCGCATCCTCAAGGCCCGCGTCATGGGCCAGGACGAAGGGGATTTGTCTACCCTGGCGGATTAAAATACTGCCTCACAGGTGCGACGCACTTGGCAAGTGCGTCGCACCTGCAGAAACCGTAGGTCAAGATTGCAATCTTGACCTACAAAACCGTCACCTGTCATGCTGAACGCAGTGAAGCATCCCTACGGCGCGGGTACAGCGCAAACCTTGCCCTGCCTGCTATGAAAGGGACTTCAGGGCTGAACGCGCTAAGAAAGCGCGGCTACGACTTGCCTTCCATTTCAGCCAGCAATGCCGCCAAATTGCCGCGCACGATGTTGGTGTTAGGGTGATTGGCACCTAGCTTTGCTTCAAAAATAAGCCAAAAGCACGCTCAATGAGCGGCCGTGCCGCCTCGTACTCCCCCCACCGCTTGCAGCAGCATGCCCCAGATTGTTGAGGTCTCGCGCCACATTGGGATGCTCTGGCCCCAGCGCTTTTCATCTATTGGCCAGTCAGGGCGCGTTCCATGTACGGCCGTGCCGCCTCGTACTCCCCACCGCTTGCAGCAGCTGCCCCAGATTGTTGTTACCTAATTGCCACATCTTCCAGGATGCTCTGGCCCCAACGCTTTTTTCCTAATTGCCAGGGCGCGTTCCATGTACGGCCGTGCCGCCTCGTACTCCCCCACCGCTTGCAGCAGCTGCCCCAGATTGTTGAGGTCTCGCGCCACATCGGGATGCTCTGGCCCCAGCGCTTTTTCTCATCGATTTCCAGGGCGCGTTCCATGTACGGCCGTGCCGCCTCGTACTCCCCACCGCTTTCAGCAGCTGCCCCAGATTGTTGAGGTCTCATCGCCACATCGGGATGGTCTGGCCCCAGCGCTTTTTCATCAATTGCCAGGGCGCGTTCCATGTACGGCCGTGCCGCCTCGTACTCCCCACCGCTTGCAGCAGCTGCCCCAGATTGTTGAGGTCTGTCGCCACACTTGGGATGATCTGGCCCCAGCGCTTTTCATCGATTGCCAGGGCGCGTTCCAGGTGTACGGCCGTGCCGCCTCGTACTCCCCCACCGCTTTCAGCAGCTGCCCCAGATTGTTGAGCCGTATCGCCACATCGGATGGTCTGGCCCCAGCGCTTTTTCATCAATTGCCAGGGCGCGTTCCATGTACGGCCGTGCCGCCTCGTACTCCCCCACCGCTTGCAGCAGCTGCCCCAGATTGTTGAGAGCCCAGCCACATTGCGGTTTCCCCAGTGTTTTTCATCTTCTGAGGCGCGTGCCATGTACGGCCGTGCTCAGCTCCACTTCACTTTCAACAAATGGTCCAGATTGTTGTTCAGCCGCATACATCCGGGTGGATCTTGCCCAGAAATTTCAGGTAAAACCCCAGCCCGTTTGAACAGATTCATTGCTTCGATAGGCACCACCATAGTAAAAATCAGCCATTTTTCAATAAGTAACCCGTTTTTCAACAGGCAATCACTTTTTCGGCTTCATCGGCAGCGGCAAGCAGGTGGGGCAGCAAATCACCGCTGCGTTCCCAGGTGGTTAAGCATATTGGTCAGTAGGGCCACGCTTGCAGCATCAGATTCACCGCACTGTTCAAGCCCAAATTTGCCGCAGTTCCGGCGGCATCTGGTCGCGGGCCACGGTTTGCACCAGGCGGTGCAGGGCCAGCGTGTCGCCGTCCCGCTCCAGCAGGGAGTAGCGGCGCAGGGCGGCAATCGCTTTGTCCAGCTTCAGCTTGCTGTTAGCCAGCGCCACCAGTTCCTCCGGCAGGTGCTCGGCATCCATTGCCCCAACGGCCGCCATCAGCAAATCCAGCGGTATCTCATCCGGGGCTAAAAAGCAGCACAGGTTCAGCAGCGCCGCCGCGCCGGGGGTTTGTTTGGCCTGGGCAAAAGCCAGCTCCCAGGTGGTGGTAATTGTTTTTTCATCGTAGTTGGCCGGTGCAGGCACATCCGCCCACAATTCATCCCGCTCATTTTCAAAGTAGCTGGCGTAATCGGCCAGGGTGCAGCCCGTTTCCTCCACGTAGGCGCGGGCATGTTCCAGCGCCAGCGGCAGGTGGCCCAGCAGTGCGGCCAGCTTTAGCGCAGCTTCGCCCTGTGTGTGTCGCTGGCGGCAATTTCGTCTTCGGTCATCGTTGGCTGCCCCAGCAAAAAGGCCACCGCTTCTACCTGGCTAAAGTGGGTCAGGTTCAGCGTTTGGGCCAGGCCGCCCCAGTTGGGGTTGCGGCTGGTAATGAGGCAGGCACCGTGGCCCAGCCTGGGCAAAAATGGGCGCAGCTCATTGGGCTGGATGGCGTCGGCATTGTCGTACAGCAGCAGCCACCGTTTGTCCGTGGTGTGCAGCCAGTCCAGCACGCGCTGGTGCAGCGTCGGCTGGTCGGTCACGCTGCGGCGGGCCAGCCCCAGCCGGTAAGCCAGTTCAGCCAGCTCCGTGCTTAAGGTGGTCACGGCGTCATCGGCACGCAGCCACTGGATCAGGTCGTACTCCTCCAGGTGGCGGTAGCAGTAGGCCAGGGCCAGCTGCGTTTTGCCCACGCCACCCAACCCGGCCACCGCCTGGGTCACGGCCACGGGTTCGTCCCGGTGCAGGGCGGTGTGCAGGTCACGCAGCCATTCTTCGCGGCCGGTAAACAGCCCATTGCGGCGGTAGGGAATGTGGTGCGGCGGCAGCAGGGCCACAATGTCTGGCACATGGGGGCGGGCTTCCTTTAATCAACGCCATCAAATCAGACAGTCGGTTGTTGCGCTGCGCCCATTGCACCAGTTCACGGGCGTTGGCGGCTTTTCCCCGTCCGCCCAAATCATCATATTCCACCCCAACCTGAAAACATAGGGTGCGCAATTCTTCCTCGTTGAAATGCTGCAAAATTTGCTGGTGTATCTGTTTTAAGCTGGTTAATGGGTGGTTGTCGGTTTCTGGCACGGGCTTGCTCCATGTTGGTTTGGTTGGGCTTTGCTGCTGGTTATTCTAAACGTTTATACAACTTCGCAGGGTATTCTTTTTTCGCTATGGTTGTTGGCGGCAAGATCGCCGGGGCTGCATTAAAGCCTGGATGTCATTAAATCTCACGCAAGGCTGCAAAGCCGCTAAGGTTTCCTTTTGCGCCTTCGCGGCTTTGTGTGAGCCAATCATTTTGCCTGACAACTGGGAGTTATTTTGAATGGTCGCGATTTTGAGCCTTCATTCTGAAGCCACAACAACTGGGATGCGATTTTTGCGTTGAGAAGCCCCTAACAGGGCTTTCATGGCTTTGTGGCGTTCACAGGGCTGGGAATTTGGTGACAAATATAGGCTTAGTCCGCTATAATAAACGCTTATTTTTTTATACTGGACTACAAACCAAGGTGACAGGCACTTTGAAAGTGCCTGTCACCTACACGTAAATTATGGATTATTCAAAACAGGTGCCGGCCGCCGAGCGGACGTTGAACATTTTTAGAGGCGCTGAGCAGTGCGCCGGACGGGTTGAGCGCTACGGAGCTGCTGGCGCGACTGGAGGACGTGTCGCGCAGCGGGCTGTTTGCCCTGCTGAACACGCTGAAGGCGCGCAGCTACATCGAGCAAAGCGACAGCCGGGGCAAGTACCAGCTTGGCCCGGCGCTGTGGGCATTGCTGCCGCAGCAGTCGCTGGGGCTGGAGCCGCTCATCACCGCGTTTACCACGGAAATGGCGCAGGTGGATCTGGCAGAAACGGCCGTTCTCCTCTGGCTTAATCGGGACGAAACGGTCATCCTGGCCCAGCACGAAGGGGCACAGCGCGTCCGGGCGGTGTACCGTTTGGGGCAGCGGGAAGCAGCGGACGCCAGCCCCGGTGGACGCTTGTTGTTGGCTGGCTTACCGGACAGCATGGCACGGCAAACGGCCGTTTTCAACCAGATTCGCCAGGAAGGAGCCGCCACCCAGGAAACGGCCGAAACCAGCGACATTGCCTGCCCCATTTGCGCCGACGGCGTGCAGCCCGTGGCCGCCTTGCAGGTAAGCGTCCCCACCTTTCGCAGTTCGCCAGAAACGATTGCCCAGCTAAAAAAGCAGGTGCAGCAGGCGGCGGCGCGCATCTCTTTTCGGCTGGGCGCGGCGGTGTACCAGCCGTACGGCTGGGCCATGGGCGAGCCGATTGGGCCGAATCGCGCCCTGAGCCAGGCCGAAATTGAGCAATTTTTGCAGGGGCCGTGGAGCGCCCGGCTGGCCTGCGTGCGCGCCGACGGCACGCCGCACGTTTTGCCCTTGTGGTATGAATGGGACGGCCGTTCCTTTTGGCTGGCAGCGTCACCGGGGGCACAGTGGAAGCAGGTTGTGGAAGAAACGGGGCACGTCTCACTGACGATTGATGAGCCGTGGCCGCCACTCCGCCGCGCGTTTGTCGTGGGAGAAGCCAAACTTGTGCCGCCATCCAATTTGCCCGGTGGATTGGCCGGGCTGCGGCAGCGGCTGGCGGTGCGCTATCTGGGACAGGGGGCCGACCAGCAGCCGGAACTGTGCCAGATTGAGGGGTGGACGGCCGTTCAAATCATTCCCCAGCGGATTAGCGGCCAGCAAGGATTGGGCCGCCCATGAAACAGTCGCTAGAAATTGAGGTGCAGCAGGTGAGCCATCGCTATGGCTCCACTGACGCCCTGCAAGCCATTGATTTGCACATCCAGCCGGGCCAATTTGTGAGTCTGGTGGGCGTCAGCGGCTGTGGCAAATCGACGCTGATGCGGCTGATTGCCGGGCTGCAAACGCCCACGCAGGGCGCTATTTGGCTGGATGGCCAGCCGCCAGACGCAGCCCGCGCCGCCAAACAGATTGGCTGGATGGCCCAGCAGGCGGCGCTGCTGCCCTGGCGCACCGTGCTGGAAAACGTGCAGTTGGCCCAAAAAATTAATCCGCAAAAAGGGAAAACGGCCGTTCCCCAGCCCAGCGACTTACTAAAAATGGTTGGCCTGACAGAGTTTGCCGACGCTTATCCTTTGACTTTATCTGGCGGGATGCAGCAGCGGGCGGCGCTGGCCCGAACGTTGGCGACGGGTACGGCCGTTTGGCTGATGGATGAGCCGTTTGCCGCCCTGGATGAGCTGACGCGGGAGCTGCTGGCCGAAGAATTGCTCACGCTTTGGCAGCAGTTTCGGCCCACGGTGCTGTGGATCACCCACAATTTGCACGAAGCAATCCGGCTGTCTGACCGGGTGGTGGTGCTGACGCCACGTCCTGGCACCATTGCCGGGGAAATCGTTGTGCCGCTGCCCCGCCCCCGCGACGACACCAGCGCGGCATTCCAGGAACTGCTGCGGCAGGCGCGCGTGCTGCTGCGCCGGGAGCGCGTTCATGGCCAGTGAAAAAGCAGGTTACACAAAGTTACGCAGAGAAGACACAGAGTTCCACAGAGAAAACCAAGAGAAATCAAGATTTTTCTCATCCTCTGCGTCCTCCGCGCTCTCTGCGGTTAAATTATTCTTACGACGGGTCAATTTGTCTGGCGTGGGGCTGCTGGCGGGGGTGCTTTTGCTGTGGGAAACGGCCGTACGCCTGACAGCCACGCCCGCCTATTTATTTCCTGCCCCAACGGCCGTCTTCAACCATCTATTTTCCCATTTGGCCGATTTGCTGCTGGCGGGCGGGGTGACTTTGCTGGAGGCGGTGGCGGGATTGATTTTGGGAACGGCCGTTGGCCTGGCCCTGGCCGTGCTCATCACTTTTTGGCAGCAGCTGGAACAGGGCGTCATGTCCCTGGCCATTTTGATCAAGTCCACGCCCATCATTGCCATTGCCCCAATTCTCACCATTTGGCTGGGCTTTGGCCCTGCCCCCAAAGTGATTGTGACGGCGCTGCTCACTTTTTTCCCGGTGCTGATCAACGCGCTGACCGGCTTTCGCTCGGTGGATGGGGCGCTGCTGGATTGGCTGCGTTCGCTCAACGCCACGCCGCAAGAGATTTTTTTGCAGGCGCGCTGGCCGGGAGCACGGCCGTATCTGTTTGCGGCGCTGCGGGTGGTGGGGCCGCTGGCGCTCATCGGCGCGGTGGTGGCGGAGTGGATGGGCGCATCCAGCGGGCTAGGCCGAGCCATGTGGCTGGCTTACACCAATTTGAACATGCCTGCCCTGTTTGCCGCTGTCTTTATTTTAACGGGATTGAGTACGGCCGTTTACCAAACCATCGTCTCACTCGAAAAACGGTTTCTTTTTTGGGAATAGGCCACAGATTTCACAGATTACACAGATTTTTTCCCTCTGTGCAACTCTGTGTTCCGCTTTTAATTTCATTCAGGAGAAAAAACCTTGCACCGTAAAAAACTCGTCTTTTTATTTTTCATCATTTTTCTATTCACTGGCTGCCAGGCTGATGAGCCGGCCACGCTACGCGAGATGACCTTTATGGCCGGGTTCCGCCCGCAGGCGAATTTGCCGTTTGTCGGCGCATACGTGGCTCAGGAAAAAGGCTTTTTTAATGAGGAAGGTCTGGCGGTGACCATTGAGCATTCCGCTGGCGGCGGCGAACATTTGCAACTATTGGCGGCTGGCGAGGTGCAGGTGACCACACAGGATGCGGCCGTTTTGCTGCAACGTCGCGCCGATCCCGGTTTGCCCCTGGTTTCCATTGGGCTGATTGGCCAGCGCGGGCAGCAGGCCTTTGTGGCCCTGGCCGATAGCGGCCTGAGCAGCCCCACCGATTGGGCGGGGCACACGGTGGGCTTCAAAGGCACGCCGCCGCCCGATTTGTACGCTCTGCTGGCGGCCAATGGCTTGTCGGCAGATGACATTGAGCTGGTCAATGTCGGCTTTGATCCGCGCACGCTGACCGAAGGATTGGTAGACGTTTATCCCGTGTTCAAATCAAATGAACCCAACTTGATTCTTGGCTGGGGCTTTGACGTGGTGCAGTGGGAGGCGGCCGATTTTGGCGTGCCCACTTTGGGACTCACCTATGTCGCCACGGAAGAGCTTATTGAATCAGACCCCGACCTGCTGCAAAGTTTTATGACTGCCGTCCTGCGCGGCATCGAATATGCCCAAGCCCATCCAGAGGAAGCGGTAGACATCGTGCTGCAATACGCTGGTGAGGATGCGGACGCTGACCACATGCGCTTCATGCTAGACAGTGAGCTGGCGGACGCCGCCTCGCCCAATGGCTTTGGCTGGCAAACGGCAGCCCAATGGCAGGCGCTGGCGGACATGCTGCAAACGTATGAATCGCTGCCAGAAGATGTGGACGTTACGGCCGTTTTCACCACACAGTTTTTGGGGAATTAATGAACCTCTGGGCCCTCCTCCCCGTCAAATCGCTGCACCAGACCAAATCCCGACTTGGTGGCGTGCTGTTGCCCCACGAGCGGGCTGCGCTCACATTACAACTGCTGGAGCGCACGCTGGGTTTATTGCAAACGGTACCGCTAATTGGGGAAACGGCCGTTATCAGCCAGGACCCCATCGTAGCAAAAATGGCAGAAACGTTTGGCTGTTGCTGGCTGGCCGAACCGACGGGCAGTGGGTTAAACGGCGCGGTCACGGCTGGGGTGGCCCTGGCAGTAAAAAATAAGGCCACACACTGCCTCATTTTGCCCTCCGATTTGCCGTTTTTAGCTGGGCACGAGCTAATGAAATTCGTCACGTTGGCGGAAACGGCCGTTGGCCAACCAACCGTCTTTTTATGCAGCGACCAGCGGCAGCAGGGCACCAACGCCATGATTTTACCCACCGGGACGGCGTTTCGTTTTGGATACGGCCGTAACAGCTTTTATCATCATCAAGAAGAAACCACACGCCTGGGACTCGCCTGCCAGATTGTCCAGCTACCCAGCCTGCAATTTGATCTGGACACGGAACAAGACTACATTTTCTACACGAAAAACGCGAAGCCCATCCCCACCTAAAGTTGAATTCTCTCCAAATTGAGATACCTTATACTTTTTGGCTTTTACCCAAAACAAACCAAAAGGAAAACCACAAAATGAAATGCTCCGTCTGTAAAGGCAACATGGTGCAGGAAGCAACAACTTATAAAACAGAAATCAACGGCGAGGAAATCCTCATTGAAGACGTTCCCATTTGGGTGTGCGAACAGTGTGATTCCTCATTTTTAGACGATGACGTGATTGAGGCCATCGAAGATATGCTGGCCAGTTTGCAGGGCGGGCTGGGCAATGAAGAGCCGCCTGAAGAGATTGAGCTTGATTAATTTTTCTGCAACCAGCGCCCCCATATTCCGTAATATTTTGTAGTTTTTGTGTCCCAAGGCCCATATGTGGGGCTGGTTTAAGGAGCGAATTATGTGGCGAAAATTGGTAGTTGCCCTTTGTGTGCTGGGTCTGGCGCTTTTCAGCGTGCCTGCGATATTGGCCCAGGAAAAGTCGTACAGCGCCGATCGGTTTGATGTGGATGTGGTTGTACAAAATGACGGATCGTTGCTTGTTACGGAAACGGTTGTTTTCAGCTTTGTGGGCGAGCCATTTACCTTTGTCTTTCGTGAACTGCCAACTGACAAAACCGATGGTATTGCCATTTTAGGGGCGTCGGTGGACGGCCGTTCCTATCCTCGTGGCAGCAATGCGGGCCAGGTTGAGGTGGAGCCGGGCAGCGACATTCGCGTTACCTGGCACATGGAGCCAACAGCCAACGTCACTCGCACCTTTGTGCTGGAATACCAGATTTTTGGCGTGGTTCAGCAAGCGGAAGCGGCTGATTTGCTGCGCTACCAGTCGCTGCCAGATGTTTTTGAGTACAGCATTGCCAGCAGCACCGTGACGGTCAGATACCCAGGCACGGCCGTTTTGCAAGCGCCTCCCATTGTCACCCTGGGACAAACCGAAATGGTGCAAAATGGCAATCGCGTCACCTTCACCCGCCAAAATATCGGGCCAAATGAAAGCATGGTGTTCGAAATGGCTTT
>JACKBR010000109.1 GCA_020634495.1 Ardenticatenaceae bacterium | reverse complement strand
AACACCGCCAACGTTTGCCCTTGCTCAGACCGAATGACCGTGCCTTCAAAAGAAAGAATGGTTTGCACCACCTTATTGCGGTAAAGGGTGAGCATCGCCAGCACATCCATCGGATCGTGGTGCG
This sequence comes from Ardenticatenaceae bacterium, assembly GCA_020634495.1. Next base: position 3,974 of record JACKBR010000109.1, on the reverse strand, counting down.
TGGCGTAGGCGGCCCGGCCCTGCATTTCTACCAGCAGCACGGTTAGGCGCTGTTCCTGGCCGTTCAAATCAATTTGGCCCTGGTTAATGGCGTCGATAGTGGCCTGGGCCACAGCGGGCGTCACGCTGCCGCCAAACAGCTCCAAAATATCGCGCCGCCTGCGCACCTCAACTGAATAACGATAGGCTGTCACCAGCAAATAGCTCAGGCCAACGGTGGCAAATGGGTAGTAAAGGTCAAGCAAAAATCCCGTTGCATCAAAGAGCCAGCCTGCCAGCAAAAAGTAGATAACAGCAATGCTTAGGGCAAAAATGAAGCCCGTTGTAGGACGCACGCAAACCAGGCCTACCAGAAGACCCAGGAGCAATAAGATGAATACGCGCACGGCCGTTTCTGGCACGCGAATAAAGCGATTTGACCAAATGGACTCAATGACGTTCGCCAAAATTTCTACGCCGTACATGGGACGGCCGTCACTAACAGGCGTCAGGTAGCGGTCTGGCTCCGCAGTGGCCGTAATGCCCACCAGCACGATTCGGTCTCGCAGCAGCTCATCGGGCACCACACCAGCCAGGACATCCTGGTAAGAAACCATTGTGAAGGTGGTTCTGCCCGGTTCAGCGGGCGGCCCGGCGTAATAAATTCGCATTTCGCCATGTGACTCAACCGGAATTTGACGCCCAGCCACCGCTAAACGGCCGTTTTCCACCGCAGTATTTTCCGGCAGACCAGTTCCCAAATAATTGGCCAACGCCGCCATTGCCAAACTATTGTAAGATTGCCCAGCCACATCAATCTGCGTGGGCACCCGGCGGATATAGCCATCTTCGTCGTGCAAAATGCTCGTGTGGCCCAGCGCCGCCGAAGCCGCAGCCAGCTCCGGCTGAGGCAAAATCACTCCCTCGTAGCTTAGTTTGCCAGCCAGCTCGTGGTAGGCATCGCCCTGCACCAGCGCAGGCTGCACCACGTTGCCAGCCGCAGCCATCACCGCAGCCAGATCGGCATCAGCGGCCGTGTCTGCTTCAAAGACAAAGTCAAACACAATGGTTTTGGCTCCGGCAGCTTGAAGCTGCTCAATAAGCTGCACATGAAGCGCACGGGGCCATTGATCCCAACGGCCGTACTGCGCCAAACTGGCATCATCCACTTCTACAATGGTCACAATATTACTGACCGGGTAAGGTGCCAGCAGCACATCCTGCATTTGAGCCGCCGGTGGTGAAAAGTAGCCAAAAATAAGCAGCAGGCCAGCCAGGAGACCCGCCGCCACCCCCAACAAGCTGCGCCCCAGCGACAAGCCTTCCTGGTCTTGCAGCAACGACTCTTTTAGACGCTGCCGGAACAGCCGCCCACGAACGCTGGCGGGCACAGTGCGTGGCAAACTCCCCACCTGCTTTTGAATCTGCTGCAAAATGTTTACGGAGAGTTTGGCATTATCAGATTCAACAGCTTCTACCAGGGTTTGCACGGCCGTTTCGCTGCGCATCCTGGCAATAATTTCTACCGCCAGCTTACCCTGGGCGCTTTCTTCCAGAGCCAACCGGGCCAGCTTCACATCACCAGTTGCAGAAACGCCGACGGGCTGCCACTGTTCAGCAGAAGGCAGCAAATGGGCCAGGGCATTCAGGGCATCCCGGCGCACGCGCCATTCCCCCGATGTTTGCGCCAGATCAACCAGTTTTTCTAAAGAGGCGCTGTGGGAAACGGCCGTTGGTAAATCCCCCGCTGGCTCCCGCAGAAGCAGCGCCAGCACCCGCATGGTAACCGCTTCATCCTCAACTGCCAGCGCCTGCAAGCTAACCCGCCAGCGAACGGCCGTATCCTTTATTTGCCGCCACCAATGGGACAAGTTGTAATCATGCACCAAAGCCCCACGCAGCAATATTTCCCTCGCAGCCAGGTCGTCATGGCCGGGCATCTGTTCAAAATAGCTGGCCAAAAATGCCATATGGGTCAGGCTGATGGGGAACTTTTCTTCTGGTGACCATTCCACCCGACATCTATCCAGCATAAAGGCCACATCTTCTGCCCAATAGGCCACTTCTTCCAGACTGGCTGGTTTTAAGTCCCGGCCCACGCATTGCTGCACCGCAGGAGGCAGCGCCTCATAAAAGATGGCGTATGCTTCTTTGGCGGTTTGTGGGCGGTCTTTCCATTGGAAGGCGGTAAACTGGCGCAATACGGCCGTTAATTCAGGCGGGCATTCGGAATTGTGGTCAGCCGGGTCTGGCAGCCGTTCATTGCCTCGGCTTTGCAGCGTGGCCAAACTGTACTGCCCGGCCCAAGGAAGCTGCCCGGCCAACATCTCATAAAGCACAATTCCCAGGCTGTAAATATCCGATTGCTGCGTAATGCTGTGAAAAATTTGCTGCTCATAAGGCGCATATGGCCCAGTACCCCGCCCCGTGTGCAGCACCACCGTGCTTTGGCTTAGCTGCTTGGCCAGCCCAAAATCTGCCAGATAAGTGCGCTTTTGGCTGTCCAACAAAATATTGGTTGGCTTAATGTCCCGGTGCACAATGCCGCGCTGATGCAAATAGGCCAGCGCAGACAGCACCTGATGGGTCGTTTCGGCCACCTCAAGCAGGGGGCGCGGCCCCAACTTTATCCAATCCGCCAGCGTCCCCAGCCCCTTGTAGGCCATCACAAAGTAAGAGAAGGTTTCCGCTAACCCAAACTCATACATGGGCAAAATATGCGGATGTTCCAGGCTGGCAACCAGATGCACCTCCCGTTCAAAATTGGAAGGCATCACCGTCGCCGCAATCGAATCGCTGCCAGCTGCCCAAATCACCTTAATGGCCACAATGCGCTTGCGCACCGTGTCGAAACCAGACCAGACAACCGCTTCACCACCGCGCCCAATCTGCTCTAACAAGGTGTAAATGCCTAGCTGGTAGCCTCGTTTTAGCTCCAGCTCTTGTTCCTGGTCCGCCAGCAACAGCGGGATGGCTTGCATTTTTTCCATCGTCTCCATGTTGAACTGAGGTTTAAGTAACACATCCCCATAAAAGAGAATCATTTCTAAAAGAAAAGCAGCCTGCATCATATCGCATGATGTGGATTTTATTCTAGCGTTTCTCAGGAAAATAGGACTAGCGACCTAATATTCTTAACTGCATTTTCATGTCTGGTTCTCTGCTGGCACGGTTAAGGATGATGCGGCCGTTTTTTTGCTCGCAACGCCTCTTTTTCATCTGGGGTAAGGAAGGCAATTTCCAAAGCATTTTGCTGCGCCTGGGCAGCTTGTTCCTCGCTCAACCCCGCCCTCTCCACCGCAACCTCGTACTCAAACGGCAAATCAATGGCGCTGATGCCCGGATCATCGGTGTTGATGGTGGCTAAAATGCCGTGCTTCAGGAATGTTTTCAGGGGATGGCGGGCGTAGCTGGGCACGGTGCTGGTTTGCACATTGCTCGTCAGGTTTGTCTCCACCCCAATGCCGTTGGCTGCCAGGTAATCCATCAAGTTGGGATCGTCTACGGCGCGCACGGCATGGCCAATGCGCGTGGCCCGCAGCTCACGGATGGCTTGCCAGATGCTTTGGCTGCCGCCCGCCTCGCCAGCATGAACCGTTACCTGCCAGCCCACATCCCAGGCCTGCTTAAAATGGTTCACAAACCAGCCGCCGGGGAAGTTCTTTTCATCTCCCGCCAAATCCAGGGCCACCAGCTGATCTCGATGGGTCAGCAGCGCATCCAGCTCCTGCTGGCCAACCTTTGGGCCGTAAGTGCGGCTGATGATGCCGATGAGATTGGTCTGCACGCCAAAATCGCGCTGCCCGGCCCGCACCCCATCCACCACAGCCTCAACAATGCCTTCTGGATGCAGCCCGTGCGGCTCGGCCATAAACATGGGGCTAAAGCGCAGCTCAATGTAATCGATGCCTTCGCGCTGAGCATCCTGCACATTTTCGTAGGCCACCTGATGGCAAACGTCGTAGTTCACCAGGATGCCCACCTGCCATTCAAATT
>JACKBR010000108.1 GCA_020634495.1 Ardenticatenaceae bacterium | reverse complement strand
CGTTAGCGCCTCGATGGTGAGGGCAGCATAGGGGTCTGGCGTGGGCGTCGGCAGAGACAAGGTGGCTGTGGGAGGCACACTGGTTGGTGTGGGAGATTGGGGACTAGAGATTGGAGATTGAGGTACAGTTGCAGTTGCTGGCAATTCTGCCAACTGATTACCGGCCACTGATAACTGACTACTCCCTGTGGGTACCGGTTCAGATTGTGGCTGGGGCACATAAGTGGGCGGTTGCAAATCATCTGGACTAATGGGTGGCGAGGTGCAAGCCGCCAGCCAAAAACAGCTAATTAACAAGATGAGAAACGGCCGTTTGCCCCAAAGCTTCATGCGCCGAGTGTAACAAAAAATCAGACGGCCGTCTTTCATGATTTTCTTAATCCCCTCTGCTAAACTTCTGTTTATGCGCCTTTTGCTCGTTGAAGATGAATCCAGCATTGCCAACTTTATTCGCCAGGGGCTAACCGAGGCCGGGTACGCCGTTGATGTGGCCCAGGATGGCCAGGAAGGGCTCGATTATATCAGGGCAGCCGACTATGATGTGCTGATCCTGGATATTATGCTGCCCCGGCTGGACGGCGTGACCCTGCTGCGCCAGCTCCGCGCCAAGGGGAACAAAACCCCCGCCCTCATGCTCACCGCCCGCGACACGGTGGATAATCGCGTAGAAGGGCTGGATGCCGGGGCCGATGATTATCTGGTAAAACCCTTTGCTTTTCCTGAGCTGCTGGCGCGGGTGCGGGCGTTGCTGCGCCGCCCGCCGCTGCAAGCGGGCACCGTGCTGCAAATTGATAATTTGCAGATGGATACCGCCAAACACACTGTGGAACGAAACGGCCGTCTCATCGACCTCAGCCCGCGTGAATATGCCGTGCTGGAATACCTCATGCGCCATCCCAACCAGGTACTCAGCCGCACCCAAATTGGCGAACATGTCTGGAACTTTGACTTTTACAACGAGTCCAACGTGGTGGACGTTTACATTGGCTACCTGCGGCGCAAAGTGGACAAACCAGGGGAACTTTCGCTCATCCACACCGTGCGCGGTGTTGGGTATTGTTTACGGGCTGAGATGTGATTGATGCAGAAACGGCCGTTCTCCCTCCCCATTCGTTTTCGCCTGACGCTGTGGTATCTGGCCGCCTTGGGCCTGGTTCTGCTGCTTTTTGCCGGATTTTTGTACTTCCAGCTGCAACGCACCTTGTTCAACCAGATCGATACCGCGCTAGAACTGGCCGCAACGCAGGCGCAGGTGATGGTTGTGGTTGTAGACGGCCGTCTGCACTTCCAGGCCACCCCCAACAGCCAGGCCCTCAGCCGCCGCCTGAATGATGATTTTGCCATCAGCCTGCTTAGCCAAAACGGCGAGCTGCTCGATCAGCTCACCAGCGATGACGAAATCCCCCTTGTGCCACCCACAACCGCCGGAGCCTTCACCTTCACAGACCACGCGGACACATGGCGAGGCTATAATTTGCCGGTACAGCTTCCCGGCAGTAATGACGCTGGCTGGCTTCAAGTAGCGCAAGAATTGGAACCCTTGTTAGACACCTTGGCGGCCTTTCGGCGGCAAATTTATTGGGGGCTGCCGCTGGCGCTGCTGCTGGCCGGATTAGGCGGCATCTTTATAGCTACTCGTGCCCTCCGCCCCATCGACCAGATGACCCAGACAGCGCGCACCATCAGCGGGCAGGCGTTGAGTAAGCGTCTGCAATATCAGGGGCCGATGGATGAAATCGGCCGTTTGGCCCAAACGTTTGACGCCATGCTGGATCGGCTGGAAACGGCCTTTAAGCGCGAGCAGCGCTTTACCGGGGATGCTGCCCACGAACTACGCACGCCGCTCACGGCGCTTAAAGGTCAGCTAGAGGTGTCACTCAGCCGCCCCCGTTCCAATGAAGCGTACCAAACCACGCTGCAAGTGATGGAACAGCAGGTGGATCGATTGATTCATTTAAGTAACAGTTTGCTTTATATGGCCCGCTTGGAACAAAACAAAATTCAGTTATCGTGGGAATCAATTGAGATGGATGGCTTTTTGGCGGCACTGTTGGACCAGATACGGCCGTTGGCCGCCGAAAAATCAATCCAGCTACACACCAACATCCCCTCAGGGCTGGTTTTGGCAGGACACCTCGACCTGCTGATCCGCCTATTCCTGAACTTGTTAGACAACGCCGTTAAATACACACCGCCTGGCGGCACCATTTCCCTGCAACTTTCCCAAACGGCCCAGCAACTCATCACCAGCATCAGCAACAGCGGCCAGCCCATCCCCGCCGAACATCTACCGCATCTTTTTGAACGGTTTTACCGCGTTGAAGCAGATCGCGCCCGCACACCAGCCACCAACGGGGCTGGCGGCGTCGGGCTGGGTCTGGCCATCGCCCAAGAAATTGCCAAACTGCACGGTGGCCACATTACCGTGGCAAGTGACGCCACACAAGGAACCACCCTCACAGTTTACCTACCAACCGACAAACGCATGGCCACGCCTTCTTAAAAATCCTTCATCATTTTCTTAATCTGCTGCCCTACACTCAATCTATCATTTAATGGGTAAATTAAATTTCCCCAGAGGCTTTTGAGGAAACACCATCTGAACAAAGCAGTTTCTGGGCAAATGGTCAATGAAAAGGAGACAGTATGACACAGCAAAACTGGATTGGAAAACGAACGATTTTTGCCCTGCTGCTGACGGGTGTTTTGTTGGGCGGCGTGCTCATTGGCGTTGTTCTTTACAGCCCGCGTGCGGCCAGCGCCCAGCAAACGCAGCTCACACCCGATGAGGCCAAAGCCGCCGCCGAAGCGGTAAGCCCCGGCAGCGCAGCCACGGGCGTATCCCTTGAACGCGAAGGCAGCAAAGATGTGTACGAAGTGCAATTAGACAATGGCATGGAAGTAGAGCTTGATGCCGCCACAGGTGAAATTCTGGAAACGGAAATGGAGGACGACGGCGACGATGCCAACGATGGGCCAGACGACGCCGCCGAAGTTGACGACGATTGAGAAAAAACCTGCTTTTCCTGCGGGAGATTGTTGAGTTTAGGTTCAGCCTCTCTCGTTTCTATTGACCGCCAGCACGCTGGCGGTTTTTTTTTGCCTCTTGACAATTTTGCAAAGACTAATTATATTAGTCTTCAAGATTAACGTTATTAGTTTTCGGAAAAGGTACAATCAACATGACCCAGAAATTACAGAAGATGCCCCTAATTTTATTGCGGTTGGAGGGTGCGGCCGTTTTAGTGACCGCCCTCATCATCTATGCCCATTATGGCTTTAGCTGGTGGCAGTTTGCCCTCCTTCTGTTAGCGCCAGACCTGTCGGCAATTGGCTATTTGCACAGCCAATCAATTGGCAGCTTATGCTACAACATCGTCCACACCACCATTTTGCCTCTCGCCCTGGCGCTAATCGCTTACCTGCTGAATCTTGACCTTGGCTTGCAGCTGGCTATCATCTGGCTGGCACATATTGGCATGGATCGCGTTGTGGGGTACGGTTTCAAATATCCAGACGGGTTCAAGAACACCCATTTCAATAAAGTTTAGGGAGTGCTTATGCCTTATCCCAGGCAGGTAGACCGCGAATTGATTGTTGCCCAGGCGTGGCAGATGATTGAGACAGAAGGCGCTGAAAATTTGTCGCTCAGCAAATTAGCAGCATCTTTGGGCATCAAAGCGCCATCGCTGTACCGGCATGTGGGCAACAAAGCCGGGCTGCTGCAAGCTGTCAATTTGCACACCACGCAGCAGCTCATCGAGTCGTTAAACCAGGCCGCTGCCCAAACTGCGGACAATAGTCTTGAGCAGTTGGTCAGGTTGCTTCATGCCTACCGCAACTTTGCCCAGGCGCATCCCAACAGCTACATTTTGGCCTTCACCAACAATGATGATGCGCTGCGGCCAGACGAGGATGTGCTGGAAAATATGGCCCTGCCTTTGCAAGCGTTGATGACGGCCGTTTCTGGCACAGAAAAGTCGTTAGCCGCCCTACGAGGCGCAATGGCTTTGGTACATGGATTTGTGATGTTGGAATTGCATGGACAACTGCGGCGGGGGGGAGATTTGGGGCTGGATTTCGATACGGCCGTTCGGGCTTATTTGCAGGGT
>JACKBR010000107.1 GCA_020634495.1 Ardenticatenaceae bacterium | reverse complement strand
GACTGCCGCTTTCTGCCAGCAACACGCTGCGCGGCGGCGATACGGCTAGCAACACCATCGGCGTGTTTACCTATACCTGGGCGGGCAATTCGGCCAGCGGCAATGCTTACCGCGTACGGCCGTTGACTGCTTTGGGCGGTTACATCAATTTTGATCCCGCAAATGATCGTCCGGCTGGGCCAACGGCCGTTGGCGGCACCATCAGAGCAACGGGAATGAATTTGCTGAACTTCTTCAACACCTTCGATGGGCTGCCGGACACTGTGGATAACTGTAACAACGGCGTCAGCGGCCCGTCTACCGACTGCCGTGGGGCAGATACCCAATCCGAATTTGACCGCCAATGGCCCAAAACCGTTGCGGCCATCATCGGCACAGATGCAGACGTGATTGGCATTGTGGAAATTGAAAATGACGGCTATGGGCCAAACAGCGCCATTCAATTCCTGATTGATCGCCTGAATGACGCTACAGCTCCCGGCACCTATGCCTTCATTGATGTGGATGCAGCCACGGGGCAGGTGGATGCCTTGGGCAGCGATGCGATCAAGGTGGGCCTGGTTTACCGGACGGCCAACGTGATGCCTGTGGGCGATACGGCCGTTCTCAACACCACCTCCTTCATCAACGGCGGCGATGCCTCCCCACGCAATCGGGCTTCGCTGGCTCAGGCTTTTGAAGAGATTGCCACCGGAGCGCGCTTCATCGTCAACGTCAACCACCTCAAGAGCAAGGGCAGCGCCTGTACCGCCCCAGACGCGGGCGATGGGCAGGGTAACTGCAACATCGTGCGCCTGAACGCGGCCAACGAGTTGATGAGCTGGCTGGCGACCGATCCCACCGGCACCGGCGATCCAGACGTGCTCATCGTGGGCGACCTGAACTCTTACGCCATGGAAGACCCGATCACAGCCATCTTGAGCAATGGCTACACCAACTTGCTCCTGGCCTTTGGCGGCCCAGATGCCTACTCCTACGTTTTTGATGGGCAGTGGGGCTACCTGGATCATGCGCTGGCTTCGCCTTCGCTGTTTTCTCAGGTGGTTGGGGTCACAGAATGGCACATCAATGCTGATGAACCCAGCGTGTTGGATTACAACACCGATTTCAAGAGCGCCGCACAAATCATCGACCTGTATGCGCCGGATCAATACCGCATTTCGGATCATGATCCGGTGATTGTGGGGCTGGCCCTGAACGCGCCACCAACGGTTTCTGCCGGTGGCCCGTACAGCGTAAACGAAGGCGGTTCGGTGCTGCTCACCGCTTCGGGCAGCGATCCAGAAGGCCAGCCGCTGACCTATGCCTGGGACCTGGACAACAACGGCAGCTACGAGACGGCGGGCCAAAGCGCCACCTTCTCGGCTGCGGCGTTGGATGGCCCCGGCAGCGCCACGGTTGGGGTGCAGGTAACGGATATTGGCGGCTTAACGGCCGTATCCACCACCACCATCACCATCAACAATGTGGCACCCACCGTGGACGCGCCTACCTTCTCGCCCGCCAGCTCCATCCTGGGCAGCAGCATGGCCGCTTCGGCCACCTTCAGCGACCCGGCTCCCAACGACGCGCCGTTTAGCTGCACGGTGGATTACGGCGATGGTTCTGGAGCACAGGCAGGATCGATTAGCGGCAATAGCTGTGATGGGCCAGGCCACACCTATGCGGCCGTTGGGTCATACGCGGTAACGGTGGCAGTGACGGATAAAGATGGGGGTGTGGGGTTGAATACGGCCGTTCACAGCGTCATCTTCAACTTCATTGGCTTCTTCTCACCAGTTGATAATTTGCCCATGGTGAATACCGTTAAAGCTGGCAGCTCCGTGCCGATCAAATTTAGTTTGAGCGGTGATCAGGGGTTGAGCATCTTTGCCATCAGTTATCCGCGTTCGCAGGCTGTTACCTGTGATTCATCGGCCTCGCTGAACGATGTGGAAACGGCCTTGAATCCCGGTTCCAGTGGGCTTACCTACGATCCGCTGACCGGCCAATACAATTTTGTCTGGAAGACAAATAAAGCGTGGGCGGGCACCTGCCGCCTGTTTACCGTTCGGTTTGTGGATGGCACGGAGCAGTTCCTGCTCTTCAAGTTCAAATAAGGTTTAAGCTAGGAAGAAAAAGGGGTGTCGGCCAGCCGACACCCCTTTTTTATTTAAGAGAGGGAGAGGTTGATGCCTGGGTCTGGGGTGGCCTGGGCGAGTTTGATTTTTACAAACACCCAGGGCGCATAGTACGTAACCCACAGCGTTAGCAGGGCGTAGCGCAGCAAGCGCAGCGGCAGCGCCAGCCACAGCGGGTCATCGGGGAAGACCTGGCCCAGCCCGGCCCAAATGGCCACGGCAACTGCCATGCCCAGCAGGTAGCGCATGGCTCGCTGCCAGATGGGGCCAGCTACCAAAAAGCGTACCCGGCTGGGTTCCAGCACCAGACCAATGCCAGCCCCCAATAAGCTGGCAACGGCCGTTACCACCCCTTCGACACTTTCTAGTTCAACTTCTGGAATAAATGCGGCCCATTCAACACTGTTGTCTGGGTCGCCAATGATGAGCCGGATGATGAGGTAAACGGCCGTAAACAAAACCGGCACCAACACCGCCACCAGCAGCCGCTGGCCCAGAATGCGCTTTTCAAACCGGGCTGAGTAGCGCCGCTGCCAAATGGCATACCCGGCCAGCACCACAAGGCCAACCAGAATGCCAACGATCACATCATGCACAAAGTGAGAGCCTAAATACACCCGGCTAACGGACATCAAAATAATGATGGCGATGGCCAACAGCCACACCCAGCGCCGCTTGACCCACATAGCCATAAACAGATAAATGGTGGTGGTGAACTGGGCGTGCCCGCTGGGCAGGCCATAGCCACCATCGGTAAATTTTTCCAACGACGGCTCCAACCAAAACGGCCGTGGCTCCCGAAAAGCATGCTTGAGCGTTGTGTTGATGACATTGCCTACTAAAAATAGATAAGCCAGAGCCCGTCCCATTTCTTTATGCACACTCCAATACACCAGCGGAAACAAGGCCAGGTAAAATTCTTCAATTCCCAGCGTGCTAATGAGCTGGAAAAACGATTCCAGTTGGGGAAAAGTTGTTTGCAGCCAGTGGGAAGCATCCAGACCAAACTGTAAAAGCGCATCCATTTTAGACTCCAAAAGAGCAAATTGCGTGGGGGTGGCAAAGCACCTCTTACCAATATAGATGGGAGATTAAGAAACCACTTCATTTGTGGACGGGTCAATCATTCATTTGTTACTATCGTATAGTGAAAGTGCAGACGCCTGTTGGGCAACAAACTATGTGCAGCAATCGATTTTATTCCCATCTTCCTGCACCCATTGTAACCTTGCCCCAACCAAACCGACAACCTTGTTTTGTGCAAAATGGGTATCCCTTTTACAATCTGTTATTACTTAAGCAAAAACGATTCACACAAAAAGTGGCTCTCTGAGCGCTAAGCTGTGGACATATTTAGGGAGGATATGATGACTATTCGTATTCTTGTGATTGAAGACGAAGAACGAATTCGACAATTTTTACAGCGCGGGCTGAGTTTTGAAGGGTACCGCGTTGATACCGCAGCCGATGGGCAAACGGGCCTGGATTTGGCTCGTGAAAATCCGCCAGACCTGGTGCTGCTCGATTTGATGCTTCCCGGCATGGACGGCATCGAGGTTTGCCGTCGTTTGCGGGCCGTCAGTGATTTGCCCATTTTGATGCTTACCGCCAAAGAAACGATTGAAGACCGGGTAACCGGCCTGGATGCCGGGGCGGATGATTATCTGGTGAAGCCGTTTGCTTTTGATGAGCTGATGGCGCGTGTGCGGGCTTTGCTGCGCCGCTCGCAGCCTTCGCAGCCGCAGGTGTACCGTTTTGCCGATTTGGAGCTGGACACGGGGACAAGACAAGGGCGACGCAACGGCCGTATCTTCGACCTGACCGCCAAAGAGTACGAACTGCTAGAGTTGTTCATGCGCCATCCCCGCCAGGTGCTTACCCGCGATCTCATTTTTGACCGCGTCTGGAACTATGACTTTGGCGGTGAAAGCAACATCATTGAAGTGTACGTGCGCTATCTGCGCCAAAAGACCGAAGAAGGCGATCTGCCCCGGCTGATCCATACGGTGCGCGGCATTGGCTACGTGCTGCGCGAAGAGTCGTAAATCTTTGTCCATACAAAACCGCCTCCTTTTTGTTTATACCTCCATTTTTATGGTGGCTTTCGTTTTGTTTGCTGCCATTGTTTACCTGCTGCCGCGCAGCCGCATCGAACAGGAGGTAGACACCGATTTATATGCGTTGGCCGATGCGCTGCAATCAGCAGATATTGTGCCTATTGGTGGCGGGGCGTTTAGTATTGGCATCAACCAGGAAATCTATAATCTGGAAACGGCCGCTTCCTTCTTCATTATGGCAGGGCCAGAAGGGAATATTGGGCTGCACTCGCAAAATTTAAGCCAGTTGACCCGTGAACTGGGCTTGTTAGACCCAGATGGCTTGCAAGAAAGAGAAGTGCTTAACTATGTGGTGCGCGGCGACAGCACCTTGCGCGTGTTAACCACGCCTATTTACAATGATGAA
>JACKBR010000106.1 GCA_020634495.1 Ardenticatenaceae bacterium | reverse complement strand
TTTAGGTTCAATGCCTCTGAATTCTCTTTTTCCTCTGTGGCTTTTTCGGATAGATTCTAAATTCAAGCAAAAAAGAAATGAGGTTTTAAGTCTGTGAAGGAATACGGCCGTTTATCTTCTCCGCCACTTTATCATTACCCATTTTTTGGGCAATGGCTAACGCCGCCCGCCACTTTTGCACGGCCGTTTCCATATCACCCCACTGTTTATGGAAATCCCCTTGATGAGTGAGACAAAAAGCAACATGCAAATCATCTTTCAGGTGAGAAAACTCAACAAGACACTCTTCTGCTAAAGACATTGCTTCGTTAAATTTCCCCTCGGCACGTTTTATAAGACATTGCAAAAAGCGAACGGCCGTCATCGATTGCCGATCAGCCATGCGTTCCAGAGTGGCATAACTTTCTAACGCCAGCTGGCTGGCCTCCTCCAAACGGTTCAACATATGGTAAGACGAAGCCAAACCCTTTTTAGCCATCGCAATCTCGCCCAGATCATCCAACGCTTCAGCAAGGGCCAACGATTCCTCGGCAAATTGCAACGCCAGCTCATTTTGTTTTAGGCCGATCATAATGTATACCAACAGGCGCAGCGTGCGGCAGCGGCCTAAATCGTCACCAATTGCTTGCTGCCTGGCAACCGATTCCAGCGCAAGCTCATGGGCATTTTCTTCCGCTTGCTGGCGATGCCGCAGCCGCGCTTTGCGGTACAAGGCGGCAGCCGTGCCCTTTTCATCTGCTTGTGCCTGGCGCAAAGCCAAAACCCGATTCAACCGTCGCTCGGCCTCTTGTGGCAAAGTTTGTTCAATGTCCAGCCGCGCCAGCTCAAATTCAGCATCAGCAATGCCAATGCCATCCTCCAACTCATCATACAGGTCCAGGGCCTGTTGCAACCATTTACGCGCCTCAGCCTGATCGCCCTGTTCCAGACACGCTTGCCCCCACCACAACCAGTTACGCGCCAGCAGCGGTTCATCCTCCAACCGGATCGCTGCCTGAAACGCAATTTCAAATGCCTGACGCGCCTGCTTAAAACGCCCTCTGGCAAACCAGGCGTCTTTTAGCGCAGCAGTAAGCCGCAGCACTGCCATCCATTGCTGATTGGCTTCCGCCAGACGAACGGCCGTATCCAAATTGGCCCACTCTGGCCGGAGCAGCGCATATTTAGCAGCATGTGTCTCTGCGAAGGCAGAAAAATAGGCCACAAATTGTTCCCTGGCAGACCCATCGTCCCCCAATTTGTCCTGAGCAAAATTGGCCAACAGCCCGTGCTGCCGGTAACGATGGTTCCCCTCAGCCTGAAGCAGCGACAGCTGAACCAGCTCCTGTAACCGATCCTCTATCCAGTAAATGTCATCTCGGGGAAATTGAGCGATCTCGGCAATTGCTTCCAAGGAAAAGCCGTGCCCCTCAAACAGCCCCAACAGCGCAAACAAGCGGCTCTGATTGCCCTCTAAATAGCGCCAGCTAAGTTCAAAGGTCTCACGAATGCGCTGCGCATCTTCCGCCAAATCTAAGGGCTTTATTTGCTTCTTAAGCTGAAGCAAAAAGTCGGCCAATGTGCGGTGGGGGCGATATGCCAAATAGCTGCCAGCAATGCTAATTGCCAGAGGCAACTGGTCTACAAGCTCGCAAATTTCGGCAATGGCGGCTGGATTGTCCTGGACACGCCCTTCATCGATGTAACTGAGCAGCAGGGAACGGCCGTCTTCCGGCGAAAGCTTGTCCAACAGCACAGGTTCAGCATCCACACTGCGCACAATTCGCTCGGCCCGGCTGGTGATCAGCACAGCACAACGGCCCGATTCTGGCAAGAGTGGCCGAATTTTAGAGCCAGTCCAGACATCATCCAGAATGAGCAAAGCCCGTTTGGTTGCCAATAAGCGGCTCACCACGGCCAGCCGCTCCTCGCCAGAGTTTTGCTGGCTTAAATCATAGCCGTAGGCAGCCGCCCATTGCGTGGCAATTTCCTCAGGCTGTTCATCCACCACATTGGCCCACAGCACGCCGTCAGGAAAATGGTCTCGCAAGGTGTGGGCCAGATGGATTGCCAGGGTTGTTTTGCCAATCCCCCCCATCCCCACAATGCCCAGACGCGGTAAGCCAGAAACGGCCGTTAACGCCTCAGCCAACTCGGCCGCAGAGGCCAACCGACCCACAATTAAAGAGGGCAGCGGTGGCGCAAGAAAAGGAGGTTCATCCTCAGGCAGCGTTGTGTGCAAAGGTGGCAAGGGAACCGTTTGCGGCTTTGTGGCCGACTTCATCTGCCGAATATTGACATACAGTTCTTTGGTTGTGGGCGATGGTTCATCAACATCTAGCAGGGTTTTTAGCGCCTCACGGCAGCGTTCATACTGCGTCAACGCAACATCCCGTTGACCGCTGCTGGCCAGCAGCCACATCAAATGTTGATGAGCCGTTTCACGCCAGGGGGCTAATTCCAGGGCGCGTTTGGCATATTCAACACCAACTTCATAATATGCGGAATCTTTCATTGCCCAGCGAATGATTGTGTCCAAAGCCTGCCACATCATGTCCTCATACCGCAGCCGCAAACTGTTCATCCACTCGTCAAAAAGAGGCAGCTCTGGCAAAGCGAACCCTTCCAAAAATCTCCCCTGGTACAGAGCCACAGCTTTGCGCAGGGCGGGAATATCTGGCTTATTTTGATGGCGACTTTTGGTAATGAGGGTCTCAAAGATTTGGGCATCACACCAATAAGCTTCTTGCTGGATAAAGGTAATTTCTGGGCGCAGCGTATCCAGGTAAGAAGTTAAGCCAGCATTGCGTAGGGCATTCAGGGCAACCCGTAAATTTGGCTTGCCGTCTAAATTGTCTGGCCAAAAGATTCTGGCTAGCTCTTCACGCTGATGGAGGCGGTGATTGAGGACCAAGTAACAAAGAAGCGCTCTGTTTTTGGTGGCTACTTTTGCGGTAAATGGTTTGTGAGAACGGCCGTCTCCCCAGCCCAGCTCGAACTTTCCCAACATTGTAATCCGCAGTTCATTCCGGTTCATTTTGATGTTATCTCTTTACGACACACACGAAACCCTGCATATCTCAACCAGACATTTACGATGCTTTTACGGTTGATTACTATGATAGGCAGTAAATCGTTTTCCCTTAGCCCAATCTGAGCATTTCGATTATAGATTAGCCAGGGAATGACGCAATAAGTTGTTAACTTCGTTTGAATTGAACACGTCTTGTTATTTTCGCTTTAGCACTGCAAGGAAACGCACCAGGAGAAAACGCATGAAACTAATAGATAGCTGGGCGTTGGACAATGCAAACGTAGTTTGAGTAAACGTCGGTGATTGAGAGGAAATCTTCTTAATCAAATTGCAAATGCGCTAACCGGCGTTTTTCTCACAAACGATTGGCTGTATTTTAAGTTTAAGGAGAAAAGCGGTCAATCAAAAAATACCAGGAGGGGTATCGGGAAACGGCCGTCTACCAAGGCGGCTGTTTTCGTTTTTAGGCATCATGAGCCAGTGAAGCGGCCGTCCAGCCAGGCCCACCGAGGTATGGTCTCAAATCATCATCGCGCAATACTTTACGCACGCTCTCTTCAAGGCCAATTTCACCTGCCAACACCGCTTCCTGGTAGCGACTTGCCCAGCGGTAAACCAGCCCCCCGGCCCGCCGCAGCTCCACCAGCATGAGCTGTGCCAGCGGCCCCGCCTGATCCAAAAACCCTGAACTTTGGTAATCTTGCTCAATACGGCCAAAATCATACGGTAGGCGAACGATGTCTGTCTGCCATCCTTTACGAGCAGTCCAGGTAAAACGGCCGTAACTCAACCGCCGATCCGCGTCAAAAGGAGCCCCAACGGAGCCAATGTTTACCACCGTGGTGCCATTAATTTGCCGGACAAGCGGCCGGTGCGTGTGCCCGGTCACAAAAACGGCTGGCGCGGGGGCAATTTGCTCGCGCAGCTCGGCATCGGTCGTTTTGGGATAAATCCCATCCCGATTGTCCCGCATGGAGGCATGCACGACGCGAAGCTCGGATCCATCTGGCGCAAAGACAGCATACTGCTCCGGCAAATTGGCAATAAGCGGCACGTAATCGGCCACTTGTTCATAAGCCCAATGAGCAAACTGACGCACCTCAAAATCTGGGCCTGCTAAAGAGCCGTTATCAGCGGCACATTCCAAGATGTAATCCTCGTGGTTGCCTTTTACAATTTGCCAACCCTCATTGGCCTGGCGCGCCAATACCCACTCCAAACAATCGCGGGAAAGCGGGCCACGATTGACAATATCCCCATCTACCACCACTGTGTCGGGCTGCCATTTTTCAATGTCGGCCGTCACGGTTTCTAAAGCGGGTACGTTTCCATGAATATCTGAGATGACTGCTAGTTTCACATTAATTTCCTAATTTTTGCTAAGGGTATAAGTCTAGCGTGAACGGCCGTTTTGCCCAAACTCCTGACAATAGATGTCATGAACTGCTTTTATAGTGAAAAGTAAAAAGTGATAAGTGAAAAGATTGAGCCACTTTTTACTTTTCACTAATCACTTTTCACTCAAAATACCGGAGGCACAAAATGTCTACCTTCCAACTCAATGCCCACTACCAACCCACAGGCGACCAGCCCCAGGCGATTGCCGGATTGGTGGATGGCCTGCAAGCTGGTCTGCACCAGCAGCTTTTACTCGGCGCGACTGGCACCGGCAAGACATTCACCATCGCCAACGTGATTCAGCAGACGCAGCGGCCCACCCTCATTTTGGCGCACAACAAGACGCTGGCCGCCCAGCTCTACAGCGAGTTTTGCCAATTTTTCCCCCAAAACGCCGTGAGCTACTTTGTGAGCTACTACGATTTTTACCAGCCAGAAGCGTACATCCCGCGCACCGACACCTACATTGAAAAAACCACTGAAATTAACGAAGAGATTGAGCGAATGCGGCTGGCGGCCACGCAATCACTGGCTACGCGAAGGGACGTCATCATCGTGGCCAGCGTTAGCGCCATTTACGGCCTGGGCGATCCGGTGCGCTACGACCAGGCGCGGGTG
>JACKBR010000105.1 GCA_020634495.1 Ardenticatenaceae bacterium | reverse complement strand
TCAACTTCTACCTTTTTGTCTCGTTCAGAGCTACCTAAACTGATGCTTACGGCACGTTTCATTTTTCTCCTCGTGAAGAGGAACACGGAGTTTCGCAGAGGAAACGCAGAGTTTCACAGAGAACAGAAAGAGAGGTCTGCGAAATCTGTGAGTGCAATGAACACTATCTGCGGATGGTTTCTCTTCCTATCGGGATTTTACCGGATTATTGGCCGGTAGAAAATGGCAAGAATTGCTTTTGTGGGAATTGTTCCACGATGGGGAGAAGGGCGTCGATACGGCCGTAACCATACACATTATTGGGCACATCAGTGGGGCCATCGCCACCGCAGCCCTGGGAAGTTGTGCGGGGAACGGCCGTTTCCTGCAAAATTGTCTCAATGGCGTCCACATCTCCGGCCAATGCTGGATTGGCCGAAATGAGCAGCGCCACCAGCCCGGCCACATGCGGCCCCGCCATGCTCGTTCCCTGGTATCCGCCAATATAGCTGCCCCCGCGAAAGGCAGAACGAATGCTGACGCCCGGCGCAGAAATATCCGGCTTTAGACCGCCATCAAACGTAGAGGGGCCACGACTGCTAAAGCCAGCGATGTTGTCGTTGCTGTCTGTAGCGCCCACAGAGAAAGAAGCTGTGTAGGTAGCCGCCGGGTCTTGCACCGTTCCGCAATTTGCCCCATCGTTGCCTGCTGAATGCACGGTAACAATCCCTGCCGCTCGCACGTTGTTAACCACCGTTTCTAAAATATCAGGCGTTGTACAACCCTCGCTAACCGGGCAGCTCCAGGAATTATTGATGACGTGTGGCGCTTTGCTGGGGTCGCCATCGGTCATCGGGTCGCCGCCCAGCGGATAAGGCGCAACAAACCATTCGTAGCATTCGCTGTAGGTGGCTGGCGTCCCGTTGCCAATTTCCATGTTCCGGCAGCCAATCCAGCGCGCCCCGGGCGCAACGCCGATAGCATTGGCGGCAGCGCTGGGCCAGCCGTCTGCTGAAGGAGCCAGATCATTGCCAATCATCGTGCCCATTGTGTGGGTGCCGTGGCTGTCGTCATCGTCGTCACAAGGTTCAGGGGAATCGACACCGCAGATGTTGGCAAAGGTCAGCGTGTGGATGGCGTCGTGCCAGTTGGTGTTGTGGTCAGCGCTGCTGCCGTCCCAGCCGCGATATTGGTTGATGAGGGCGGGATGGTCCCAGTCGTAGCCGGTGTCTTGCCCGCCGATGACCACGCCCTGCCCGGTAAAGCCCAGTTTCCAGACAGTATCGGCCCGGATGTGGCTGATGTTCCATTCGACCGCGCTAACAGCGCCAACAGCGCCAACGGCCGTTTCCCTCAGCCCCACTTCTTCATTTTCCGGCGGCAGCACGTCCAGCGCCACCTGCGGATTGGCATACACAAAAGCCACGTCGTCGCGCTGGGCCATGGCGGCAATCGTGTCCAAATCGCTGCGTACCCAAACCATGTTGGTGATCCAATACGGCCGTACAGCCTCCACACCCATCCCGGCCAACTGAGCCAAAAGCGGGGCCTGTGTTTGTTGGGCAACGGCCGTTAGCTGGTCGTAGACAAAAGCACCCTTCGCCGTCTTGTCTGTAATCCCCGCCGCTGCCGATAAATCCGCTTGCACCGCCAGGCGCACCAAAAATTCCGCCTGGGCGGCTCCGTCACCGGCAGGCTTGGCCAGCACCTCCGCCAGCAAAGACGGATCCACCTTGCGCTGCCATTCCGGCTCCGCCCCCGCCTGCTGCACCAAAAACAGCAGCAAAATCGCCAGCCCAACAGTTTTTAATAACCGTGCGGCCCACCCCTTAACCATTAACCATTTACCATTCACAATTCACCATTATCATGTTCCCCAATCCCGCAAATAGCGGAAATCGTGGGTGATAGAGCGGTCGCTAATTTTGGGAATGATGGGCATGGTGCGTTTGTATTGGGAGCGCTGCACCATGCTGAGGACTTTATCGACAAACGGCCGGGCAAACCCCGCCGCCACTGCTTCATCCCGCGAATACCGCTCATCTAGCATCAGGTAAAGCAGCTGGTCTACCGTCTCGTAACTAAAACCAAAATCATCTTCATCCGTCTGGCCAGGAATGAGATCGGCTGAAGGCGCTTTGTCGATGATCGCGTCTGGCACGCCCAAAGCGCGAGAAAGCTGCCGCACCTGCGTTTTGTACAGATCGCCAATCGGGTTCACCGCTGAGGCCAGATCGCCAAAAATGGTGCCATAGCCCAGCATCAGCTCCGTTTTGTTGCTGGTGCCAATCACCAGGGCACTTTCCGCCAGCGAGCGGTCAAAAATGACCATCATCCGGGCCCGGGCCATGACGTTGCCTTTGCGATGGGCGTTCATGCCGGGCGAGGCGTTGACCAGGGCTTCCACCATGCCGGTAATCTCCACCGTTTCGCTGCCAATGCCCAGCGCCTCGATGACCAGATCGGCATGGGCCAAACTTTCGGCCGAGGATGCCTGATGTGGCAAGCGCAGCGCCAACACGTTTTCTGGCCCCAGCGCTTTGGTGACCAGGTAGCAGGAGAGGGCGGAATCGATGCCGCCGGACAGCCCCAGCACCGCTTTTTGGAAGCCTGCCTTGGAAATTTCATTTTCCAGAAATTTGATGAGCACAAATTCGGCAACTTTCGTGTCGATGTGCAGTTTTTTGGTGAGATTGGGAGAAACGGCCGTTGCTGTCATAGTTTTTTCCTTTGCAATTGTCATGCTGAACGAAGTAAAGCATCCCTGTTGCGTTCAAGTCACCAACACCTTCGCCCGCGAATCAATGATCGAGTCCATTAAAGTTTAAAGGGATTTTTCGCTGCGCTCAAAATGACAACTCAAATCTTGATGACGTAGGGTGACACAAAGAGCGGTTTGCGGTTAAGGGTCTGCAAGCGTTCTGGGGCCAGCAGGTTGGCAATGGATTCAGCGACCTCAAACGGCTGCGGCAAAACGTAGCGGCTGGTTTTGGCAAACAAATTCACCACCGGAATGTCGTGGGTGGCCGGGTCGGGCAGTTCGGCCAGCTCCGCCAATTTGTGCACGGCGTCGATAAAATCGCCGTGGCTGTCTACCAATTGATGAGCCGCTGCTTGCTGCCCTGTCCAAACACGCCCCAGGCAAATGGCGTCCAGCTCATCGTAGGGCAAATTGCGCCCTTCAGCCACCACTGTTTTGAATTGGCCGTAGGCATGCACAATCATTTCTTGCCAGGTTGCTAACTCTTCGTCGGTGAGTGGCTGCATGTCGTTAAAAAAGCTAGCGTTTTCACCGCGATCCAGGGCAGTGCGGTTCAGTCCCAGCTTGTTGTAAAGCCCTTGCGTGTGCAGGCGAAAACCCACCACGCCAATGGAGCCGGTCATGGTGAGCGATTGGCTCATGATGTGCTGGGCGTAGGCGCTGACGTAGTAGCCGCCAGAGGTTGCTGAGCCGCCCATGTACGCCAGCACGGGCTTTTTCTGGCTCAGCCGCTGCACCTCGCGGCCAATTAAATCGGAGGCCAGCGCGGAGCCGCCGGGCGA
Organism: Ardenticatenaceae bacterium; assembly: GCA_020634495.1. Next base: position 1,832 of record JACKBR010000105.1, on the reverse strand, counting down.
ATCGACATGCAAGATTAGCCCGGCCATCTCGTTTAGCTGTTCTGCCTGGCGCAGCAGGTAAACCAGGGTTTGCTCCCCGGCCATTTGCCCACCCACCAGGGGAATGGGCAGGTCAATCGGTGGGCTTTGGCTGCTGCCCATGTTGATCAGCCCTTCGATGCTAATGACGCCAATAAATTGGCGACTGCGCCGCCGGGATTTTTCGGTTAAGGCTCGTTTTGCTTTGGGCCACTCTGCCAAAACGGCTTGCGGGCGGGCGGCTGGCTTTTCCGCTGCGTCCTCGCTGGATACGGCCGTTTCTTCCTCATCATCGGCGGTCTCTGCCAGCAGATAAACCAGCTCGTCCTGGTAGGCCAAATCATCGACCAGTCCGGCCGCCAGGGCATCTTCGGCGGAGAAGGGCACCTGGTTCATCAGGTTTTGGATTGTGGTTTGGGTGAGGGAACGGCCGTCTGCCATCGCCAGCGTCACCTGATCATACAAATCATCCAGCAGCCAATCCAGCTGTTCCTTTTCTTCGGGAGTTATCTCATCTTTAATGAATGGGTTTGCGGCCGTTTTGTAGGGCGAAATTTGCACCGCATCTACCCCAATCCCCACATTGCCCAGCGCCGTTTTCAGGTGAGTCACTTCAGAATGCAGCCCGTAGGCATCAAACTGGGCAGCCGGTGGCACGATGATGCGGTCGGCGATGGTGGCCAGGAAATAGTGCCGCAGGTCAAGGTAGGGTGTGTAGATGACAACCGTTTTGCCAGCGGCTTTCAGGCGTTCCAGGGAGCGGCGAATGTTTTGGATGGTGGCGTATCCGGCGCTGAGGCCATCGCAGATGAGCACCAGCCCCTGCACATTGTCGGCATCGGCGATGTGGGCCAGGCGCTGGTTGAACTGCTCCAAGCTAAAGGCTGGTTCGGGCAGGGGAAGCTGCCGCTCGATGAAGCTGCGTGGCGGTTCGGCACGTTCTGGCATCGGGCCACCAATCGCCAGCACGACGTAATCCATCCTGGCGTGCCGTAATCTTCGAAACCCATTGCGCAGGGAAACGGCCGTTTCTCGCCAGCCATTTGTTAAATCTTGCCAGACTTGCTTAAGTTCACCACCCAGGATGGCAAAAAAATCGTTGGAACTGTCCAAATTGCTCATTAACCGCCTCATTTTATCAATGCTGGGCAAATGATAACGGATAAGCGATGGCGGTACAATCCAATGGGGGAAAGATTAAGGTTGGTGGGGAAACGGCCGTTGCCAAAATTGGCATTATTTTGACACGCAAAAAGCGGCGTGTTATACTCCGCGACCGGGTTGAAATGACCCCCTCCACAGCCTGGAGGGATGGCAGAGTGGACGATTGCGACGGTCTTGAAAACCGTAGTAGGCAACAGCCTACCGAGGGTTCGAATCCCTCTCCCTCCGCCTTACGTTTTACCAACAGAGTGTAGACCTTACCTGGCAGCAATGTTGGCTTTTTGGGGAGGTGCCAGAGTGGACGATTGGGGCCGCCTGCTAAGCGGTTAACGGTGTAAAAGCCGTTCAAGGGTTCGAATCCCTTCCTCCCCGCCTTTAAGCCAACGGCCGTCGTCAAAGCGGCGAGGCTACACCAGCAAAAGAATATGCGCCCTTAGCTCAGTGGATTAGAGCGTCTGGCTACGAACCAGAAGGTCGGGAGTTCGAGTCTCTCAGGGCGTACTAAAAAAGCCTCCACATCTTTTGGTGTGGAGGTTTTTTTATCAAAATTCGTGTTTTTTTGTAAACGTGATAGACTCCTCGCTGGCGGAATGGTTTCCGCACTTTAGCATTTTGATGTTTTGAATATTCCAGGTGGTAGCCCGGCAGCA
>JACKBR010000104.1 GCA_020634495.1 Ardenticatenaceae bacterium | reverse complement strand
ATGAGCGCCCTGCGCCTGGCCCGCGCCTTTACCCAGCGCACGAAAATTATTAAATTCCAGGGCAATTATCATGGCCATGCTGACATGCTGCTGGTGCAGGCTGGCTCCGGCGTGGCCACGCTGGGCTTGCCAGATTCCCCTGGCGTACCCAAAGCCACGACCGCCGATACCCTGGTGGCTCCTTACAATGACCTCGAAGCTGTGAAGCAGCTTTTTGCTCAATTTTCAGGCGAGATTGCGGCCGTCATCGTGGAGCCAGTGAGCGGCAACATGGGACTGGTGCCGCCTATTGAAGGCTTTTTGCCCGGTTTGCGCGAGGTGACCGCCAACAACGGTGCGTTGCTCATCTTTGACGAGGTGATGACCGGCTTCCGGGTGCATCCCGGCGGGGCGCAAACTTTGTATGGCATTCAGCCCGACATTACGGCATTGGGCAAGGTGATAGGTGGTGGGCTGCCTGTAGGCGCTTACGGTGGCCGCCGCGACATTATGGAGTTGGTTGCGCCGGTCGGGCCGATGTACCAGGCGGGCACCCTGTCTGGCAATCCGCTGGCGATGACGGCTGGCATTGAAACGCTAAAAGCGATCCAGGCTCCTGGCGTTTGGGACGACTTAGAAGTGCGGGGTGCGCAGTTGATGAATGGTCTGGCTATGGCCGCCAAAGAAGCTGGCGTGACTATCCAGCAAAATCGCGTTGGAACCATGTTTGGCCTGTTTTTTGCCGACCAACCGGTGGTAAATTGGGAAACGGCCAGTCAGGCGAATACAGAACGATTTGCCCAATATTTCCAGATGATGTTGTCGCGTGGGGTTTATCTGGCACCGTCACAATTTGAAGCTGGGTTTTTGTCTACGCAGCACACAACGGCTGAAATTCACAAAACGATTGCGGCCGCTGGGGTTGCTTTTGCTGCGCTAACTGGTCACTGATTACTGGCTCACCGATTACTGGTTCCGGGGAAGACGGCCGTATCCTAAACACAGCCTGAACGCAGGTGGCAGCACAGCCTCAGATGGGTACAATCAGCCCCCTATGGACGAGAAACGTACCGAAAAACGCTGGCTGAGGCTCATTTTGGGGCTGTTTATCATTTTGGGGGGCATGTATGCCCTCGTCACCCCCGTTTTTGAAGCCTCAGACGAGCTGTGGCATTATCCCATGATCCGCCATCTGGCCGACGGTAATCCGCTGCCGGTGCAGGTGTTTGATCCAGCCCAGGCTGGGCCGTGGAAGCAGGAAGCCAGCCAGCCGCCGCTTTACTACTACCTCGGCGCAGCGCTCACCTTTTGGATCGATGCCAGCGACATGGAAACGATTCGCTGGGAAAACCCCCACGTCGATAACGGCATCCTCACCGCTGATGGCAACATCAACCTCACCATCCACAATCCAGACTGGAACCCGTGGCAGGGCACGCTGTTGGCGGTGCGCCTTGTGCGCCTCTTTTCGGTTTTACTCGGCGCAGCGACTGTTTATTTAACCTATCTTATTGGCAAAGAGCTGGTTCCCAACCGGCCGGAGATTGCTCTTGGCGCGGCGGCGCTCAATGCTTTTACTCCTATGTTCCTCTTCATCAGCGGTGCGGTGAACAATGATAATTTGGCGATTCCGTTGGCCTCGTTGGCGATTTTGTTGATGATTCGGGCGGTCGGTAAGCGGTATTCGGTAAACGGTATTCGGTCATCGGCAAACGGATTACGGATTACCGATAACAGATTACCGATAACGGATTACTGGAAAACCTGGTTGCTAATTGGTACGGTCATTGGCCTTGCGTTGCTTACGAAGGAGGGCACATTTGGGCTGCTGCCGCTGGCGTTGGGCACGATTTTTATTGCGTATTGGAAGGAAAGGCGGAACACAGAGTTGCACGGAGGAGCACAGAGTTACACAGAGAAAAGCGAGAATTTCTGGAGGGAGATTTTGCGGAATTTGGGGTGGACGGCCGTTTCCTTTCTCATCTTGCTCATTCCTGTTGTTTTAATTGCGGGCTGGTGGTATTGGCGCAATATTGTGCTGTACGGCGATTTTTTAGGTTGGAACGCTTTCATTGCCGTGCTGGGACAGCGGGCGCATCCGGCCTCGTTGGCGCAGCTGTGGAGCGAGCGCTGGGGCTTTATGCTTTCCTATTGGGGCTTGTTTGGCGGCGTCAACGTGCCCATGCCGCTGTGGATTTATCACGTGTTGAATGGCGTGGTGGTTGTGGGGGTGTTGGGGTTTGTGGTTTATTTGGTAAAGGAGATTGGAGACTGGAGACTGGAGACTGGTTTTAATCTCCAATCTCTAATCTCCAGTCTCCTCAACTTTGTGGCGAAGAAATTTGCCCTCGTCGTTTGCCTGCTCTTTGTCGCCGCTGTGGTGGTTGGCTTGATTCAGTGGGCCACAACGACGTGGTCGTCGCAGGGGCGGTTGGTGTTTACGGCGATGTCGGCGCTGAATGTGCTGCTGGTGGCTGGTTTGATTGGCTGGCTGCCCCGGTCGCTGGGCCAAAAGGTGATTTTTGGTGTGGCTGGGTTCCTTTTCGTGCTGGCGGCGTTGGCTTCGCTGGTTTGGATTCGTCCGGCATATGCCTTGAACCAGACTGTTGGACCCTGGGGGGAACAGGAGCCAGTTGCTGCCGATTTTGATGGCAAGCTGCGGCTGGTGGGATTCGAGATTGGGCAAACGGCCGTTTCCCAACAAAAGATCAGTTACCAACCCGGCGACACAATTGATCTGCTCCTGGAGTGGGAAGTGCTGGCCCCGATGGCTCGCGACTGGAGCGTTTTTGTTCATTTGAATGACCCGGTGATTGGCGTGCCCATTGCCCAACGGGACATGTTTTTGGATCAGGGCTTGCGTCCCACCACACTTTTGCAGACAGGCGAGACAATTATTAACCATTATCAGCTTGTGATTCCCGAAACGGCCGTTGCTCCCGCAAATCTTGAACTTAGTGTGGGTCTCTATGATTTTTACACAGCCGAACAAGAACGATTGCCTCTGGTCGGCGGCGAAGATTCGGTTGTACTTGGTGTGCTTTCCTTGGAGCCCGCACCAGGCGATGTGCCCAATCCCACGGTGGTCAATTTTGAAAATGAGCTGGAGCTGGTTGGCTTTGAACTGAATCCGCGGCAGGTGGCGGCGGGTGACACGGTGGATTTGATGTTGTACTGGCGGGCGAAACGGCCGTTAACCACCGACTACACCATCTTTGCCCAGGTTGTTGATGAGGACACCACCCGTTGGGCCAGCCAGGATTTGGGCCAGCCAACCTCGGCCTGGGCTGCGGGCGAGTTGCAAACTGTGCAGATGTCACTCACGCTAAGCCCAGACACACCGGGCAGTGTGTATCCCATCATCATTGGTTTGTACACGGTGGACGATGGGCAATTTAACCGCCTGCAAATCATTGCGCCAGACGGCCGTCCCACCGACGATTTTCTGGAACTGACATTGCTCCGTGTAACCGATTAGTCTTGTCATGCTGAGTGAAACGAAGCATCCCTTTAGACATCGCCTTGCGCGGACGATACCTTAAATCGACTTACCTCAAAGGGATTCATCCCTGCGGTTAGAATGACAAGTGCAAAGATTACAGGCAATCTGCAAAATCTGTGTAATCTGCGGATAAATAATGGAAAAACTATACAAAATCACCCATGGCCTCATGAAGCGGTTCCCCGATGGCAACGATCCGTTCCAAATGGTGACCCGGCTGGCGGAGGAGTGCGGCGAGCTGGCTGCCCAGGTGAATCACTTTGAGGCCAGCGGCGTCAAGCGGCAAAAAATGGGCGAACCCGATACAATTCAGTTGGCAAAAGAGATAAAAGACGTGCTGCGCTGTGCGCTCACCCTGGCAATTCATTACGGCATCGAAGCTGAATTAGACGCCTCGATAGAGCAATCGCATAGGCAAATGCAGGTAGAAGGATTGATTGATTAATGGCAACGGCAACCCAGGAACGCGAAACCAAAAAACGATGGTTCACAAACGTTGATTTGGTGAATCCCACCAAATCGAAGTGGGCCTTGGGCGTGTTGGTGGGCGGTACGGCCGTTCTCGGCGGTATCATTTTGGGCTTTGGCGGGCCATTGGCCGGGGCCGCTTCTATTTTAGCCGTCCTCACCGCCTACATCGTTTTGCGCGACATTGAAATTGGCTTTTGGGGCGTGATTGCTGTGGTGTGCCTGCTGCCGTTTGCTACCCTGCCCGTTGACATTGGCCTCACGCCAACATTCCTCGATTTGGCCTTGGGAGCTGTTATTGGCGTCTGGTTGTTAGGAATTGTGACCGGGCAGCAGCGCGATTTAGTCACTGCGCCGATTGCCTTGCCGCTGCTCATCTTCATCCTGGTTGCTATTTTCGCCTTCATTTTTGGGCTGGCCAATGGCCCGCTGACCCCCACGCTGCTGCGTAAATTTGCCGAACTGCTGCTCAGCCTGGGATTTGTGTACGTCATTGTAGATTATTGCCGCACGCAGGCACGGCTGGAACGGATGGTAAAGGTGGTGCTGCTGGCTGGGGCGGGTGCGGCCGTTTTGGGCATTATTTTTTGGCTCTTACCGGAAGATACAACCAACACCATCCTCAACTTCCTCACGCGGATTGGCTATCCGGGTGGCTGGGTCATTCGCTACATTGAAGAAAATCCTGAGCTGTCTGAACGGGCCATCAGCACCTCCGTAGACCCGAACGTGCTGGGGGGGCTGCTGCTGATGATTGGCGCTTTGGCTGGACCGCAGTTGGTGGCAAAACGGCCGTTGTTCCCGCGTTGGCTCACCTGGGGCATTGTTGGCTCCATTTTCCTCTGTGTCGTACTTACCTTTTCACGCGGGGCAATGTTTGGTTTGGCGGCGGGATTGGGCTTCATTGCCCTGCTGCGCTACCGGCGGCTGATTCCCTATATGTTTGGCGGTGGTTTGCTGTTGCTGCTGCTGCCCGTAGCCCAAACCTACATCGAGCGTTTTGTCGAAGGCATTCAGGGCCAGGATTTGGCCACCCAGATGCGCTTTGGTGAATACCAGGATGCCCTGACGCTGATCGGCCGTTATCCCATCATCGGCGTGGGCTTTGCCGGGACGCCAGATATTGACCTCTACCTCGGCGTGGCCAATGTTTACCTGACCATTGCCCAGGTGATGGGCATTGTGGGGCTGTTGGCCTTCTTTGCCGTCATTGGCATCCTGTTTTTTTACGGCTTATCGCACCGCCATTTCTTTAAGGCACATGAAGAATTGGACGCACTTTGGCTGGGCTTGCACGCGGCCATTGTAGGTGGATTGGCAGCGGGTCTGTTTGACCATTACCTCTTTAATCTGGAATTTCACCACGCGGTGACGGCGTTTTGGCTGCTGGTGGGGTTGGCAACGGCCGTAACCCGCCTTGGCGTTGCTGAGCAGAATGGAACGCATTAGTTGCAGTTGAAATCAGAAACGAATAGTTCCACTTCGGCCGTTTGTCCGTCTCCCGAAACCACTTTGCCTATGCCAATAACGGCCGACCCATCACTGCTGCTAACTTCAAAAGCGAAGCCATCA
>JACKBR010000103.1 GCA_020634495.1 Ardenticatenaceae bacterium | reverse complement strand
CAGAAATTAAACGCCATCTGCTGGATTTCATTGGAACGCATACCTGGGAAGAGTTGTGCCGCGAGTGGACGCTGCGGGCTGGTGTTCGCGGCATTTTGCCGTTTGCCCCGGATCAGGTTGGCAGCGCCTGGACACGGCAGGCTCAGGTAGATGTGGTTGGCATCAATTCAATGGAAAAAACGATAATCTTGGGCGAATGTAAATGGCAAGATCGGCCTGTCAGTCGCACGGTGTTACGCCAATTAATCGAAAAGACAGGCGAGATTGTGCCGAAACGTGGCCAATGGCGCGTCTATTACCTCGGCTTCGCTCGCGACGGGTGGACGGAGGCAGCGCAAGCCTATGCAGCAGAAATTACAAATAGCGAGCTAAGAAAAGACAACTGGTGGTCGGCGGGCATAAAATTGCTAGCTTTGAATCGGGTCGACGCTGATTTGAAAGAATGGGTCAGGCATTCTTGAGCGGGGTTAGCCTTCAGGATCCCCCTTGTCGTCAATTAGCTTATTTTGAATTAAGTTAATTCAGATTATGATCGTGGACTGTTATAAATACGTGGCAACAATCGCTAAAGCCAAGCATATGGTCAAAAACCATGGCAAAATCAATTATTCTCGCGTCTGAGAGCCGTGCTGAGAAAAATTAGGATTGAGAGCGGCAGATTTTACAGCAAGTTCCACACCTGGTAAGTTTTAAAACAAGCCAGGATCTGGCTGATCAAGAACAGCGGCGAGGCTACACAACTAGAAAACAAGTCACCTTTCAAGCGCCAAAGACTTGACATAATGTACATTTTCTGCTATTTTTTAGTTATGAAAATGATAGTTTTCAAAACTAGAGCGGAGTAGAGAGATGAATCAGCCGATGACATCCCCCAAACAAGCAGAACAGATGCTCGTGGCTTCGAAGACCGGCCGTGACACAGATCCTGTTGCCGTTTACCTGGCCGGCCTGAATCCCAACTCGCGGCGCACGATGCTGGCGGCGCTGGACACAATTGCCCAGCTAGGCCTGGGTGATGAAACAGCCACAGCCTGGAACGTGCCTTGGTCGCAGCTGCGGTTCCAGCACACCCAAGCTGTGCGCAGCGCCCTGGCTAACAAATACGCCCATACCACGGCCAACCGCATGCTGTCGGCTTTGCGTGGGGTGCTGAAAGCAGCCTGGAAGCTGGGCCTGATGACGGCTGAGGATTATCAAAAAGCGGCCAGCGTGGCAAGCATCCAAGGTGAAACATTGCCCAGCGGGCGCGCGTTGTCATCTGGTGAGCTGGTCGGCCTGCTGAACACCTGTGAGACGGCACCCCTGGACATCCGGGATGCGGCCATCTTCTCCGTGCTCTATGGCTGCGGGCTGCGGCGGTCCGAACTGGTTGCGCTAAATAAGGCTGACTACAAAATGGAAGAAGATGAATTGGTGGTTCGTGGCAAGGGCAACAAACATCGCGCCGTACCGTTGGGACATGCTGCGCCGGCTATCCAGGATTGGCTGAGCGTACGAGGCGATGAGGAGGGTCCGCTGTTCTGGGGACTGGGCAATCGGAATCGCGGTGAACGGTTAACTGACCAGGCCGTTTACAACATGCTGCGCAAGCGGGCTAAACTGGCCGGGGTCAAGAACCTTTCACCCCACGACTTTCGCCGCACGTTTGTGGGCGACTTGCTCGACGCTGGCGCCGATATGGCCACCGTGCAGAAAATGGCCGGCCACGCCAGCCCCACCACGACCAGTCGGTATGATCGCCGGGGTCAAAAAACCCGCCATCAGGCCGCCTCTCTACTTCATATCCCCTATAAAAAACGAACGGTGAGTGAAGAGTAAGATTATTGTGTCGCCTTGTCATGGATATAGATCATGACTGAATTTAAGCTTGACCAGCCGCCTTCTCTCATGAGTTGCAATGCTGTGGCGCCTTCTTCAGCGCGTTTGCTAGCCGATATTATCGTAAGCTAATATCGATATAGCAAATATTAGCTCTCTAAAAAAGTATGGGAAACCTTCAGGCCAACGAAATGTTATTTCCACAATTGGCAAATATCCACACGCGCAGTCTCCTGTCGTTTAGCGAATAGGCTAAATAGCGTAGTCCCAGAAAAAAATAATCAAGGTACAATAACCTCAACATGGCCAATAAGATTTTAGTTGTTGATGATGAACAAACCTTGCTCAGTACGGTGCATGCATATCTGGAACAGGAAGGATACACTGTACAAACGGCAGTTGACGGCCGTACCGCCCTGCTCATCTTCCGTGACTTTCAACCAGACCTCGTCGTGCTGGATATTATGCTACCGGAAGTGGATGGTCTGGAAGTGCTGCGTCAGCTGCGACAAACTTCAGATGTGTACGTGATCATGCTGACAGCCAAAGCGGATGAGGCCGACAAGGTCATTGGCCTGGGTTTAGGCGCGGACGATTATGTGACCAAACCGTTTAGCCCGCGTGAGCTTGTCGCGCGGATTAAAGCGTCGCTGCGCCGAGTCTCTGGTTCAAGCGGCGGTAAAACAGAACTGGTCTCCCATAGGTTGCGGTTGGATGTAGACGGCCGTCTCGCCTGGAAAGACAGTCGGCCACTGGATTTAACGCCCATCGAGTTTGACCTGCTGCACATTCTCATGAAAAATCACGGTCGTACCCTGAGCCGGGAACAGCTTATTGAAAAGGTATGGGGGTATGATTATTACGGCGATGACCGGGTAGTGGATGTCCATATCGGCCGCCTGCGCAAGAAAGTGGAAGATAACCCGGCCAACCCCACCTTGATTGCCACGGTCTGGGCAACGGGTTACCGTTTGGAGGATGAAGCCAAATGAACCAGATTCGCCAAAGATTGGGTCGAAAATTGTTTTTTTCCTATCTCATTATCATCCTCGTCGGCGTTGTGTCGCTGGCTGTCACGGCTGAATTTCATGCGCCGTCCGCGCTTGACCGGCACATGGCCAGTATGGAAACGATGATAGGCGGCAGTATGGGCGGGATGATGACTGATTTGACCGCAAATTTTCGTACGGCCGTTAACGAAATCCTCCTGGTGGCCGCTGGCATTGCCACGGTAACGGCCGTTCTCGTCAGCAGTTTCGTCACCCGGCGCATTGTCAGCCCGGTACAGCAAATGAAGGAAGCTAGCCAGCGCATTGCTAACGGCCGTTACGACGAGCGCGTCCAGGTCATCGGTGAAGATGAACTGGCCGACCTGGCCCAATCCTTCAACCAGATGGCCCACACCCTGGCCCAAACCGAAGAACGCCGCCGCCAACTCATCGGCGATGTGGCCCACGAACTACGCACCCCCCTTAGCAGCATAAAAAGCGTCATGGAAGGACTGGAAGATGGTGTGCCAGCCGAACTGGCCACATTCCAGACGTTCAACGAGGTTGGTCGTTTGCAAACGACCGGTGCGCCAAGACCTGGAAGAGTTGTCGCGGCAGAAGCGGGGCAAATTCCGTTAGAACTGGAAGCCATCAATCCAATGGTTTTCATTCGTGCCGCCGCCGAGCGACTGCGCATGCAATTTGACGACAAGGGCGTTGCCCTGCGTCTGGAAATAGTTGAAGATTTACCCCTCGTTCAAGCCGACGCAGCCCGAATGACGCAGGTGCTGCTTAATTTACTGGGCAACGCCCTGCAATATACGCCATCTGACGGTCAAGTATCTGTGAGCGCCTGGGCCAGCTCCAACGAGGTGATCATCACCATTCAGGACACGGGTATTGGCATTCCGGTTGAACATCTGCGGCATATTTTTGAGCGTTTTTACCGGGTGGATAAATCCCGTTCCCGCACCGGCGGCGGCAGCGGTATCGGGTTGACGATTAGCAAGCATTTGGTGGAAGCGCATAACGGCCGTCTCACTGCCGCCAGCCCAGGGCACAATCAAGGCAGCGCCTTCACAATCACCCTGCCTATCGCTGGCTGATTGCGTTCTCAATACGGGTATTTTTGCATATCCCCCAAAATAGTATATTAGCAAGCAATTTGGCCGGGCAGCTGGGGTGGGGCGCGTCACCAATTCCTACACAAATATATCGATATCAATCGGTGGAACAGAACCTGATAGAGGGTACAGAAAAACGCTGGTTTTTCTGCACAGTTTCATAAACCTTGCTCTCTCTCTGGTAAGAGTGTCCAAAAAACTTGTGTGATTATTCAATGTGCAATAAACTAGCTTTTTTACCTTTTTAATGGACACTTTTTATCATGAAAATCGGTTATGCTCGTGTCAGCACCCAAGATCAGGATTTAGCCCTGCAACTTGACGCACTCCAAACGGTCGGCTGCACCACCGTTTACCAAGAAAAAGTCACCAGCACGAAAAAAGAGCGACCTGAATTACAGACCATGATGACCCAACTTCAAGCAGATGATGTGGTGGTGGTCTGGAAACTGGATCGATTAGGCCGCTCACTGAAAGAGTTAGTTACGCTGGTAAATCGTATTCAAGGCAAGGGAGCCGAGTTCCAGAGCCTACATGATCATATTGATACCACAACGCCCCAAGGCAGATTCACATTCCATGTTTTCGCAGCGTTGGCAGAGTTTGAAAGGGATCTCATTCGTGAACGGACGAAAGCGGGGCTGGCGGCGGCTCGCGCTCGTGGCCGGGTGGGCGGCCGTCCCAAAGGGCTTTCCAAAGCGGCGCAGCACAAAGCCATTGTTGCCGAGAAGTTGTATCTAGAAAGGGAGTTGACTGTCAAGCAAATCTGTCAACAACTCTCCATCTCCAAAAGCACCTTCTACAATTACTTGCGGCATCGTAGTGTTGAAATCAGTACACCACGCCAAAAGAAGAAGGTCATCCAAGTGGAACTGTGGTTGCGGGTGGAAAGAAACAACAAATATGTGCGGGGCAAAAAGCGAGCGCGTGAAGAAATTGAACGCTATGTCCTGTCTGAATACGCCATGAAAAAGCCTCACAAAGATGGATGGGATTACATCTTGACCATTTCTTACGACACAGACAAGGAGTTAGACGATATTGTCTCTGACATCCTGGTCGAAGCCTCTCGGACAGCCGAGGAACGTAACTGTTTTATCGAGGCAGATGTCCGGGCAATGGATGGTTCAGATAGGTATTGGTAGCTGTTCCTTCTCCCTCGCGGAGTTGCCCAAATGGTTAATGAGCAATCCGAGCAAACAGAAACAAAACGTCTGAAAATTCTGGAGACAGAAGAAATAGAAGCAGTCTTTGGTTTACCGATTTTTGATGATGATGAACGGGTTGCCTATTTCACACTTTCGCCCGCAGAAAAAGCTGCGCTGTCACAATTTCGTGGTGCAAAATCACCTGTCCATTACATTCTTCAACTCGGTTATTTCAAAGCCCGCCGTCAATTTTTCACCTTCTCGCTGAAACAGGTAGCGGCGGATGCTTACTTCGTCCAACGTACTTACTTCCCTGATTTTGAGTTGACTGATTTGAACATTGCCAAAATCACTCGCCTTAAACAGCAAAATCTAATCATGGACATATGGCAATATCGTCTGTGTGATGACACTGAGCGGCAGCAGCTTCGGTTAAAAGCACAGCAGTTAGCTCAAATCAGCAGTCGCCCTGTCTATAT
>JACKBR010000102.1 GCA_020634495.1 Ardenticatenaceae bacterium | reverse complement strand
CCAAATAATCACCGCCCTGGAGTTCCCGCAAGCCCGGTGTGTTTGGCGAACTAATATTCACCGCCAAATAATCAGCAAATGGATAAACCGCCTGCATAACGGCCGTATAATCAGTCGCCGCCTCAGCCAGTGGTGTTTCCTTTTGCTTGCCCAGGCTCACCCCCAACACAAACGGATGCGGCCGTTCTGCCAGGGCGCGTAATCGGGGCACAGCAGTCATCACCCCACCATTGGGAAAACCCATCCGGTTAATAATGGCCTTGTCCTCTGGCAAACGAAAAATGCGTGGACGTGGATTGCCCGTTTGCGGCCGGGGAGTCAGCGTCCCCACCTCAATGTGCCCAAAACCCAGCGCGGCCAATCCAGTGGCTACGCGAACATCTTTGTCAAACCCGGCGGCCATGCCCAGCACATTGGGAAAGGTAAGGCCGGCGAATTCAACGGGGTTATGGGGTAAAGGGCCAGCGATTTTGTTGAGGAACGGCCGTCCCACCCCACCCTGCGCCAGTTGCAACAGACTCAGCGTCCACTCATGCACCGTCTCCGCATCTAGACGCCGCAGCAGCGGAAACACAAATCGCGAATAAAAATTACCCAATTGCTCAACTACCAATTACAAAACACAGCGCATCAATCATCATTTAGCTGCAAAACAGCCATAAACGCTTCCTGCGGCACCTCCACCGTGCCGATCATCTTCATGCGCTTCTTGCCCTTCTTCTGCTTTTCCAACAGCTTCCGCTTGCGCGTGATGTCACCGCCATAACATTTGGCCAACACATCTTTACGCATCGCCTTCACCGTTGCCCGGCTAATGACACGCTTCCCAGTTGCCGCCTGAATGGGCACCTCAAACATCTGGCGCGGAATCTTTTTGCGCAGCGCTGTCACGAGCTTTTGGCCACGATGATAGGCATCATCTTTATGCACAATCATGGCTAGAGCATCAACCACCTGCTTGTTCACCAGCACTTCCAGCTTCACCAAATCAGAAGTCCGGTAGCCCGCCACCTCATAATCCATCGAGGCATAGCCACGCGTGCCGCTTTTTAGCTTGTCGTAAAAGTCGATGATAATTTCAGCCAAAGGCAGATCAAATTTAAGCACCACACGCCCTGGCGCTGGATATTCTTGCCCCACAAATTCGCCCCGCCGCTTGATGACCAAATCCATCACCACGCCATAATATTCGTCGGGGGTGAAGATTTGTACATGCATCCACGGTTCACGAATTTCATCAATCAACCCTTCATCAGGAAGCTCTGCTGGGCTGTCGATGATGCGCTCTTCGCCCGTGTGGGCCATTTTAATTTCATAACGCACGCTGGGCGCGGTAGCGATCAAATCCAGGTCATATTCGCGTTCCAGGCGCTCCTGGATAATTTCCATGTGGAACAATCCCAAAAAGCCGCAGCGAAACCCAAAATTAAGCGCATTGGATGTTTCTGGCTCGAATACCAATGCTGCATCGTTCAGCTGTAGCCGCTCGAGGGCTTCCTTGAGCAAGGCATAATCTTCCCCTTCTGTGGGATAAAAACCAGCAAAAACCATTGGTTTAACGGCCTGGTAGCCGGGGAGCGGCTTCGCAGCGGGCTGATCGCGCAGGGTGATGGTATCACCCACACGGCATTCTCGTACGGTTTTTAGGCCTGTGGCAATGTACCCCACTTCGCCAGCAGAAAGCAGGTTAACAGGCTTCATGGCTGGGGCAAATATGCCAATTTCAATTGGCTCTGCACTGACGTCGTTGGACATCATTTGCACCCATTGGCGCTTGTTTAGCTTGCCTTCAAAAACGCGCACGTAGGCGATGACGCCTTTGTATGAATCATAATGCGAGTCGAAAACCAGCGCACGAAGGGGGACTTCATCGTTGATGGTGGGCGGCGGCACGCGCTTTACGATTGCCTCTAGCACCTGTTCAACATTTGCCCCGGTTTTGGCGCTTATAGGAATTACGTCCTCAGCGGGCAGGCCTATAATGTTTTCGATTTCTTCGGCTACATCTTCTGGCATCGCAGCTGGTAGGTCAATTTTATTAACAACGGGGATGATCTCCAGATCAGATTCCAGAGCAAGGTAGAGGTTTGCCAGGGTTTGTGCTTCTATGCCCTGGGTGGCATCAACTACAAGCAGTGCGCCTTCACAGCCTTGTAGGGCGCGGCTAACTTCGTACCCAAAATCGACATGACCGGGCGTGTCGATAAGGTTCATGATGTATTCGTTGCCATCTTTGGCAGTGTAGGTCATGCGTACGGCCGAAGCTTTGATGGTGACGCCTTTTTCCCGCTCCAAGTCCATGCTGTCGAGAACCTGTTCCTGCATTTCTCGGTCGGTAAGCGTACCGGTAGCTTGCAGCAATCGATCGGCCAGGGTTGATTTACCGTGATCGATGTGGGCAATTATGCAAAAGTTACGAATGTTGCTTTGTGTCATGCTTGTAGTATATCAAATTGGATAACAAATAGTTAGGCGAGCGCTGAAGTAAACTATAGAAATATTTGCGGTAGAATTCTGTATATTTTTTGGGAGGTAGTTTATGATTTCTCATGATGATTTGTCTGATCCGCTGCGGCCACACAGCCACGAACCAAATCCAGCGCCCCCTTCGCCTGATCCGACGTTTGAATTTGTGCAGCCAAACGGCCGTTCCCAACCTATTTCAATTAAAGAGTTAGAAGGGTTAACGGCCGTTTCTGTTGCCAATTGCTATATTGTAAGCACGGGGCACGGTACCTCTGGGCCTTTTACGTTTACCGGCGTACCGCTGCTGGCTTTGGTGAACCATATTTGCCCAGACTCCTGGTCGCAGGTAGAGGTTATTAGCGCAGATGGTTTTGGTAACCGGGTGTTAGCAGAAGAGCTATACGAACCTGACCCGGCTGGCCCTATTTTGTTGGCGTATCAGATGGATGGTCAGCCGCTTACCCGTGAACAGGGTTTGGTTCGCCTGATTGTGCCTAGCGAGCGGGACGATGCTTTGCGGCAGGTAAAATGGGTTGGGAAAATTGTGGTGGTGGCTGAGAAACGGCCGTAAAAAAGCCCTGGCTTTCACCGCCAAGGCTTTGAACACAACAAATCATGCAAAACGTTTGTAAAACTAAGAGGCAAACACGATACGCTCAGTCAAAGATTTAACAAAATCCTCAAGGCCTTGTTCTGCCTTATGCTGTAAGGTTAAACGATCTGAACAAACTTGTTCTACGTCATTGGCCAAATGCCGGTTACTGCCTGTTACCGCAATCGACCCCTTACCGCCGTTAAACCGCATCAATAAGGATTTTACACGGGCATCATGCCGCAAAGCATCTCCGTTTCGCCCACCGGAGGGCAAAATCAATAAGCAATCATCTCCAGCAGGGTCAAAAGGCTTGTCGGCTAGCGCATAATCCGCCTTCAATCCAACCCCTTGGCGACTATAAACCAACTTATCAAACAGACTCACGCTCTTAATTGATAAACCAGCTCTACGAAAATTATGCAAGAAGTAAATCACTTCTAATTCATCAAAGCCATCGCCAATCAAAATATAGCTCTGTGATCGCTTCTTTTTGCCATTGCGATATTGTAAAGACATGATGCTCCTCGTGTTGCCAACATCTCACAAGGCTTGGCCACCTTGTAAAATAAAACTCTTAAACAATGAATCCGCTATACGCCTGTGCAGACGCCACCACTGGAAACACAGTACCGCATGGTAGATGCGCCAGCAAGCTCAAAACCAGCGCCATGAGTAGCCACAGCAAAAGCCAAAACAGCCAATAGGCTAACGAGAACTACAACCAGTAAGAAAAAAGCGACCTTGTTATTATTGATTATTGATGTCATTGAAAACCTCTCTCCGTAAAATTAAAAACTTATTTTAGTAATGCCCATCTATATTGTTTTTTGGATGTAATATGGACTCAAAAGCGAACATGAACCAAACAATAACAAAAGTTTTCTATAAAGGACTACAAAACTACTTCAATATGACTTCAACCCCCCTGCAAAAATTTTCCCAAAGCGTGTAAGATAGCTTATGATCCTGGGGAAACTGGTATATTCAGCATAAAATGATGATCGTTTCATTAAACTAGATGAGGGACAATGTGAATAATTCAGAAGATGTTTTAGCTGCTTTACGCCTCTGGCACGGTGGAGAAACCACCCATTGGCCGCTACAACAAATGCGCCTTGGCTTAAGTCTCTCCCAATCAGAAGATATTTATAGCACCCTGGCTGAAGCGGGGCCTGCGGCTAATAATCGGGCAATCCTAAGCTATGGCCTGAATCAGCTACGCACGGTGTCCCCAGAAGCAGAAGATTTACTGAGAGAACGTTTTGAAAATCGTAGAGATGTCCTGACCGTTTCCAACCGGTTAAACATATCTGAATCTACGCTTTATTATCGTCAAAGGCAGGCCGTCGTACATTTAACAGAAATTCTAAATCAGCTAGAAAATGTAGCCAGTGCGGAATGGCGTGCCAAAATGAAAAACCGTCTAAGCATTCCATCTTATGAAACACTGGTGGGCATTAACGAAGCAGAACGGATTTTAAAAGAGGCTTTATTTGATGAAACCCAACATTTTATCGTTTCAATAGATGGGATTGGCGGCTTAGGCAAAACCGCATTGGCCGATCATTTGGCCCGTCAGGCCATTCAAACAACCCGATTTGATGAAATCGCCTGGGTAACAGCAAAGCATACTCATTTATCAATGCTGGGAAGGCTTCAAATTGAAAGCGGCCGTCCTGCCTTAACACTCCCCCTGCTCATCGAGAAACTATGTGTTCAATTTAATCTGAGCACAAATTCCAACACAACCCATCTACAGCGCGAAAGAATGTTATATAAATTTATGAAGGATCGTCGCTGTTTAATTATTATAGACAACTTGGAAACGGTAGCTGATTACCGAAGCCTGATACCTGAACTTAAAAAATGGCAAAATCCAGCAAAGTTTTTGCTAACGTCACGCATCCGCCTGCTGTCCGAGCCAGGCATCTTCTCCTATTCCCACAAAGAGCTAGATAAAAATGCTGCCCTGCAACTAATTCGACAGGAAGCACAGCGCGGCGGTTTTGCCGATTTAGCCAGTGCCCCTGACGAAGATGTAGTAGCCATTTATGATGTGGTCGGCGGCAATCCCCTGGCTCTTAAACTCATTATTGGCCAGTTAAGATTCTATTCTCTGTCTAGTGTCCTAAATCGATTTGCCGCCAACAAGTCAACTGAAACCAATGAAGGCATATTTGACTATATATTCCGCGAAATCTGGGAGTCGCTTGAAGATAATAGCAAGACACTCTTAATTAGCTTAACCCAAGCTGGAGAATCTGGCTTTACGATTGAACATTTAGTAGCTGTTTCACAGCTTTCAGAACCTGTAGTTTATAATTGTGTCACCGGTCTTGTTTTATCTTCATTGGTAGATATTACTGGTTCGCTCCTTGAAAGAAGGTACAAGCTTCACCGTCTCACTGAAATCTTTCTGCTCAGTATGTTTGAGGAGGAATAATGAATATTGCTCCTACAATTTCAGACCAGGCAAGATGGCGAAAAGTGCTACAGCAGCAGAAGATCGCCAACGCAAGACGTTGGTTATCAATGCTTGAAAAAAGCAGCAATCCGACAACGCTGGTTCACGAGGATTATGATAATTTTTTGCGGGCCTTAGAAACCACTCTGCAAACTTCAGAAACACTGGAAATTGCCTACAAGTTAAGCCAAATTCTCTATCCAATCATTTTTGGATACGCAGACTGGGATCGCTGGCTCGTTTATCTAACGCAAATACACCAGATGAGTAAGCTTCATCGTGAGGAAAATAAGGAAGCGCGCCTCTTAGAACAAATTGGAGATATTCAATATCATAAAGGCGACCTGAGGAATGCCGAAGAACATTATCATACAGCCAGCCTCTTGTATAAAAAACAAGGCAACTTGTCTAGTTATTCTCGAACCTTAGCTATGCTCGCCTCACTAAAAGATATTCAAGGGGAATCGGAAGAGGGCATTTCTTTATGCCAAAAAGCATTAGCAACAGCAGAACAAGCAAAAGATGAATTAGCTTTAGCAAATGCTAATCTTAACTTGTCAAATATTTATCGCCGCATTCGCAATTGGGAACAGGCACTTGAAACAGCTCAGACCGCTTATAAGTTGTACCATGAGCTTGGTCATTCAACGTTGCTTACCAAAGCATCTATCACCCTAATCGCAATTTGGGCTGCATCTAGTAATTGGGACGAGATTAATCAATTGTCTATGGAATTGATGGGGGTTCTGAATGCAACTGGTGATGTGCATAACTTAAGCCAGCTGAAAAACAATATGGGCATTTCGGCCTTTAGCCAAGGCAACTACAATTTAGCAGAAGCGGCTTGGCAAGAGGCTTTGCAATTGAATTTGCAAATTCAAGAGCCTACTGAAATAGCTGGTATCTATAACAATTTAGGTATGGTGTATACCCAATTAGAAGAGTGGGAAACGGCCGAAGAAATGTTATTAAATGCGATTACTGCCTATAGGCGCTTCGGAGATATGTTTAATTGGGCAAATTCCTTAGATAATTTAGCCGATTTATACGAGATGCAGGGTCAAGCAGCCGAATTTAAACATACTTTGCAGGAAGCTATAGCTGGGTTGCAGTCGCTTAAAGAAACATCCCATACTGTAGAACTGCTAAATTATATGCAACAGAGGCTAACTGCCGACAAATAATTTGCGATTTTGTAACACTGAACTCCCCTGAACTCCTCACATTGCACCATTTTTATAGTTCCTTTGCAGGTGTTTTGCAGTCTTTTTGAGGGTCGTCTCTCAGGATTG
>JACKBR010000101.1 GCA_020634495.1 Ardenticatenaceae bacterium | reverse complement strand
AACCAGTTGAACAATGTTCAAAATCAGGGAAAATAGCGGCTGACTATTTTTGGAAGAAAATTGATAAAGGCCATTTGATGTCCGATAAACTAAAGATTCTGTTTCTAAGCGCCGAGGTTGCTCCCTTTGCCAAAACTGGCGGGTTGGGTGACGTGGGCGGCTCGCTGCCCAAAGCCCTGCACGACCTGGGCCATGAGGTACGGGTAGTCATGCCCGCTTACCAAAAAATTGAGGCTGGCTTCCCAGGCGTTACCCCCATGGCCGGTGCCCTAACCGTGCCAACTGGCGTTGGGCAACTCCTTGCTGGTGTTTTCCAAGGCACGCTGCCCAACAGTGAGGTTCCCATTTACTTCATTGCCGAGGGGAATTTATTCAACCGTCCCAGCCTGTACGGCTATGGCGATGACGCCTACCGCTTTGCCTTTTTTAGCCGCGCGGCCTTGGAACTTACCCTGGCGCTAGATTGGAAGCCAGACATTGTTCATGCTCACGATTGGCACACGGCCCCGGCCCTTACCTGGCTTTCCACTGCCGGACAGGGCTCTGAACATTTTCGCGGTATTGCCTCCGTATTTACCATTCACAATTTAGCCCATCAGGGCAAAACCAATTGGCGTATTTTTGATTACCTTGGCCTACAAACACATGCCCTGGCTGAAGAAGGGTACGACGAAGTGAACTTCATGGCGCGGGGCATTTACCATGCCACCATGATCAACACCGTTAGCCCAACTTATGCGCAAGAGATCATGACGCCTGCGGGCGGTGCTGGGCTGGATAAGCTGCTGCGCCATCGCCATTTTGATGTCCACGGCATTTTGAATGGGCTAGATTATGATGAATGGGACCCGGTGGCAGACGGCCGTTTAGCCAGCCATTTCGACGCGGAACACCTGAAAAAACGACTGCACAACCGCCACGCCCTGCAATCACGCGCCAATTTGCCTCAGCGAGACAATATCCCCCTGGTGGCTATGGTTTCCCGGCTGGATTGGCAAAAAGGATTGGACATTACCGGGCATGTTATCCATCTGCTCATGAACGGTTTTTCTGGTGACGCCCAATTTATTGTGCTGGGCACGGGCGACCCTGCCTACGAAGAGATGTTTGCCCGGCTGGCCGCCTACCACCCCGAAAAGATGACCGCCTATCTGAGCTACGATGCCAACTTTGCCCCACTCATTTACGCAGGCAGCGATATGTTCCTCATGCCTTCGCTGTTCGAGCCATGTGGCCTGGGGCAGCTCATCGCCATGCGTTACGGCAGCGTGCCCGTCGTGCGGGCTACGGGTGGCCTGGCCGACACCGTTGAGGACGGTGAAACGGGCTTTCTGTTTCATGATTACAATGCCGACGCCTTCTGGCAAGCCCTCCAGCGCGCCATCTACGTGTACAATGTAGACAAACCACGCTGGCAGGCCATCCAGAAAAAAGGCATGATGTCTGATTATTCCTGGCAGCGCTCGGCCAGTGGATACGAGCAGCTTTATGAATGGGCCATTGCCCGAACGTTAAATGGGTAATTGAGTAATTAAGTAATTAGGCAGTTAATTGCCTAATTACCCGGTTGCATTCCCATACAAATCCAAAATTTTTTTATAAAAGGTTCTCACTATGCGCTTTGAACGTGCCGCTGGCATTTTACTTCACCCGACCTCATTCCCTGGCCGTTATGGCATTGGCGATTTTGGCGATGCCGCTTATCAATTTGTAGACTTTTTAGTGGCTAGCAAACAGTCACTGTGGCAAATTTTGCCGCTTGGCCCCACGGGGTATGGCGACTCACCATATCAGGCATTTTCTGCCTTTGCGGGGAACCCCTTGCTGATTAGTCCAGACCGGTTGGTGGAAGATGGGTATTTGCCGCAAACGGCCGTTCAAAACATCCCCACCTTCCCCCAGCACGCCGTCGATTTTGGCCCCGTCATTGAGTACAAAACCGCCCTCTTGCAGCAAGCTCATGAACATTTTCTGAGCCACGGCTCCGACGCGCAAAATGCCGCCTACCAACAGTTCTGTGCCGAGCAAAGCAGTTGGCTGGACGATTTTGCCTTCTTCATGGCCCTCAAAAATCATCACGTTGAGCATGAAGGCGGCGTCTGGAACACCTGGCCACGCGAAATTGCCCTGCGCGAGCCGGAGGCCATGGCTGCCTGGGCCGAGAAGCTGGCGCACGAAATTGACCGCCATAAATTTTTGCAATTTCTCTTCTTCCAGCAGTGGCTCAACCTGAAAACCTATGCCAACGAGCGCGGCATTCAAATCATTGGCGATCTGCCCATTTTTGTGGCCTTCGACAGCGCCGACGTCTGGGCCAATCCGGGCTTGTTTTACCTTGATGAAACCGGGGCACCCACCGTCATCGCTGGGGTGCCGCCGGACTATTTTAGCGAGACGGGCCAGCGCTGGGGCAACCCGCTTTACCGCTGGGACAAGATGGCCGACAATGGCTACAAATGGTGGGCCGCCCGCCTGCAAATGAGCTTTACCCAGGCCGACATCGTGCGTATTGACCATTTTCGTGGGTTTGATGCCTACTGGGAAATTCCGGCCGATGAGCCAACGGCCGTTGTCGGTCGCTGGGTCAAAGGGCCTGGCAAAGCGTTCTTCCAGGCGATGCGCGATGCCTTGGGCGAACTGCCGCTCATTGCCGAAGATTTAGGCGTCATTACCCCAGACGTGGTGGCCTTGCGCGACGCTTTTGATTTTCCTGGTATGAAAATTTTGCAGTTTGCCTTTGGCGGCGAGCGCAACAGCAACTTCTTACCCCACACCTTTACCAAAAACTCCGTCGTCTACACGGGCACCCATGACAACGAAACGGTGCTGGGCTGGTATCGCAACGCCACCGAGTCTGAGCGGGACCACATTCGCCGCTACATGCAGATCAGCGGGCAGCACATCTCCTGGGACATGACTAGATTGGCCTATGCGTCGGTGTCGAATACGGCCGTTGCCACCCTGCAAGACCTGATGGGATTAGGCAACGAAGCGCGGATGAACTTCCCCGGCAAGGTCGGCGGCTACTGGCGCTGGCGCTACCTGCCCCACATGCTCACCCAGGAGATTGCCACGCGCCTGCGAGACATGACGGAGTTATACGGCCGTGTGCCGCAGAGTGAAGACGGTAATTGAGTAATTGGGACAATTTCCACCGCCATTTAGGCTACAATGTCGCGCAGGTGATGCTATGACATTGATAATTGAACCTCAACCTGTTCCTCTTCGGAAAAATGCAGACGGCACCTGGCGCGTGGGCAACAGCCGCGTTTTGCTGGATATGGTCATCCATGCCTTTAATGCCGGCCGTACGCCCGAAGAAATTGTGCAAAGTTATGACACGCTTCAGTTGGAAGATGTCTATGCGGTTTTGGCCTATTATCTGGCGCATCGTGCCGAGGTAGATGATTATTTGCGCGAGCAGGAAGCAGACGCCGATAACTTGTGGCAAGAGATCAAAAGTCGCCCCGACTATCAAGAATTTCGGAACCGACTGTTAGCCCGCTCGTGATGAAATCCTCCATCCCCGTTGGCCAGGCGATTGATGATATTTTGTTGATTACGGCCGTTTCCACCCCCGAAGAATGGAGCAGCATCGTTCAAGACCTTCCGCTCTAATTCCAGCGAAAAGCGCACACAAACTTCTCCGGCAAAGTCGGCGGCTACTGGCGCTGGCGCTACCTGCCGTACATGCTCACCCATTGAATCCTGCGGTAACGTTCCCCATTTGAGGAAAAAATTGACGTACTTTTGTACTTCTTTCTAAATGTTAGCCAGCTTGCATCTATGATGAACCTCTATGTCCTCAGTAGAGCCAAATAACCCACGTTTATTACCTTCCTCCCCCTACTTAAACATGGGAAACACCCTCCGCATTACCAATGAGCTAGTTTGTTTGTTGTCGTATTGCTTATAATGCAAATAGCACACGTTTTTCATTCATTTGTTTAAAACAAGAGTGGCCAGTGCACATTGAAAAGAGGATCCCATGAATAGACAAATTTTCATTTTGCTATTGTTAATCATCATAAGTCTTATCAGCTGTACCAATTCTGGCACTTCAGACAATCAAATAATCGTTACCGAAACCGCTGAATCCCCAGCCACACCAACCATTGCCCTGGTGATGAAAACCCTCACAAATCCTTTTTTCGTTGAAATGGAAAAGGGTGCGCGTCAGGCTGAAGCAGAATTTGGTATCCAATTAATTGTTAAAACTGCGGCTCAAGAAACCTCCATTGAACAACAAATTGAGATTGTTGATGAATTAGTTCGCCAACAGGTTGACGCGATTGTGATCGCTCCTGGAGATTCTTTAGAATTGATTCCAGTGCTAAAAAAAGCGCAAGATGCAGGCATTATCGTCATCAATATAGACAATCGCCTCGACCGCACCTACTCACAAAATCTTGGCCTAGAAAATGTCCCCTTCATCAGCGTAGATAATCAACAAGGTGCCTACCTTTCCGCCAAATACATCAGCGATTTAATTACGACACCTACCAAGGTTGCCGTTATTGAAGGAATTCGCGGTGCAGGAAATGCGGAAGATCGGAAAACTGGCGCACTTCGAGCATTTAATGAGAATGCTAATATTACAGTCGTTGCAACAGAAACAGGCAACTGGAAGATTGATGAAGGGTATGAAGTAACTAAAAGTTTTTTCACTACTGAACCAGATATTGGCGCTATTTTTTGTGCCAACGACATGATGGCACTGGGCGCACTAAAATACCTTGAAGAAAGCGGCAATTCCGATGTTCTTGTCGCTGCCTTCGATGCTTTAGATGAAGCCAAAGAAGCAAT
Organism: Ardenticatenaceae bacterium; assembly: GCA_020634495.1. The sequence goes on along the minus strand of JACKBR010000101.1, from coordinate 3,254 downwards.
CCGTGCTGGAACCTTAACTGTTACCATAGATCAGCAAGCGGCACAGCAAGGGTATATGGGTGTCCAATATGCTGTTCAGGCACTTGCCGGGGAATCACTACCTATGGAAACATTAATTGATGTTCTGGTGGTCAATGCCAGTAATCAAGAGTAAGAAAAACACGATCCGCTTTGACGGCCGTTGACACGCCCGCACGAAAGCCTAGCAAGCATGAAATATACTGAAATGAAGCGACGATTTCCCGCAATTAACATTACATTGAAATTTTTTGGCTATTTGATCTTATTGAGCATATTGCCATTGTTGATTGTTGGAGGTAGTTCCTATAACGTTTCTCGTTCCATGCTGCGCGAGGAGGCCGCTAGATATACTAAACAACTGGTCATCAATCAGCAAGATTATCTTACGCTCCAACTATCACAAATAGAAAGCTTAATTGCTAACATCTCAAGCGTAGAAGAAATCACCGAGGTGCTTGATGATAAGAATGTCGCGGTCGATTCATATACCAGTCTGGCTACCCAGGCACACATTGGTTACATTCTTAATGGCTATTCGAATCTCAAAGGATTGGTTTCTATCGATATTTTCTCCATTGGCGGCGCTCATTACCATGTCGGGGATACGCTAAATATCGACAACATTCAGGAGGAAGTGAAAGACCGAATCTTCGATGAGGCGCTTAACAGTGACAAAAATGTCCATTGGGTCGGCATCGAAGACAACGTGAATGTTAATTCTACAAATGAGAAAGTCATTGCCGCCGCTAAAGTTTTAACCCGAATTGATCGAACCACCCTTAAACCAGAGCCAATAGCCCTCATTCTTGTCAATTACAGTGTCGATTATCTGTACGACCATTTTAGTCGCATTGATCAAGGAGCGGGGGCATACCTGATGGTCATTGATGCCAAAAATCGCATCATCTACCACCCTGAAAAGACAGTTATCGGCAGCCAACTCAGCTCTGAATTATTGCACACATTATCCCTAACACCCCAGGAACTCCCGCAGGACATAAGTTCGCAAGAACATGTAATTGATGGGCAACTCATGTTCATTAATCACGTCAAGTCAGCAAATAGTAACTGGGTCATTATGAGCTTAATTCCCGTCAGCACGCTTACAGAGAAGACATCAACAATTGGGGCAACGACCCTCCTTGTTATGTTGATGAGTTTTGGCATCGTATTGCTAGGAGCGCTATCTTACAATAGAGGCGTCGTTTCCCCCATCCGGCAGATCACGCAACGTTTCCAACAATTGCAAAACAGTTCATTAGATCAACAAACAAAGTTGCCCGTGCGAAGTCAAGATGAAATCGGTGAACTTATTCGTTGGTTTAATGCGTTTGTGGACAGCTTAGCGGCCCGGCAAAAAGTTGAACAAAGCCTTCTAGAAAGCGAGCTTAAATTACGCAATCTGCAAGCTACCCATCAAGTAGAGAAAGCCCAAAAGGAAGCGGAAATCTTTCAACTGAAAAATGTTGAGCTACAAAATGAAATTGAGGAGCGCAAAAAAGCTCAATTGGAAGCAGAAAAAGCTACAAGGGCCAAATCCGAGTTTCTGGCCAATATGAGCCATGAAATCCGCACACCACTCAACGGCATTATTGGCATGACTGAGCTGCTGCTAGACACTTCCCTTAATCCCAGCCAGCAGGAATTCGCCAAAATTGTTCACACCAGTGGTGAAAACCTGCTCACTATCATTAATCAAATTCTCGACTTCTCCAAAATCGAAGCCGGCCGCCTTGAACTGGAATATGAGCCATTCGATCTGGCTTCAAGTATTGAAGAGGTGTTAGACTTGCTGACACCAAAGGCCAGAGACAAAGGGCTGGAGATAGCTTATCTGATCAATAGTGACATCCCGCCCCTGTTTATTGGCGACAGTACCCGACTGCGACAAATTCTGGTCAATCTGGTGGGCAACGCTATCAAATTCACTGCCCAAGGTGAGGTAATCGTCTACGTTTTGGGGCAGATGCTCAACGACAATCGTTACCAGCTCTACTTTGTTGTAAAAGATACCGGCATTGGCATTCCTAAAGATCGTATGGATCGGCTGTTCAAGTCATTCAGCCAGGTAGATGCTTCTACTACCCGCCGTTTCGGCGGCACGGGGCTGGGTCTGGTGATTAGCAAGCGACTGGCAGAAATGATGGGTGGTTTTATGTGGGTGGACAGTGAGGAGGGTTCTGGCTCCACGTTCCACTTCTCCATTCAGGTCGGGGTAGAAGAAACGGCCGTTTCCCACACCAATCATCTAGACCCACTCCTCCAGGATAAAAGCATCCTTATCGTAAGCGATCACGAAACGAACCGTTTTATCCTAACCCACCATTCACAATCATGGGGCATGCAGCCGCATGATTTTGCCAGCGGCTCTGAAGTGCTGACCTGGCTTCGTGAGGACAATCACTGTGATATTGCCGTGCTGGATATGCACAATCCGGGGATGGATAACGTGATGTTAGCAGCAGAAATCCGCAAATTATCAACGGCCGTTCAAATGCCACTGGTCATATTTAGTTCACTGGGAATTCCCTCATGCGATGATCAGGAAGAAAATATTGCCGCCTGTTTAACAAAACCGATGAAACCAGCCCAGTTGCAGGCCAGCCTGAAGCATGTTCTGGGCAAAAAAACAATTTCTAAAGAAGAGCGTAACCCGGCCACATCAGTCTTCGATGCTGGTATGGCAAACCATTATCCCTGGAAAATTTTATTGGCAGAAGATAATGTAATCAACCAAAAAGTAGCGCTGCGCATGTTAGAGCGTTTGGGGTATCAGGCAGATGTCGCTGCCAACGGCTCTGAAGTGCTGGCAGCACTCCAGCAGCAAACTTATAATGTCATTCTGATGGACGTGCAAATGCCAGAACTGGACGGCATAGCAACCACCCGGCTAATTCGGGCCGAAGGTGAGGACATGAGCTTCCCCTGGATAATTGCCTTAACTGCCAACGCCCTGGCAGGCGACCGAGAACAATATCTGGCCGCAGGTATGAACGACTATATCAGTAAACCAGTGCAACCGGCCGAGTTGATAAGAGCATTAACGGCCGTTCCACAATCCCACGCCACTATTTCTAGCCCATTACATGTTCCTCAAGGGAAGTAAAATAGAACATCTTCTTACGAGTAAAAAAACGCCAATTTCTTCACAATTTTTCAAACATCTAAGCATTACCGAACCTCTCCGCCCCTCCACCTCCATAAGTTTCCCTTATGACGCAACGCATTGTGCC
>JACKBR010000100.1 GCA_020634495.1 Ardenticatenaceae bacterium | reverse complement strand
CCCGCATACACTTGAGGGCCGGTACGGCCGTGGGGGTGCGGATGGTACCAATACGTTCCAGCACGGTTGAGCACTTCAAACTCGTAGACGTAGGTCTGGCTGTTACCGATGGCATACCGGGGATGGCCGTCCATTTCTGCCGGGACGTGTAGACCATGCCAGTGGATAATGCTAGCTTCGGGCAGTTCGTTGGTGAAGTGGATGCGTACTTTTTGCCCTTTTCTCAGGCGCAGCGTGGGGCCGAGGTAGCTGTCGGGAACCGGCTGCAAAGCGTTGGCGTCTCCTTGCAGTAGTTCGCCCTGAATACGCCAGACGTGAGTGTTGACGTTGGGGAAGATGACGGCCGTATCTTCTACCGCCCGTAAAGCAATCTCCACATCAGGCACAAAATCGGCGCTGGGAACGGCCGTTGGCGGTGGCAACGTAGCTGGCGGCAGGGTTGTTGGCAGCCCGGTTGGGGGCAATGGCGTTGCTCCGGAGGTGGTTAGCGTTGATGTTGTTGAGTTGGGCCTACAGGCGGCGAGAACAGCTGTTGCTGTCCCCGCGCCTGCCAGTCGAATAAAATCGCGTCGTGAAAGTTTCTTCATAGGTTGGGTGTTCCGGTGGTTGTTAAATTGAAAGCTTCTATTTTACTGTTTCCAAAACTTGGCTTACGCGCTGTAAACGGGCGCGGGCTTCGTTGGCAACAGTGTCTAAATTGGGTTTCACCACGACGCCCAGCATAGAAATCGGGTCCACAATGGAGACCACGCTGCCACCTTGTTCATCATCGTACACGATGACGTTGCAAGGCAGGAGTAGTCCAATTGCCAGTTCTTTATCAAGCGCCTGATTGGCTAATACTGGATTACAAGCTCCCAAGATGACATATTTGCGAAACTCTACGTCGAGTTTTTTCTTGAGGGTGGCTTTCACGTCAATTTCAGTGAGAACACCGAAGCCTTCAGTTTTGAGGGCGGCTGTTACTTCTTCAATGGCCTGCTCGTAGGGCAAGTTTAATCGTGTACGAAATCCATATTCTGTGTTTGTTTGTGTCATTTGTTTTTCCTTCTATTTGTAATTTGTTAAGGGTTTTCAGGGCATACGGCCGTTGCCCATGCCTCTTCCCATCATACCGCCGCTCATCATATCCGATCCCATGGGTGAAGCAGGCTGTTCGGCAGCGATTTCACCGGCTGCTTCCCAATCGCTGCTTGCTTGCAGAAAAGCGGCCATGTCGGCGATTTGGATGCTATTGAGCGGGCCGCCGAATTCAATACTCCAGGCGGGCATGGCAGTTCCGGTACGGCCGTAACTAATCGTCTCTATCAACCAGTTCAAGTCGGCCGTCCGAATCGTGTCGGCATTCAACGCCGGGGCAATGGCAGTTCCTCCACCGGTAGAACCATGACAACTGGCGCAAGTCGTAGCAAAAAAGGCAGCGGCATCCCAATCGACGCTTACGTTTTGCGAATCAGAATTGAATGTCTGGGGTGTCCCGGATTGAAGAGCGGTAGGCGATTTGCTTAATTCGTCATTTATCCCTATTAAGGGAATGTCTACAGCATTACAAGCCGCCAGGGTAAACCCGGCGAACAAAAGTAACAAAGCCAATCCTGATAGTTTATGTGTGCGTTGTTGAGTCATTTGATTGCTCCCTGCTAGTAGTAATCGGTGATCAGTAAGCAGTTATCAGTCATTGATTACTAGCTGAAAACTGCTCATCGATCACCTAAATACTAATCGTGACCTTCGCCAACCATTTCGATGAGGTTGCCGTGCCAGTGGTGGAGAAAAACCTGGCCAGTGTAGGCGCTGACGCTTAGCATGCCAATGGTTTCGCCATCCTCCAGAACGTGAAGGGTGTAGTAGCCGGGAAAGATATCGGCCGTTTCATCGGCTGTTTTGCCGGGCAAATAAGCATCCAGGAATTCCTGGGCGCTGGCGACAGCTTCCCCGGCGGTGATATTGATTTCCGCATCCGGGGCGTAGCCGAAGCTGCCCATCATATTGCTACCCATCATCCCGCCGTATAGACCGCTGCCCATCATGTTAGAACCATATTGATTGCCGCCCATCATGCCGGAATCGAATTGGCCGTTCATCATACCGCCCATCATCCCGAAATTGCCGCCGCTCATCATGCCGTATTCGGTGTTCCACATCATGTTGGGGCCGGGTTCAGGGAAAACATTGCCGCTGACCGGGTCAACCAGCACCTCGAAAGCGCCTGTTTCGGTCGTTGCGTCCACAATTTGGGCGTAGGCATGGTTGTCGAAGATCATGATTTCGCCCAGGGTCAGATTGTCGTTGTTGAGGGTGGCGAGGTAGTCAGTAACGGCCGTTTCCGCATCCTCAATTGATAATGGATCCACATTGATTAAGCCGCCAAAGTTACCCATCATACCTGAACCATATTGGCCGCCCATCATCATCCCCATCATGTTGCCATATTGACCGCTGCCCATCATGCCTGAGCCATATTGATTGTTGCCCATCATATTAGGGTTGACTTGACCGTTCCAGTCGCCCATCATCCAGCCTTGCTGGTTTGTCTGGGCGTTAACCTGACTAAAGAAAAAACCGCCGACAAAGAGGCCGATACCGGCCAAAATCGCTCCGATTACAAGTAATGTTTTGTTCATTGTTGTCTCCTAAATTAAAAATTTGATTTTAAAAATATGCGAGATCCTCTGTATTGACCTACGCTTGCTTTAATTCGTGACGAATCGTCTCGAATTCCTCTTTTGACAATTCACCGCGTGCATACCGTTGTTTCAAAATAGATAGCGGATCGCTAGTCGGGCTGATGTCGCTGTGGGACGTTGTACTATTCCGAGGAAAAATCGTCGCCAGCAGCCAAATGCCGCCGCCGATGACGGCTATCCATAAGAAAAGCATCCAGATAGCGCCGCCAAATCCTGTCATCATCCTGTTTTTCTCCTAATTGTTCTCGCTTCAAGAACAATCTGTATTTCAGTCGTTGTTAAAACTTCAATATTGGTATGTTACCTGGGCTGTATGACGAAGTTTCAACAAAAGTATGACGATTTTGTAACAATGTTTGATGGGCTTTTTCTGCCCATTGGCAACAAAAAGCAGGGCCATCATGACCCTGCTTGATGTGTTCTGTTTGTTTGTCAAAAATCTGAATCAAGTTTCCAGATCGCTGCGAATGGTTTCGTACTCTTCTTTGCTTAATTCGCCGCGAGCGTACCGTTTTTTCAGGATGTCCAGGGCGCTTTCGCCGCTGCTGCCTGGCCTGGCTGTATTTCGATTACCCGCGCCGGAAAATGCGCGAATGCTGAAGAAAACCAGGGCGATGAGTCCACCCCAAAAGAGAAGCATCATCAACCCGCCGAGGAGCCAGCCGCCCCAACCAAATCCGGTCATATGTTGACCCCACCACATCATGTCACCTCCGTTAGCTGTTCAGATCGTGACGAATTTGCTCGAACTCTACTTTGCTCAGTTCGCCACGCGCATACCGTTCTTTTGAAATATCAAGCGCAGATTTGCCATTACCAGGTGCCGTAAACAGGGTGTTTTGCCCTTGTGGCCGCCAGCCCAAAGCGTAGACTATCGCGCCGAATATCAATACTGTAAAAATCAATCCAAATCCCATAAACATGGTTGTTGTTCTCCTTGAATAATTTTAGCGGAGTGTTGCCGCTGTGTATTTTCTGTATTGCAGATAGGATAGCCTGGATGTTTGACGTTCTTTTGAAGAAAGTATGACGATTTTGTAACAATAATTTGCGGGAGAAACGGCCGTTTCTGCTAAAATTCCCTTATCTCAACTTGAGGAGACACGATGGAATTTTTTGCCATTGCCCAGACCGGGCTGAACGAACAAGCTATTCAAGATCAAATCACCGTAGCAAGCATGGAAGATTTCTGCGATACCATTGTCGTTTTGGAAGCAGACGGGGAAATGGGCGAGATTGGAACCATATGGGGCGAATTTTCGGTGCAGCGCCAGAAAATCCGAGGCGGGGTGCGTTTTGCGCTGTTAACCTGCCCCAACGCGCTGGCTTGGACTATCACCAGCGGCTTCCCGCCTGCGCCAAATGGCATCGTGGTTCACGGTACGATTAACCGATCAGAGCAAAGCGAGGAATTTGTCACCTCGGTCGCTGAGTTTATTGAGACGTGGAAACTGGGTATTGGGTATTTTTGCATATCCCCCAAAATAGTATATTAGGGAGCTATTCTCTCGGGGACGACGCGCCTGAACGAGTCACCAACTCCTGCACAATCGCATCAATGTCGAAGGGTTGAAATGATTTGGTAAATTCAAAACGGCCGTAGAAATTGATATGCTGCCAGGCAATCGATGATACCTGTCTGTTCATTCGCTTCCGCTAGTCCTATAAGCCAACAGCTATAACCACGGCAATTCCCAGAAACAATAGCTGTGCGGCAGCAACAATGCGGGCGGTTTCTTTTCGCTTGAGCAGCCATTCATCCCAATTTTCGCGCCTACGCGCCAGGCCAAGAATAATAGCCCATACGGCCATTCCCCGCGTCGTGCTGTATACACCGTAGATAGCGGCCCCGGCCCATGGACTGGCGAATAAAAAAGCACCTGTTGGCACGGCGTACCAAAGCCAGAAGCCAATGCGGTTGGTAGCACCGCAACCCAGCGCCAACCCATTTTGAATGGCCCATCTTGTGGGTCCTTTATGCACCCAGTTTTGTGGTGTTTCGCGATTACATTGAAGAGGGCGAATGGGACGGCCATTGAGTTCCAGCAAGGCCACAGTTATGGCCACCAGCCCCAAAAGCGAAGCAGCCGCGATGCGCACCGTCAACGGTACAAAGTGTCCCGCCAGACCTAACAATCCCCCGCTGACCAGACCGGCAAGGGTGGCCGCAAAGGAATAGAGCACTGCTTTTTGCACCCAACTGGAGCCTGCTTGATTCCGCGCCCCGGCGGAATTGGCGATTCCGTAGATCGCGTTGGGGCCTCAGGGCAGCGTTTGTTGGATGAGACCAGTGATCACGGCCGATAAAAGAAGAAGAGCCAAGACCATTATTACACCCCTAATGTAACGTCAAGCGATACGTATTCGGATCGCAGCTAATAAAAGAATTTAGGCAGCGACTGAAAAAGCGAGCCTTTTTTGCGTTATCCTTCTTCTATTTCCTGTCTGCCACAAACAATAATCTCTGTTTTGCCTGGGATTATTCGTGAGCCGTCACACGCCCCCAAGTAATAATCCTCACCCTCCAAGAGTGCTGCGGTGCCCATGCTCCAGATGCCAATTTTCAGACTGGGACACTTAATTACCCCTTTCCCGTCTCCCATACGCCAGACACCATTTGGCCCAGGTTCAATGTCATTACCCTGTCGCCTATAAGTGTACGAGACGTCCACCTGAGTCACCGAAGTTGGCGGGCTAACACTGAGGGACAGTAACTGAAGGTGTTCTTTTTGAACATACCGGTTGGCAGAGTAGGCAAGAAGTTCCCCCCGATCAGAAGTCACAAAGTGACGTCGGTCATTCTCGCTGCCAACATCTTCAGTCATTATTGTGTCTGAATACCAGCCTGTTTGCCCAGACACGCTTAAGAAAGGCTCAAAAAAGGAGGCAAGCTGCTCTTGGTTACCCTCGTTGTAAGCCGTAAAGAAGCGTAAGACCAAAGCGGCTACTTCACGAGGGCTGCAGTTTTCTGGGTAGTTATCGGTACTACCGACCACAATAACATTGTCAGGTGATGCTAAGATAACTTCTTCAGAATCCTTTTGCGTATCTGAGTTAGCGGTGTTTCCCTCTGTTATTTGAGTATTCTGGTCTGTGGCTGCATGATTAAGCCCACGTTCTGACGCAAGGTCTCGGCTGCATCCAGCCAGAGAAATAGTGATTAGCATCATTAATAAAAAGCGATTCAACATGATCGTCAACAGTACCCAACCCAGGCCGAACAGATGCAAAGATCTTGATATCCTAACGTGGGATGGTGCCAATCACAACACTTGTATATGTAACCTTCAACGGCGCATGTATACCAGCACTGCTGTCCGCTTGAACATCCGTGACTGTGCCAGCCATGCCAGGTACAACCTGAAACAGCGCAGGTTGTGCCACTACAGGCAGGACAAGGATGAAAACCCACACAAGGATAAGGTGGTGGTGAAGCATTGTTAGGGTGGGCATACAATGGTCGGGGTGCCACCATTCGAATAGCCAAGCCGAAAAGAGCAGCACCAGCTGCTCGAAGCAACCTGTTGCGGCCGAAGCGCACTTGCGTTAATGCTTGCTCATCAAGGTCTACTAACTGGCGAATTTGTTCTGACATGCTATTCTCCTGTTTTCAGTGTCCTTTTAATAGTTTTATGGCCATCAACAAGGGCTAAAAAGTGATCGGTAGCGCGAACATAAGTTTTGACCTTTACTTTTTCTGCTTCAATTCTCAAGGCAAACGGAGTGCTATGAATATTGAAGGCTTCCGCAATTTGAGCAGCTTGTGGATCACAAACAATGTGCGTATTGGCCGACAGCATCCCTACCATGCCATCGGCTAGTTCTTGACGGCCAGTAAGTAGGGTAATAACAGGAGAATCAAAATGATATTTTTTCAAATCCTCCGCCAGGCTACGGCAAGGGCTGCAGGTGGCCGACAGGAGCAAAATCGTTGTTGGCTCAACATTTATAAGTGGCAGTGAAGTTTTAACCACAGCAGGAACAGGGCTGCCAACTTCCGGCCCATCCTTGTCTACGGAAAACCCCGGCCCAGCCAGAGAAAGCTGAACGGTCATTATCCCAATTTGGCGTATGGTGAGTACAATGACCAGCGTGAGTATGCCGAGCCAGACAGCCATCAAAATAAAGGCAGCAGTTGCCAAATCGCTCATCGGCTTACCTCCATTGTGGAATTAGTTGTGGTCTGGTCAAAGGGATTCGTACTCCAGCGAGCTAAGCGCAGCACATTGCTAATTAATACAATTGTGCCCAATAGGGACCAGGCAATGATCGCCTGGAGTAAGCTGGACTGGAAACCCAAAGAAGAAATACCAGGAACTGGGGCAAAAGTTATTAGCGTGGTTAGCAGCGCCAGGGTACCTGTGCGGAGCAACGTCCAGCGAGATAACTCTGAATCAGCATCGCCAAAACAGAAGCAGGCAAATGTCTCGCCCTGCCATAGGCTACGAGCAATGACAATGGTAAAAAGCCACAGAAGCATAGCTGTCAGCAATAAAGTAAGCTGTGGCAACAGTCGTAACGCCAGTAAAATTGCTAAAATGAGCTCAACTGCCCCCAGAAACCAACCCAAAGCTGGATGCACACGGCGAACGACGCCAAAATCTACGATAGCCATGGCCGTCGATGTGGGACGACGCAGTTTCACCAGCCCACTCCAGGCAAAAATAGTGGTCAGGAACCACAGGGCAATGCCGTAGCCTGTTGCCCCGGTCAAGAAAGAATAAAAATTATTGGCCAGTGAAAATAAGGCATCAAAACCGTTCATGGCTGTTCGTTTTATTCCCGTGTGCCCACTTTAGCGGCCACGTAAGTGTCGTTTGTCGGATCGTCCCAGGCAAGCACGGCGACCTCATCCCCTGCAGCCAGTTCTTCTAGCGGTTCAGCCTCATAACCCGCAGCTGCGGCTGGCTCTGTATCGGGGGTCAATAAAATAACGCCAGCTGTTGTTTCCAATTGCTCTTGCTTGCGCGCAAGAACTTCACCCTCAACAAAGTAGTAAAGGCTCATCAAAATGGTAGCTACAAAGAGGCCATCTACCCAATCACCTTCTGCCACTACTTTTTCACCGGGCACAAAACCATCGGTACTATTTACGATCCCCTGCACGCCCCGACTGATTGTAGCTGTAGGCAACACTTTGACCGTGATTGTTTGGCGTGCTTGATTGGGATCAAGGGCAGAGAGATAAAGCAGGTCTGACTGCTCAATTCTTTCTAGAGTACCAGTTACAAAAGGTACTTCTTCGCTGACTGGTTCTGCTGCCAGGCTTTTGCCAAATACGGCCGCACTGCCACCACCAACCAATGTTGCCCCCACGGCTCTTAGCACCTGGCGGCGCGTCAACTTCTGGCTCTCTACGGGCCGTTGCGGTTTGGCTTCGGAATTGCTCATCTTGTCCTCCTGGTCGTCGAGTTATCTATGTACTATCAAAGTAATAGCCAAACGAACCCTGTATCGCAACGAGGTTGAATTTTCTGCTTCAGTGTGGTTGAATGTGATTGTTATTGTTTGGGGTATTGAAGAAA
>JACKBR010000010.1 GCA_020634495.1 Ardenticatenaceae bacterium | reverse complement strand
GCCGTACGCTTTTTTTAGTTCATGTACCTGTGTGTGGCGGTTACGGCCGTCGCCAATGGATCAATGACCAAGCCAATAACAGGCGCACCAAAATAAAACATCCGATTTGCAAAAAAGTGCTGACGATCTGCTGACGGCCGTTTGCTAACCTAACCAACAGCTTAAATATTCAGACGAAAAGGAGACAAAATCATGATACTCGTAAGAACAGAAATGCATTGCAAATGGGGGCGCGTGCGGGAAGCGATTGAGGGGTTCAAAGCGATGGCCGCCGGGATGAACAGCCAGAATGTGATCAAGCGCACCCGCATTTTGACGGATTTAAGCGGCCGTTTTGATACGGTCATCATTGAATCTGAAGTCGAAAGCCTGGACGCCTATTTCGCTTTTTTGCAGGCTGCCTTTGATGATCCCGAATTTCAGGCGCGGCAGGCGGCCATCACCGACAGCCCCTATCAAACAGGGCAGCGGCAATACTACACCATCGAAGAAAGTTTTGAATTGGAAGGATAATTACAATTTGGAGGTATGGATAACCACCTTAAAACTGCTGCAGGAAACAGACGGAGGGTAAACGCATGTTAAAAAAACAAATGCCAAAACAGGAATTTCTGGCGGATTTACAGGCCCGAAACCGGTACAACCGCCAGGTTGTGGAAACCGTTTTTGTGCCGCTTAATAAGGCTCAGCGCAGTTGGCAGCCTGAGCCAGGGGAATGGAGTATGGATCAATGTTTTCAACATCTCATTATCGCATTCGAATGGCTGTCGCTTAATTTCATTCCGGCTTTGAACAAACCAGAGCCCCCTGACTCAGATGGCATTTTTCGACACTCTTTGTTAGCCAGCCTGACGATGGAAAAGCAGTTTGACCCAAAAAGAAAAGGCAAGACAGTGAAAGCGAACAACCCAACGGCCGTTTACAAGGCAGAGGTGTTGACCCAATGGTTGGATCAGCAAGCCCGTTTAGGAGTCATGATCGAACAGGCAAGGGATGCTAACTTACAAACGATGTGCCGGGTCTTGAAATGGCTGCCGATTCGCTACAACTTGGGGGATTATCTCCGCTTTTATGTGTCACATGACGAACTGCACATTGACCAGGCACAAAGAGTACTAGCGGCGTATGAACAGCAAGCAGGGGTTCAGCCGCTCAAGGCATAGTTGGACTAATAGCAGTTAAAGGAGAAGACCAATTAATCAAATCACAGGGTCCAAATCTGGCGGCAAGAAAGAAAAAAGCCCGTTGGATATGATTTCCAACGGGCTTTTGGTCTCCACTAAAATCCGATAATCTCTTACGATTGGTCGGCCTGGGCGGCGGCGAGGGTGAGGAGCTGCTGGATGCGGGGCAGGATGTCGGCGGGGTTGGGGTGCAGCCCTTCCTGGATGAGGGCGCTGTCGTACAGCTGCTCGATGCCCAGGTTGATGAGCGTGTTGTCCGGGTGGTTTTCCACCAGGTGGGCCAGATGAGCCACCAGCGGGTGGCTGCGGTTCACCTCTAAAATGCGCTTGGGGATTTCGTAATCCTGGTTCAGCAGCCGCTGAATGCGATCCATTTCTTTGTTTTGGGCGTCAGCGGGCGAGACAAGGCGCACCGGGCTGTTTTTCAGCACCTTCGAGGCGCGCACTTCCAGCACTTTGTCCCCCAAGGTGGTGACGCAACGGCCCACAAAGGCATTAAACGCCTTCTCTGGCAAAGCTTCTTCTGTTTCTTCTTCCTCGGCAGCTTCATCCGTGTCCGGCAGTTCAATGTCGGCATCATCGATGTTTTTGAATGGCGTTTCTTTGTAGGCCACCAAACCAGGCGCAATCAGCGCATCCAGCGGATCCACCCAGTAGAGCACTTCCAAATCGCGCTCTTTGAATGGGTCCAGGTGAGGGCTGTTGGCCACGGAAGAAACGGAATCGCCGGTGACGTAGTAGATTTCGGTCTGGCTGTCTGGCTTGCGCTCCAGGTAGGCGTCCAGCGAGGTCAGCTCGCCGTCTGACATGGAGGTATGGTAGCGGAAGAAGGGCAGCACGTCCTCTTTGGCGTTGGGATCGATGGCGGTGCCTTCTTTGAAGTAACGGCCGTATTCCCCCCAAAACTGCTTGTATTTCTCTGGATCATCATCGGCCAGCTTCTTGAGCTCGCGCAACACGCGCCCCTTGATCATCTTGCCCAGCTGCCGCATCAGGCGATTGTTCTGCACCGTTTCCCGGCTGACGTTCAGGGGCAAATCCTCAGAATCCACCACGCCATCCACAAATTCCAGCCATTTCGGCAGCAAATCGGTGCAATATTCCTGAATCAGCACGTTGTGCGAGTAGAGCATGACGCCAGGGTCCTTGCGTGAAGCCAAAATGCTCGGCTCGCGTTTGGCGGGAATGAACAGCAGCGCCCGCACGTTCACCGGCGCATCCGATGAAAAATGCACGGTCAGCAGCGGCTCTTCAAAATCCATCGTCATCTGGCGGTAAAAGTTGGTGTAATCTTCCTCGGTCACGTCAGACGGCCGTTTCCGCCACAGCGGCGTTTGCTGGTTCACCTGCTCCTCGCCAATGTAAATGGGATAGCGCACAAAATCAGAATGCTTTTTGATAATTTGCTTCAGCTTCCACTCACTGGCCAGATCCGCGGCATCCTTCTTGAGGGTGATGTGCATTTCCGTGCCGCGATCTTCTTTTTCGGCAGGCTCCACGTGGAACTCGTCCGAACCGTCAGACACCCAGGCGGCGGCTTTGGCCCGCTTTTTGTAGCTGCGCGATACCACCCGCACCTCGTCGGCCACCATAAAAACCGAGTAGAAGCCCACGCCAAACTGGCCAATCACATCGCTGGGATCAACGTCGTCATTTTCAGTCACCTTGTCCAAAAATTCACGCGCCCCAGATTGGGCGATGGTGCCCAGATTGGTGATCAGCTCATCCTTGGTCATGCCAATGCCGCTGTCTTTGAGGATGATTTTCTTCGGCTCGTCTTCGCCTACTTCGGGAATTTCGATGCGGATGGCCAGCTCGGCGTCCGGGTCCAGCACGTCGCGGTTGGTGAGCATCTCAAAATGGAGCCGCGTCAGAGCGTCTGAGGCGTTGGAGATGAGTTCGCGCAGGAAGATGTCCTGCTCTTTGTAGAGGGAGTGGACGAGGATTTGCAGCAGCTGCTTGACCTCGGCCTTAAACCGGTAGTCGGCGGTTGGGGTTTGTTCGGCAGTTGTCATTACGCTTTCTCCTTCGTGTTTTATCCGCAGATTACGCAGATTTCTCTATGCTCGTTTAATCTCTGTGGTCTCTGTGGCAAATAATATATTTTTGTGAATTTTCTAGTGGTTGGGTTCCGTTTGGCCGCTGGGCCGGGAACGGCCGTTATCATACCCCGGTTTTGTTAGACGTGCATAAGAGAATTGACGGCCGTTGCAAATCCAGTATCATCGCGGCCACCCATTCAAAACCACAAGTAAGGAGTGCAGCATGAGCAGAGAATTATTCCAGGAAACCATCAGCAATTATTTTGCCGCCATTCGCAGCATGGACAGGGAAGCGTTTACGGCCGTTTTCACCCCAGACAGCGTCAGCCACGATCCCGTTGGTGCACCACCAATTAGCGGGCACGATGGCCTGCGTCAGTTTTTCAAAGGGCTAGAGGCAACCTTTTCTGAGCTAGACATGCG
Organism: Ardenticatenaceae bacterium; assembly: GCA_020634495.1. The sequence goes on along the minus strand of JACKBR010000010.1, from coordinate 110,555 downwards.
AGAAACGGCCGTTTACATCAACAAAAACGAAGCGGCCGTGCATTGGCAAGCCAACGGCGTGGGCAAAAACGGCAAGACCACCCGCTTCTCCGGCATAGACGTCTTCACCTTCCACACCAACGGCCAAATCTCCAACATCCGCGCCTACTGGAACCCACGCGGCATGATGGCACAGTTGAAAGAGTGATCGGTTTTTAGTGAACAGTGAAAAGTGAAAAGTAAGAAGTGAGAAGTGAGAAGTAGGGCTGATTTGGCAATTATTAGCCTCGCAGAGGCTTTCATAACTAGCCCAGGCCGTTTTCAGCTGGGCGGATCAAGCCAGGGAGCAGCCTAACGACGCAGGAGCAGCGCAAGAAAGCCAAAGCTGACCAGCAGCAGCAGCAGCCAGAGGCCATTCTGGCTGAGGAAGGTGCGCCAGGCAGGCTGTGGCCGCTGCGCCGCCTGCCAATCGGCATTTAGTTCGGCCAAAGAGATGCCCAACGTCTGGCTAAGTCCCGCCTCGCAGCCAGCCCCGGCCAGGTAGTTGGCCCCAAGCTGGCGCAGCGCCTGGTCGCCAAACTGCGCCTGGATGTAGCGCAGCACAGAACTGCTTTGGGCCAGCGCCAGTTCTTCTTCAGCCTCTGCCTGGGGAAAGGCAGTACAAAGGCTCAGCAGCGTCAAGGCCGTGTCGTTGGCCACAGCTTCGGCCACCAACTCCGCGCTGCCTGCATCTGCCTCGGCAGCCACCAGCGCCAGACCTTCTTCATACCAAAAGGGCAGCACGGCCGTTTCCGACAGCCGGTGCAGGCGTAAATGGGTTAGCTCATGGGGAATGGTTTGGCTCAAATCAGCGGCGGCCGTGAGGGGATTAACGGCCGTTACCAGCAGCACATCCAGATCAGGATCAACATGTCCATCTTGCCAATCCCGCCCGGCCAAACGCAAGCCAGCCCGCAAATCGGCAGTAGAGGGATAGATGTACACATTCAGGGGGGAAACGGCCGTTGGCGGCAAGAGATGGTCTAATTTTTCGCGACTGTCATCAGCAATTTCCCAGGCCGTTTGGCCTAAATTGGCATCATTGCCCGTCCAGTAAACGGTTAAATCCGCCTGCGCCAGCTCCCGCCAATCAAAGCGATCATCTCGATAAGTGAAACGCGCTTCTGGCACCGTCAGCGTCGCCGAATTGGCCGTTGTTAACGCCCACCAGTAAACCACCTGGCCAAATGGCGGCAGTCCGGCCAAAGTGGGGTCCAAATCGTAGCCCGCAATGAGTTGGGAATTTTCCTGCGAGAAGCGCACATCCACCGAGAGCGGCGTCTCGGCCTGGGCCAGATTGACAAACAGCTCAATTTTTTCAATGGCTTCTGGCATCTGCCCGGTCAGGCGAAAGGTCACCCTCTGCCCGTAGGCATAGTCAACACTGCTTTCTAAGGATGGGGTTTGGGCAACGGCCGTTCCCCTGGCACCCAGCAGCAAAACGGCAACAACCATACCCCACAGCCAACGCCTAAAATAGTTCATGGCAAAATTGTACACGGCGCGTGACGTTAAGCGCAATTACAAACCAAGCAGGGTGATGGTGGTGGCAATCGTCAGCGGGCTTAACAACGTGGTTACCATGACAATGCTGGTAACGGCCGTAGGCTCCAGCTCAAATTCGGTGGCCAAAATAATGGTAAACACCGCAGGCGGCATACTGGATTCAATAATGGAGGTGGATCGCCCCAGGCCAGACAAGCCCAGCACGGTGGCCACCAGCAGGCCAATGAGCGGGCCGATGATCAAGCGCAGGCCAATGGCGGGCAGGGCCAACCGCAGCGAGGCAACCGTTTTTAAGTCGGCCAACTGCATACCCAGCACCAGCAGCATCACCGGAATGGCCCCAGCCCCAGCCACTTCAATGCCCCGCAGCAGGGGCGCAGGCAAGGGAATGTTGAAGCTGTACACCACCACAGCCAAAACGGCCGCATACACCGCCGGAAAACGCAGCAAACGGCGCAGCGCTTCCCGCCAGGGCATCTCCCCCATCGACGAAATAAAAATGCCAATGGTGTACAGCATCACGGTGCTGGTGGTGTAGTAAACAACAGCCCGCGCCAGGCCGGGATCGCCATAGCGCAATTGGTTGAGCGTCAGGCCATAGTTGCCGCCGTTGACAAACATCGTCACCACCATCAGAGCAATGGTTTCGGTGCGGCCCAGGCGCAGCACGCGGGCAGACAAATAGGCCACCCCGCTCATCAGCAACACGGCCAGCACGGTAAACAGGGCCAGGCTCACCAGCTCATCCCCCGGCAGCTTAGAGCCAACCAGGGAGGAAAAAACCAGGCAGGGGCTTAAGACGTTCAGCACAATGGTGGATAACGGCCGTTTCTCCACCCCGATCCAGCGCTGCAAAGCAAACCCAAAGGCGGCAACAATAAAAATGGGCAGGATGTTCTGGGTTAAAACAAAAACAATGTCAGTCAAGCGAAAATTACTCGTCTAGGTCAAGATCGTCTGCAAACTCTTCGGCATCTTCTTCGTCGTCAAACGGGAAATCGACAAAATCGAACGCGCCAGCCATCATCGTAGCCTCTTCCAGCGCCTCTTCAACCACTTCAAACAGCTCATCAATTTCCTCAACTTCAGGATCGTCGAGCATGTTGGCCAAAATGCGCTGCACGTCGTCCCCGCCAATTTGGCCCAGCGAGGTAACGGCCGCCAGGCGCACGCCTAAATCTTCATCGTAGGCCAGGTCTGCCAGCTGCGGCACAAAATCGCTGCTGCCAATGGTTCCAGCCGCTCTGGCCGCTTCGGCGCGCATTTCTTCGTAGGGGCTTTCCATCTCGCCCAGCACGGTTACCGTCCAGCGGCGGTCGGCGCTGTTGCCCATGGCAAAAACCGCGCTGATTTGCCTGAGCGGGTCCCCCTGTTCGTAAGCAGCTTCAATGAGCTTGCTCACGCGAGGATGATCCGCCGCGCCTAAAGCTTCTAGCAAAACGCGCTGCACGGATTCGGCCGTTTCTTCTTTGTCGTACTCAGCCAGAAGCGTGTCGATGAGGCCGGGCAAAATGCGCTCTGGCAGCTGGCCCCACTCGGCCAACAGCACGTAATGCCCCAAAGCGCCAGCGGCTGCCGCCCGCACTTCTTCGGCGGGGTCGTGCTGCATCAGCTCGGTTATGCGTGGGATCAGCTTTATATCGGTTGCGTCCCACAAGCCATCCAGGGCAGCGATGCGTACCTCTGGATGTGAATCGGCAAAGCTGTGAATAAAAATAGGGGCAAAATTAACAATAAAATTGTCTTCTGAAATATCCGCCAGATGGCGCACAATGGCCCGCCGCCGCTCATCGGGAACGGCCGTCCAGCCTGCCACAAATGCCGCCCACTCCGCCGCTGGCAAATCGGACAGCCGGTAAAGCTCGGCAATTGGCAGATGCTCCGCCTGGAATAGTTCGCCAAGCACCACTTCAAACGATTTTTCTTCTTCCTGTGCCATAGTTTTCCTTTTGCTTGCTTCGATTCTTTCTACTTTTTGCTTTTTGTCAACAAAAAACTGATGGTAGCAATCCATAGATTACTACCATCAGATCAGGTCATTCTAAATCTTAAAAACTGCTTTAAGGGGCTAGAAAATTGGGTTTACAATATCTTGCACAATCAACAAGGCCATCAACCCCAGCAGCACCAACATCCCCACAATGTGGACCAGCCCTTCCCGCTCTGGCTCAATGCGCCGCCCCCGAATGGCCTCGATGAAGACAAACAGAATACGGCCGCCGTCCAGCGCCGGAATCGGTAGCAAATTGGTAAACCCGAGGGCCACGCTAATAAAGCCAACCATGTTTAGAATGGGGAATAAATTACTGTTGGAAACGGACGCCTCGGCCGCCTGCCCGGCAATCTGGCTAATGCCAATCACGCTCACGGGACGCGCTTCGCTGGGGCTAATGTCGCCATTTATCAGCATGGAGGGGACGCTTACTGAAATATACACAATGTCCCACATCGATTGGGCTGAATCGACCAAAGCCTCACCTGGGCCACGCGTAATGCGACGGCCGTTTGGATCCAACATTAATTTAACACCAATCGGCCCTTCCACAGCAGAATCATAATCACCCGGCAGTCGGGGCACCACGTTTAACAAAACGGTTCCATCACCGCGCTGCATCAACACCTCAACAGGCTCGCCCGCCTTGGTACGCATGATTTCGGCAATGACACCGGATGTTTCAGCCTTGATACCCTCAACTTCCAAAAACACATCGCCTGGTTCAAAACCAGCCACCATCGCGGGCGAATCTGGGGCGACATCAGACACGGCCACAGCAGGCATCCCAATCATAAACGCAATCCAAAACACCAACAGCGCCATGATGAAGTTAGCCCCAGCGCCCGCAAACAACACAAAGAGGCGGGCCCGTTTGGAGGCAGCGGCCAAACCACCGGGCACGGTGGGATCGTCTTCTCCGGCTGGCCGAACAAAACCGCCCAGTGGAATCCAGTTAAGCGAATAGATCGTACCGTTGCGCTCAGTTAGCTTGAGCGCCCGTGGGGGGAAACCCAGGCCAAACTCTTCGACACGAATGTTGGAGAGGCGCGCCGCGAAAAAGTGACCCAATTCGTGTACCAAAATAATTGGGGTTAAAACAATGAAAAAGCCGCCAAGCGACCAGAGAAATGTTGAAGACATAGAATTATCCGAAAGTTTAGGACTGCCAGTCCTACGTAAGGAATTTTTCTTATAATAATTCATGTTACGCACCCAACGGCATTCTACCCCCTCCCTAACCTTCCCCCTGACAGGGGGAGGAAACTCTACTCCATCTCCCTTGAGGGAGATGGCTGGGGTGAGGGTGAATTCCCACCTGTGCGTAACATCAGATAATAATTCGGCCAGGACTGCCAGTCCTGACCAAGCACGAGGTGCATTATACGTCCAGGCAATTGGGAAGGGCAACCAATCTAACCACTCTCTAACGGTACAATCGCCCCAGGATCGATGGTAAGCCGGATGGTTTGGCCAACGGGTGGCAGGGATACGGCCGTTTCCAGTTCAAATGTCAATGTCGCTAAATCGTTCACAACGGTGATGAGTTGGTAGCGTCCCCGGAAGGAATGCTGGGTGAGACGGCCGTTGAACAAATTTGGCTCCTCGGCATCGGTTGTGGCTAATTTGGCGGCTTCTGGGCGGATGAGAATGGGGAATGAATGGTGAATTGTGAATGGTGAATGGTGAATGGTGAATGGGTCAATCTCCAGTCTCCAGTCTCCAATCTCTAAAGTAGGTGGATTTTCGGCGATTAGCTGTGCATCAAAGATGTTGGTCATACCCAAGAAGCGAGCCACAAAAGAGGTGGCGGGCTGGCGGTAAACGGCTTGCGGGGTGTCGATTTGTTCGATACGGCCGTTGTTCAGCACCACCAATTTATCGGCAATGGCAAATGCTTCTGCCTGATCGTGCGTCACGTAAACGGCCGTCATTCCCTCAGGGCGACCCAGCACATTCCCGGCATCCTTCAAAATCTGGCGCAGGTCCAGCATGAGCCGCTCGCGCAGGGCGCGGTCCAGCGCCCCCAACGGCTCATCCAGCAAAATCAGGCGCGGCGCGGGAGCCAACGAACGGGCCAGCGCCACCCGCTGCTGCTCCCCGCCAGACAGCTCGTGAATGGGACGGGAGGCAAAGCCAGCCAGCCCCACCAGTTCCAGAACCAACGCCACGCGATGTTCTACGGCAGCCGTATCCCAATGGTGCATACGCAGGCCAAAGCCCACGTTTTGAGCCACGTTTTTATGGGGGAAAAGCGCATAATCTTGAAACACCATGCCCAATTCTCGCTGATGGACGGGCTGGTGGGTAATCTCTTGATCGTTGAGGTGGATACGGCCGTTGTCCGGCACAGTTAACCCGGCAATGATGCGCAGCAGCGTCGTTTTGCCACAGCCACTCGGCCCCAGCAGCACGCCAATCTCCCCAGTTTGCAGCGCCAAATCAATCTGGTGCAGCACCTGCTTCTCACCATACGATTTTTCAATGTTGCTACAGGCTAATAACATGGCCACAACTTTACTCGCTTTAGAACTTGTGACAAACCTAATGAAAACCTTGACCCACCAAAAAACATAAATACAATGTACATATGAAGCAGCTTAAGTTTGAGTGGGACAAGAACAAAGATAATACAAATCAGAACAAACATGGCATTTCTTTTGCTGAGGCCAAGACGGTATTTTACGATGAATTTGCTATCTTGTTTGATGATCCTGATCATTCACAAGACGAAGAGCGATTTCTCTTACTTGGTCTTAGCCTGAAGCTAAAAAACTTAGTCGTTTGCCATTGCTTTAGAAAAGAAGAAACAATCGTAAGAATAATTTCAGCGAGGAAAGCAACTAAAGACGAAGAACGAGCCTATTGGAGTCAAAGAAAATGAGAGACCATTACGATTTTGCCAAAATGAAGGGGAAAAAGAACCCCTACACAAAATACTTAAAGCAATCAGTAACCATGCGCCTGGACCGGGATTCAGTAAACTATTTCAAGTCTCTGGCAGAAGAAACGGGCATTCCTTACCAAACTTTAATCAACCTCTATTTACGGGATTGCGCGATGAATCAACGTAAATTAAAGATGGCCTGGGAATCATAAATTATGGTATCAGCTAGAGAAGCAGTTGAACGACTAAAACAAGGCAATCAACGATTTGTGCAGGGTGATCCCAACGAGCGACTGCTCAACAGCCAGCAGCGCCGCAGCGAGCTGGTTGATGCACAAAACCCTTTTGCCATCATCCTGGGCTGCTCAGATTCACGGGTTCCGGCCGAAATTATTTTCAATCAAGGCTTAGGCGACCTGTTTGTCATTCGCGTGGCGGGCAATATCGTGGCACCTTCACACATTGGCAGCATTGAGTTTGCCGCCGAAAAGTTTGGCACGCGGCTGGTGGTGGTTTTGGGGCACTCCACCTGCGGGGCGGTGCTGGCAACTTTAGAAGAATTGGAACGGCCGTCCAACCAACGATCCCCGAACCTGCGAGCCATTGTGGATTACATACGGCCGTCCATCGCCGAACTGCTAGAAACCGACCTGCGCCACGACAAAGCCGCCCTGGTGCATCATGCCGTCCGGGCCAACGTTCGCGCCTCTGTTAACCACCTGCGCCACGGCTCCCGCATTTTAGAAAACCTGATGTTAAATGATGGCTTGTTGGTGGTCGGCGCTGAGTATTCATTGGCCACTGGTGAGGTTGACTTTTTTGATCGTTCGCCACTTGACTGAACCAATAAAACAGCCATAATTCTTAATTATGGACTATCAAGCTTATATTACGATTGAACCCGATAAACGAAGTGGTAAGCCCTGCATTCGAGGCATGAGAATTACTGTCCAGGATGTACTCGAATATCTTGCTTCTGGGATGACCGAAGGGGAAATTATTGATGATTTTCCTGAGCTTACCCATGAAGATATTAAAGCTTGTCTTGCGTTTGCTGCAGACCGCGAACGCAAGCTAATTACCGTGCCAGCTTCGTGAAACTGTTATTTGACCAAAACCTCTCATACAAACTTGTCCAGCGATTGACAGATTTCTTTCCTGAGTCTGAACATGTACGGGGCATTGGTTTAGAAGCTGCCAGTGATCCCGCTATTTGGGACTATGCCAAAAACAATGGCTTGATGATTGTTTCAAAAGATTCTGACTTTCATCAGAGAAGCTTCTTGTATGGCTTTCCGCCTAAAGTTGTTTGGCTCCGCTTAGGGAATTGCTCAACCGCTGATGTAGAACACGTACTTCGGGCAAATTTCGATACGATCCAGAAATTCTACAAAGATAAAGATGCTTCATTTCTAAGTTTGTCGTAAGGCGATCATATTCAAACGTGCTGATTTTGATTCTCTGTAAATAATTCGCAAAATCTCAAATTCGCCATTGGATAATTGGCTGTTATAATTGCCCTTCTGTTTTCAATAGTATAAGAAGAACTAGGAGCAAGGTTGGTAGGCCCCAGCGCGGTGGTTTACCAACCTTTCATGCGTATGAAATTATCAGTCATTATTTGTTGCTACAACGAAATTGCAACCATTCAAGATGTCATTGCCCGCACCCAGGCGGTGGATTTGGGCAAGGGCTGGACGCGGGAAATTATCGTTGTGGACAACTTTTCCACCGACGGCACCCGCGAGCTGCTGCAAAAAATTGATGATCCGGAAATCAAAGTAATTTACCACGAGCGCAACATGGGCAAAGGCATGTCCATTCGCACCGGCATCAAAAACATTAGCGGCGATTACATGATTATTCAGGACGCCGACAAAGAGTATGATCCGGCCGAACATCCAAAATTTTGCCGCAAAGTAGAGGAAACAGGGGCAACGGCCGTTTACGGCTCACGTATTCTGGGTGGCGATGTCAAATACGAATATGCCCACGCTTACCTGGGCGTGCGCGTCTGGACCTTCATCACCAACCTGCTCTTTGGCAGCAAACTCACCGACGTAGGCACCGGCACCAAAATGGTGCGGGCTGATGTGGCCAAATCGCTCCACCTCACGCTCACCGGCTTCAACCTGGAGTTCGAGCTAACCAACAAAGTGCTGCTCAGCGGCCACAACATCGTCGAAGTGCCCATCAACTACGATCCACGCACCTACGCCGAAGGCAAAAAAATCACCGTCGCCGATGGCTTCAAAATTATCATGACCATGCTGCGCGACCGCTTGAAACTTAGCCCAACGCTAAAAAAAGCCACGGGGACCAATAAAAAACTTGCAGAAAAATCTGCGTAATCTGCGGATACACAAAATCCAAAAAAGTGTCGAATTAATATGAAAATAGTAGTAACAGGCTCCATTGCTTACGATTATCTCATGTCGTTTCCCGGCAAGTTTACCGACTCGCTGGTGGCCGACCAACTTCACACCGTTAGCCTCAGCTTTTTGGTAGATTCGCTCAACCGGCAGCGCGGCGGCACCGCTCCCAACATTGCCTACACGCTGGCTCTGCTAGGCGGCCGTCCCAGCGTCATGGCCACCGCTGGACAAGACTTTGGCGACTACCGCACCTGGCTAGAAAGCCACGGGGTTGACACCTCCGCCATCGTGGAAATTGAAAACGATTTTTGTGCCTCATTTTTTGTCAACACCGACCAGGCGCAAAATCAGATTGCCAGCTTTTACACTGGGGCGATGGCCCACGCCGCCCGCCTCAGCTTTGCCCAACAGGCCGCCGATGCCGATCTGGCCATCATCTCCCCCAACGCGCCAGACGCCATGAGCAAGTACGCAGATGAGTGCCGCCAGCTAAAAATCCCCTTCATTTACGACCCCAGCCAGCAAGCTGCCCGCTTTAGCGGCGAGGAACTGCTGCACGGCCTGAACGGGGCACACATGCTCACCGTTAACGAATACGAGCATCAGCTGATCCAGGAAAAAACGGGGCTAAACGAAGGCCAGCTTTTACAGCGTGTGGGCAGTTTGCTCGTTACGCTGGCTGGGGAAGGGGCTCGATTGGTCATCAATGGCCAGGAGATTCGCATCCCGGCCGTACGGCCAACAGCCATCACCGATCCCACTGGCGCAGGCGATGCGTTCCGCGCTGGCCTGATGCGCGGTATGCAGCTGGGCCTGCCCTGGGAAATCGCCGGACGGATGGGCTCATTAGCTGCCACTTATGTTTTAGAGCAAATGGGCACGCAGAACCATCACTATTCACCGCAGGAATTTGTGGCTCGTTTTCGCCAAAATTTTGACGACGACGGGGCATTGGATGTTCTCATTACTTAATTACCTAATTACCCAATTCCCTGTAACTGTGTAATTAGGTAATTGGGTAATTCTTATTGAAGGAGATTGTTACCAAATGGAATTTGATATTAAAAACCCCGATCTGGCCCCAGGCGGGCGTCTGCGGATTGAGTGGGCTTCCCAAGAGATGCCCGTTTTGAAAGGTGTGTACGACGAGTTTGCCAATGAACGGCCGTTTGCCGGACTGCGCATTAGTGGCTGTATGCACGTCACCACCGAAACGGCCAATCTGGTCGTGGCCTTGCAGGCTGGTGGCGCAGACGTGATGCTGTGCGCCAGCAACCCGCTGAGCACCCAGGACGACGTGGCCGCTTCGCTTGTTTCCCACTACGAAATCCCCGTTTTTGCCATCAAAGGCGAAGACAACGACACCTACCACAAACACATCCAGGCGGTGTTGGACCACAAGCCAAACATCATCATGGATGACGGCTCTGACGTGACCAGCACCATCCACAAAGAGCGCCGCGATGTGATGGACGGCGTGATTGGCGGCACAGAAGAGACCACAACTGGCATCATTCGCCTGCGAGCAATGGCCGCCGACGGTGCGCTAGAATTCCCCATGATGGCCGTCAACGACGCCATGACCAAACATCTGTTTGACAACCGCTACGGTACCGGCCAATCCACCATGGACGGTATTGTGCGCGCTACCAACTACCTGATTGCCGGTAAAACTGTTGTGGTTGCCGGGTACGGCTGGTGCAGCCGAGGCATTGCCATGCGTGCCCGTGGGCTGGGTGGCAACGTCATCGTGACGGAAATTGATCCGCTAAAGGCGCTAGAAGCTGTGATGGACGGTTTCCGCGTGATGCCGATGCTGGAAGCTGCGCCTATTGGCGATATTTTTGTTAGCGCCACCGGCAACATTCACGTGTTTGATCAGCATCATTTTGAAGCGATGAAAGATGGGGCGCTGCTGGCCAACTCTGGCCATTTTGATGTGGAAGTAAATAAGGCTGCCCTGCGAGACATGGCTGTGAGCGAACCCAAACGGGTACGGCCGTTCGTCGATCAGTACACCATGAAAGACGGCCGTAAACTCAATCTGTTGGGTGAAGGCCGCCTCATTAACCTGGCCGCCGCCGAAGGCCATCCCGCCTCCGTGATGGACATGAGCTTTGCCGGACAGGCCCTCAGCGCCAAATACCTGGCCGACAACAAGGGCAAGCTGGAAAACAAAGTTTACACCGTGCCCGAAGAGATCGATCAGCGCATTGCCGCAATCAAACTCCAGGCCATGGGCGTCAACATCGATACCCTCACCCAACGTCAGGAGAAATACCTGAACTCCTGGCAAGAAGGCACTTAATTTTGAAGGGGTGAACGGGTGATTGCGTTCTGAGAACGCAGGTGAACGGGTGATGGGCTATCACCTTGTCACCTTGTCACCCGTTCACCTTGTCACCCCTTCTCATGAAAAAGCTCCCCCTCGATCTGCTGGAAAAAAACCGTACCGGATTTGTTAAAGCGGCTCGCATTTACTCCAATGTAGTAAGCCCGCCAGTGATGTTTGCGGTGGTGGGCCTGGCTTTTGGCCTGTATGCGCTGCCTGGTTGGGCCGGTTTCTTGTGGGCGGCCGTTTACGGTTTGCTCGTCTCGTTGGCCCCCATTTTGGTGGTCGTTTACCTGCTCAAGACAGGCCGCATTGCCGAACTGCACATGAGCAACACCCGCGAACGCAACATCCCCTACCTGTCCGCCATTTTGTTTGCCGGGATTGCCTACGGCCTCATTGCCGGGTTTGGCGGGCCAGAGCTGCTGCGCTGCCTGGCGCTGTTCAACGTCATTGAACTAACCGCGCTCACGGTGATAAACCACTTTTGGCTCATCAGTTTGCACGCGACTGGCGCAATTGCCAGCACGGTGCTGGTGGGATTGGTGTTTGGTTGGCCAACTGGCCTGCTGGTTGGCATTCCTTTGGTGGGTTCTGTTTGCTGGGTGCGACTATTCCTCAAAAGACATACGCCCGCTCAGGTCGTGGCCGGGTTGGCGCTGGGTACGGCCGTAGTCCTCATTCTGGTGCCGTTTGGCTGCTTTGTTGCCTGATCCAGGTATTTAATCCGCAGATTTCGCACATTTTGCTGATTAGCGGACAATAATCTCATGCAAAAAGATTCCCGCTTTTGGGTTAGTGCGCTGTCATTGGAACGAAACGGCCGTTCCATTCTCACAGACGTCAGCCTCCACATTCAACCAGGCGAAATTGTTTGCTTGCTTGGGCCTAGCGGCAGCGGTAAAAGCAGCCTGCTGCGCTGCCTGAACCGCCTGACGGAACCACCCCCCAAAACCATTTTCCACAACGGCCAGGACATTCACCAACTTGATGTGCTGGCCCTGCGTTGCCAGGTTGGCATGGTGTTTCAAAAACCGGCCCTTTTTCCTGGCACCGTCGCCGAAAACATCCAATATGGCCCAGCTTTGCGGCAAAATACAGTTTCAGCCACAGCAATCGAACAATTATTAACCCTGGCCGATTTGCCGCCCACCTACGCTCACCGCCCGGTGACCGAGCTTTCCGGCGGGGAGGCCCAGCGCGTTTCCTTGGCGCGTGCCCTGGCCAACCAGCCAGACACGCTGCTGATGGATGAACCGACGAGCGCGTTGGACCCTGCCGCCCAGCGCCACATCGAGCAGGCCATCTTGCGGCTGCGCGACACGCTGGGGCTGACGGTGCTGTGGGTCACGCACAATGTGGCGGAGGCCAAGGTGGTGGCCGACCGAATTTACTTGTTGCTGAACGGCCGTATCGCCGACGAAGGCACCCCCGAACACGTTTTCAGACCCGGCAGCGAACATCTAACTGCCTCATTCGCCGCCGGAGAGTTGGAAAATTCGTAATGGACTCATTTGCCCTGACTGAAATTAGCCGCGTGCTGGCCGCCCTGGCCCTGGTGCTGTTTGCCGCCCTCATTTCCCGCTGGCAGGCGGTCAATCTAGAACGGCAAATGCTCATTGCCACTGCCCGCGCCTTTGTGCAGCTCATCGCCATCGGCTTTGCCCTCGATCTCATCTTTGCCGCCGATCATCCAGCAGCCATTTTGCTGATCATTGGCGTGATGGTGGCCATTGCCGGGCACACCTCCGGCACGCGAGCCGTCGGGGTGCCTCATGCGCGCCGGGTCGCTCTTAGCGCCATTAGCATTGGGGCGCTGCTCACGCTTGGGTTGCTGGTTGGTTTAGGCATTTTCCAATTCACTGCCCAGCAAACCATCCCCATCGCGGGCATGGTAATTGGCAACTCGATGAACGTGTGTACCCTGGTGATGCGCCGCATTCAGGACGAAATTGAGGCGCGACGGGCGGAAATTGAGGCGGCGCTGGCGCTGGGAGCCACCGGCAGGCAGGCCCTGGCTCCTTACTTAAAAATCGCCCTGCAAAGCGGCATGACGCCCATCATCGACACCACCAAAACTGTGGGGCTCATCCAGCTGCCCGGCGCAATGACGGGCATGATTTTGGCTGGCGCATCGCCGCTAGAAGCGGTTCAACTGCAAATTATTGTCATGTACATGCTCATCGGGGCAGCGGCCTTCACCGGGCTGGCGGCTGCCTGGCTCACCCAGCGGCAGTTCATCACGCCAAATCATCAGCTACGACAGCCAAACTAATCGTTGGGAAACGGCCGTTTCAGACCCTGGCGGAAGCCACCCGACCAAGGAAGTTGATAATGGCTTCACTCGCCTCTTCCGGCTGCAAAAACCAGCAATAAGGATGGGCCCAGCCGCTAATTTTGGCAATCTCCCCTCGCCCAGCTAATTGACAAAGGCCTTCCATCGCTGCTATTTCGCGGGCATCGTCGGCTTCTTTTTCAGCCAGCATCAACACAGGGCAGGTCACCTTTGGGTAGTACTCTTCAAAGCGATAATAAAAATAGTGGCTCATGTAGTTTTCGTTGGCTTTTTTACCAAAGCTTTTCCGATATTTACCTTCGGCTAATTTGTACGCATCGTAGCGAACGGCCGTTTCGTGCCATTCATTCCACCAATCATACTTTTCAAAAAGCTGGCGTCGATCCGCCACAAAAGCCTCAATCGAGGGGAAGAAAAGTTCGGGAGCGTCACGAATTCTTTCTAGCTGGCTGGCAACATGCTCTTCAAATTCTGCCTCAGAGCCTTCCCAGGTGCCATAAGGCCCAAATTCACTGCTCAACGCGCCATCACAGACAAGCGAACGCACCCTTTCTGGATAGTTGGCCGCCAGGCTAAGCCCCACTTCCGCGCCCAACGAGCTGCCAACAATATGAGCGCTTTCCAGGTTGAGCTGCTGCATTATCCCCTCAACATCACGAGCCATCTCATCCATATGGTAGCCGCTGTCCGGCTTATCGGATTTGCCATGCCCTCTTAAATCTACCAGGATGAGGCGAAACCGATCTTGAAAAGTTGGCACGACGCGCTGCCACATCATTAAGTTTGCCCCACTAAAGTGCAGGAAAATGATGGCTTCTCCTCCATGTTCATACTCTCGAATTTGCATTTCGATTTGATTCGTTTTTACCCGCAATTCGTTCATTTTTCCTCCAAAATACAAAATATAGCTCTCGCAGGCAGTTCAGACGTTATCCTCAATAAGAAATAATCTTTGGCAATTTGTGAGCTTTGGCAATTGCATTTCGTAATTCTTTAGGCAGCGGGGCAATACCGTCAAAATTGGTAGCTTCTACAAATTTGACCAGCATCTGGCGCAGCGCTTCTGGTTCCCATTCTGTAAACTTGTCAGGCGTGTCCAGGCCCGCATCGTAATAAAGGCGAGCACGAACACTTTTTACCGCCCCCAATCGAGACAAATCTGAGAGTTTAACCAACTCCAACAGGATGTCAGATGACACGGCGGCCTCTTCCGCCAGATGCTTACGAGCCTGTGGCGTTTTTCCAGCAGCCAGCAAATCAGCAACGGTGACGATCCCCAAGCTTTCCAGCTTTTTCACGGCATCTACCTGAACGCCGCGAAAGCTGCGGAGCTTAAAACCGCGCCGGGTCTTGGCAATTCCGGCCTCACGAATATCGCTGGCGGCTTTGGCTAAAGCAGCCTGGCCACTAAAGCTAAAATAAAGAGAGAGGCCACGCATTCGTGCTTTGCGCTCCTTGTGGGACAAGATTTCCCCGTAATTCCGAATTTGCTGCGCGGTAACATCCGCTAACGAGGCTTGCTGTTGTTCCTGAAAGTAGGCTTCCGCTGCCAGAACTTGACGAACCAATCCATCAATGACATGAGGTTTTTTACCTGCTTTCTTTAAAAATTGTTCAAATCCAGCTTCATTCATGACTCCCTTTTACCTTTGGACAAAACGCCCAGCGTGTACGGCAATTACAGTATACAAAATTGCCATCACCATCCGCCAGCTGACAGCCCATAAACTCTTCCCTACACGCCATCCTTACGCTTCGGTATAATCTGTGCCAGGAGTGTGTAATTTATGTTTGAACAAGAACGTGTGCTGGTGCGGTTGCAGCAGCGGGTGATGAGCGAAGGGGACATTGTGGCCTGCTTTTTGGCGGGGTCGTACGGCCGTCGCCAAAATGACCCCTATTCCGACATGGATGTGGCCCTGGTGTTTGCCGACGAAGCTGCCCGCGAACGGGCCTGGCGGCAGCGGCGCGAATTTGCTCAGTCGGTGATGCAGTATGTGCCTGCCAAGTCGTTTGATGCGGCGCATGTACGGCCGTATTTCCACATCGCCCTCTACAGCAACGGCACCAAAGCCGACTACCGCTACGAGCTGCAAAGCGAGCTACAGCCAAACCCGTGGGACCGCGACATCCGCATCCTGAAAGACCACGACGGCTGGGCCGACCAGTACCAGGACGCCTGTGCCCGCGCCCTGCTGCCTCAGCCGCGCCTCAGCGCTGCCGAACTGGCCGCCCTGGATGAACGCTTTTGGGTAATGCTGTGGGATGCCTTCCGGCTGCTGCTGCGCGGCGATGCTGACAAGCCGTTCACCATTTATTTGGAACTGCTGCACTTTACCCTGCCGCCCTTGCTGCACATCCTGCCACCAGAAGACCCGGCCCGTCAGCCCCTGCTGCGTGCCCAGTTTAACCAGGACACAAAAGGAACGGCCGTTCATCTGGATCAACTTTTGCAAGCATATCTCAAAGCGCGAACGGCCGTCGTGCAGCGCCTGCACCTGGATTTTTCACCAGACACACGATTTGAAACGGCCGTGCAGAATCTGATAAAAAGCAAATTATAAAGAGACTGGAGATTGGAGATTAAACGCCTCCAATTTCCACTCTCCAATCTCTCCATGACTTTAACCCTTTCCCCCCAAGATCAGGCCATGCTCAACGGTGAGTTTGGCGAAGCCACCAAAATGGCTATGCGAATTTTAAGCACAATGGCCCATGTCTACGGCGCAACCGAGCTGCTCGATATCGAATCCGCCCACATTGATGGCTGTTTATATCATGGTCAATCTGGACTGGATTTTGCCGAACGTCTCGTGGCTGGCGGCGCTCAGGTGCGCGTGCCCACCACGCTCAACGTTGGGGCCATTGACCTGATGCACCCAGAACAGTTTCAAGGTACGGCCGATTTAGCCCAACGCGCCACCCAACTCATGCAAGCGTACCAACAAATGGGCTGCGCCCCCATCTGGACCTGCACTCCGTACCAGGCCATGCACCGCCCCGCCTTCGGTTCCCAGATTGCCTGGGCCGAAAGTAACGCCATCGTTTTTGCAAATTCCGTCCTGGGGGCACGCACCAACCGCTACGGCGATTTCATCGACATTTGTGCCGCACTCACCGGGCGCGCGCCTGCGGTGGGGCTGCATCTGCCCCAGAACAGGCGCGGACAAATTGTCTTCCACTTGAGCGGCATCCCCCAAAACTTGCTACACGAAGATGTCTTTTTCCCGGTGCTGGGCTACTTTGTGGGGGCCAACAGCCAAAACCAGATTCCCGTTATCGTGGGCCTGCCGCCAGAAAGCAGCGAAGACCAGCTGAAAGCGCTGGGGGCAGCGGCGGCATCTTCTGGCGCGGTGGCTCTGTTCCACGCCGTGGGCGTCACACCAGAAGCAGCCACCCTGGCCGATGCCCTACAAAATCAGCCGCCCACCGCAGAACGCCAGATAACGCTGCACGATATTCGCTCTACGCTGGGTAAATTGGCTACGGTGGCAGACGGCCGTATCGAAGTTGTCGCCCTGGGCAGCCCCCACTTTTCCCTGGCTGAGTTTGAAAAGCTTCTCCCGCTCGTCGAACAATATCCACCCCACCCCAACGTTGATTTTATCGTTTGCACCAACCGCCTGGCGCTGGGAGCGCTGCAACAACGCGGCTGGCTGGGACGGCTCAAAGCGGTCAACGTTCGCGTCGTGGTGGATACCTGCGTGGTGGTCACCCCCATCGTGCGGCGGCATGGCGTCCTCATGACCAACTCTGGCAAATTTGCCCATTACTCCCCTGGCAACATCGGCCTGGAAGTGGTTTTTGGCAGTTTGGAGGAATGCGTGCGGTCGGCAGCAATTGGCGAAGTTTGGCGTGATAAAAATTTATGGAGTCATTCGTGAGCGGCATTTTTGGCATCTTCCATTTGGACAACTCCCCGGTTGACGACGCTGATTTAAGCAAGATGGCAGAAGCGATGGGGCACTGGGGGCCAGACGGCCGTTCCCAAATAAAATCTGGCCCGGTGGGTTTGGGGCAGCTCATGCTGCACAACACGCCGCAGGCCCATCTGGAGCAGCTGCCCCGAACAACCGCCAGCGGCCTGCTGCTTACCGCCGAAGCCCGCCTGGACAATCGCCCAGAGCTATGCCAGATGTTCAACATTCCCCATCCAGATCGCGAGCAAACAACCGACAGCCAGCTCATCGAACTGGCTTATGAAAAATGGGGCGAAGATTGCCCTGATCATTTGTTGGGTGATTGGTCTTTTGCCATTTGGAACCCCCAAACGCGCCGCCTTTTTTTGGCGCGAGACCACCAGGGCAATACGGCAATTTACTACTACCAGGACAAGATGCGATTCATTTTTGCCTCTAGCCGCGAAGCGCTGCTGGCGCTTGGTGTGCCTCGCCGCCTGAATGAATTGTACCTGGCCCAGGTGCTCATCTCCTGGTCAGCCCACTACGGAGAACGCAGCATCGACCTAGACATTTTCCGACTTTGTTCGGCCCACGCCATGACCATCACCCAGGAAAAGACGGCCGTCTGGCGCTACTGGCGGTTGGAGGATACCCCAGAACTGCATTTACCCACATTTGAAGATTATGTTGCCGGTTTCTTAGAAATTTTTACAGAGGCGGTCAACTGTCGCTTGCGCAGCAGCAAACCAGTGGGCGTCACCTTGAGTGGCGGTCTGGATTCTGGCGCGGTAACGGCCGTGGCCGCCCGAACGCTACATCAGGCAGGCAAACGGCTCACTGCTTATACGGCCGTACCCATGTTTAATGTGCAAAATACAGTAGAACCCAACTGGTTCGGCGATGAGACAGAGTTTTCCGGGGCAACCGCGAGCTTTTACCCCAACATTGATCACCACCTGCTTGTTTCCAGCCAGATCAGCCCCATCGAAGGCAATCGTCGCATCCTGGCAATCCGAAATGAACCAGACCATGCCAGCTCAAACTTTTTCTGGATTGCCAATATGCTGCAAACGGCACAGCAGCAGGGCATTGGCACCTTACTCACCGGGCAGGGCGGCAACGCCACAATCAGCTGGATGGGAGCGCCACACCTCACCTCGCTGCGCCGAATGTGGCACGACAAGGGGTGGAAAGCAGTCGTCAAACAGAACCTGCCGCTTTTTGCCTTACGTGCTTTGCGCCATCGTCGCTTGAAAAAGGATAACTGGAGAGCCTCCGCAATCCACCCCGACTTTGCCAAACGGCTAGACCTGGCCACCTTGCAATCAAACTCAATTGGCATAGGCTACGATTTATCAGAATCCGTTCGCACGCCACGGGGCAGCCGTTTTGCCTCTCTAAAGCCAGAAAGCGCATTACTAGGAATAATCTGGGCAGAACTGAGCGCTGGTTTTGGCCTGGATGTGCGCGATCCCACCCTGGATAAACGAATCCTGGACTATACTATTTCAATTCCTGATCGCTTTTTTAGGGGGCCAAATGGCGAAGACCGTTGGCTCATTCGGGCAGCAATGGCCGGGCTGCTGCCAGAAAAAGTACGCCTGAACTCCCAAAGGGGCAGCCAGGCAGCCGACCTTGGCCAACGTTTATTGCAGTCGAGCGATGAGGTAGAAAACCTGCTGGCCCAGCTAGGTCAATCAGAAGCCACAAAATATATTAACCTCGCGAAGATGAATGAGGTGTGGACTCAGCTACAGCAAGAACTAAATCCTCAAAATACACGCCAAGCTGTCACCACCCTCCTGCGTGGCCTGAACATTGGGCTATTTCTGCTCAAAGATTTCCACAATGAGAAAAAATAGATATAATTAGTTTGCGCTTGAAGCTTCACCTAAAAATAGGTTAATGGGCTTTAAGCTGCTGTCCGGTACGATGTTTCTTCCGAATAGCTACTCAACATAATCTTAACTTTTATCCATAATCTGAGTGGAGGTAAAAATGAAACAAGTTGCCAAAGAGTTGTCAACCCCAAAACAGCCTGAACACCCCAACCAGTCGCCCCAAAACGGCCGTCGTCCCTGGCAGCGCCCGCAGATGCAACGACTAAATCTGAGCCTGGACACCGCCATGACCGCAGGTAGCACTGACGATATGGTTACCTTCAGGCCTTAAATATTAGGCATGCTTAGCTGTATTGTTTGTGAAGAGCCACGCCCATCACTGTAACGCTAAGTTATCTGGACAAAAATAGACTAAATATTTCTATGCCATCTTATGATGCGTTTGGCCTGGTTTGGGCGCTGCCTTTTGTTTGCCCAGAGCTGGGTCGTCCATTACCGCGCTCAGAAACGGCCGTTGATGTTACCGTGAATTTAGGTACAGAAACGCCGCACCTCACCGGCGCTTTGGATGTGGAACCCTTCTTGCAAATCAAACCAGATTCTGCCTTGTTCTACTTTCCAAAAGTAGCCAGCTATCAGATAGATTGCGGCAAGCACATCACGATTGTCCCAGAAAACAATGCAGACGAAAAAAGAATACGCCTGTTTCTGTTGGGCACAGCCGCTGCCTTGCTGTTACACCAAAGAGGTATTTTGCCCCTCCACGCCAGTGGCATCCGCACCCCCAAAGGTGCCGTCCTTTTCACTGGGCACTCTGGCTCAGGCAAATCGACTTTGTTAGCCACCTTCTTAGATCGCGGATACACCATGCTAACAGACGACCTGGCGGCAATTGCGCTAAATCCAGCAAATCAACCAGTCGTTTTCCCAGGGTTTCCCCATCTAAAGTTGTGGGCAGACAGTGCTGAACAGCTTAATAAGCCAACCAACAATTTGCAGCGCATTCAACCGGATTTTGATAAATATTCTGTTCCGGTAACGACCTCGTTAGAACACAAACCATTGCAGTTGAATGCAGTGTACGCTTTGACAGTTAGCAAGACAGCGAAACCGCACATTGAACCGCTCCATGCGGCACGCAAGTTTAATGCCTTTTTGGATCACACGTGGCAGAAAATGGCCCTGACAAGGATGAATCATCACAAAGATCACTTTCGCCAAACGGCCGTTATCGTGAAACAGATTCACATGAAACGGGTTTTCCGACCGGCTACACCATTTCTTCCCCACGCTCTGGCCGATCTGATTGAACAAGATTTTATGGAATGAAATATCGCAAATAATACGATTTGGCTACCTGGACAACAACAGGAATCCCATCAGCCCAATGCCAAAACAAGCCAGTTAGCCATCGGGGAGCAAGCATATGGCAGCTATTTCTTTAGACACGGTCGTCAAGCGTTCTGACGATTTTATAACTTCAACCATCGATGATGAATTGGTAATGATGAGCCTGGAAAAAGGCATTTATTATGGGTTAGACGCGATTGGCAGCCACATTTGGGAAGGCATCGCTCAGCCGGTTTCAGTTCAAGACCTGTGTCGCAGGCTCATGAACCATTTTGAAGTTGACCAGGCCCAATGCCAAACCGACGTGTTGGCCTTTTTGAATGAGCTGCTCAATGAGGAGATGATCCATGTGGTTGACGAGGCGGCTGAGTAAAATTCGTCAACTTAGCTGGACAGAACGAGGGTTGCTGCTAGAAGCGGCCGTTTGGCTGGCTTTGAGTCGATTGGCGCTGCTGCTGGTTCCTTTTCAACGAATAGCGCCCAGGTTAGGCACGCTGCACCATGAATCTGCATCAACCGCGCTCCCCACAGCCGAGCAAACGGCAGAAAAGGTGGGCTGGGCGGTGCAGGCCATTGCTCGCCGCACACCCTGGGAGAGCGCTTGCCTGGCGCAAGCCATGAGCGCTAAAGCCATGCTGCGCCGCCGCCACCTGCCCAGTACGCTCTATTTAGGTTTAGCCAAAGACGCCAGCCAATCGCTGCAAGCCCACGCCTGGCTGCGCTGCGGGGCAATGATACTTACTGGTGAAGTGGGGCACGAACGATTCACGGTTATTTCTTCATTTGCCGAAGAAGCGCCGCACAATGTGCCGGAGTTAACCGGGGCAGACAGCCTGGAGGCGTCTGAGGTGCAACTGACTCTTCTGGCAGCGTTGAATCCTGTGCCGCAGGCAGCTACTGCCGATCAATTGAGTCAGCTTAATGATGCTGAATGGGCGGCATTGGTGCAGTATGCTCAACAGCAGCATGTTGTGACGCTGCTGCTGGGTCAGCTGCAAATGCTTCAGGTTGAAACGGCCGTTCCTCCCCATCTCTTCACCCAAATGCAGCAAAAATACCAACAAGTCACCCTTAAAAATCTGGCTATCTACCGCGAACTGCGCCTGATTGCTGACAAAATGCAGGCGGCAAACATTCCGCTGATTTTGCTAAAGGGGCCATATTTGGCAACGGCCGTTTATGACCACATCGGGCAGCGCACCATCGGAGACCTGGATTTGCTGGTTCCTGTTGATTCTGTGCAAAAAACCATTGCCCTGCTGCACACGCTCGGTTGGCAAAAAACAAGGAATGCCGCCGTAGAGGTTGTGCAGCAACACATCTACCACTTGCCAGCCCTGGTGAAGCGGGGCGTCAACTTCCCTCTCGAACTCCATTGGAATGTGGCCCATCCCCATAAAGCAACCTCAATTTCCCCAGAGGTGCTCTGGCAAAAAAGGGTAACCACCCACCTGGCTGGCGTTGAAATAACTGTTTTTCCCGCCCATGTGCAGCTGCTCCATTTGGCCCTGCACGCCGCCTACAATCACCAATTTGCCTTCGACTTGCGCAGCCTGTGCGACATCGCCTGGCTGATTCACCAGAAAAATTCTGAGCTTGATTGGGACGCCTTGGTAGAAAAAGCGATTGAATGGAAGTGGCGGCGGGGGGTGTTTTTGACTCTGAAATTGGTGCAGGAATTTTGGCCAGAAACGGCCGTTCCCCCCCAAGTGCTTTCACAATTACAACCAGCCCAAATGCCAGAAAACCTTACAGCCCTGGCCAAACAGCAGCTGCTTTGGGGCCGCAGCAATAACAAAGAACTGTCGCCCAACTTCGCCCAGCTTAAAAACAATAAGTCGCTACCAGAAAAGGCACTGTTCATCCTCAGCGCCATCATTCCACCGCGCAGCCGCCTCTCCTGGCGGTACGGCGTCCCGTTGGCGTCCCCAAAAATTTGGCTCTACTACCCCATCCACCTAAAAAAGATCGTTGGGCGGAATGCACGCCGCACCTGGCACCTGCTGCGGGGCAATGCACGGGTAACAAATGCGGCTTCGCGCCGCGTGCAGCTGGCGGAATGGCTGGCGAGGGCAGAATGAACAATTCTTTAACCTTGTGGGCAAAAGTTTTGGTCGAGGGCAGGGCCACAGGTGAGGCGTTGGTCTTGGCCGAACCGCTCAGCTTGTGGGGCGGACTCAACCCGGAAACGGGCGAAATTATCGACCGGCGACATCCCCAAACCGGGCAAATTGTAACCAATCGGGTGCTGGTTTTACCATCAGGGCGTGGCTCCAGCAGCGCCAGCAGCATCCTGCTAGAAGCGGTAAAGCAGCAGAAGGCTCCAGCAGCCATTATTACTTTAGAGACGGATGGGATTCTTGCCTTGGGAGCGGCCGTTGCTCATGAAATGTATGACAAAGCGCCAGCAGTGTTGGTGTTGTCTCCAGAGGCGTATGGCCAAATGCAGACCGGGCAGCAAGTTCAGATTGAGCTGAACGGCCGTATCACAATTTCCGCTTCATAAAAACAGCCACGCTTTCTTTCTCCACATCCTCGTTGCTGTAAAATGACAAATCGATGGCGTCGATCACAAAGCCCAATTTGCGATAAGCCCGGATGGCAGGCACGTTGCTGCTTTGCGTTTCGCACACGATGACACGCAGGTTTTGGGTAACGGCCGTTTCCACCATTTGCGCCATCAACTGCCGACCAAGCCCCTGCCTGCGGAACGCTTCCGCGACGTGAAATTCCCAAACGCGCAGGCTGTGATTCCACGATTCCACACTGGCAATGGCCACACCCACCAGCCGCCCCGCACAAAAAGCGCCCACAGACAGACCGTCGGCCACAATCGCAGCCAGGCGATCCATTTCTTCTTCATCCAAATGATCGTAGGTGATGGTTTTAGGGGCTGGCAGGGGAACAAGTTTGAGGGTTACGGCCGTTGCCGCCTCAGTTTCCACCTTCTCCACAACATATTTTTCAGCAGCAGTATAACCAACAATCACAGCAGGCAACTGAACCAAATGCTCGTTAGCCAATCGCCCTAAAGAAATTTCAAGCTCAGACATCAGTCCCAGCCCGTAAATTTGTCACCCGAAGGCAACGTAGTATTTTCATCCAGTATCGCTAATTTAAGCTTATCTTCAGAAACAATGGCTTGGGACAAATTGGCCCCAGACAAATTCGCTTTATCCAGTTTAGCGCCCGATAAATCTGTTTCAACTAAGTTTGCTTCAGTGAAATTCACCCCTGATAGGGTTGCTTTACTAAGGTTTGCACTATCCAATGTAGCACCAGAAAAATCAGAATCAGATAAATCTGCCTTAGATAGATCTGCACTTATAAATTTGGCAACCTTACATTTTGCTCGACGCATTTTCGCATTAATCAGTTTTGAATTATTTAAAGTGGCATCATTCAAGGTGGCATCATCCAAAAAGGCATCAAACATTTCGCAATATTCCAAAGAAGCATTGTCGAAATTTGTTTTTGTCAGGTCTGCGCCAAAAAGAACAGCCCTCGTAAATTTTTGTTATACAGAAGCGTTCCCCTATGAAATCCGGTAAATCGTAAATTAGTTTTCATGGAAGATGGCACCTTCAAAGTTACAGCCTGCATAATTGCATTCTAAAGAAAGTTTGTTTTGGTTAAATCAAACCCCCCCATGTCAAATCCGTGTAAATCGACCTTCAACAAAGGAAGCGCCAGCAATATTTGCGCTTCAAACTCATCATTCTCCACATCTCTAAATCTCAGTTTTGTTTCTAGCAAAATGGCGTAATCCAAATTTGCATTTTTGCAAATTAGTGCCGCTAAAGCAAACGCCCTGCAAATCTGTTTTGCTCAAATCGGCCCCTTCCATGTCAGCATTAGAAAATTAGCCTCTTTCAAATTAGCCCCAGAAAATTTTACCATCTTTAGATTTGAACTGGCAAGTTGAACGCCAGGCAAATCAGATCCGTTAAAAGTTAACTGAAGGGTGGCTGAAAAATACTGAGCCTCTTGTAAAAACTGGAGGACAAGCTGATTTCTTTTTAGAGTAAAGTTCCCGCAAAATATTGAGCGTGAGGGTGCGGGTTGGCAAGTTCTATATTGGGATTTTCAGGAGGATCGATAATGGTTTGATCATCGGAGGATCGTTGCTGTTTCTCAAGCAACAAGGTCTTTATCCGATCCAGGTAATTTTCAAAAGCAGTCTGGCGCCTACCCTCTCGCGCAATCTCTAAATCCTTGTCGCGATTTTTATTGGCAATATCCGATTCAGTATCTTTTTGGATTTTTGTAAGCAAATACCCAGCAACACCCAAAGTAAGCGGGACAAACAGCAAGTCCAACCAATCCCATAACGTTTTGGCTAAAGCCTCAGTTTGGCTAACCGGATGCTTATCAAAGCCCGTCCAATTTGGGGAGCGACTGGGGAAAATGGCCCAGTAAAAAACCAATAAAACCAAAAGGGCCACGATGATTTTTACAAAGGTCGGGCCATGCGTTTTAACTGCTTGTCTCACCTTTTCCATGAGCGGTTCTCTCAACCATCTGGGCCAAGACGGGCGGCTAAAGCTTTTGCTTCGTCCAGCCAATCTTGAATATTAACGGCCTGCCACTCTTTCTTTTTGATGATGCTGGCAATTTGGTCTGGCTGGCATTCAGCTAAATCGGTGAAGGTTTGGATGCCAAATTCGTTGAGGCGGCGGGCGTAGGTGGGGCCAATGCCGCGAATGAGTTGCAGCTGGTTTTTGCCGCTGTAATTCATTTTAACCTTCACATCATCCATGGTGTCTTGCAGTTTTTGGATGTGGACATCGGCCGTTTGCAATTTTTCTTGAGCCACAGCCAGCTCTTGCTTTACTTTTTCGGCCGCTTGAACTTGCTGCTTTAGTGTATCTATCTGGGCTTTTTGCTCAGCAGATGCCAGTTCCGCCTGCTCTAGCTGGGTCTGGGCGGCGTCTCGTTCTGCTTCAACGGCGGCAAGTTGGGCCTGGGCGGCCAAAACATTTTGCTCCAGGTCTGGCAGCCTGGGCGGCGACTGCGCTTCCGCCTGGGTGAGCTGCTCTATTTTTGACTCTAGAGTAGCTATTTCTGCCTCCATCAGCTGCACATCACCAATCAGGCGATTATTTTCGGCAACGGCCGTACCCGCTTTTTCCTCCGCCCGCACCTGCAATCCTTCTAGCTCTTCCAGGCGATCCTGCAATGCCTGTAACTCCTCTTTTAGCGCATCGTTGGCTTTGATGCTCACCTGCACCTGCTCCCGGCCAGCTTCAATTTCGGCGAGCTGCCGGGCAATGGTATCTTCAAACTGCGTGTTTTCAGCAACGGCCGTTGTCAACTCTTTTTGCGTCAACTTCAACTGCTGCTCAACGGCCGTGTGCTGGATTTGGAACTTTTGCAGGCTGGCCTGCGCCCTTTGCCGCTCCGCCTGGGCCGCCTGTAAACGGCGCATCAACGTTTGACTGTCCCACCACAAAGCGATCAGCACACCAGTGACTAATCCCACCAGCACAGCCAGCATTAATTCAACGGTCATACCACACCCACCTTAGAATATTGGCTACCTAAAAATTGTTTGCTTCCGCCAGAATATTTTCGGCACGCCCCAAACGAATTTGTAGAATGTCGGCCAATTTTTCGGCCGAAAGCGCTTTGAGCTTGGCAAAGCTGTCGATACCTGATTGTTGAAGACGGCCGTTAAACACAGCCCCCACACCCTTCACCTGCATCAAATCATCTGCGCTTTCAGATTTGTTGGATAAAAAGGAGGGCACTTCTGCCCCCCGACTGGGCAAAGGCATCGTGCGCAAAGCGTCTGGCTTTAGGCCACCCTGCGCCAGCTCATTCTTCAACTGGCGCACCCGTTTTTCGGTAGCGGCCAATTTATCGAGCAGCGCCAACGCCCCATCTTCAGCAGACGTGCTTTTTTGCCAATACCAAAACAGCAAGCCGACCAATCCACCAATCAGCAAGCCAATCATAAAATTAAAGGATTGTTTTTCTTTCATATGGAACCCTTCGCCT
This sequence comes from Ardenticatenaceae bacterium, assembly GCA_020634495.1. Next base: position 84,055 of record JACKBR010000010.1, on the reverse strand, counting down.
AGAGGATATTTTGCAGAGCCGCCGCTAAGTGGAGAAGCGCTCAGGCGTTTAAGCAACTCTTCGTGATTTACTTAAACGTTTACACAACTACTTAGATTTGAACGGCCGTCTCGCGCCCCGTCGCCAATTCCAGTAATTATTGACCATTGGGCACTAAACATAACACACGGTAATTAGCATCATTCTAATGGGTTCTACCATTAGATGCAATATTTTAGGCGAGGAGCGAGAAGAGAGAGGCTGGCTAGCTGGCCTGGTCGCGCAAAAACAGGTTAAGGGCTTCGCGGGCGGCAGGCAAATGCTGCATAGCCCGCCAATCACCGGAGATAGCGGCGGGGGTTTCAAAATTTAGCAAAAGCTGAAAGGGATCAACCTGGGTTTGTTCTCCAGCGGCTTTGGTTTGCTGCCAATACGGCCGTAACACCCCCTCCCATTCTCCATAATGCTGCCGCAGCCAGAGCCACACCTGGGCAAACTCTGGCTCGGCCGCCGTGGGCGACAGCTTTTCACGGTAAACCAAAATGACCAACTTTTCTAGCCGATCCCAATGAGCAATAAAGTCAGTGAAGGATCGATTCTTTGTCCATTGGTTTAAAAAGCGGGTAAAGGGATTCATCCCAGCATTTTCCCGGAAATTGTTTTCTCTAGCAAGAATGTTTGTTGCAGGCTTGGGGAAAATTGAGCGAAGGGCAACAGAATCAGAGATTAGCGACAAATCAAAATGGGCTGTTTATACACCAGCAAGACGCGGTTTAGCGTGCTTCCCAGCACCAGGCTCCGCATAGAACTGCGGCCAAATCCACCCATAATCATAAAATCTGCGCCTTCTTTTTCAGCCATAGCCAGCAAAGTGTCCGCTGTTGGCCCCACCTGCACCAAATAGTCGGCACTGACACCCGCCAGGCTCAAATAGGTTCTGGCGCGAGACAAGATGCGTTCGGCCGCTTCTAGTTTTCCGTTACTGCCGCTGCTAATCGTTGCCACTGTCAGTTGAATTTGCCAGCGACTGGCCAGATAGGTGGCAACAAACAAAGCTTCTTCAGATTTTGGGCTGCCGTCATAGGCCAGCAAAGCGTGCTGCAAGGGAGATACGGCCGTTGGCACAACCATCACCGGGCGCGGGGTACGCTGCAAAATTGTCTGCACGCCAGACGTAAGTCGCTCCAAAATGGACGTGCCAGGCGGGCAGTTGAGGGCCATCATGACCAGGTCTGAGTAAGCCGCACGGGACACGATTTGCCGGGCAACGTTACCCTGCTCAACGCTAAAATCTGCCTGCACACCAGCCTCAGCCGTGCGGGTCTGAAATTCAGCGCGAATCGCTTCAATGGCCGCCTCATCTTGCTGCTCATCTTTGGAATCAAGCACAAAAATGCCCCGCAAACGGCCGTTTTCCCGCTGCATCATCATAATGGCCTGATCCAACACCCGCCAATCCTTTGGCTGGCCAGAAATGGCGACCAGGGTTTCTTCAAACAGCCGATCCAGATTCCGCCGATCCAGCCGCTCCTGCCGCCACTGGCCTGGGGCCGGGCCAGATTCCAGCTCGTCTGGCACCACCGCTTCTATCACCCGGGCCAAGGCTGCTCCCGGTTTCTTCTTGCGCTTCATGTCAGAAACGGCCGTGCCCGTATCAACATCCCAACCCAGCGCATTTTCTAGCTCTGCGCGATGATCCGCCAGCAAAACGTACATATCTGCTTCCGTGCGCTCAGGAAAATCCCGCATAATGCCCTGCTCACGAATCATTTGCACCACAGGCATGTAAACTTCGTCGTACCAATGGCCCACAGCCTCTTCATAAGAAACGTCTCGCTGAAAATCCAAACCCATGTAGTAACGATGCACGTCGATGTGGTTTAAAAGCTGGGAGTATTGGGCACAAAAGGTCATCAGCAAATCTGCTTCGGGGCGCAGCTTATCTAAATTTGTGTGTTCCAAAAATTCAGCGTAGCGGCTTTTGCAAATGATCTCATTCGGGTCATCAGTAGCGGTCAAAGGAACCCGCGTTTTGACCTCCGTAACGTAAGCAGAAATGGTTGGGCTTTCTATCTGGCGAGCAATTGAAACGCGATGGTTGCCATCGATGACAAAATAAGCGTCGCCCAACTGGTAAACCTCAATCGGCGGCAGGCCAGATAAATCTGAAATAGCCGCCTTTACCCTGGCCCAGCGCTGCCCGCCGCTGTCGCTGATGGGCAAAAAACTGCGGGTAAAATCTTTATAGCGGCCCACGCTGCCAATAATTTTGTCAACGGGAATATCGTGCAAACCCCGTTCCCGCATGTTGGTGACTTTTAGCTTTTGTCTAATATCTTCATAAGAAAGCAGCTCGGTTTGTTCACCAGTAAAGCGGGCCAAAAGCTGCTGCATTGCTGCTTGCCGCCGCGCCTGCTGAAAATCCTCCAGGGCTGCCTGGTAATAAATCTTGTTTTGACTGCTCATAATCCAATACAACTTTCACCGACATATCAATATCGGATGATTAAACCGTCGCAAGACCTCATCAACGGTGCTTCCTAGCACAAAGTGCATCATCGGTCGAAAACCAAAACCGCCCATGATTAAAAAGTCTATGTCGTATTCAACGGCCGTTTCCAGCACAGCTTCAGCAATGGGCATCTTGTGCAACACGTAAGTCACATCCAAAACACCATGCTCCGATAAATATGTCCGCGCCCGCTCCAAGGCTGCGGCCGACGTATATTCCGTCTCCACTGTTAATATCGTCAGCGACAGCGGCCAACGGGTAGCCAGATAGGTGGCCACAAAGAGCGCTTCTTCCGCTTTTGGGCTGCCATCGTAGGCCAACAGCACCCGGTTCATGACCGCCTCTGCCCCACAAGGAATGGCCAAAATGGGGCGAGGGCAGCGCTGCACAAGCTGGCTAACGCGGTTGCCCAGCCGGGCCAACGGCTGTGGCCCTGGCGGATTATCCAGATTGAGCACCACCAAATCGGCAAAGACGGCCCGTTTGATGATTGTTTCCACCACTGGGCCTACCTCCACGGCAAACTCGCCGCTCACGCCCATCGCCTCACAGGTTTGCAAAAACCGTTCACGAATTTGTTTCACCTGTTGGCTGTGGCGCTGTGCCTCGCGGGGCACAATGTGCAGGCCCAGCAAACGATCATCATCCCGCTGGGCCAGCTTCACAACCTCATCCAGCATCTGCCAATCAGCTTCGCTGTCCCGAATACACACCAGGTAATCGGCAAAGAGGCGACCCAGCTGCCGTGTCTTCTGAAATTCGCGCCAGCGGCCAGGTGCGGGGCCTTCGCTAAGTTCCGGTGGCACCAATGTTTGGCGCAGCCAGCCGGCCAAGCCTTTGGCACGTTCGCTTTTCTCGTTGGCTAATTGGGAAACGGCCGTTTCCGGCTCAATTTCCCAGCCCAGGGCAGATTCCAATTCCGCCTGCCGTTCCGAGAGCAACACGTACATGTCTGCCTTGGTGCGCTCTGGAAAAAGCCGCATGATGCCCTGCGATTGGATATGCCGCTGCACGGGCCAATAGACCTCATCGTACCAACGGCAAACGGCCGTTTCGGCATCAACAGGCTCGCCCTTTTCGGCCAACAGCGCCGCGTGAGCTTCAATCTGGTCCAGCAATAAATGATATTGCCCACAAAAAGTCATCATCAAATCGGCATCCGAGCGCAAATTATCCAAATTGGTTTGCTCCAAAAATTCAGCGTAACGCGCCTTGCAAATCAGCTCATCGGGATTGTCATCGGGCGACAGCGGCACGCGCAAAGCAACTTCTGTCACCCGGGCCGTGATCGTGTCGCTGCCAAGCTGCCGAGCAATAGAAACCCGGTGGTTGCCATCGATGACAAAATAGACATCGCCCACTTTATAAACATCAATGGGCGGCATACCAACCATATCATGCACGGCCGTTTTCACCCGCACCCAACGCTCCTCGTCGCTGTCATTTTTGGGCCAAAACGTACGGGTAAAATCTTGATAGCGCCCGACGCTGCCCACAATTGCGTCCAGTGAAATTTCACGTACGCCTTGCTTGATTCCTTCTGAAGATTTGACGTACTGACAAACATCATCATACGCCAATAAATCAGCCGATTTGCCTGTTAAACGAGCCATCATCTGCTGCACAGCGGCTGAGCGCCTTGCTCGCTTAAAATCTTCAACGGCTGAATTGTAAACAAGAGTTCCAGGATTAGACACGGTTCAACCTACCTAAAAAAAGTAAGATATTTTCGCACATTATACACATCTGAAAGAGGAGAAAGCTATTCTGATTACAAATTGTTAAACAGACCTTAAACGGCCGTTAGCAAACAAACGATCTCTCTTCCCGGCATTCATAAACAAGCTTATTATCGCTTGCTCAACCCACATTGTACATGCTAATCTGGAGAAAAATGAATAGCTAAAAAGTCAATTTTTGGGTGCCTTTCCTCATCACTAAACCGTAACCTTACAAAAATCCACCAAAAAGCCAGATTTATCGAAACTAATTGCATAGTTTGTCGGTTGTGCTAGACTTTTGGCACCATGAACGCCCTCCCTATTTACCCACAGCATCATTCGCACCGTACAAGCTGGCAATGGGCCCCGCTGGGTTGAGGTAAATTCACTTATTTTAGGGTTGCAATGAGCACCCTCCTCAAGCCAGAGGAGGGTGTTTTTATTTTCATTCATTTCGTAATGGCAAGTGAAACAATCGGCCTTCACAATGAACCAAACCCAAGGAGTAAAGATGTTAAGAACAGATATTCGACTTGCCCTCCCCAGTAAAGGCGCTTTGCACAAAGACGCCTTCGATTTTTTAGAAGCGTGCGGCCTCAAAATTTTCCGGCCAAATCCCAGGCAATATGAGGCTACCATTCCCAGCCTGCCCCAGCTAACCGTCATGTTTCAGCGTCCTGGCGATATTGTGACAGGGGTACGCCAGGGTAGCATTGATTTTGGCATTACTGGTCTGGATATTTTAGAAGAAAAGGCACACGGCCGTTCTCAATCCATCCTCATGCTGCACGACACGCTTGGGTTTGGCCCCTGCACCCTCAACCTGGCCGTCCCGGAGGCCACGCCGGTGTACACCATGGCAGACTTGGCGGCATGGTCTAATCAACTGGGTGAAGACGGCCGTTCCCTGCGCGTTGCCACCAAATTCCCCAAAATAACTGGCGCATTTTTAGACCAGCACGGCGTCAAGCCCGTCAAGCTGATCAGCGTTGAAGGCACCCTGGAAATCGCCCCCACCATTGGCTATGCCGACGTCATCTCCGATCTCGTTTCCTCCGGCATCACCCTGCGCGATAACCATCTGCGCACCATTGAAGATGGCCTCATTTTACGCTCGCAAGCCTGCCTCATCGCCAACAAAATGGCGCTAAAAACGCGCCCCGATGTGCTTACCGTTGCCCGCCAACTCATCGAATACATCGAGGCCCATTTACGGGCAGAAAACTCGTTTTTGGTCACCACCAATGTGCGGGGCAAATCCCCAGAAAATATTGCCAAAAAAATGCTGGGGCAGCCCCATTTGCGCGGGCTGCGTGGCCCCACCATCGCCCCCGTGGTGGCCCGCCACCACACGCCAACAGAACCAAACTGGTTTGCCGTCAATATTGTGGTGCAAAAGCCCAGTCTGTTTCAGGCCATCACTGAACTTCGCGCTATTGGCGGCAGCGGCGTGGTTGTCTCGCCCTGCACGTACATTTTTGAAGAGGAACCGGAGCGGTACCGCGCCATGCTAACCGCTTTGGAAAGTGAAAAGTAAAAAGTAAAAAGTGATAAGTGGCCACTTTTTACTTTTCACTTTTCACTTTTTACTCCCCCAAAAACCATGATAAACATTTACACAGTTCTAGAAGCCCAAAAATCAATCCTGCGGCGAGAAACGTCGCTAGAGCCGGATGTACCACCTGCGCTGCAAGCCAGCTTGAATGCGATGTTTGGTGAGGGAGCCACGCCAGAAACGGCCGTAACCACCATTCTCCAAGATGTGCGCCAAAGAGGGGATGCTGCCCTGCACCACTGGACGGAAACGTTGGACGGGGTGCGAGTGGCGAGTTTGCGAGTGGCTAAGCAAGAAATTGAAGCCGCCATCACACGCATTCCCCCTGACCTAAACGATGCCCTCGAACTGGCCGCCAGCCGCATTCGCGATTTTCATCAGCGGCAGCCGCTGCCCAACTGGCAAACCAGCGAGATGGGCGGCATTGTGGGCCAGCGCGTGACGCCCATTCAGCGGGTGGGGGTTTATGTGCCTGGTGGCACAGCCCCACTGCCATCTTCACTGCTCATGTCCGTCATTCCGGCACAGGTGGCGGGCGTGCCGGAGATTGTGGTAGCCACGCCACCGGGAAGGGGGAACGGCCGTATCCCCGACGTGATTTTGGCCGCCGCCGCCATTGCTGGCATCGACACCATCTACACCTTGGGCGGGGCGCAGGCCGTGGCTGCTCTGGCCTTCGGCAGTGAAAGCGTCCCGCGGGTAGATAAAATTGTGGGGCCAGGCAACCTGTTCACCACCCTGGCCAAACGGCAGGTGTACGGCATTGTGGGCATCGACGGCCTGTACGGCCCCACCGAAACCGTGGTCGTCGCTGACGAAACGGCCGATCCCGCCTGGGTTGCCGCCGACATGCTGGCCCAGGCCGAACACGACGTGCTGGCCACCGCCATCCTCTTCACCCCTTCCCAGCCATTTGCCGAAGCGGTGCAGGTAGAAATTGCCCGCCAAATGGAAGAATTGAGCCGCAGCGAGGTGATTGCCATTTCGTTGGCCAACCGGGGCGGCATTGTGAAAACGGCTGATTTAGACGAAGCGTGCCAGCTCGCCAGCGATTTTGCCGCCGAGCACACCTGCATCGCCACCCAAAATCCGGCCGCCTACGTAGACAAAATTCCCAACGCCGGTGGCTTGTTCATCGGCGAACGCAGCTTTGAAGTGCTGGGCGATTATATCGCTGGCCCCAGCCACGTCATGCCCACCAACGGCACCGCCCGCTTCGCCTCCCCGCTCAACGTATCCGATTTTGTCAAGATCAGCAGCATCGTCCAGCTTGATGACGCCACCTCTGCCCAACTCAGCCGCGCCGCCGCCCGCATCGCCCAGGCCGAAGCCCTCGATGCCCACGCCAACGCCGCCCGAAAAAGAATCGGATAAAATTAACCGCGGAGAGCGCGGAGAGGCGCGGAGGAATAAGAAATGAGAGAGCCATTGCGAGTAGAAGATGAAATTACGGGCAAGATCATAGGCGCAGCCATTGAAGTGCATAAGCATCTTGGGCCAGGTTTACTAGAATCAGCATATCAAGCCTGTCTGGCGCACGAATTGTCGCTGCGTGGCATACAGTTCAAGCGCGAAAAAGTCGTTCCTCTAGTCTACAAGCAACTGCCAGTAGAAACCGCTTATCGAGCCGATTTCATTGTAGAAAATCTCGTCGTTGTGGAATTGAAAGCAGTCAAACAGTTTGAAGCCATTCATCAAGCACAGCTTATGTCTTACCTAAAGTTGGCAAATCTAAAACTTGGTTTGTTGCTAAATTTCAATGTGCGACGCCTAAAAGCAGGTGGCATCAAGCGCGTAGCCCTCAATCTCTAAAACATAAATCTCTGCGTCCTCCGCGCTCTCCGCGGTTAAATAAAGGAAACAACCATGACCCATAAATTCATACGACCAGACATTGCCGAGATGGAACCTTACATCCCGATTGTGCCGTTTGAAGTGTTGTCGGCGCGGTTGGGGCGGGCACCGGAGGAGATTGTGAAGCTGGATGCCAACGAGAATCCGTATGGGCCATCGCCGAAGGCTTTAGAGGCGCTGCACAACGGCCGTTTCTTCCACATCTACCCCGACCCCGAATCCAACGAACTGCGGGATGCCCTGAGCAAGTACGTGCAAATGCCCAGGGAGCGGCTGCTGGCGGGCATGGGGGCCGATGAATTGATCGATTTGGTGCTGCGCGTGGTGCTCTCGCCGGGGGACGTGGTGATTGATTGTCCGCCGTCGTTTGGCATGTATCCGTTTAGTACGGCCGTTAACAGCGGCCAATACGTGCAGGTGTGGCGTAACGAGGATTTCAGTTTGGATGTGGCGGGAATTGAAACGGCCGTTGCCAAAAATCCCACCGCTAAAATTCTCTTCCTCTGCTCCCCCAACAACCCAGACGGCAGCACCATCAGTGACGACGACCTGCGCCGCCTGCTCAACCTGCCCCTGCTCGTTGTGCTGGACGAGGCGTACGTCGATTTTGATTTTTCTCACCGCGGAGAGCGCGGAGGACGCGGAGAAAAAGAAGAAAAAAACTCCGCGATCTCCGCGTCCTCCGCGGTTAAAAATTCCAGCCGGATTCATTGGACGCTGGACTACGACAATTTGGCGGTGCTGCGGACGTTTAGCAAGCTGGCCGGGCTGGCTGGGCTGCGCGTGGGGTATGGCGCATTCCCGGAATGGCTGCTGCCGCACCTGTGGAAAATCAAGCAGCCGTACAACATCAACGTGGCGGCTTCGCTGGCAGCGCTGGCTTCATTAGAGGATCAGCAGTGGCTGCATGAAAAAGTACAGCTTTTGGTGGCCGAAAGGGAGCGTCTTTTGGCAGAATTGGGTACAATTAGCTACCTGAACCCACTCCCCAGCCGTTCAAACTTTATTTTATGCCGGGTCGTTGGCCGCAACGCGCAGGCGCTCAAACTTGATTTGGAAAAAGAAGGCATTCTGGTGCGCTATTTCAACAAGCCCGGCGTGGACAACTGCATCCGCATCAGCGCCGGTCGGCCGGAGGAAACAGATCGATTGATCGCCGAATTGCATCGGTTAGGACGATAATTTTTTATGCGAAGAAACAAAGGGACGGGAGGAACAAAGAATAAAGGTAAAACAAATCCTTTTCGTACCTTCCTGTCTTCGTTCCTTTGTATAATTATTCTAAAAAGCAACTCAAGATGACACGCACAGCAAGTATTCAACGCCAAACCAGTGAAACTGATATTTCCATTTCAATAAATTTAGATGGTAGTGGGCAGCATACCATTAACACGGCCGTTGGCTTTTTTGACCACATGCTCACGGCCGTTTCCGTCCACGGCCTGTTCGATTTAACGGTGCAGGCCAAAGGTGACCTGCACATCGACACGCACCACACCATTGAGGACGTGGGCATTGTTTTCGGGCAAGCCCTCAACCAGGCGCTGGGCGACCGCAAGGGCATCGTCCGCACGGCGCACGCCTACGTGCCAATGGATGAGGCGCTGGGCTTTGTGGCCATTGATCTGGGCGGACGGCCGTACACCGTCTTTCACGGCACCTGGCACACACCAACCATCGGCCAGATGCCCACCGATTTGGTGCAGCATTTCTTCGAGTCGGTGGCCATTCACGCCAAAATGAACCTGCACGCCCGGATTGAATACGGCCGTAACGATCATCATCAGGCCGAAGCTTTATTCAAGGCATTTGCGCGGGCTTTGCAAACGGCCGTGTCCATTGATCCAAGGCGGGCGGATGTGGCCTCGACGAAGGGAACTTTAACCGAGTAGTCAGTAATCGGTAATCAGTTAGAAAGCGTTACTGAATACTGACTCACTGAATACTGAAAACTGATCAACTATGACCAAAATCACCATGATCGACTACGGCGCGAGCAACATTCGCTCTGCGCAGAAAGCGTTTGAACACATCGGGGCCGAGGTGCATCTGACGGATGATCCAGAGGTGGTGCGCCGCGCCGATAAGCTGGTGCTGCCCGGTGTTGGCGCGTTTGGCTCTGGCATGGCTGGGCTGCGGCGGCACAATTTGCCCGAAGCCATCCAGGAAACCGTGCAGCATGGTGTGCCCTTTTTGGGCATTTGCGTGGGAATGCAGCTCATGTTTACCGAGGGCCACGAAATGGGCATTCACCAAGGGCTAGATTTAATGGCGGGGAAAGTGGTGCGTTTTCCAGAAAAATTGCAAATGGTAACTGGTAAACGGTTAATGGCTAATGAAGCCCAGTCTCCAATCTCCAATCTCCAATCTCTAAAAATCCCCCACATGGGCTGGAACCAACTGGAACCCGCCTGGGAGAATCCGCTGCTAGAGGATGTGCAAACGGGCGACTACGCTTATTTTGTCCATTCTTACTACTGCGATCCGGTGGAGGCAACGGCCGTTCTCGCCTGGACTGATTATGGTTTTCCCTTTGCATCTGTGGTGGCTAAGGATAATATCTATGGTTTGCAGTTCCACCCCGAAAAGAGCCAAAGCGTGGGGCTGACCATCCTGAAAAATTTTGTTGAAAAATTGTAATTAGGCAATTAGGTCATTGGGTAATTGAGCAAACATGCAATTACGTACTGACTCAATTTCCCAATTACCTCATTCCAAGAGGTAACACTTGAGTAAGTTCACTATATTCCCTGCAATTGATTTGCGTAACGGCCGTATCGTGCGGCTGGAGCATGGCGATCCTGACACAGAAACTGTTTTTAGTACCAATCCTGTAAAAACGGCCCAACGCTGGATTGATGCCGGGGCCAAATGGCTCCATGTGGTGAATCTGGACGGCGCGTTTGATGAAGCCGGTGCAGCCAATTGGGCCGCCCTGCCCGCCATTGCCCAGCTAGATGCCAAGGTCCAATTTGGCGGCGGCATCCGCTCCCTGGAGGACGTTGCCCGCGCCATCGACGCCGGAGCCAAACGGGTCATTCTTGGCACCGTTGCGATTGAAAAGCCAAAAATTGTGAGTGAGGCTATTGCCAAGTTTGGTAAAAACAAAATTATTGTGGGTATCGACGCCCGAAACGGCCGTGTAAAAACGCGCGGCTGGCTGAAGGATACGGCCGTAAATCCCGTCGATTTAGGCAAAGCAATGAAAGAGCGCGGCGTAAAGACCATCGTCTACACCGACATTGGGCGAGATGGCGTGCTGGGTGGCGTTGATGTCCAGGCGACGGTGCAGCTAAGCCAGGTAACTGGCCTGCAAGTGATTGCCTCTGGCGGCGTGGCCTCGATGGAAGATATTCGCCGCTGCCGCGACCAGGCAGAGCATGGCCTGGTGGGCGTTATTACCGGGCGGGCCATTTATGACGGCCGTTTGGATTTAGAGGAAGCGCTCGAATCAGTTACCGCCGCTTAAAGGGAGCAGCCTCATGTTAGCCAAGCGCATCATCCCCTGCTTAGACGTGAAAGACGGCCGTGTGGTCAAAGGCATCAACTTTGTAGAGCTGCGCGACGCAGGCGATCCCGTGGAGCAGGCAAAACTGTACGACGAAGCCGGAGCCGACGAGCTCGTCTTTCTAGACATCACCGCCACCCACGAAGCGCGTAAAACCGTCATGGAGCTGGCCCGCGCCGTAGCCGACCAGGTGTTCATCCCCTTCACCATCGGCGGCGGCATCCGCACCGTGGAAGACATGCGCGGCATCCTCCGTGCCGGAGCCGACAAAATCAGCGTCAACTCCGCCGCCGTACGCAACCCGGACATCATCAGCCAAGGGGCAGAAGCGTTTGGCAGCCAGGCGATTGTGGTGGCGATTGATGCGAAGAGGAGATTGGAGACTGGAGATCGGAGATTAAAAAGCGAACCAATCTCTAATCTCCAATCTCCAATCTCTAAGTGGGAAGTCTACGTTTCCGGCGGCCGCACCCCCACCGGGCTGGACGCCGTGGCCTGGGCCAAAGAAGCCGAGCGACGCGGCGCGGGCGAAATTTTGCTCACCAGCATGGACGGCGACGGCACGCAAGAGGGGTACGACATTGAACTTACCCGCGCCATTGCCGACGCGGTCAACATCCCCGTCATCGCCTCCGGCGGCGCGGGCACCCTGCCCCACTTTGCCCAGGCTCTCACCGAAGGTGGCGCAGATGCAGCTTTGGCCGCGTCTCTCTTCCACTACAAACAGCTCACCATCGCCGAAGTGAAAGATTATCTGGCACAGCAAAACATTCCCATAAGGCAATAACTCAGCACAAGTCTTTTATCAGGATAAAAATCAAATCAGATAATTAACGAGTAAAGAAAATGGCAAATTTAAGCAGTGATACGCTAGATTTAATAGACAATTCCGTTTTCTCCATCAGGAGACCATTTGGGCTCATTATGGAGGAATTGATCAAAGAAAGTCGCTCACTACCATTCATCCTGTATATTTTCAGATATTACTATTTATTGCTCCGTGAGTTGGAAGCCTATTCATCAGTTATGAAATTAATAAAGTGACTCATCTGAAAAACATAGCCAACACCAAGTCTTCGCACAGAAAGTTTACCCTTGATGCATCGATTTTTACATGCAAGATTGGTTGAAAAACACCATTTTATCGCAAGAAGATTAAATTGACTCCTCGGAAAAAGAAGCGTATTGAATTGTTCAACTTAAATCAGAATGGCCTGAGCAAATTGTTCGATTTTTGAAAATGAAATTTGCAGGATGAAGAACTAGGCACCAATATGGCTCAAAAACACAGTGGCTTTTCATAAATTATCCTTGTTAACAGAAAGATTCAGCTTTGTGATAAGTTTCAACTCCTCCGGGCAGCATTTCAGGGACTAGAGCGACTTTTGTGGCTTTGTGGGCATCAACAAATGACATGAAGGGATTTCTTAATTTTCTAACAAATCCCCACAAGATAAATTCATCGTTTCCCCTTTCGCAAAATTCGCTAAGGGAGATGTACCAAATGATTGCTCCACTCTCGTTGTCTCGATACACTGAATCAGCAGCAGTCGGTGGGATTGGGGTTGGCTGGTTTCTATCACAAGTTCATAGTCACTTGCTTGCTGAGCACGGTGGTGCCGATCCAAGCACATCTGCTTATTTGGCTTGGATACCAAAACTGAACCTGGCTGCGTTTATGGCAACAAATACAGGGAAAAATCCCACAGCCATTGCTGATAATACAGTGTCTCTGCTAAAAATAATTATCCAAACCTTATGTTAATGGAAAATTTGACGTTTGATGAGAAGGGGTTGATTACGGCCGTTCTCCAACACCACACTACCCGCGAAATCCTCATGGTCGCCTGGATGAACGCCGAGGCACTGGCACTGACCCTGCAAACCGGTGAGGCCCACTTTTGGAGCCGCAGCCGCCAGGAGCTGTGGCACAAGGGCGGCACCTCCGGCAACGTGCAGCGCGTCACCGAAATCCGCGTGGACTGTGACGGCGATACCCTGCTGCTGCAAGTAGACCCTGCTGGGCCAGCCTGCCACACCGGGGCAGCTAGCTGCTTTTTTAAGAGATTGGAGATTGGAGACTAGAGATTAGAGATTTCCTTTTTCTTTGTGATCCTCAGTGCCTCCTCCGTGTAACTCGGCGTTCCGCTTCAGAAATTGTTTGACCCATTAACAGTACCAAGTTATAAAGGCGACGATGGGTAACGGCCGTTCCGCCATCCAAAACTAACTTAAAAAATATGTGACCATTCCACCTGAGGCCCGTCTAATTTTACAAAATGACGACGCGCTGGGCACCGCGCTTTGCGTCCTGGCCACAGCCGACTTTTTGAGTGGCCCGGCGGCAGCGCCAGGCAATTTGCCTCAGGCCAGATAAAAAAGGCTATATCGGGGTCCAAACCAAAAGAGAGCAAGCACATGAGTGATTTTATTGACCAACTATTTGCCACCCTGCAAGATCGCAAAGCGAATCCTACAACTGGCAGTTACACCGCCTCCTTGCTGGCCCAAGGGGAGGATGAAATTGTTAAAAAGATAGGTGAGGAAGCGGTAGAAATCATTCTGGCAGCCAAAGGCCAGGGCAACCAGCGCATTGTGGAAGAAACGGCCGATCTTGTTTATCATCTCCTGGTTTTGTTAGTCTCACGCGACCTCACCTGGGATGACATTCGTGCCGAGCTAAAACAACGTCACCAATAAGGCTTAGTTGTCTCTAGAACAACCAAGCCCTAGGGAATACCCAATTACCCTGATCTAAAGGGTAATTTCCGGGGAAATGATTCAGGGTTGTGATAAAATCCCGACAGACCAGTATAGGGAGTATCTTTTGAGTGAAGCAAACAAAAAATGGCAGCGCATTGTAGACCTCACAGAAGGTCAGGCAATGGTTGTGACGGATTTGCATGGCGATTGGGACGCCTACCGGCAGTATCGTGACACCTTTTTCCAGCTGCGCGAACTGGGCCAGGCCGATATTCTCATTCTAGACGGGGACTTAATTCACGCCAGTGCGCCCGCCAGCCAGGACAAATCGCTAGAAATTATCTTAGACATTATTGAGCTAAAAAAAGAATTGGGCGACAGCCTGGTCTGTGTCTTAGGCAACCATGAACTGCCCCACATTTACAGCATAACCTTGCAAAAGGGCGACGAGTTGTTTACGCCTCGTTTTGAGTTTGCTATGGGGGAACACCGCGAAAAGATTGTCGCTTTTTTTGACAGCCTGCCCTTTTACGTACGGACTCCGGGGGGTGTTTCTGTTTGCCATGCCGGGGCCAGCACCGCGCTTGGGGAAACAAATGGCATTGAGCGACTGTTCAACTTCTCGCATCAGGAAGTGTTAACGCGCACCCGTGCCCAAATTACGCAGGAAGAACGGCCGTCGCTCATCACCGCCATGCGCAAAATGCACGGCCGTACCTACAACGAAATGGCCCGCAAATGGTTCGCCGTTACCGGCCTGGACGATCCCCGCTACGATGATTTTCTGGTGGGCACCCTGGCCATGTCTGATGAGGATTTTGAGCTGCTTTGGCCAGCTATGTTCTCTCGCAATGAAAAAGAGTATGGCAGCAACAGCTACCAGGTTTTGCTAAGAACCATGCTGAAAGCGCTGTCCGATGGCTATACGCAGCAATCTGTGTTGGTGACCGGGCATATTGATTGCAACGGCGGGTACAAGCTGGTAAATCGGCAGCAACTGCGCGTGGCCAGCGCCAAACACGCCTCGCCGCGTGAAGCAGGTTTATATTTGTTGTTCAACGTTCGGGAGCGTTTTGAAACGGCCACAGACCTGGTCCCCAATTTGCGGTCGGTGTTCCACAACTAAGTAAGCGGCCAACAATACCTTACCTGATTAGCTGGCCTGCCTACGATTCCAACAGGTTTTGGAAGAAGCCCGTCGATTTCCCCTTGTTTTGTTGAATGCGGCTAAGAATCCCCTCGCACCGTTCCAGCATGACAGCCTCGCCAATACGGCCGTACAGCCGGTGGGCCATTTGTGCGTGCGGTTCTGCTTTATCCCAACGGCCGTATTTACACTGCACCAACGCCAGGCGGTAGCTCACATCGGCCACTGCCCGGCTGCTCCGCGCCTTCTTCGCCAACTCCAAACCGTGCTCCAATTCCCGCACCGCCTGGCGCTTTTTGCCCATCTCGTGATAACAAAGCCCCATGCCGCTAAAAATAACCGCCTCTTGCAGCACAAGTTCATGCTCCTGCGCCAGCTCCAACGCCTGCTTGTAATATTCCATCGCTTGCGTCTGGTCCCCAGCCAGCCGCGATAGATCCCCTAATTCCGTTAAAATCTCCACCTCACCCTTAACATCCGCAACTGAACGAGCCAGCTTCAGAGCCGTCTCAAACCCCTCCATTGCCGGGCGAACCTGATTCAGCTTGCGAAACAATTGAGCCAATTCTTGCCAGTGCCAGCTTTGCGCCGCAACGTCCGCCTCAGATTCCACCATCGCCAGGCTTTGCTCCAGATAAGTCACCGCCCGGCTAAAATCCCCCCAAAGCTCATACGCCTTGGCCAGCTTAGTGAGCATCCGCTGCTCCATGCTGCGATTATTCCGCTCACGTGCCAACAGCAACGCCCGTTTATACATCCGGCCCGATTCTGTGTAGTTTCCCTGAACGTCATACGCCTCGCCCAACTTGGCAAACGCGGCCAGCTCCTGCACCTGGTCGGTAATTTCTTGAGCGGCCAGCAAACCATGTTCATAATGGGTCAACGCTTCCTCTATTTCTCCCTGGATCAGGTATAAATCGCCCAGCCGCAGCATATTTTTAATCATTTTGCGCCGGTCATTACTCTCTTGCGAGATGGTCAGGGCGTAGGTGTAATATTCAATGGCCCTTTCCGTAAAACCAGACGCCTGATACAGCTCACCTAAATTGCCCAGCACTTCGCCTTCCCCAACACGATCCCCAATTTGCCGGGCAATTACCAGCGTCTGCTTAAAAAGCTGGGCCGCTTCTTTATAATCGCCAGAATCCAGGAACACTTTGCCCATGCTGTTTAGGATGCGTTCTACCCGCGTGCGGTCACCAATATCACGCGCAATGGCCAACGATTGTTTGAAATAATCTTCTGCCTGAGGCGCGTCTCCCAGTTCGCGATAGGTTTCGCCCAAATTGTGCAGCGCCTCAGCTTCTTTGTAACGATTTGCCAGGCGCTGAAAAATTTGCAGCTCACGTTCATGAAACCGCACGGCCCGCTCTGGCTCACCTTTTTGGCGATAAACCAGGCCCAAATGCCCTTGCGAACGGCCTTCTTCAGCCCGGTCGCCCAATTCACGGGCAATGGCTAAATGTTCTTCATGGAACTCAATGGCCCGCTCGATATAGCCCAAAGCGGCATAGGCCAATCCCAAATTGCCCAAGCCTTTGCCTTCCAGCTCGCGCAAAGATTCAGCGCGGGCTACGTTTACAGCCTGCTCAAAATACATGACGGCCACATCCAGCTTGCCAATGTCCAAATAGGACAATCCCATGGTGTTGTAGGAGTTGCCTGCGGCGCGCCGCTCATCGGGGGTTTCTTCGGCTCCATCCCACTCTGGCGGTGATGGCTGCTTGGTGACCTGGGTATAAACTGACGCCAGCGTTTTTTCAGTTTCGGCCCAGTCACGGTAGCGCTGCTCTTTGGGAATGGACATGGCACGCTTGATAAACTGGCGCAGCGGCAAGGGCAGTTTGGGATCGAGGGGTTGGATACGGCCGTCCAAATGCGCTTCCCGTAATTCTTCCCGTGTTTCCCCCACTGCGGCAAACTGGCCAGTCACCATTTCGTACACAATACAGCCCAGGGCATAAATATCTGCTCGCGCATCCAACCCTTTATGAGCCCATTGCTCCGGTGCCATGTAAAGCGGCGTGCCCGCCACACCCTGCGTTAACTGCGTTCGGCCAATATTCTCCCGGCTGTTTTCCAAGGTACCAACGGTAGAACCGGGGCTATGGCCAGACAAGGTGCTGGCCAGGCCAAAATCCGTGACCCGCGCCACGCCATCATAGCCAATAAGAATGTTCTCTGGTTTAAGATCGCGGTGTACCAGGCCCGCAATTTTTTGGGTGGCAAACCGCATCCCGCGGGCCACATGCAGGGCAAGCAAGATAGCCTGTTCCACTGGCAAGGGTTTGCCTTTTTTCAGCCAGGAACGCAGCGAGGGCGATTGTTTATCCTGTGGCTGAACAATCCATTCCAGCACCAGGTAAACCTCACGGCCGTCTCCTACGCGCTCAACCCGATACGCCTGCACCACATTGGGGTGACGGCCGATTTCCACCCACATTGTCCCCTCCCGCAAAAAAAGATCGCGGGCTGCCCGGTGAGATAAATATTCAGGCTTGAAGGTTTTGAGAGCAACCAGTTCTGACGTGAAATGATCGCGGCAGAGATAAACAATCCCCATGCCACCTTCCAGGGTATTCACCACTTCATACCGCTCGGCGATATACCGTTTGGCCTGCTTCCGAGTTGGCGACGGATTAGTTAGGTCTTCGATGGGAGATCGGGTTGTGGATTCGGTCATGGTACGCGTGTTTATACTTTATTCTTTCAAACTTTGCAGGCAAGTATAACATTGAGTGCAAGGTCTTGTCATTGCTTGAGGCCGGGCCAAAATGAGTAATTCTTAGATTATTGGCCATTTTTTATAAAAAATAGGATACAATCAGAAGCACCTCGCAGCAAAATAGGAAGAAAATGCAACAAATTGGAAGAAGAGCCGTATGAAGACTTTCATAATCATTTGGCTAATATTGAGCATCCTCGCTTCAATTTTAGTCGTTGCAGCTCTGATGCTATCATCCCGATTAAGCCAGGAAGAAGGCATATCTGAAAGTTACGAGGATTGGGAAGCATCAGAACCTGTTCAAGAGATGTATCCTCGACAGGCCGAGCAGTAGCTCGAACGCTTTACAATTTATTTGTCATCCTGGGTCTGGGCCAGGTCGTTTTAAGTTTGCACCAGGCAGGGTGACGATGGCTACTTCCACGCTATAATCCCCTGTATGTGGCCAAACCCCAAAAATGATGTTGTCTCTATGTCTGCCCCGCTTGCTCTGGGCCTGTTCGCGGGTCGTGTGCTCAGTGAGCAGTGGGCTGTTCATTACGGAACCAGCCTGGTAACGGCCGTTCTGTTAAGTGGCGGACTGACGGCTCTGGCTTTTTTTTGCTTACGCCAACATGCGCTGCGGCAAACCTGGCCTTTGCTGCTGCTGTTTGGCTATGTTTTTTATCCTCAGCCCTACCCTCAGGCAGCGGTGGTTGTTGGCATATTGGTAACGGCCGTTTTAATCCAACAATTCTCCCCATCCCGCCAGATGATTCCTGCACAGCACGCCCTCAAACTCGGCATTTTCGGCTGCCTTGTGCTGTTTGGGCTGCTCTACCTTTTCACCTTAGCCCCCGGCCTGCTGCCCGCCGACAATGGCGAGTTCCAGCTGGTGGGGGCGACGTTGGGGGTGGCCCATCCGCCCGGTTTTCCTCTCTACACCCTGCTCAGCAAATTGATGACCTGGCTGCCTTTGGCCGCAACGGCCGCTTATAAAATCAATCTCTTATCGCTATTCACCAGTACAGCCACGCTGGGTCTGGTTTACCTGACGGTATTTCGCCTGACCAACCGTCATTTTGCCGCAGGAACGGCCGTTCTTAGCCTGGGAACCGCAACCACCTTTTGGGCACAGGCCACCACCGCCAACATCCGCAGCCTGACGGCATTTTTCGCCGCGCTGGCCATCTTTGCCCTCATTCGCCATCAGCAAGAAAAAGCGCAAACGGATCGCTATCTTGTTTTACTGGCTGCCGCCCTCAGTTTTGGCTTTACCCACCACCTGTCGCTGGCCATCATGGGGCTTGTGTTTGGGCTAAGCTTGCTGTTTATTGATCCACAATTTTTTAGGACACCGGCACGCTGGAAACGGCCGTTCCTGGCCGCGCTTTTGGGACTTTTGCCCCTAATCTACTTGCCCTTACGTGCTGGCGCAGATGTGCCTGGAGCCAGCGATGGGCTTGATACCCTTTCCGGCTTTTTGAACCACTTCCTGGCGCTCGGTTTTCAGGGAGATTTTTTCTATTTTGTGCAGCCAGTTGTGCTTTGGCCCAGGCTTCAGGTGATGGCCAACGTGCTGACCTTTCAATTTTCGCCCTGGCTGCTGGCGGGTGCGCTGCTGGGGTTGGTCTGGCTGCTGCGGCGCAATTGGCGGCTGGGGCTGCTGCTGGGCGGCTCTTTTGCCCTGCACACCTTGGTAACCGCCACCTACCGCGCCCCGCAAACGGTGGAATACATGCTGCCCGCCTACCTGCCCGTGGCCATTGGCGTGGGGCTGGCCTGCGGCTTTTTGCGCGATTTTGTATCGCAGCGTCCCGATTCGTGGCGCGGATTGGCTTTGTTGGGAACGGCCGTTCTGCTCACCGCCGCCCTCATTCAGGGTTGGCAGCATTGGCCCAGCTTCCGTTGGCTGCACCACAACGAAGATGCCCGTGATTACGCCCAAACGATTCTAGATAACGCCCCGCCAGACAGCCTGATTTTGGCTAACTGGCATTGGGCCACGCCGCTGTGGTATTTGCAATCTGTAGAAAATGAGCGACCCGACGTCACCATTGAATACGTTGCGCCCGGCGAAGGGGTGTACAGCCAGACGTGGGTGAGTGAAATTGAGGAAGGGTTGAGAAACGGCCGTTCCGTCATCGCCACCTATGTGGACGAAACCGCCTACACTGCCCTGCCATCCGCCGATCCATTGGGCGAAGCGCTGCTGTTCCGCCAAACGCCACGCACCGAACTGCCCGCCAGCTTCACGCCGCTCTCACTCACTTTTGGCGATGGTGTACAAGTTCTTGGTTATGCGCTTGAGCAAAACGACGTGGAAATCGGCCTGGAAGCCCGCCTGACGCTGGCCTGGCAAGGCGCGGCAACCACACCATTTTTTGTGCATCTGCTGGATGAAACCGGCAGCATTGTGGCCCAGGCCGATGTGCAGGCTGTTCCCCAGCCAGAAGGTATCACCCTCACCCAATTCCGCCTGACGCCGCGCCAAGGGCCAGGGGAGTTCTCGCTGCGGCTGGGCAGCGGCCCAGATTTTTCAGAAATTGGCACGCTTAGGGTGAATTTAGCCAGCCTGCCGCCCGCCACGCAAAACCCACTTTACCGCCCCATCCTGGCCAGCCCAGACTCCCAGGCGCTCGTTGGGTACGATTGGGATAAAACGTTACCCAACCAAACTCGCCTCTATCTCCATTTTCAAACCAATGGAGGCTATTTCACCACAACTTTTGATGTCGCAGAAGGGCCAGAGATGGATGGAATGCTGGCAATTTGGGGGATGCCCAACCAATCCTGGCAGGTTCCTGAGCCACCAGCCGAAGCACACTATGTGCCGCTTGGCCAGGGCATTGTTTGGCTAGGGAACGCGCTTTAGGCAGCCAAACGACGCTTTCTCCGGAGAAAAAATGACTTTGCCGATGCGGTTTATAAACGGCCGTCCCCAATTGCGCGACTATGTGGTTTCTACTCGGCTGGTGGGGTATGAGCCGGATAACTTCACCTGGGCCTGGTGCGATCTGGTGGATGGCATTCCGGCCATGGGCGGCATTCCTACGCTTAAATGGATACAGGGGTCGCGGGTACAATCCCCCCGAACTGTCATTTTCCCCTCACGCACGGAACCAGCCAGCTTCAACGGCTTTTGCCAAAGCGATAAGCCAGCCCCAGGTGCGCCGATTCTTTTTGTGGACAACGCTGCCACGCCAGGGCAAACCGTCGGCGGCATTTTGCGGCTTTACGATGCCTTTACCAACCGACCGCTGCCTATCTTGGATGAACGGATTACGGCCGTTACCAGTTGGATTCCATTAGGTGAAGCAACAATTGGAGAATGAATGAAGAAAATGGGCCTGCCAGGATTCGAACCTGAAACCGATCGGTTATGAGCCGACTGCTCTGCCATTGAGCTACAGGCCCGATTTCAGTAATCAGTTTACAGTCATCAGTAATTAGTTAAACTGGTCACTGTTTACTGTCAAAGAGCGGCAGACGGGATTCGAACCCGTGACAAGAGCTTGGAAGGCTATTGTGTTACCCCTACACCACTGCCGCGTGTTGGTAATCAGTTGGTCAGTGATCAGTATTCAGTAAAGCGGTATTTCAAATTTGATGTAGAAAACTGATTACTGTTTACTGAATACCCTCTTGTCGGGGCGGCCGGATTTGAACCGACGACCTCTCGGACCCAAACCGAGCGCTCTACCAAGCTGAGCTACGCCCCGAAATGCGTAACGACTTGCAAGTATACTGTTGCAGCATCGCATCGTCAATACAGTTTTATTTACTGTCGCTGCTTAAAGCGGTAGAATATATTTTTCAGGTTCGTAATCGATAGTTGTAGCGGAAGAGGATGATGAGTAATGAAGGGGAGAGCGCCAAAGGATAAATTCCAATCTAACCCAATTGAGGAAAAGGCCAAAAATGTTGTACGGCCAGCCGAGCACACGGATCGCGCCGTACGCATGTTTGGCGAATGCACCAGGGCAATCATTCAAGCGCCCGACATTATCTCGCTATTCCGTGATATTTGCCGGATTGCGGTGGAAACTGGGGGATACCAGCTGGCTTGGGTACAGCTTGGCAAAGAAATGGTACAGCGGGCCACCCCCATCGCCCAGGCTGGTGATGAAAAAGGGCAGGGGCCTTCCTTCACGTTCCCCATTGTCATCAATGGAGAAACCCCATACGCGCTAAACCTACAAACGGCCGTAGCCACCACCCTATCAGAACTAGAAAATGGCTTACTAACCGAGTTAGCCAGGAGCCTGGCAACGGGCCTACAAATCCTGACCGCACGAGCAGAACAGGCCAAACACGAAGCCCAATCCCATTCCGAATCTGAGCAATCCGCCATTGAGCAAGCGCTGCAAGACAGCGAAAAGCAATTTCGGCAGGCGGAAGAACATTTACGGTTAGCCGTTCAGGCAGCCAATGTCGGCCTCTGGGATTGGAATTTAGCCACAAATCAGATTTATTTTTCACCAGAATGGAAGCGCCAAATTGGCTACGAAAACCATGAAATCGACAATGAATTTAATGAATGGCTGATCCGTGTCCATCCAGATGACCAGGAGCGTGCGACACAAACAATCAACAATTACCTTGCCTCTCCCTGGCAAGATTACAACTTGGAATTCCGGTTTCGTCACAGAAATGGAACGTATCGCTGGATTTTAGCCCAGGCTTCACTGCTGTACGATGAAGAGGGGAAACCCAGCCGTATGCTTGGTTCGCATGTGGATATTACGGAACGCAAGCAAGCCGAAGAAAAAATACGAGAAAGCGAAGACCTTTTAACCGAGATGAGCCAGATTGCCAAAATTGGCGCGTGGGAATTTGACCCAACGACGCTCAAGGGAACCTGGTCTAGCGAAACAGCTCGGATTCATGGGCTAGACCCTGAGAGTTCGACCAATGTTGAAATTGGCCTGAGCTTCTATAAGCCTGAGTCGCGTACAAAAATCGAAACGTCAGTTGCTCAGGCCATCGCCAAGGGCGAACCTTATGATTTAGAGTTAGAGCTGGTTACGGCCAAAGGGGAGCCAAAGTGGGTAAGAACCATTGGCCTGCCCATCAAACGCGAGGAGCGGGTGGTTAAGGTTAGAGGAACATTCCAGGACATAACCAGCCGCAAAAAAGCTGAAATAGCATTTCAGCACTACAACAAACGTCTCACCATTCTGCGCCAGATTGACCGGAACATCATTGGTGCCCGTTCCACCAGCGACATTATCCAGTCAGTTCTGCAAGGCATACAGCAACTGATAACTTGCACCAGGATTAGCATCTCACTGTTCGAGTCCGAAAGCGAGCATGTGGTCGTAACGGTTCTCGACAACGATGCAGACCCGATTTTGCGTACAGGCCAGCGAGTCCCGGTATTGCGCGCGCAGATGATTGAAAACTTCAAAGGCAGGCAATCGATCATCATTCCTGATCTAAGCGTTCGCCATAACAGCGTTGCTCCGGCAGTTACTGAGCAACTGATCAAAAAGGGCATTCGCTCAAGCTTGCACGTGCCCCTTTTGGCCAAAGATGAGCTAATCGGTTTGTTTTCGCTTTTTGATAAAAAACCAGACTTTTTCTCCGCTGAACATCAAGAAATAGCCAGTGATGTGGCCAATCAGTTGGCCATTGCTTTACATCAAAATCGGCTATATGAGCAAATTCAGCAACATGCTATCAATTTGGAAAATCGTGTGGCCGAGCGTACGGCCGAATTAGCCGTAGCCAAAGAGCGGGCCGAAGATGCCGATCGGTTGAAATCAGCATTTTTGGCCACCATGTCCCACGAACTGCGCACGCCGCTAAACTCAATTATTGGCTTTACAGGCATTCTGCTGCAACAGCTGCCCGGAACGCTTAACTCAGAACAGGCCAAGCAATTGGGCATGGTGCAGGGCAGTGCCCGCCACCTGCTGGCGTTGATCAACGATGTGTTGGACATTTCCAAAATTGAGGCGGGTCAATTTGAAGTATCCCACCATCCGTTTGATATGCACTTGCTGGTTCAAAAGGTGGCCCAAATGACCCAGGTACAGGCGGACAAAAAGGGCTTATTGCTGCGAGTGGATATTAATCCAGACGTGGGCTTCATAAACAGCGACCAGCGGCGGGTGGAACAAATTCTCATCAACTTAGTCAACAACGCCATTAAATTTACTGAGCAGGGACATGTGGAAATTAAGTGTTGGGTGGCAGACGGCCGTATCGTCTCCCGCGTCTCCGACAGTGGCATTGGCATTAAAAAAGAAGATATTGGCAGATTGTTCCGTCCCTTTTCCCAGATTGAAACGGGCCTGGATCGAACGGCCGATGGCACAGGTTTAGGCCTGTCCATCTGCCAAAAATTGGTAAACTTACTTGGTGGTACAATCAACGTAGAGAGTGAATGGGGCCGGGGAAGCACGTTCACCTTTGCCCTTCCCTTAGCAATAGAATAGTATCTAAGAGCTTTCTTTTTCATAATATTTTTGGCTTTTACTTGAGCAAATCATGAGAAACATTGCTCGTTCTTTCAAATGTATGTCTGTGATTTGTGCCTAAATAGAGATATGAAACAAAAAATTCTGATTATTGAAGACAATGAACAAAACCTATACCTGGAAACTTATATTCTAGAAGCAAATGGGTATGAGGTGATACAGGCAACTGACGGCCATCAAGGGATTGCCAAAGCGATTGCTGTCAAGCCCGCGCTCATTCTCCTGGACATTCAGCTGCCCGGAATGGATGGCTATTTAGTGGCCAGACGGTTAAAAACAAACCCGGAGCTGGAAAATGTGCCCATTGTGGCCGTGACCTCTTATGCCATGGTTGGAGATCGGGAACGGGTTTTGGCAGCAGGCTGCATCGGCTATATTGAAAAACCGATCAATCCTGATACGTTTTTGGCTGAAGTAGAAGTCCACCTACCACACAAATAGATGTTTATGGGACGGGTTATTTGATGCGTTTCTTGATCGTTGATGACGAGAAGCAAAATCTGTACATGCTGCAAGCCCTTTTGAGGGGTCATGGTTTTGCTGTGGAAACGGCCGTAAATGGCCGAGAAGCCCTCCAAAAAGCGAAGACCAATCCACCAAACCTGATTATTAGCGATATTTTGATGCCGGTCATGGACGGTTTTAGCCTTTGTCGCGCCTGGATGCAGGATGAGCAGTTGCAGGCCATCCCCTTTATTTTTTATACCGCCACCTACACAGACCCCAAAGATGAAGCATTTGCCCTCGAACTGGGGGCAGCCCGGTTCATATTAAAACCAGCAGAGCCAGAAGAATTAGTCGCGATCATTAATGAAGTTTTGGCAGAAGTGGGAAACGGCCGTGTGCGCCAACCCACCGCGCAAGATAAAGATGAGCCAATCTTTCTTAAGAATTATAACGAGCGGCTTATCCAAAAGCTGGAAGACAAAATGAGCCAGCTTGAGCAAGCGAACCGCCATCTTAAAGTGCTATATTGGGCCAGCAGCAACCTATCTGTTGTCATGCCCCTGCGCGAATTGGTATTCCACTCACTGCAAACCGTCGTAGAAGCGTTAGGCTATGCCTATGCCAACTACTTTGTCTTCGATGAACAATCTCAGCAATTTTTGCTCCTGGAAGCAGTTGGCTACACCAAAGAAACCTTTACCCTTTTGCAAAAGGAACTCATATTTAAACTGGGTGAAGAAAGAGGCCTGGTAGGACTGGTAGGGCAAACCCACGAGCCGCTCATCATCCCAGAAACCGCCAAAGACCCACGCTGGTTGGCGGTCGATAAAACGGTTCGTTCCGCCCTTTTTGTGCCCGTCATTTATGAAGACGATTTACTGGGCGTGGCCTGTTTCTTCACGACCGAGCCGAATGCGTTTAATCAGGATCATGTGCGGGATGTCTCGACACTGGCCAACAACATTGCGGTCGCCATAAAAAATGCCCAACTTTATGAGGCCCAACAGCGATATGCCGAGCGGCTAGAAGCTGAGGTGGCCACCCGCACGGCCGAATTGCAAATTGCCATGGAACGGGCACAGGCCGCCGACAAGTTAAAATCTCAATTGGTGAGCAACATTAATCATGAATTGCGCACCCCACTCACGGTTATCAAATTATATTTGGGGCTACTAGCTCGTGGACGAACACAAAATTGGGAGCAGTACGTTAATATTCTTAACCGGGAAACAGATCGTCTGCAAATGATGGTTGAGGACGTTTTAGACGTTTCAAGTTTAGATTTAGGCCAAAAAGTAGCGAATCTGGCCCCTGCGGATCTGAACCTGCTGATTAGCAATCTACTCATAGACCGCGGCGAGCTTGCCGCCAAAAAAGGACTCACGCTAGATTTTGCGCCAGCGCAAGATATTCCTTTTGTGATGGCCGACGAACAGCTGCTTTTTCAAGTGCTAACCAACCTCCTTGCCAATTCCATCAACTACACCGCCACCGGCGGCATAACGATAAGCACGGGAACGGCCGTATCGGACGATGAAATGTGGATAACCGCCAGCGTCACGGATACCGGGCCAGGTGTCTCAGAAGAAGAAAAAGTTCATCTTTTTGAGCGATTCTACCGGGGGAAAGCTAGCCAGGAAGGCAACATACCAGGCACCGGGCTAGGGTTAGCCATTTGCCGAGAAATCATGGAAAGACATCGGGGGCGTATTTCCATAGAAAGCGTGGAGAATGCGGGCAGCACCTTTACCATTTGGCTGCGCCCCGCAAGTTGATGGCTGCCCAACCAAATTATCAGCTCAGGGCAAAGGCAATGGCCTCAGTCAAAGACCGCTGCTGCCCCGCTTCAAGATAGGCATCTGCCTCTTCATGGTCAAGAACAGCCGTTAAACGGCCGTCTAGCTGCGCCTTCTCTACGGCCGAAAGCGGCGTACCAATCTCTTTGCGCAAAGTTTTAGCGGCCCCCACCAACTGCAAAGCGCGGCTGGCTTCATTTTGCAGCGCTGCCAGAGCCGCCATATCCTCCAGCACATAAGCAATGGCCCGCCGGTCGCCAAATTCGTGATTAATTGTCAGGCTTTCCACATAAAATTGATGGGCCGCCTCAAAATCCGACTGATCGCGGACAACATTGCCCAAATTGTTCAACGAATTAGCAATGGCCCACCGGTCGCCTACTTCACGCTGAAGCTGCAACGCCTCCTCCAAATGGCTGCGCGCTTTGGCCAGATCGCCCAAATTCCGCACGGCATTGCCCAAATTATTCAACGAATTGGCAATGGTTCGCCGGTCGCCAACCTGCCGCCGAATTTCAAGCGCCTGCTCATTCAAACGACGTGATTCCGACAAATCACCCTGAAACCGGGCAATGATGGCCAGATTGCTTAACAATGCAGCAATCATGGCAGGCTGATCCAGCTCTTGGCGCAGCGCCAGGCTTTGCTCGTACAGCGTTTTTGCATTTTCATATTGCCCTTGCTGGGCTGCCAGAGTTCCGGCTGAATGATACGCCTGGGCCACGCCAGATTCATCTTCTAGCTTTTCAAAGGTCATGCGGGCGGCTTCTAAATGCTTGGTCGCCTCTTCGTAGCGGCCACGCTTGCGCAGCAGCTCTGCCTGAGCCGCCTCGCACCACGCTTCTTCCTGCTGATTTTGGTGCTTCCGAGCAAGCTGCAACGCCTGGATGTACAAATCGCTGGCTTCATCCCATTGGCCAAGCAGCTCCAAAACATTGCCCAATTTGCGCATAACTGCTGCGCGGTCTGGCTCTGGCAGCAAGGGCAGCACGCGCCGAAAATATTCAATTGCCGCTTCATTGGCATATTCAGCCTGCGCCACTTCGCCCGCTCGGAGCAAATATTCTCGTTTTTTAACTTCATTATCGGAACGGCCGTAATGGTATGCCAACAAACCCACATATTGCGACAACATTCCAGAATAATTGAGTTCAATATATTGTCCAATTAAATCGTGAAGCATGGCACGAGTGGCAAATGGCAGGCTCTCGTAAGCCACCTCCTGCGTCACCACATTTTTAAACAGATAGGTCAGCTCCGGTTCTGGCGTATCCTGCGGGGTTAGATCAAGCTGCTCCAACGCCTCCAGATCAGCCTTCACCTGCTGTGGCCCACCCAAAGGCGGATACGCTCCCCACAGCATGGCCGCCCGAAACAAACGACCGATGACGCTAGCTACCTTGATCGTGTTTCGCTGGCTTTCGGTTAGCTGGTCAATACGACTCAAAATCAGGCTGTGCAGGCTGGTTGGCAAATCCAAATCCTGCAGAATTTGGCCCGCAATGGCAGACTGGCTCTGCAAGTAGTTCAAAAGCTCTTCAATGTAAAACGGGTTGCCAGCGGCCCGTTCGGTAATCTTGTCACGCAGCAATCGTGGAATTTTGATTTTAGCCTGCGTTAGCTGCTCCATTTTCAGCGACATCAAATGCTCGGCTTCTTCTGGCGTAAATTCGTTGAGCTTAATTTCGGTGAAGTTTGGAATGTGGCGGAAAGCGGCCGACTGCACCCGGTTTGCGTCTGGAGAGCGCACGGCCAGCACAATTAAAATGGGACGGTCGGCAATTGCACGGGCAACAACCTCCAGCAGATCAAAGGACAGCGGATCGAGCCAATGGCAATCTTCTAGCACCATGAAAACGGCCGTCTCCTCCGCCCGCGCCCGTAAACATTCCACCAACAAAGATTCTAGCGACACCTTGCGCAGCTGGGCATCAAAAGTTTGCGTCAGCTCGTTATCAGGAATGGCCAGGCGCAAAACAGCGCCAAGCAGCGGCAGGCGGGGCAGCAGCGCCGGATTAAACCCTTGTAGCTGCGTGCCAATGTGTTCAATTTGTTCTTCGGCCGTCATTTCTGGACTCAGCGCAAAGAAATCTTGCCAAATTCTCTGCCAAACCAAATAGCTGGTGTTGGTGCCATAAGATTGGCATTCACCGCCCAAGCTCAAAAATTCCTGCTCGCCCGCCAGGCGAATTATTTGCGCCACTAACCGCGATTTGCCAATGCCAGCTTCCCCGCTAATGGTTACAACCTGGCCTTCGCCTGCTTTAACTTCGGCAATCTTTTCTTGAATCTGGGTCTGTTCAGCAGCCCGCCCCACCATAGGCAAGGCGTACTGCGGCTCTTGCAGGCGAATGGTTGTTTGCACCCGTCGCCGAGCCACGGCATAAACGCTCAATGGCTCTGCTTTGCCTTTGACGGTGATTGGGGGCAGCTGCTCCCAGGAAAATTTTTCCCTGGTTTGTTGCATAGTGGCTTCAGCCACCAGAATCTGGCCAGGAACGGCCGCTTGCATCAGACGAGCGGCCGTATTCACCGAATCCCCCAACGCCCCATATGTCCGGCGCATCGTGCCGCCATATGCCCCAGACCGCAAACGCCCCTGGCAAATCCCAATCTGCAAAGGTGAAATATACGGCAGCCGGTCAGCCAGTTCTTGCAGCTCTAAGGCCACAGAGATAGCGCGAATTGAATCATCTTCATGGGCAAATGGCGCGCCAAAGGCCACATAGAGCGAGCTGCCTTTGTCACCAATGGTCAGCTGGAGCAAGTTGCTGTCGTACCGGGACAATATTTCCTGCACGTTTTGCACAAATGTGTCCAACTTGGTCTCTGCTTCCTCGTCGGCGTCATAATCAATGCCGGAAAAACTGACAAAGAGGGCCACAACCGGGCGCAATTCGGCCAAAAACTCGCCGCCGCCTTCCTGCAAGCGCCGGAAAACGGGGGGCAGCAGCCAGCGCCGGGTAATTGTCTCGTCCAAAGCATCGGCCGGAATGGGAGGCCAATAGGCGGGAATGCTCATATTTTCTAGCCGGGCTACCACACCAAAATGATCGCCAGTGAGCGGGTTTTGTCGCCACGCCTTTATTTCAACGCGAGCGCCCAAATTGTCAATGGTGACATCATCCAGAATGACCTCTCCCTTTTGTGCTTCGTGTTCGGCACTAATCAGGCGATCCAGCAGCTTACCGGCCAATACATCAATCAGCTGAACCCGTGGGTTACCAATGAGAAAGCGTCTGGCCGTGCCGGTGACAACGGCCGTTTTCATCGCCAGGGTTATTTCGCCGGAGGGAATGCGGATAGTCTGTGCCTGCTGCATCACCGCCTGCATCGCCAGAGCACAGGAGGTTGCCCGAAAACCATTGTCCCCCTCCAGCCAACAGGTAATGGCATCGCCGCTAAAACTTATCACGCTGCCGCCGTAGCGATGTAGCTCATCCACCAACCCATCGTAAACGCGATTCAGGTGTTTTGTTACTTCCTCAGCGCCTCGCTGCGGCCCCAAATCTTGCACCAATCGCTCTGTTAATGGAGTAAAACCAGATATATCAGCAAACAGCGCTGAGCCATGAGCCGGATCGGGCAGCTTCTCGCCTCGATACAGCGCCTGTCGCCTGTCCATTGGAATATAAGAAATTGGCTGTTCCATACGAGGTACAAACTCTCCTGAGAGCTGTTGCTTAATGTGGCTAGAAGGTTGTTGAAAGCAAGTCCTATTATACGAAAGTTGGCACTTTATGCAGGCTTTATCAAAACTAAAAAGACAACTACTAATGAAGCAAGCAAGTTTTGTTGGGTGCGCAGCCGCGAGTTGTTCTCGCACCCCCTACGCACAGTAAGCAACTGCGGCGACAGCCAGCAGTTTTGTGTTGCTTGCAGGTAGATATAACTAAATACTTATCCGAATAGTAGCCACAGAGCCGCAGAGTACACAGAGGTTTTTGAGTTTAGGTTCAATGCCTCCGAATCCTCTTTTTCCTCTGTGGCTTTTTCGGGTAGATTCTAAAGTGATAGGGTGCCTGAAAATCTAAAAGAAAAGCTGGGGCCAGAACAATCCAACCCCAGCTTGAGAGAATAAGTGGATATGCTTTAGCTAACGAATCGCGATAGCATCCAGTTGGCTGCTATCTAAACCGTAGGCGCTGCCTTCCCAGAAAGTGGTAAAGGTGCAGTCGGTATAGTCGCCCAACGTCGTGGGGCTGCAAACCAGAACCAGGCCATCGGCGCTGCTGGTAACCAGGTACAAATCACCGGTTTCCTCATCCTGATGCACAGCCACAATGCTGTCTTGACTGGCGCTGAGCAAGGCCACATCGGAGCCATCAAAGTAGAGTGCCCAACTGCCAGATGTCGCTTCGCCCAAGGTGGTTGGGGTAAAGATGACCAGATCGCGGCTTTTGGCATTCAGGCTGCCAGCTTTGAACGGCCCAGATGTGCTGATGACGATACGGCCGTCTGCCAACACCGTCAGGGCATCAATGGACTCTTGTGGGGTTTTCAAATCCACATCAGACCCATCAAAATACAGTTCCCAACTGCCTGCCGTCGCTTCACCAAGTGAATCTGGTACAAAACGCAGAATATCGGAATTATCCACATTGTTGCCGCCACGCTCGGTGGGTCGATCCAAGGCCGCCAGATAGAAATCATCGGCCACGGCAACCAGCAGGCTGCCGTCTGGCAGCCAGGCAAAGGCAGTCACGTTTTGGCCCGCCAGCCCTACATCAGAGCCGTCAAACAGCAGAGACCAATCGCCACTGTCCAAATTAAAGCCCAGCACGTCTTCGCGGCTGTAAGCAACTCCCGCAACGGTGCCACCATCCTCTGTGCTCAGGTACAAACTCTTTCCAGTCTCCACCTGGCCTTCCTCAATGGTAAGCAGGCCGCTGGTTGTCGCTGGCAAGTAACGATCATCGGGCAGGCTCAGGCTGCCGCCGGGGAGCGGAATGGTGCCGCTAAAGTAGACGGAAACTGTGTACGTTCCTGCTGGCAGCGGAACTGAATCTAACGAAGCGCGTCCAGCAAAATCGGTGATAACCGCTTCGGCATAGCTGCCATTGGGGCCAGTGATGATGAAGAAGACGGTTTTCTGGCCAAACGGCCGTCCCGCAGCATCCAACAAGGTAGCCACAAAAGGAGCCGGGTCGCCCACTTCAATGGTGGCAGAACCTGGCGTCAGCGTCAGGCTGGTGGCCTGCTTGGTAATGGTAAAAGGCGCTGTATCAAACGAAGCCTGGTAAACGGCATCGCCAGCAAAGGTGACAGCCAGCTCTGCCGCACCGGGTATACCCAGCAGCGGCAGGTCAACGGTTGCCACGCCATTAACATCTGTAAAGGCGGTGCGCGTCTGCGAGCCGATGCGGAAGGCAAGGAGCTTGCCAGGCAGGGGATCGCCATCAGATGAAAGTTGGGCAGCGACGGTAATTTTATTGCTATAAGCGCCAGATGTTGGGGGAGATTGCAGGGAAACGGCCGTTGCCAATAAATCACCAGCGGCCGTACCTGCGCCACTATAAAAAGCGCCTAGATTCGTCGCCGCACTCACCAAACCAACGCCATTTACAGCCTGCACCATAAACTGAACCTCGGCCGCAGGCACGCCATTAAGCGGCAGCGTAGCCGCCCAGAGCGTTGAATCGTTGCTGCTTTGTGCCAATTCAATCGATTGCCACTGGCCAGCCAGCGGCCCCGTACCCGTGTACGTCACCCAAACCTGCTGGATGCCCGCCGCCGGGTCACCGACCACTCGCGCCTGAAAAGTCACGTCATCGTCGCCGGGGAAAGCATCAATTTGGGCAATGGCCGGTGGGGCAGCCAAAGCGGGCACATTGCCAGAAATCTGCGACTGGGCTGTGTAGTTGCTGTAATACAGCCGGAAACTCATCGAGCCAAACTGGCGCATTGTGCCAGTGAGCGAGCCAGGCGAATCTGACATGAACTGGGCTGGCGTTACGTTTAGCTGCACCGGGCCAGACATGCCATTAACAAGCTGCCCGAAGTAGTTCACCTGGTAGGGTTGAATGGGGTAATTGACGGTGCTGGCAAAGGGAGGATGCACGCCCCGAACCTCGGTTGTTGCCGCGCCAGTCAGCGGCAGGAAGTCAGAAACTTCTGTAAATTCGCCACCCCAGAAGCCCACACCACGTAAAACGGTATCGGCCACGCCCACATTAAACGATTCCAGCGGCAAGATGGGCTCTGCCGGATTAACAATGACGCCATCGCTGCCGCTAAAGTAAGAAGCCGTCATGGTGCTGGGTTCTTCGCCACCAACGACATCTAGCATTTTATCAACGCGCATCAAGTCTGGCTCAATGGTGAGATCGGCATAAGTGAGGCCCAAAGTGAGGCCAGGATTGCTGGTAAAGTTCATTGTACTGCCCACGACTGAGGTGTCGCCGGAGGCGTTGCCACGTCCAGCTGGCATCTCAATTTTGAGCATGGGCAGGCCAAACAGGGTCGCTTCGATGAGGGATTTTTCGTGCAACGGCCGTAATTCTTGCGTTTCCATCAGGTAAGTTTGCTTGGCCGCTGCCAGCGCCTGCCCAATGGCCACTGGGCCAGTGCCAGCCCGCAGCTCCTGGCTAAAAGCCAGATAAAGCCGCTCGCTGTATTCAATAAAATCGGTATCGCCATATTGGTAGCCGGTTCCGGCAATCAGCGTGGCCCCTTTGCTGGCAAACGCCTGAGCCCAGTCGGGTTCGGCCGTGACCCCAGGCACATCGTGGGCATCTACAATGTTGTAACCAGAATGGCAGCCAGCGCTAAAGATAAGCGCGTTGGTCATATCCACGCTGGAAGCGGCCAGCTCTGAGGCCAACAGCCGGGTTGTGTAATCGGCTGCCAGGGCGCTGCTGGCGCTGAAGTGCCCGGCTAAAAAGCTAACATCATACCGGTTGGTCAACAGCAGATTGCGTAAATCGGTGGCTGTCCAGGAGGCTGGATCAGTTGGAGCCACATCACGCGGCGTAATGAGCGTGGTGGCGCTGCTGCCCAACCCCGCCGTCAGCTCGGCCGCAATTGCGTCGGCTGAATCTTGCAGGAAGTCATACCCGGTGACCAAAGCAGAACTGGGTGCCGAAACGACCCCATTGGCTGTGCTTAGATAGGCATCGAGCATGGTGACAACTTGCGCAGGCGTTTCTACCAGCCGCCCAACGGCCAGGTCTGGGATGGGCAGCGTGTCGCCTTTACTAGAAAGCTCTAGCGAAGCGCCATAGCGATCTTGGCCCAAGACGTAGCCCAACCGCAAACTGGCTTGAGAAGCTGTGGTGTCCAAAACGGGCGGTACGTAATTGCGCTCATTGGCCAGCAGCGCCTGGTCGGGATGGCGGAAGAAGGGGATCACATCATCGTTGCCGATGATGACGATGTAGGCCAGGGGATTCAGCTCACGGTAGCCGTCTACAATCTCTTTGATTGAATTGGCTACCAGATTTTTGGCAAAGGGACAGGCAGGGTACATATCTGCCTGGGCGTTGGCGGCTGCGACGCGGGCATCGCTGTTCACATCCACAATGACGCCGTTGACCTCGGCGCGGGCGGCAAACTCAGCCAGGCGGGTTTGCATGGTGCTGAGATCGCCGGACATACGGCCGTAATCAACCAAAATAATGGTGCCGTAACTGTTGGCAACGGCCGTATGCGTGCTGGCCGGTAGCGCGGTTGTCACCTCACCACAGCTACCCGTCGTCTGCGTCACGTTCACAGTGAAGCTGCTGTTTGCATCGAACGCCCCATTGCGCCCACGCACCCGAACGTAAAAGTCGCCGCTGTTTTCCCAGGTGTTAAGCCGCACTCCCTCGCCTGCATTGCCGTTGAAGGCAGACACCGCTATCAGGCTGCGCATTTGGGCGCTAGAGAACGCATCGGGGCTAAACGCATCGGGCGAAAAGGCGTCCGGACTAAACGCATCCGGGCTAAACGCATCGGGTGAAAAAGCGTCTGGGCTGAACGCATCCGGGCTGAACGCATCGGGCGAAAAAGCGTCTGGACTAAACGCATCCGGGCTGAACGCATCCGGGCTGAAGGCGTCCGGGCTAAACGCATCGGGTGAAAAGGCATCTGGGCTAAACGCATCGGGACTGAAGGCGTCCGGGCTAAACGCATCGGGACTGAAGGCGTCCGGGCTGAACGCATCGGGGGCAAATTCGGCCGTTAACGAGACCAAATCTTCCGTGTCGTCCAGCGTCAGAAGTGATTCCCATTCAGCAGCAATATCTTCATAAACTGTTAGGTCGTAGTTCGCTGGTAAGTCTGTAAGGGTAATCACCAGTTGACTGTTTGGCTGGACAGAGAACTTGTACCAGCGGGACTGCCCAACCAGGTCTAGCTGTTGGCTTACCTGGGCAGTCTGCACCTCTGGCGAAACGCTATCTGGCGCTAAGTCCAGGCGCAGGGCGCGAGGCCAGGAATCGTTGCCCAGACCGGCCCGAATGCAGCGGCTAAATTCAGAAGTGCCATCTGAGCCAGTGGCCAGGGCGGTCAGGCTGGCATCGGTGAGCGTGGTGGAAACGGCCGTGTTAAAACTTGCATTACCATTTTGATCCGTAGCCACCTCTGTGCTGCCCAGCCAGGTTTCTCCCTGGCCAAACCCAGTTTGGGCACAGTTTTCGCTGGCATAAAAATCAATTGTGAAATTCTGATAAGCCTTGCTGTTTAGCACACCCTCGATGGCTAAACCACCTTCTGTGGGGACGGCTCTAATGAGATTGGGGAAGTTTTGACGGCCGTTTGCCCCGCCATCCTCATCCTTCATATCATTGGTCGTCTGGCCGTCACCGTCCAGGTCTACGCCTAAACCGCCATTGGCAAAAACAACGGTTTGGCTCAGCTTGTTGCCGCTGCCACCCACCACCTGAACACCGCTGCCGCCGTTTCCGCTGATGGCAGCGCCATTAACTGAATTATTATTGCCAGTAATTAGGATGCCGTTCCCAGCAAAATTTTGAATGGTAAGGTTCAACACGGTAATTCCATCTCCGGCCAAAACCAGGCCATCGGCGCTACCGGCCAAACTGCCATCCAAAATAACATCAACGCTGTCGTACACATTGGTTTTTAGCAAAACAGAGCTGGTAATTGCCGGGAGTGGCGAGGTGGGTGAAATGACGATTGGATTGAGTGTGCCAACTTTGAACTGGATGAAGGCTGAACCGCTGTAGAGTGAATTTGCCATGTTTATGGCTTCACGCAAGGAGCAATGTTCCTTCGTGCAATATCCATCGTCTTCATCGGCAGTGGTGTTTACGGTGAAAACGGCCGTATTTCGCCCGCTGGCCATGACCGAAGTGGTAACAAACAATACAAATAAGGCTGCTAGAAACAAATAAAGGGGACGCCAAAGTTTTTTAGATTGATTCACTCTGTCCATACCTTTCTCTCACGCCAAGATGCAGCACAAAAATGCACTGCCGTTACTTCAAATCCTGGTCAAAGTAAACAAATATTCAGTTTTGGCTCCACCGCAAGAAGTTGTTGCTGAAACAGGCGACGAAATGGATGATCGATTGTCGCTTGCAAGTTCAAAACGCATTATGGGACGACAATAATTGCCATCTTGCTAAAGTTTGACGGGGGTTACTTACAATCTAAATTAATGAAAACTTTATGTTTGGGTATTTTGCAACCGGCCAACGTGCGTTTGGAAAAACCAATGCCCATTAAGTTGATTGCTTACAAAGCCACAAGAGCAGTATAGCAATGAGGGGCAGGCTGGGCTGTGAAAAACCGGGACGAATCTGGTGAAAAGCGAGTAAACGTCATTGTTATTCTGGGTTGATGGGCAGTCCGGCCAACTGCATAATTTTTAGCGCATTGGTTGTGGGGCATGGGCCAGGATGCAGTTTGTAATCGAAGACCATACGGCCGTCCACCACTCCATCCCGAAAGTGCATATTTTGTATCTTTTCTGTCTCCGCCGCCAGCTGCACCAGCTCTAAATCGTGGGTGGCAATTGCGCCTAATCCGCTGCCCTGCGTCAGCGCCTGAATGTACGCCCGGCTGCCAATCAGCCGCTCCCGATTATTGGTTCCCCGAAAAATCTCGTCGATCAAAAAGAGCAACGGCCGTTCCCCATCATCCTTGAGTGCGGTTAACAACTGCGACAGGCGGCGCACCTCGGCATAAAAAAAGGAAAAGCCATCGGTCAAAGAGTCCGCCACGCGAATGGTGGCAAAAAGGCGCAGCCAACTGGCACAAAACGATTCGGCCACGGCCGGGCCACCCGCATAGGCCAGCGCCAAATTCACCCCAATGGCCCGCAAAAACGAACTCTTGCCCGCCATGTTTGATCCAGTGATCAGGTAAATCGATTGCCTGGCGTCTAAGTGCAAATCATTACACACCCGTTCTTCACTGCGGATAAGGGGATGCCCCAACCGCCTGGCGGTCAGCGCCGGGGCATTGCTGGCCGTTAGCGCTGGCCAGGCCCATTCGCCAGGATTCAGGTAGGCAAATGCGGCCAGGCTGCTGGTCGCCTCTAGCTCAAACCAGATGTCTAGCCAGCCGGGTAAGTGGCCCCTTAAATCTGCCCGGCATTGGTCCATCCGGTAGGCAAAATAAATATCCCAGGGCACCAACGCATTCAGCACAAACCCCAACAGCCAATTCTGGCGCAGGCCAATCCCCGCTACGACTTTCTGAATACGAGCAATGTGAGCCGACGGCCGTTCCCCCGCAGCTAAAAATGGCTGGCAAAGCTGCTGCACCTGGGGCATTTTGCGATAGCGCCACCGCTCTAAAAAACCAAAAACGCCATTCAGCACGCGCAAGCGGTCACTCAAAAACAGGCTGTCAGCAAACAGCGTGGCCGTGCGCCGGAAGCCCAGGGCAATGAACAACACGCCATAAACCAGGGCGCTGCCCAACCAAAATGGCGGCCACTGCCCAAGCTGGTAGCCAGCAAAGAGCAGCCAGTTTAGCGCCGCCAAACCAGACAAGATGAGCAGCAACGGCCGTAAAGATCGCTCCCCCTGGCTGGCATTTAACCAATCCAACAGCGACTGTCCAGCCCACTGCCCATCTGGTTTGTCCACCGCCAGGGTTGCCTGCAAAGTCAGCCGCTCCCGGAAGTGGGTTTGGTTGGCCAGCTCACGCGCCCGCTGCTGTCGCTGCCAAACTTCTGCCGGGTCTGGTATTTGGTTCAGCAGCCAGTTGTGCAATCTTAATGAGCCTTCTTGCGATACGGCCGTATCCAACAAGCGGTGCAAGGAAAATTCCCCCACCAGATCGATGTCCTCGGCAAAGGGATGATCGGCAGGCACGGCAAAGGACTGCGGCGCGGGCAAATTTTGCCAATCCAGCGTCATGCGGGCGATGTGGGTTTGTTTAATTTGCTGCCAGATGGTGAAGCGGGTAACGGCCGTATCGACCTGCCGGTGAATGGCCACTGAAGCAAAGAAGGGAATGAGGGAAACGGCCGTTATCCATAACCAGGCAACCGGCCCCCACTGCAAAAAGCTAAACCCGCTCATGCCCGCAGCCAGCCCAAACAAAATGAGCCGCCACCGCGAAAACAGTTCGCTGCGCTGCCGTAATGCGGCCAGCCGCCGCTCAAGCCGGTCTAACTGATGGTGTAGCAACTGAAGGCGCTTCGCTTTTTCTGTCATCAAGATGAAGATTATAGTGGAATGGCCAAAGAAAGAAAAAGCCGGAGTGCATTGCTAGTACACTCCGGCTCGATAGGCTCACAATGGAGCTAACTGATTAAAAAACTACGGAACCGTAATCTCAACAGGCACTTGCAGCAAGCCCGGCGCTTCCCCTGGCCCCATCAAAATAAGGCCATAGTAAGTGCCAGAAGCAAAGCCCGTGGTGTCCCAGTTCACGTCAATGGTCGCCGAACCACCAGCCGGAATTGAAGCCGGTAAGTTGCTAACCGAGACATCCGTACCTTGAACCGCGTTGATTGTCAGTTCAAAGGTGTCGGAACCGCTGGGGACGCCCCAGCCGTGCACAGCCACCGTGTACGCGCCATCTTCTGGGAAGACCACCGTAACACTCTCCACATCTGAAGAAGTGGTCGATGAGCCAACCAAAGCGCCTGATGGATCGTAAACGTACAGGTCAATGTCCGAGCCAGCCGTGCAGCAGGTAGAAACCTCCAGCAAAGCGCCGTTGGTGATGTCCACCGTCGTCACAAATGAAGCTGAGGAAGGATCATTGGGATCATCCTGAAGGATATCTTCTGTGGTGGTAACCGGGCCACCCAGACCAAAGCCTTGGGCAGTGAAGGCACCCAATTCCAGCTCACTGCTAATGGTGAGGCTGGTGGAGCCAGGCCCAGCAGCAGCTGAGGAAACGATTTCGCCTGGATCGAGGTTGACCAGACCCACGCTGCCACCAAACGGTTCGGCCGTGCTGCTGCCATCAACCCGCACCTGGTGGAAGAAGATGCCGTGCAGCCCATCCGTCACCGGAGCAGACACAATTTCTCGTGGCCCGCCAGTAGACGTTTCGTAGAGCCAGATACCGCTGCCAATGTAATTATTGGCGCTGCGGCCCACCTGCGACAGGGTGTAGGGGCCATAGAAGGCAGAGCCAGGATAACCACCCAACAAGCCGCTACAGTCAACACCGTTGCTCACACAATCTTCGGTTGGGCCAAAGATAATGGTGTCGATGTCGCTGTTCTCGCCGTCCCAACTGTTATCGACAACCAGGTAGGAGGTGCCATTTGCGGGCAGTTCATCGCCATCCACATCTGTCCAGAAGAAACGCCAATCGCCAGATTCGGCGCGCCAGCTGTAATCGGTGTAGCCAAAGACGGAATCATTGTCATACAGCATCGGCACATCCAGAACGGCCGCACCACGACCTGCTGGCGCATTGGCCTGGCCAAACTCAAACGAAGTACCAGATGCAGCCACAGCCACCGTCACCGGAATAACAACATCATCTGAGCCATAATGAATGTTAATGGAGCCTTCGTACATGCCATAAGGCGTATTGGCAGGTACACCCAAAGTCACATCAAAGGTGCGGGTTTCACCAGGAGCTACACTAAACGCGCTCCGCGTTGGCCGCGCCCAGGCCCAGTTCTTTAATTGCCAATAGCTCACTTCCAGACCAAGATCCGTCTGCGGCACATCCACAACCTGATCCCGGTGGCGCAGGGTCACAAAGAGCCCATCATCCATGCGCTCCAGCGGGTTAGAGATGCGTACCTGCTGTGAGGGGCCAACACCGTAGCCATAGTTAAAGCGAATGTGTTCCCCGGTATCAGCTTCACCCAGGTCAACCTTGCCGTTACCGTTGGCGTCGTCCCACAAAATGCCGTCACCGTCCAGGTCTGTCCAGTTCTGAATATGAACGCGCCAGTTGTTGTACGGGCCAAACTGATCGCCGTTGGGATCAAACTGCTCATAGGGCTTGCTCAGATTGACAACCATCAAATCGGTGCCAGCCGGAATGAGCGGATCGACCTGGAAAGCGTAATCCGGTGTCGTAAATGAGCCATGATCTTGCGATTGATCCAATGAAGTAAAGGAAAGATCATCAGAACCAATCTGAACATGGGTCTCAGATGTGACCCGAACCCACATGCGTTCATCTCCCGTGTTGGTAACGGAAAAAGTCTGAACGTCCCGGTCGCCGGGGTTCATGATGTGGGCAAATGCGCCATATTCTACACCCCGGTAGTCACCCGCTGCCCATTCCGATGGGGAAACAAACAGCCCGCGGTAGCCCCCGGCAATATCCGTGCCGGTGTCGGCGTTAACCAGCCCGGCACCTTGCGACCAAACATCATGCTCAACATTGGTGGCAGAGTTCATGATGAGGGTGCGCGCCTGTTCAAACGTGGGCCATTGGCCAAAGTTTTCGTACCAGGCCTGGTACATCAAGGCCAGGTTACCGGCGGCAACGGGGGCAGCCATTGAGGTGCCGCCAAAATTATCGGTGGCGATAGCGCCCCACAGCACCTGGTTCAGAGAAAGGTCACCTGTGCCAAAAGCGCCAGTCGCTACGATGTCTGCACCGACGACATTACGCGCCCCAGGGCCACGGTTGGACCAGGAGATGATGTCGCCGCCAACAATTTGGTCAGCAGAAGCGATGGCTTCAAAGATGCCGATGGAGCCGTAGAGGGTGGAAGCACCCACGCCAATGCCACTGGCCGGGGATGGCGGTGCGGCCGTTCCGTAGCCAGGCGCACCATTACCCGTGGAGAACAACAGGGCCGTGTTTGGCGCATACGAGCGATTAATGACGTCAATCAGGCGTGAGGTAAAGTCAAAGCCGTCATTGTCCGTACCGCTAAAGCCAAAGGAGTTGCTCACAATCTGGATGTCATCACCCGTCCCTGAAACGCCATCGTACCCCAAACCGGCGTACACGTAGGCATCTTCAATGAAGGGAGTCAGATATTGGTCGCCATTTTGGGTAGAGGAGACATCTTTACCGGGGCCAACAACCAGGCCCTGGAAGCCAGCGATGGGTGAGCCGCCCTCGCCCCAATTGACAGAGCCAATGACCACACCCTGGCCAACGGCCACTGAGGTGGTGCCCATGCCGTGTGTGCCGCCACCTTCGGTGAAGTCTTGCACGTGGAAGGCGACCAGATCGCCATTGCCATAGTAGGAACCGGGAATGCCCCAATACCAGTCGAGGGTGGGCACGGCCGTTTCGCCATCAGCAATAAAGTAAACCAGACCACCAGACACATCGTTCAGTCCGTCAAAATCGTAATCGAGACAGGCAGTTTCCTGATTGCTAAAATCGCGGGTCAGGCGTGCCGGGGAGTCATCGCTAAAGTCAAAGTTGTAGTTGATGTCTACGTAAACGGTGTCATACACACCGGCTTCGTTTTCATCCACCACCAAAACGGCCGCACGCTCACCGGAAACGGCCGTTGCATCACCAAAAGCGCCGCTCAAAATATCAGCCACAGCAGCCAACGCCTTGTCTGGATGCGAACCGTAATGATATTCGCCGCTCAGGCTGGTGCCGGGCACAGTGTAATTGTGTGCCCCGGTCGAGCCAAGTGGTGCATAGCTAAAATCGCCAACGGCCGTTGCCGACGTATCGGCATAATCAGCCAGGCCACCGGCGATCAGGGTTGAGCCAGTGTAATAGTCAAAGGCGGCATAATAGCTGGAAAGCGAATCAAACATTTCCGGCAAACCGTAATACGGCGACGCCGCGTCATCGATATAGGCCCAGGTGCCTTGCAGGTCAGGATGGCAGTAATCTGCGCCGGAGTCGTTAGACATGTAGCGCACGCCACTGCCCGTATACCCCTTGGCCCACGCTTCTTGCGAGCCATGAATGGCGCTGCCCGTGCCGTACCATCCCTCAGGCGCGGGGCCGGGGCTAATCGCCTCGCCAGAAAGGTTCAACGCTGGCGAAATGGCGCTGTTTAGATTTGCCGCCACGTCAGGGTCGGTCGGCTGAGGCAGCTCAACCAAAGATTCTGAGCGCTGCAAGGCGAAAACGGCCGGATCGGCTGCCATTTTTAGGATGCCCGTTGGTGAGGCAAACCCGGCGGCAACCGTTGTGCCTAACGGATCAGCAAAAGGCCGGACAAACCATTGCGAAGCATAGGCGCTCAGGTCGGTTCCGGCGGCAACACGAGCCACAAATTGAAGCTCGCCCGTTCCTGTGGAAGACCGGGCGGCGATGGCGGGCCCGTTTGCGGCCAGGTCTCCAGCCAACGCGGCATCGACATCTGCCAGCAGGTTGGGATGGATCTTGGCACGTGCATTGGCAACGGCCGTTGGCCTGGTGTCACTTGCTGATGCGGCCGAAGCCATTACGATTAGGGCCAGACTCAGCAGGACAAACAGAAAGCCAATTCTGCGCTGCTTTGCATGCTTAAACATAACTTCCTCCTAATACAAAAATATCAAACTTATTCTAAAAAAGTTGGGTTGTTTTCTAGCATTCTTTTTGGGCAGTCACCTCCTCGCACAAAACAGATGATGCGTCTGCATAAAAAAGACCTGGCCTTTCTATAAATTTAAGTTCAAGAAAGGCCAGGTTCTTTTGAAAGGGTCACACCGCAGGCAGCAAAAATCCAACCAAAGAGATCGATGGAGCGTTGCTGAAGAAATTGGGTGATAAAACGCACTGCCTGTTTAGTCACTGAGCTATTTAATTTAGATTACAACAATGAAGTATTTACAAAGACGTGGAATATTATAACAATTTATCCCATTTTTTTCAGTATTGAGGCCATTCTGTAATATTTTTGGTCTTGGCTTGTTGCGCTGTTTGCCGCAAATTCAGCCTGGGATCACCGGGCCCAATCCCAAATGCAGACGCATCATTGTGAAAAACGCTGCTCTAATAGTTCGCGGATTTCGATGGGGCGCAGGAACTGGCCAAAATAAATGTCATCCAGCCACAGCTCTAAATGAAGATGGGCATCTTCTGTTTCGCTGTTGATGGATGCAGGTGAGCCGGTGTTGCCAATGAGCCCTATTTGCTGCCCGGCAGCAACGGCCGTTCCCTCCTCAATGTCCCAGGCAATTTCACTCAAATG
This sequence comes from Ardenticatenaceae bacterium, assembly GCA_020634495.1. Next base: position 41,158 of record JACKBR010000010.1, on the reverse strand, counting down.
GGCATAGCGAGCGACCAACCCATCATCTTGCAAAATCCATATTTGCCGACCGCGATAAAAATCAAGGTTGTCTGGTGCGGTATAGCCCAGCTCTAAATTTTCAGCACGACGGCGATTGAACGTGATTTCTGCTGGCGTTTCATATTCCAAAGTCGCCCGGATGACCGTGCCCGCAGCAGCTGCATACACTGGCGTGCCATTGGCCCAATAAAAATCCGTGCCGGCATGAATGCCCAGGCGGTAATGGCGAGGAGCACCCGGCATTTGCAAATCTCGCGACGTCAGATCATGAGCGCTGCCGGTGATGGGCCACCTGTATAACGTTGCTGTTTGCCACACGGCCGTATCGTGTGGCTGCGGCGCGGGCAGTGTAGGCCCGCCGGACACAAAGCGACTCTTTTCTGGCTGCTGCCAAAAGAACAGCTGATCGCGGCCTGCAAAAAGGAGCTGATCACCCGCCAAATTGCTGGCAAAAGCGGTCACAGTGGGCAGCTGAAAAACGGCCTGGAGCGCCCCCGTCTCTGGCTGCAAGCTGAGCAAACGGCGGCCAGCCTGATCCAGAATGTAAACGGCCGTTTGCGTGGCTACCATTTGGCGCGGTTGGGTCATCGTCACGGCTGGAGCAAAAGCAGACTGGCGGCTGGTCTCTATAAATGAAGCGGCCGTGGCCGTGCCATCTTCGTTGCGCCACAGCACAAAAATGTTGTCACCCAAACCGCTCACATCAACCGGCAGCGCCGCTTCTGGCAGCGACCACAAACGCTTTCGCCCGTCTGGGAAAAAATATTGGGCGTAGTTGTAGCTGCTTTCCAGCCGCAGGCGCATCTGGTCTGCGGCGGCATCGTGGCCCAGGGCTACAAAATAATCACTGGACGTTTCACCAATCGGTCGGCCATTTTTCTCTAGCTGCCAAACGGCCGTTGCCAAATCTAGCGCATACAAACCGCCCGCCCGGTCCAAAACGAGCAGTTGGTTATCAATTAAACTCAAGTCAAGCGGCTCCTGCACCAACAGCCCATCCACCATTTGGCCGGGCTGTAAAAGCAAATGCGGTGGGGCCGCACCAGACAGGTCTAAGGCCAGCACCCGACCGCCATCCAGCAAATAAGCAGTCGATTCATTCATCGCCAGGGCAATGGGATGCCAAAAGCTGCCGAGGTCAAATTGCCACAGGCCGCTGTTTTGCGGCAGCAGTTGGTGGAATGCCGCGCCGTGCGCCACGGCCGTTTCCTGCATCGCTTCCGCCAAAGGATTTTCCCACAAGAGCACAGGCACAGGTGTGGCAGATGGCACCGGGGCGGGTGCGGCTGTGGATTGGGGCAAGGTGGTGGCGGGGGGAACGGCCGTCTCTTCAACCGTAGGCGCAGCAGTGGGCAAAGGGGTTGGGGTGCTGGGCCGCGGCAGCACCGCCGCAGGAGGTGCAGCACAAGCCAGCAAACCAGCCAACCATAGCAAACTCACCAGCCGGAGGCGCATCATGCCGCAACACCTTCCAAAAACGTGGTGAGCTTTGCAGAGAAGGCATACCACCAGGCGGGAACGGCCGTCACCCGCAGCAAATGCGTCCCACCAGGATCGTCTGTGCCGCCCAAACCGGGGGCAATGAGCGAAACCTGGGGCAAATTCATCAGCCAGCGGGCAATTGGCTCTTCCAGGCGCTGGGGAGAACGAATGAGATAAACGGCCGTTAAATCCACCGTTGGCTCATCGAGCAAAAAATCGGCGTGCCAGTGCAGCTTCTTGCCCGTTGGCGGCTGCAACCGCGCCGGGCCAAGACCCATCTGCATAAACTGGGCTAACAATTCTTGCCGGATGGGGTGCGGATTTTGAACATCGCTGCGGCTGGCGTGGCGCAACAAACGGCGGGCCAAAGAGGTGGCTCCCTTCTGCGCCAGGGCCGATCCAACATACAAATATTCGCCAGACGGCACAGCAATTGGCTCTCCCGCCCGAAAACGACCAAAACGAATCATCAGCGGCTGGCGCACCGTGAGCCGCAGCAGATAGGTGCCGCCTTGGGAGTCATGCCCCCAACAAAAAATTGGTTCATCTCGTCTCATCATTGCCATCTTTCTTGGCCTCAATTTTATCCCTGACCGGCATTCAGGAACAAACTGACTGTAAAATACGTCCTAAAGGCACTGGAGGAAAATCGTATGAAACAATTTAATTTGTGGATCGCACTCAGCTTGCTCCTGATAACCACGGCCGCAAGCTGCAATTCAGCAACAGCTCCCGAACCAGAAATCACCCTCCCAGCCGGGCTGCCTACGGAGCAAAATGATGCTACGGCACAACCAACGCCGCTGGCCTCGGCAACGGCCGTTTCCCAGCCAACCAACGGCAACAGCCCAAGCATTCGCCTGACGCCAGACGCCCCACCCCCGGTAGAGCTTGTGCCAACGCTGAACAGTTCGGCCGTGACCGGCGAAGTGCCAGCAGAAATCATGTCGGCTATTTTCGCAGACCTCACCGCTTCGCAAAACGTTGACCAGGCCGCCATTTCTGTCATTCAAGCCGAAGCCACCGTCTGGAATGATGGGGCTTTGGGCTGTCCCCAACCCGGCGAGGTCTACACCCAGGCAATTGTGAATGGCTACCTGATTGTGTTGGCGGTAGACGGCCGTACCTACAATTACCACGCTGCCGAAAATGGCTATTTCGTTCTTTGCCAAAACAATCTGGCACCCTCGCCACCTATCGTAGGAACGCCCACATCTTAAAGATTAATTTCCATCTGCCACATGAACCAAAAAGCGGCACCGCAATATTGCAGTGCCGCTTTTTTTTATACCGGTTGGTTAAAAATTCGTTTGGCAGTTTGTGCTTTTCTACTGCCAAACGAATGATCTACCTTAACCTATTCAATTGACTCAAGCCTTACGGCGCGTAGAACAACAAGGCTTCTGTCGCCTGTGTTGCCCCGCCGCGCAGACCCGCGCCACGATCGCCGTTGGTCACCAGCATCACACCATGTTCTGGCGTGTTGCCGGGGAAGAGACCAAAGTCAATCACGGTCATCGAACCAGTCGATTTACCAGCGATGTCCTCTGGAATACCAAAGTAGCGCTCGCCAAGCGGCGTTACGGTCAAGCCGTCAACCAGGTCGCCGGGGCCACCATAGTAGAAGTCTTGAGCAACAACGTACATGTTCACATTGGTCGCCAGCATATCCGTGCCTGTCAAACCAATCTGCTCACCACAAATGTACAGGATGGTGTTGCCGGTGTTCATTGAGTGTTCAGCAAAGAAGAAGGCTGTAGCGTCCCCTGTTACCAAATCCAAGGCCCAGGCAACCTGACGGCCGTCTGAGATAGTACCTAAACCACTCACGTCCCGGTTAAGCACCACATAGTCATCAACCCCATCTTGATTTGTATCAAGCCAGACCTGATGGCTAACGGGCAGCAAATGCTGCTGCCGTTCCCAGGTGTTGATAGCAAAGGCCCAGATAAACGATGGATCATCCGAGCAGAAGCCAGCGGGAACGGGGAAGGTGTTAATACCAACAGCACGAATGTCTGGGGTTGGCGATTGCTCACCAAAACCGCCTTCTGGCAGATTGGGGCTTGTGGCCAACAAGGCATACGCATCATTTTGGGCGGTGCCCACGCCGCTGTTGGTCAAAGCAACCTGATCTTCGCCGTTACGGTCAAAAGTGAGGGCAGAGGGGCCAAACACCTTGGCATCCTGCCGAGGCAGCACATGCCAGGCCAGGTGAATGGGATGCGAACCATCATCTAGAATCAGATAACCATCATACTCGTTTAAGGTTAACCCTGACGGATCGGCACCCATGCTGCCGGAATTCATGAAGTTACTTGGCAGCAAGTCACCATGAATGGTCATTCTGACAATAAATGTCCGGTCGCGTCCGGCCGGAACTCTCACCTTTGCTGGGGCTGTAATCTCTACAGCACCCGTGTCAATATCATCCTGATAGCGGAAGGTCGGCGTAATGTCGTATTCGATGGATTGATTCGAGTAATTACGTACCCGGACTGTTTTGTACAGGTTCATTGTGCTTCTGGACACATCAACAAAACCAAAGCTCAAAGCGCCAGCTGCGCCATTATTTTCCCAGGCGGCTGCCGGGGCGCTAACGGCACGGTCAACCCGAACCTCGCCACCGCCAATGCGGGCTACAGGAGCCAGGCCGGTGAAGGGATCCGTGTCGATATTGGTTTCACCATTGTTCATCAGCACAGCCTTGGTTTCCAGCGGGCTTAGATGCGGTGAGGCTTGCATCAGCAGCGCTGCCGAACCGGCAACCATTGGTGTCGCTCCAGAGGTGCCACCAAAGGGGCCAGTGCCCGTGCCCGTACCGGCAATCGCCGACACAGAAGCGCCGGGCGCACCAATTTCTGGTTTCAGCAAGGTCGTAGACTCATTCTGCGGGCCACGGGCGGAGGAGCCAACCATTTGGCCCACCAACCCTAGCTGATTATCAGGATCAACCGTACCAGTTGTGCCAACGGCCGCTTTAATGGCGGTCGAATCTGCCTGGCTGATCATGTAACCGGGAATGGTGATTGGGCCATCGCCACCATCGCCACCAGAGAATGGAGCTCCTGGGGCAATCAGGCCAATGATACCGACAGCGCCACCAGCATCACCAATATTTTTGATCTTCAGGGTGAAGTTACAAGCGCCACGATCAACCAGAACAACCAAGCCAGTCAGGGAGTCTGCGGCAAATGGCGCACAGCCGTCCAGATTGCCGCCAGCGCCATCAGCGTACTGAACCGGGCCTGAAATGACACCGGCAGGCGCAACTGACCAGGGCTGGAACACGGCGGGATAGTCCACGCCATCGACGGTGATCAGCTGGAGTGCAGCGGAAGGCACCTGGGTTTGGGCAACTGACAGAGCTGTTGGAGCAGATGCTGGCGTCCCTTGAATATACGGTTTGTCGCCACCATTACCCGCCGCAGCCACTGTTAAGACGCCAACGGCCGTTGCATTTTCAACCGCTGCCGAAAGATCATCATCAAAAGGTTGGCCATAGTCAGAACCAAGAGACATATTGATGATGTCTACATGGTCAGACGGATCGCCATCCCCATTTGGATCGACGGCAAATTCCATACCTTGAATCAAACCAACACCACTGCAAGCAGTTGAGATGGAGGAACAAACTTTGACAGCATACAAATCTGCACCGGGGGCAACCCCGCCAACACCAGCAATGATGTGGCCAACATGGGTTCCATGTCCCGCGCCGGGGCCATCATCCAGCGGATCCGCATCGGGGACGGTGGGCAAGCCGCTGACCCAGTCTGAACCGACAAAGTCGTAACCGCCAACAACCTTGGCGGTGGGGAATGAGCCGGGCTCAACAACTGAGGGGTCATCGTTGGCATAATCGTTCGGATCGCCGGAACCGCCCAGATCGGCATGATAATAATCAATACCGCTGTCCAGAACGGCGACGCGAATGCCTGAACCATCATAACCCATGTCTTGCACCGTGGAAGCGCCAATGTACGGAACCGTTTCGCTCAAATCCATCTGGTAGTCAACCACGGGATTTATGGAAACGACATCAGGGTTCGCGGCCAGATCGGTGAGAACGGCCGTATCCACACTCATCATCACCGCATTTAGCGCCACGCGAGCATTGCCCAGCACGCGGGCATTGGCATCCCGGCTCATTGCCTCAGCCACAAATGCGTCTTGTTGGGCCTGAATGCGACTCTGGTGGGCAGAGCGAGATTGAACACTGGTAGCAGCGGCACGGGCAACGGGTGGTTCGCTAAAACGCACAATCACCTGGGCCGCTCCGCTGGTACCTTGCAGGCTTTGGTCAACCTTGAGCAAAGCGTCTGCATTGGAAATTGCTATTGGGGAATCAAGCTGATTGGCCAGGATGGACGCAGGCAGCGACCGATCCGGGCGTGCGGTTTGCGAATCAGCTTGCGCTAAGGAAGCGAGGCTCATCAACAAAATGACGATGAGCAAAAAACTAATCTTGATATGGGGCTTCTTAAAATTAAACACTTTCTGTTTTCCTCCGTGTAATCGGCAAAAAGTTTTAGTAGAAAAACCGAAACTAACTTGGCCCATTACAGACAAAAATTGAGCATACCTCAGCTTCTTGTCCTAAAAGCTCCCCCATAATCTTTGGGCTTCATCATTGGGCATCCAATTTTTTGAGCGGCATCACCTCCTTGTTAAGTTAACTGCTAAGTTACGTGTCTGAATTTCTTTGTAAGTTCCGGGCAAAAAGTACTTAAATTCAGCTACCGGGCAAAGGGCAATTAATGCTTTACGGCCGTTTTCCGGTTAACACACGTCCAAAAAATAAAAAAAGCCGTACCAAACGAGACTGTTTTGGCATCGGCCTTTTCATCAATTTATGCGTTTATTTCTCTGGATAGATAAGCATCGGCTGTTTGACAGAAATCTGAAACCTGTTCCTGTGTGCGGCAGCGATGTAAGCTGAGAAGAATGAGTGTGAGAAATACTGCGGGAAATAGTATAACATAATGCCAGGGTGAAAAATCTTACAACATCATTAGTAACTGATATGTTTTTCGGCCTGATTTATCGTTTTTCCTGGTGCTAGGCGCTGCCAGTTCAGGTTTCAGGCGTTAGCAGGCTCAAGGCGACAGCTCCCCACAGCGGAGCGTCATCATTGAGGGCAGCGGGCAGTAGGGCAAACTGCACTTCTGGGAGAGCCGTCGCCTGGGCAGTTTGGCGAACAAGCTGCCACCAGGTTTTGCCAGATTTGGTAACCCCGCCGCCTAAAATAACGCGGCTGGGATTCAGCAAATTGGCTGCGTTCCCAAGGCCAACGCCTAATGCTCTGGCACCCCGTTCTAAAATAACAACGGCCGTTTCCTCCCCCATCTCGGCCCATTTTGCTACCAACTCACCCGTCACCTGCTCCGGGGAAAGCCCACGGGCCGCAGCCACGTCCTGGGCCATGTACGGCCCAGAGGCCAGCCGCTCGACACAGCCTCGTTTGCCACACAGGCACAGCGGCCCATTGGGGTCTACCACCGTGTGCCCAATTTCACCCGCCATGCCGCTGGCCCCGCGATACGGCCGTCCCCCTAAAATCCAGCCTCCCCCCACACCCGTACTCACCGTGACGTACAGCATGTCGTCTACGCCCTGCCCGGCTCCAAAGCGCCATTCTCCCAGCGCGGCTACGTTGGCGTCGTTGTCTACACGAACTGGTGCGGCAAAGGCCTGGGCAAACTCGCTTTGCAGCGGCACGTTTTCCCAGCCAGGCACGTGGTGGCTCAGGCGCACCGTGCCCGTTTGGAAATCTACCGGGCCGCCAAAACTAATGCCAACGGCAAACGGCCGTTCCCCGGCCAACAGCTCCCGTCCCATCGCCAACATCATCGCCATGTCAGTTTGGGCTGTGGCCCCTGGCGGCGAAACCCGGCGCAGGTGATTGTGCCATCGGGGATGCGGCTGAGTGAGAACGGCCGTATCCAGCACCGCCGCCGACAGCTTCGTCCCGCCAAAATCACAAGCCAAAATCAACTCTGCCATTCTGCAACCTTTTGTTATACTCAAACCATTATCCGCAGATTTACCAGATTTCTCTCTGCGCTCTCCGCGTTCTCTGCGGTTAAATTATTTTCAGAGGAGACGACACCGACTGTCGTTGACCACCATGAATGAAAATCAGCAGATTGCGCAGATTTACCATATTTTTCTCTGCGTTCTCCGCGTTCTCCGCGGTTAAATTATTTTCGAAGGAGGCTTCATGTGCGCAAGCTCAACACCATGAAGAAAATCAGCAGATTGCGCAGATTGAACAGATTTAAATCCGCGTTCATCTGCGTTAATCAGCGTCCTATTTACGAAGGAGCAATTATTCCCAAATGAGCCATATGTTAGCCAATCGCCTACAAAAACGAATGCGCCATTTGCGCAAATGGGCTAAGCGTAACGATATTAGCTGCTACCGCCTTTACGAGCGAGACATTCCCGAATTCCCGCTCATAATTGATTGGTACGACGGCGAGGCAGTGGTCTGGCTGTACGAGCGTGGCCAGGACGATGACGCCTGGCATCAGGAAGCCCTCAACCAAATTCAAGACGCTCTAGAACTGAAGCCGCGCCAAATTTTTATTAAAACCCGCGCCCGGCAGCGTGGTTTGCAGCAGCAATACGAACGTTTTGGCGAACAAGGCCACGTTCGGCTGGTGCGTGAGCACGGGCTTACCTTTGAGGTAAATCTGAGCGACTACCTGGACACCGGGCTATTTTTAGACCACCGACCAACACGGGCAATGGTGCAGGCAGAGGCCAGTGGCAAGCGCGTCCTCAACCTGTTTGCTTACACCGGCTCTTTTACGGTTTATGCCGCAGCGGGGCAAGCCAAAGCCACCACCACCGTTGATTTAAGCAAAAATTACTGTGAATGGGCCAGCCGCAATTTACAGCACAATGGATTCCATCCGGGCAAGCAGCACCGCATCCTTGCCCAGGATTGCTGGCAATTTTTGGTTGAGGAAAAGCGGCAATACGATCTCATCATTTGCGATCCGCCAACGTTTAGCAACTCCAAGCGCATGGCGCGTGGCTCCTTTGCGGTTGATCGGGATCATCCAGAGCTCATTCAGGCCTGCCTGGATCGATTGGCACGGGGCGGAACGCTCATTTTTAGCACCAATTCGCGGGGGTTTCGTCTGGATGATACGGCCGTTCCCCACCCTTTCACCGCCACAGAAATCAGCCAACAAACCATCCCCGAAGATTTTCGCAACGACAAAATTCACCGCTGCTGGCGCATTAGCACTTAGCCCAAAATTACGGATAATACGGCCGTTCACTTATTCGCCAATCCGGCAAAAGCATGATAGAAACTGAGTCACGATTTCCTCCATAAACTAGAATCTACACATTGGACGAGGGAAAAATGGCCGCACCCGGTGAAACAGCATCCGTCAACAAACTCAGCTTTGGACGCAAGCTCGCCTTTGGCATTGGGGATTTAGGGCCAGCGCTGGTTGCTTCCATCCAGGGCTTTTTCCTCAATGCGTTTCTCCTGGACATTGCTGGCATTCGGCCAGGGCTGGCGGGCGTCATCTTTCTGATTGTTAAAATCTGGGACAGCGTCAACGACCCCCTCGTGGGCCGCCTGACTGACCAAACCAATACCCGCTGGGGCCGCCGCCGACCCTGGCTGCTTTTTGGCGCAGTGCCTTTTGGCCTGGCCTGGTTTTTGCAATGGCTGGTGCCTGATTGGGGCCAGACGGGGCTGTTTTGGTATTACCTGCTTGTGGCCTTGCTGCTGGATACGGGATTTACGGCCGTAAACGTCCCCTACACCGCCCTCACCCCCGAACTCACCCAGGACTACGACGAACGCACCAGCCTCAACTCGTTCCGCTTCAGCTTTTCCATTTTAGGCGGATTAGCTGCCCTGGCTGTCCACAGCGTCCTCATCGAAAGCTTCCCCAGCGTGACCCAGGGTTACGCCGTCAGCGCGGCGGTCATGGGCGCGGTCATCGTTATCAGCAACCTGATTACTTTTGCTTTTACCAAGGAAAGTTATTTTCAGGAAAGCGAGAAAGAAGACCCTGGTTTGGTAGAAAGCGTGAGGATTGCTTTGCAGAATCGGCCGTTTCTCTACGTCGTTGCCATTTATCTGCTCTCCTGGCTGTGCATCCAGTTTGTGCAGGCCAACATGCTGCTTTACGTGCGTTACTGGATCGGTGGGGAAGATCGCTTTATCCAGTTGGCCTTTGCCCTCCAGGTTTCCGCCTTCGTCTTCCTTATTTTTTGGTCCAGAATGAGCCAAAAATGGGGCAAACAAACGGTTTATTATGTGGGCATGTCCTTTTGGATTGGCGTAGAGATTGCCCTCTTTTTTGTGCAGCCAGGGCAATTTAACCTGGTTCTCATTCTGGCGGCGCTGGCAGGCGTTGGCGTGAGCATCGGCTACCTCATTCCCTGGAGTATGCTGCCCGACGTGGTGGAATTAGACGAACTGGAAACAGGGCAGCGGCGCGAAGGTATTTACTACGGTTTTTTTGTCTTTTTGCAAAAGCTGGGCATCTCGCTGGGATTGGCGCTTTCTAATTTCATTTTGGAAGCAGCTGGCTACATCAATGCCGAAAATTTATCTGCGCTGCCCGAACAGCCAACGGCCGTTCTCACTGCGCTCCGTATTTTTGTCAGCCTGGTGCCCGCCGTGATCCTCCTCGCCAGCTTTCCCATCGTGCGCCGCTACCCCATCACCCGCCAAAAACACGCCGAGATTCTTGCGGCCCTCGCCGCCCGCAAACAAGCCGCCTCCTAATTCATTACAATTTGTGTCGATCTGGCTAATGGTTGTTCGTCGTATGTGTAGAAAAGGCTGGAAACGGCCGTAAAACCACCTACTAAAGGAGAAAACCGATGCAATACCTACTGATGATTTACACCAGCGAGCAGCAAGATGCCCAACGCACCCCAGAAGAAAACGAAGCCAACATGAGCGCCTACTACAACTTTACCAACGAAGTACGCGAAGCTGGCGTCATGGTTGGCGGCGAGGCGCTGCATCCCACCACCGCCGCCACCACCGTGCGCGTACGCCACGGCCAAACCATGAGCACCGACGGCCCCTTTGCCGAAACCAAAGAACAACTCGGCGGCTACTACCTGCTCAACTGCGAAAATTTAGATGAGGCCATTCAATGGGCCGCCAAAATTCCTGGAGCAAAAGACGGCAGCATTGAAATCCGGCCAATTTGGGAATTTGAAGGGTAACTGGCAATCAGGTTAGCGGTTTAAATTTGGCGATTAGAGATGGGAGATTGGGCGCAAAAGTTCCCAATCTCTAAACTCCAATCTCTTGTCCCTATGGAAAATATTCACCAGACAATTGAGCACACCTTTCGGCAGGAATCGGGCCGGGTGCTGGCCGCCTTGATCAGCTACCTGAACGATTTTGATCTGGCCGAAGACGCCTTTCAAGATGCGCTCATTGTGGCCCTGGAAAAGTGGCCGCAGGATGGTTTGCCGCGTAATCCAGGCGCATGGATTACCACCATTGCTCGCAACAAAGCCATCGACCGCATTCGCCGCCGTAAAAACTTTGACCAAAAGCAGCCGCATCTGGTTGAACTGGCGCAAAAACCAACCAATCCCGCTGAGCAAGACATGGACAGCATTCCCGACGAACGCCTCAAGCTGATTTTTACCTGCTGCCATCCGGCCCTGTCGCTGGAGTCGCAGGTGGCGCTGACGCTGCGCACGCTTTGCGGTCTGGAAACGGCCGAAATTGCCGCCGCCTTCCTCGTTCCCGTCCCCACAATGGCCCAGCGCCTGGTGCGGGCCAAACGCAAAATTGCCCAGGCAGGCATTCCGTACCGCGTCCCGCCGGTTGACCTGCTGCCGGAACGGTTAAATGCCGTGCTAACCACCCTTTACCTCATTTTTAATGAAGGCTACAACGCCAGCAGCGGCGATAGTCTCATCCGGCAAGAGCTGAGCAGCGAGGCAATCCGTTTGGGGCGTATTTTGAATGAGCTGCTGGCCAACGACCCAAATTTGGCAGAAGATGCCGAGGCGCTGGGCCTGCTGGCGCTGATGCTGCTGCACGATGCCCGCCGGGCCGCCCGCGTTGGCAGTCAGGGCGAACTGGTTTTACTGGAAGAACAGGAGCGCAGCTTGTGGGATCATGCGCAAATTGAGGTGGGAACGGCCGTATTGGAACGCGCTCTAAAAATGGGCCAACCCGGCCCTTACCAAATTCAAGCGGCCATTGCCGCCCTGCACGACCAGGCCGCCACGCCGCAAGAGACCGATTGGCCACAAATTGCGGGACTGTACCAGGCATTGCAGCAGTACACCAACTCGCCGGTTGTCGTGCTAAACTGGGCCGTTGCCGTAGCCATGGCCGAAGGCCCCATGCGCGGCCTGGCCCTGCTTGACGAACTGGCTGAAACAGGTACGCTAGACCATTATCATCTGTTCCACGCCGCCCGCGCCGACCTGCTGCGCCGCGCCGGTTTCCGCGACGAAGCCTACGATGCTTACACCATCGCCCTGGATTTGTGCCAAAACGCGGTGGAAAAGCGGTTTTTGCGGCGGCGTTTAGCGGAGTTGGGCAGTGATTAGTTGAAAATAAAACAAACCTGATACAAATGCGAATTATGTAAACCTGTCAGGTTTTACGCCATGGAGAAATAGATGTCCGAAGAAAAAGTAAAAGGCCCAGCTTCCTACTTTCCTTCCATTGAGAAGAAGTATGGGCACCCCGTGGAACATTGGTTTACGCTGTTGGAAGGCGTCACCCAAATGAAGCACATGGAAATGGTCAACTGGCTCAAGAGTGAGCATGGGCTGGGGCATGGCCACGCCAATGCGCTGGTGGCCTATTTTCGCAGTAAAAACAATCTTTAAGCAGCGGATTTGCCAGGTTTATGAAACCAACGCCATAAACCTGGCAGGTCGAGCATTCTAAAGTATGTTGAGCATTGGCAGGTCGAAGTAGGTTGTGCTTAACGGCCGTTCCGCTCGCACCAGCACCCCCAAACGATACATACCCGGCTCTACATCCGTCAACCGTGTTTTGTACGTCAGGCGGTTGGCGGAAAGATCACCTTTCATCTCCAGATAAACCGTTTTTTGGCCCGCCGTTAAATTTTGCATTTCACAGTGGGCTGAATAGGCTTCTGGCGGTAGGCCAGGATGGTCTTTGTCAGACGCTTCCAGATTAAAATCAACTTCCAGGGTAATCGGCTCCTGGTGATGGACATGCCCCAAAAACGGCCGTGCCGGGTGATCCATGTCTAACGTCGCCAAAAAATTCGGCTGCTGGCGCAGGCGAACCTGGGCTGGCTGAACCGAAAGCTTTTCCTCAACCACTGGCCGGGCTGCGGCCACAGGCTCCGGTGCCGATTCGCTTAGCTGCACATGTTGCTCAATCCACAAACCAAGCTCCTCGCGGGCAATACCGGGCCAATTCATCTCCATGTCCGCTTCCATGTAATGCACTTTGGTGCGGCGCTGCGGCCGGCCCGCCTCGTCGCGTTCCTGAAATTCCACGACAAACGAGGCGATTGGCTTCCAAAATGGGTTTGGTTGGGGAACGGCCGTTTCCACCACCATTTTTTCCTCAGCGGCCACATTAGCCTCGCTGCTTTTTGCCGCAGCCAGGGCTTTTGCCTGGGCCACCCAACTGGCCAACTCGCCCTTGGGCAAAATCTTGCCCGCCTGTCGGGCGGCCTCTTCGGTAGCGGCAATGGGCAGCTGGCCCAACGCTTCAAATGTAAAAACGTCAAAAAGCTCAGCCAACCAACGCTGCCGGGCAGGCCCAATGCCTTTTACGGCCGTTAAATCATCTTGCAATTGCTGTTTCACAACGAAAAACCTCCTAAAAAACATCGGCCCCAGCGAAAACCACTGAGGCCAATGTTTCATCTATTCACAGAACAACGTTCTGATTGAATTAAGAATCTATCTGAATCGGCCACAGAGGTCACAAAAAATGTTGAGGTAATGATCCATTACGCACACTTCTCTTGTTCCCCTGTGGCTTGTTCAATTAAATTCTAAGGATGATCTTCGTAAAACTGCAAGATCGGGCCTTCCCAGTAGCCAGCAATCGGGCCACGATGCCCCAGCGGGTCCACATAGGTCAACAGCACAACCAGCTTCATCGCCAATCCCTGATGCGGCACAACGCTCGTGCTCAAAACAGAACCGGGGACATCGAAGTGGCAGCTGTATTCGCCAGTTGGGCTAGGCAGCGGCTGATTCTGGCAGTTGGGGTCTGCATAATCGTACAAGGACAGTTCAGGCCCTGGGCCGATGGATTCCAGGTTAACATGGACATGCCAGTTACCTGCAACCATATGCCAGTTGGTGCCTTTCATTTCCCATTTGATATGCACAGACCAGGGTGTGCCAGCTTTGATAATAGTCGTCGGCGCGACGCCACCATGCTCATGCACTGCGGCCGTGATTTTGCCAACAAGATCAACTCTAGGGGTCTCAAATGCGTTCACTGTTAATTCTCCTTTACAAACTGTGATTAATAAAACGGTACAACTAGAAAAGTCTCCGGTGACTTTGGGAGCTCAAGCCTGTCATCTGGCTCACAGCACGCCTTCATAAAAACATATGGCACTTAAGCAACGATAAACCAGCGCTTAATCTAAAACGAATTTAGATTAATTTTGCCTCTACACTGGTTGGTGGCTGCGAATGGCTTCGTGGAGCTGCATGGTGGCGGGTGCGGGGGGCACGGCCAGCTCCTCTGCCAGAACCTCTACACATTGATGGTACTGGCGCAGCGCCAGGTAGCTTTGCCGCTGCCGGGCATAGGCCCGCATCAGCAGGCGATGGGTTGCTTCGTGGCAGGGTTCAACTTGCAGCAGCTTATTGGCAAAGGTGATGCTGGTGGCATATTGTTCAGCGGCAAAATAATGCTGGCAAAGGGTGGTGAGCAGTTGCAAATAGTTGTCTTGCAGCTGCTGGCGCTGGGCAGTTGGCCAATCTTCATAGCGGTCTTCGGCCAACAGTTCTCCCTGGTAGAGCAGTTCTGCCGCGTGAAGATCGGGCAGGGCAACGGCCGTATCTCCCTCTTGCATCAGACGGCACGCTTTCTGGTAAACCAGCTCAAATTGCTCCACATCGACCCAAATTTCCATTTCTGGATTCAGAAAATAACAATCATCCTGGAACAAAACGTGAGAGAATTCCGGGTAGCCATTGCGCAGCGCCTGGCGCAGGCCGTAGATGGCCACATTCAAATTGTTGCGGGCAGCTTCGGCCGTCGCTTCTGGCCAAAACTGGGCCATCAACACTTCTTTGGTAATCCGCTGCTGGCGGTGCAGCAGCAGGTATTTGAAGATTGCCTTACCTTTACGGCTGGGCCACTCATCAATTGGATGTTCATCTTCATAAACGCAAAAATTCCCCAGGCAGTAAACGGTTAGCTGGGGGATCGCGCTGGCGCTGGTTTGGGTCGATTTCGGGGCCACAGCGGGCGCGTCTGTGGGCAGCGGCTCTGCAACCTGACCATTTAAGCCTGGCCCATTTGGCGGGGCTGGCGGCGCTGGCCCTGGCAAACCGGGCTGCTCGCGCCGCCACAAATGGCTTACCCGCTGCCAAAAATGACCTAGCTGGGGCAGTACGGCCGTTTCAGGCACGATCTGCACCATATCCAGCAGCTTATTTAACTCTGCTTCAAGCTGTTCCTGGCGGGTCTCGGAATGATGGTACGCCTGCTGATGAAAGCTGACTTCCTTTTGCATTTGGGCACAGCTGGCGCAAAGCTGCCGGGCAGCAGCCAACAGCGCCACCTGCTTCATGTCATCTGCCGCAACCGCTGCGGCATAGGCACGTTCCACATTGGCCATTATCTGATCGTATTGTTTTTCTAATAAAAGTGGATTCCAGAATCCGTTCTGCATTTCCGGTACAGTCACTACACCCTCTCTTGCCACACGCATAGCTAAACCAATACATGTAAAAACCAAGATGAATTCTGAATAAAATTGAGCGCGAAATTGGTTTTTACTAAAGCAAACCCCTGAGAAATCGTGCTTCGTTTTTCAAAACACATTCTGTGGTTTACTCACCTCCGTACCAAATGTAAACGGGAGAACGGCCGTTTTTTCCGGTATCCCCCAAAAGCACAAAAGAAATAGCGCGGTCAGAAAAATGTTAACCTTGGTTAAATTTAGATTGCAATCATGGTTAAATTTTGTTATAAACCACTGTTAAATATGAGATTGGCAGCGGTTAACTCCATGCTAATTGTCATGCCAAAAAATGCACAAAATCAATGTACTTGCAGGACACCCGCGCCTAAAATAAGGGAAAAGGAAACTCAATATGGAAAACGCATTGCAAAATCAGGAAGAAGAAGAAAATTGTGCTGAACTAATTAATGAAGCGATCACAGACCAGGACGGCATTGTGCATGTCAGTTTGCATCCAAAAGACGGCCGTCTGGAGATTGACTACGACCCCAACAAAATCTCTGAACCCGCCGTGGAAAAGGTGGCCCAACAGGTGAGCCCCATTTTGCAAGAGCGCTGGCATACCTGCACCATGCGGCTGGGACGCCAGGGCGGGCGAGCCTGCGAATCCTGCGCCATTGCTCTGGAGCAGCGGCTGGGCGAACTCCCCGGCGTGCGACGAGCCACCGCCAGCTATCTGGGCGGGGCGCTTTCCGTCACCTACAACAACCAGCTCATCTCGCCGGATGAAATTTCCCAGCATGTGCAAAACATGGGAGTGACCGTGGCTCCGTCTGCGGCCAAAATTGCCCCGACGCAGCCGCCAGCCCCTGCTGCGGCATCCTCTTTGCGCCGCGCCTGGCATTGGTTGGTAGACGGCCGTTTAGAAGCCATCTTTACCGTCATCACCCTCATCACCATGATTGGCGGTCTCATTGCTGAACAGCAGGAAGCCACAACCCTGGCCATTGTGCTGTTTGTTGTGGCCTACATCGCGGGCGGCACATTTGGCTTGCAGGGCGGCATCGAATCTTTGCGCAACCGCACCATTGATGTTGATTTGCTCATGGTTTTAGCGGCCATTGGCGCAGCGCTTGTCGGCCAGCCCTTTGAAGGTGCTATGCTGCTCTTCCTGTTCTCGCTGTCCAACGTACTGCAAGATTTTGCGATGGATCGCACCCGCAATGCCATCAAAGCGTTGATGGAACTGCGACCCGCCCAGGCGCTGGTGCGGCGCGGCGACAACACCTACCTGCTGCCCATTGAAAAAGTGGTGGTGAGCGACCGCATCCTGGTAAAGCCAGGTGAGCGACTGCCGTTGGATGGTGTGGTGGTAGACGGCCGTTCCTCCATTGACCAATCCTCCATCACCGGCGAATCGATGCCGGTGAGTAAAACTGTAGGCGATTCCGTCTTTGCCGGAACCATCAACAAAAACGGCAGCCTGGAGATTCGCGTTACCAAGCTGGCCAAAGATTCCACCCTGGCCAAACTCATTCAAATGGTAGAAGAAGCCCACAGCGAAAAAGCAGAAACGCAGCGATTTATTGACACTGCCGAGCAATATTATGCCATCGGTGTCATCGTTTTAACGGCTGTGGTAGCCATCGTGCCCATGCTGTTTTGGCAAGAAGCGTTTAGCGAGGCATTTTACCGGGCCATGACGGTTATGGTGGCAGCCTCCCCTTGTGCCATTGTCATCAGCACCCCGGCTACGGTGCTTTCGGCCATCGGCAACGGGGCGCGGCGCGGCATTTTGTTTAAGGGCGGCGTGTACGTAGAAAATGCGGCCACCATCAAAGTGGTGGCCTTCGACAAAACCGGCACGCTCACCGTCGGCGAACCCCAGGTCACCGACATCACGACGCTGCACGAGGCGCTTTCTGAAGATGAACTGCTGGCGTTGGCGGCAGCGGTTGAGGCCAGGTCAGAACATCCGCTGGCCCAGGCGACGGTGAAATCGGCCAGGGAACGGGGTCTGAGCTGGCCAGAGGCGGTTGATTTTCAGGCCACAACCGGGCAAGGTGTGGCGGCTCATGTGGGTCAAAAGCATATTCGCATTGGCAACGGCCGTTTCTTTACAGATTACCAAACCACCGGGCTTGCCGCCGCCGAGGCGGAGCTGGATCGTCTGCAAGGGCTGGCCAAAACCAGCGTTTTGGTGGCCGAAGTGGATGAAGTGGCCAGAACGGCCGTTATCCTTGGCGTGCTGGCTTATGCCGATGTGATCCGCTCCGATGCGCCCGATGTGGTACGCGCCCTGCACGCCAACGGGGTGCAGCATGTGGTCATGCTCACCGGAGACAATGATGCGGTGGCCCAGCAAATTGCCAATCAGGTGGGGGTAGATGCCTACTTTGCCGATTTGCTGCCAGAAGATAAGGTAACGGCCGTTAAAAAAGTGCGCGAACAGTATGGCACCGTAGCGATGGTTGGCGACGGCGTCAACGACGCCCCCGCCCTGGCCACGGCCGACATTGGCATTGCCATGGGCGCGGCAGGCACAGACGTCGCCCTAGAAACGGCCGACATCGTCCTCATGTCCGACGACCTGAACAATTTGCCCTACGTCATTGGCCTCAGCCGCAAAACCCGGCAAACGCTGCTGCAAAACCTGGGATTTGCCATCTTCATGATTTTGCTCATGCTGGGCACCATTTTCTTCTCTGGCCTGGCCCTGCCTGCGGCCGTAGTGGGGCACGAAGGCGGCACGGTGCTGGTTTCACTCAATGGCCTGCGCATGTTGGGCTACAAACCAAAGAGATAATTGTGAATAGCAAATGGTGAACGGTTAATTGCCTTTACCATTAATTATTATTTGAGAAGCAGCGCCTTTTGACCCAGGGCGCTGTTTTTTTCTGCTTGACATGAGAAGCTTTTTGCATAAAATATGCCATAGTAAAAATAATTTTTAGATGCTTCAAAATTTTGGACGGAAAAAATGAGTAATCCCGCGATTTTACTTTTAATTGGCATCACTTTTTTGGGTGTAACGGCCGTTTTCCTGTGGCCCCAAAAAGGAATATTGACCCGCTGGCAGCAGTCCCGGCAAATGACTGACCGCGCACGGCACGAAGACGCCCTCAAGCACATCTACAAATGTGCCCAAAAAGGACGCCGCCCCAGCGTAGAAAGCATTGCTGGCGCACTAAACATCAGCACCAACGACACGACTGAACTGCTAACCCAAATGCAGGCCAGTCATTTGCTCAACCTCCAGAGCGACGACATCACCCTGACGCCAGATGGTCTGGAATCTGCCCTGCACATCATTCGCGCCCACCGGCTGTGGGAGCGGTATCTGGCCGAAAAAACGGGCTTCAGTGAATCCGAATGGCACAGCCAGGCAGAGCTGCAAGAACACCAGCTCACGCCAGAAGCAGCCAATGCCCTGGCCGCCCGCCTGGGCCACCCCACCCACGATCCACACGGCGATCCCATCCCCAGCGCCCAGGGCGACTACGTTTATCACGGTGGCCAGCCCCTCAACGAACTGCCCACAGACAATCCCGCCCGGATTGTGCATTTGGAAGATGAACCAGAAGCAGTGTATGCCCAACTGGTAGCCGAAGGGCTGCACCCAGGGCAAACGGTGCGCCTGATTGAGGCAAACAGCACCCGCATTCGCTTCTGGGCCAATGGGGATGAGCATATTTTGGCCCCCATTGTGGCCCGCAACATCTCGGTCGTGCCGCTCCAGGTTGGCGTTGTAGAAACGGCCGAATCTGGCACCAAACTCACCGATTTAGCCTTAGGAGAATCTGCCGAGGTTGTCAAAATCTCGGCCAACTGCCGGGGCGCAGAACGCCGCCGCTTTATGGATTTAGGCATTCTGCCCGGCACCACAATCACGGCCGAAATGCGCAGCCCCAGCGGCCAACCAACCGCCTATCGCATCCGCGACGCCATCATTGCGCTGCGGCCGAATCAAGCAAATTATATTTATGTAAAGCAAGCTTAATTAACAGGTGCAACGCACTTAAAAAGTGCGTCGCACCTCTGAGAGAACCTATGGAAACCAAACTAAAAACACCCCAACCCACCGCCTCCGGCTGCGAAGGCTGCCCCATGCACAACGTGGGCAACCTGCGCAAGCTGGGTGTGAACATGGAAAATTCAGACTTTGTTATTGCACTGGCAGGCAATCCCAATACCGGCAAAAGCACCGTCTTCAACGCCCTCACCGGGCTGCGCCAGCACACCGGCAACTGGCCCGGCAAAACAGTGACTCGCGCCGAGGGCGGCTTTAGCTATGGCGACCGCCGCTACAAAATTGTCGATTTACCCGGCACCTACTCACTGCTCTCTACCAGCCTGGATGAAGAAGTGGCCCGCGACTTTATTCTGTTTGGCCAGCCAGACGTCACCGTGATTGTAGTAGATGCCACCCGGCTGGAGCGCAATCTCAATTTGGTACTCCAGGTGCTAGAGATTACCGACAGGGCAGTCGTTTGTCTTAACCTGATCGATGAGGCCCGCCGCCACAAGCTCACGGTTGATGAGCGGCGCTTGGCGCGTGATTTGGGGGTGCCGGTGGTGCCCACGGCCGCTCGCCAGGGAGATGGGATGCCAGAACTGCTGGCAGCCATACACGATGTCGCCACCGGGCAAACAGTGTGCAAGCCCTATCGGGTAAAAACTGAATCGCCTGCCATTAAAACAGCCTTGTCGCAATTGGTCCCCCAAATTGAGGCGGCGTTCCCTGGCCTGCCCAATGCCCGCTGGGTTGCCCTGCGGCTGCTCGACGGCGATGAACGGCTGATGCAGGCTGTGCGCCAGGGTGAATTGGGCGACCTGACCCGGCCGGAAACGGTCAATTTTGGTGAGCAAACAGAAGCGCCAGCCAAGGCCATTCCCCTGGAGGTGATGTCATGACCAGCCTGTCTCCTGCTGCTAACCCAGTTGATATTTTGCAAACGGCCGAATCCCTGCGTTGGGAAATTGGCCCGGAATTCCACGAACAGCTTATGGAAGGCATTTACACGGAGGCCGCCAACCTGGCCGACCGTGCAGTGACGCGCCCCGACGAAAAACCACGCTTCGATCTGGATCGCACGATTGATCGGATTGTGACGAGCCGAATTTGGGGCTTTCCCATGATGCTTGTTCTCTTCACAATTGTTTTTTGGCTGACGATTAGCGGGGCAAACTTGCCATCTTCTATGCTGGCAACGCTGCTCATTGACAAAACCGTACCGCTGCTGCACCAGGGTGCCGAGTGGCTCAGCTTGCCCTGGTGGCTTAGCGGTTTACTAATCGATGGCATGTATTTGGGTACCGCCTGGGTGGTCAGCGTGATGCTGCCCCCGATGGCCATCTTTTTCCCACTTTTTACTCTGCTGGAAGATTTTGGTTATCTGCCGCGGGTGGCTTTTAATCTGGACAACATTTTCCGCAAATCCGGGGCACACGGCAAGCAGGCGCTGAGCATGATGATGGGCTTTGGCTGCAATGCCGCCGGTGTGGTGGCCACGCGCATTATCGACAGTCCGCGGGAGCGGCTGATTGCCATCATCACCAACAATTTTGCCTTGTGCAACGGCCGTTGGCCAACGCAAATTCTGATCGCCTCCTTATTTTTAGGCGGGCTGGTTCCGGCTTATCTGGGCGGGCTAATTTCTGCGCTGTCGGTTGTGGGGATTGCCCTGCTGGGCGTGCTGATTAGCTTTGCCGTTTCCTGGGGGCTGTCGCGCACGATGCTCAAGGGCGAGGTTTCTACCTTTAGCCTGGAACTGCCACCGTACCGCCCGCCGCGCATCTGGCAAACAATTTATACGTCTGTCATTGACCGCACGCTGATTGTGCTTTGGCGCGCTGTGGTCTTTGCTCTGCCCGCCGGGGCTGCCATTTGGCTTAGCGCCAACATCAGCATCGGTGGCGTGAGCATCGCCGAGCATTTAATCAACTTCCTCAACCCTGTGGGCTTTATGCTGGGCCTAAACGGCGTCATTCTGGTGGCTTATATCGTGGCTATTCCGGCCAACGAGATTGTGATTCCCACCGTTTTAATGCTAACGGTGCTGGTGACGGGGGCTGCTGGCGGTGCGGGGGCAGGCGTGATGTTTGAGCTGGAGTCGCAAGCGGATACGATGTCTTTGTTTACCGCTGGTGGCTGGACGCTGTTAACGGCCGTTAACCTGATGCTCTTCTCCCTGCTGCACAATCCTTGCAGCACGACAATTTACACCATTTATAAGGAAACAGGCAGCAAAAAGTGGACGGCCGTTGCCGCTCTGCTGCCCCTGGCGCTGGGCTTTGTGGTTACCTTTTTTGTGGCCCAGATTTGGCGATTGTTTGCGGGATAGGCATGTAATTGGTAATTCGGTAATTTGTTGAAAGAAGTTCAATTTCTTAGAGAAGTTGAACTTCTTTTTTTACATATACACATAAATTTGCTATAGTATACACATTCGGAATTACAAACAAATCAAGGAAAGCAAAATGCGTACAAACATTGTCTTGGATGATGAGCTAGTGGAACGTGCCCTGGCGTTAACAGGGCTAAAAACCAAGCGAGCTGTTGTGGAGGAGGCGTTACGGACGATGATTCAACTGCGAGAACAGGCGCAGGTTCGGAGCTTACGCGGCAAGCTGCATTGGGAAGGCAATTTAGATGAAATGAGAGAGGGTCGTTTTGAGCCTGCTCGTTGATTCGTCCGTTTGGATCGATTACTTCAATGGCACAATCACACCCCAAACCGACTTTTTGGATGCTGCATTGGGTGAACAAGAAATTATTGTCGGTGATTTAATTCTGGCCGAAGTTTTGCAGGGTTTTCGCCAACAGCATGAGTTTGAACTAGCCCAAACAGCGCTGTTAAGCTTTTCAGTTGTCCCAATTGTCGGGCAGAAAGTAGCCATCCAGAGTGCCAAAAACTACCGATTCTTACGCCAAAATGGAGTCACCATTCGCAAAACAATTGACTGCCTGATTGCAACGTTTTGCATCGAAAACCGGATTCAACTTTTGCAGGCAGATAGAGATTTCAACGGTTTTGTGCAACATTTTGATCTTCAAGTAGTTGGCACAACTTCTTAACAGGTAATTAATCTTGGGCAAGACGGCCGTTCACCGCCAAAGCCCATTCATCAACACCCCATCCGCCACTGTCTCCCCAAATTGAAACAACCAACCGGCCCCGTTGGAAATGTACTTCGCGGAAGCCCTCGCTTTGAAAGGCGCAGGCCGATTCCCCATCCAGCGGCGGCTCAACAGACTCTCTAGCGTCAGCAGGCGTAACGCCGTTCTGGCAAAGTTGCGCGAATAAGTTAGTTGCGGCCGTTTCATCAGCCAGCAAATAGAGATGGCAAAAGACAACAGTATTTGTCAGTCTATTTTCAATCAGATCGACGCCGACATATGCTTCTATTTGGTCAGCGAGGGGGGTGTTGGGGGGAACGGCCGTACGGGTGGCATCAGTAGTGAATGGGGGAACGGCCGTTACGTCCTCCGGCTGGCAGGCTAAATCTGGCAATTGAATAGTCGGGTCAACTTTTCTATCGCAGCCAATTAAAGCCAACCCAACCAGCAACCAAAGTACAACTGAAAAACGCACCATTGCTTGATTCTTTGCAAAACCTTTAGAGTTAACAGCCACGATTCCGCCAATCAATGTTTAGAGGGATTTTTCGCTCCGCTCAAAATGACAATTGAGGCATTAATAATTTTGCAATAGCGCCATATGCCCGCGCAGGCTTTCAGCCATTTTGGGAATGGCAATGTACTCATCCACCACATGCGCCTGGCTTTCCAGGCTGGGGCCGTAGCCGATGATGGTGAGGTTGTAGGGCACAAAATGACGGCCGTCTGTGGCAAATTGATAGCTGCTTAACTCCACCTCATGACCCATCCCTTGGGCGATGAGCGCCTGGGCGCGCTGCACCTTTGCCTCTGTGGGTGGTGTGTAATAACCGTAAATCGTCTCGTCGCTTTCGGGGAATGTTTTTGGTGGGGTACACATCGCATCTTCCAGCAGAACAGCCTGGCCACCCACCAAACGCTGCACAAAATTGCGCAAGCTGTTGAGGCTCTCGCTGGCGGTGCGGAAGTCCAGGCAAACACGTGCCCAGGCTGGCGTGACGTTGGTGCTTTTGGTGTCCACCTCAATGATTGTGGGCGAGACGGTCGTGGGGCCCAGCAGTTCATGGGCCGACAGTTCGCTTTTGGCTGCCTGCACATCTTGAATGAACTGAGCCAGGGGGTAGTTTGGATTAATTGCTTTTTCGGGGACGCTGGCATGGGCAGAACGGCCGTTAAACTGCACCCACATCTGAGCAATCCCGCGATGACCCAGGGCAATCTTGTTGTCCGACGGCTCGCCCAACACCACCAGGTCCACATCGTAATCCAGGGTTTTTGCCCAATGTTTGGCCCCTGCGCCGCCAATTTCTTCCTGCACCACGCCGCTAAACACAATGTCTCGCTGGGGGCGAATGCCGGCCCGCAGCAGCGCCGCCATGCTGTACACCTGCACCGCCAGCGGCCCTTTGATGTCGCAGGCTCCTCGGCCCACAATGCGATCCTCCACAATTGTGCCGCCGTAGGGTGGCACTGACCAGAGGCTGGGCTCGCCGGGATCGACGTGATCGAGATGGGTATTCAACACCAGTGCGCCTAAAGATGGATCGGTGCCGCGGATACGGCCGTTTACATTCCCAATCTCATCCAGCCACACCTGGTCAAAATTGAGCCGCTGCAATTCGGCGGCAATCAGCTCCGCCAGCTGCGCCTCCTCAAACGACATGCTCGGCGTTTGAATCAACCGCTGCGTAAAATCAACACAATCCTGCAACAATTCGTTCCAATCCAAACTCATCACAAACTCCTATAAATAAATCCGCAGATTACACAGATTTAACAGATTATTTTTAAAGGCTAAAAAATCTGCGCGAATCTGCGAAATCTGTGGATAAAATCATCCCAAATTTAGCAAATAAACCGAAAACGCCACCACTTCTCGCGCAAAGGAATAAGTGCGGGTGACACTGTTAATCCAGCGAATGGTTCTGGTTGGCGAGCTGTAGGCGTCCATCTGTAAATCGTTGGCCACCGCCAGCGCCCGCCGCATGTGGTTGGGCGTGCTGACGATTAAAAATGTTTTTAAGCTGTGCTGCTGCGCCACAATTTGGGCATTTTGTAAATTTTCATAGGTAGAGGTGGAGGTTGCTTCCAACAAAATGTCAGCAGGATCAACGCCCCGGGCGATGGCATAGCTGCGCCCCACTTCTGCTTCGGCCAGCTCGTCCCGGTTGCCCACGCCGCCGGTAAAAATCAACTTCTGCACCGTGCCGCTCTGGTAAAGCTGGATGGCGTGGTTGATGCGCTCCCGAAAAACGGCCGACGGCCGATCGCGCACAACGGCCGCACCCAGCACAATGGCGGCATCGGCCGGGCGCGTTTCATCCTTCAGCGAAAAAAGAAACACTGTGGTGGCCGCATACCAACCCAACAGCAAGGCGATGGCCAGCAGCGTCGTGACTAATCTGGCTAAAAGACGAACGGCCGTTTGGAATAAATTAAACAAATCCATAGCAGGTAAAGTTTGCTCAATTCGTAACGGCCGTTTCCGCCAATTCTCGCTGCCAGAACCAACGGGCCAACCAAAAGGCCCAGATGGGAATAAGCAGCGTGGCAAAACCGCCAAAACCCGTCTCGCCAATGGTGTAGGCCCAGGGCGGCGGCACCAGCGCCTCGATGAGCGCCAGCAACACAAAAGCCACACCTACAAAACGGGTAAAGAGGCCCAACGGACGGGAATCTGTCAGCAGCTTGCCCGCCAGCCACAACAGCCACATCCCCATAAAGGCAAAGCTAATCGTCTTGAGGCCAGAGTCTCGGATGGGTTCCATATATTCCCAAATCTGGGACACAAATAGGGGATTGCCCTGGGCAAAACGGGCCACCACAGGCGTACCCAGTTGGTCTACCAAACTGGCAACCAAACCAAACACAGCCCCGACAGTTCCCAGGGTGGTGAAGGCCCGCGTACGGCCGTCTCCCTGCCCCAATTCTGCCAATAAGCTAACGAGAAAAACGGCCGCACATAAGCCAACAGTCGCCCCAATGTGGAAAACCTGCCAGGAAATCGCATTGTCCCGCACAAAGGCCAAAAATAGATCGCTGTCGTCCCAAAAGCCAGGCGGCAATGCCTGCATTTGCGGCAGCCAAACGCCAAGATTGACGCCAACGGCCGCCAGCCACCCGAACCCCAGCACCCCCGCCGCCAATGTACCAAGTCGGTTATAGGACATTGTTTATTCCTTGTATAGCCTGCCTGATTTCTAAAAACCAGTCAGGTCAATAGATCATCCCAAATGCGCTGCCAAAAAGTCTTGCATTTGCCTGGTGAATGTATCTGGATCAACTGTGAAAATGTTTAAATGGCCTGCCCCAGGAACCGTGTACAGCGTTTTGGGTTCATTGGCAGCCGCAAAAATTGCCCGACCTTGCTCCGTCGGCACCAGTTGGTCTTGCTCCCCATGGATGACCAGCAGCGGCATGTCTAGCGTGGCCACTGTTTTGGCCACCAGGATTTCGGTTAGCGGCTCTGTGGTGGCCGAATCCATGCGCTTAAACACATACGGGGCAATAAACCCCGGCGCACGGGCAATGCCGGGCAGAATGTTTGGCAAATTTTCTTCAAAGCTGCTGTAGGTGCTCTCTAAAACCAGCACAGCTAAATCGGGCAGTTGGGCCGCCGCCAGGGCTGCCGCCGCACCCCCCATCGACTTGCCCACCAGGCCAATCTGGCCGGGATCGACCTCTGAGCGAGTGAGCAAGTAGTTGTAGGCAGCTATCACATCGTTTGCTTCGGCTGGCCCCCAGGTGGAAATGGCAGCGCCGCTTTCGCCGTGATTGCGCATGTCTAGCAGCAGCGCACCGTAACCAGCCGCGTGCATAGCCGCCACCTGCTCCAACAGCGCTCCCCGATTGCCGCCAAAACCGTGAACGTAAATGAGGGTAGCGCCATTGGCCGCTTCTGTGGGTGGAATGAACCAGGCGACCAGCTCAATATCATCCACGGGAATGCGGACAGTTTCGGCCGTCAGGCCAAAATCGGCTGGCGTTTTGCTGGGCTGCGTGCGCCGGGGATACAACAGCGCGTCGGCGCTTTGCCCCACCCAACGATTGCCAAAGAAAACGGCCGTTCCCACCCCCACTACCACCAATCCCGCCAACAACCAGCCAATTGTGCTCATACGACCTCGTCTTTCTTTACGATGACTCATCCAATGCTCCAATTAAACGTAATACAGCCATCGTATTCAAGGTTGCTTTCGGCACAAATGAACTTACCAAAACATACTCCTGATCTTTGCTGCCATCTTCGCTGCGCTCCGAGCAGTGGGCGTTGCCCCCAGATGGCCCCAATCCATCCAACGAAGGAATCCGCTGCCAAAAGTGATTGCCATCACTCAAGCCCCCGCGTTCTTCCGGCAAAACCGTAAAGCCAAGTTCTGCACCCGCCTCACGCCACACGTCATACAGATGGTCGGTGGCCTCGTTACGTGCCCAAGGCGGTGTTCTGCGATACAGGTTCACCGCAACGGTACACGGATAATTATCCACCGAACTGGCAACATCGGACTGCCCATTCAGCCCCAAAATCTGGTCCACCGTCTGGGCAAATGTTTCTGGCTTAAAGGTGCGCATTTCCAGCCACGATTCAGCTTCGTGAGGCACACGGTTGGTTACCACACCGCCGCGCATTGTTCCCACGTTAACCGTTACCTGCCGCTCGTAATCGGTCATGGCAGCCAGCTTCAGAATGGTGTGGGCCATTTGCACCACAGCATTGGCCCCATTGGGATGAAAACTGCCTGCATGGGAAGCTCGCCCTTCTGTTTTTACCTGGAAAATGGCCATGCCCTTGCGAGCCACCACAACCTGGTAAGTGTTGTCTACTTTGCTGCCGCCTTCAAAGATTAGGCAAGCCAGCGTATCTGGCCCTTCCAGGCGATCGATACACAAACGGCCGAAATCTTCGGCTTCGGCTTCTTCAGAGGCATCTACCAAAATGACCCAGTTGACGGCATCAAACTGTTCTGGGGCGTGGGTGCGCAGCGCATCTAGCATCATGTAAATGAGGACGGTGCCGCCTTTAATGTCCACTGTGCCGGGGCCGTAAATGCGGTCTCCTGCTTCACGCCAGTGAAAATCGTTGCTCGCTTCCTCATGGGCTGGAAAAACGGTGTCCAGGTGGGAGACCAGGCCGATGGTTTGTGAGGTACGGCCGTTTCGGGTGAGCACCACATGCTTGCCGTAGTGGGGAATGGCTGATTGTACAAACTCAGCCCGAAAACCCAACTGGGCAAATAATTCGGCCGTCATCTGCCCGAGCGCATTCACCCCTGCCGCGTTTGCCGTAAAGCTGTTAATCTCCACCATTTTTCGCAGCGCTTCTAAATATTCTGCTAAATTGGTGGCAAAATGATCCTGCAAAATTGAAGCAATTGTTGTACGGTTCATGCAACCTTCCTTAACCGATTGTCAAAAAAAGAACGAATAACTCATGCCGCATGGCACAAGCTTTTATCTATTTGGTTTTCTATCACGTTCAGGGAATTTAGGCGAATCAACTAACCCCGGCTGGGGTGGCAAATTGTCAGCCTGGCAAGAGCCTAACCCAGCTACAAATCCAATCCCGTATGGCCAAGCAAACCAAGAATCAACGACAATTCCCCCCGGTGGTGAATCTCATGCTCCACAACATGCCAGATAATGTCCAACAGCGGCTGGCATTCGTCCCAAGGCAGGTCAATCCATTGGATCAGGTGCGTTTCGTCCAGAGAGTCTAAATACTGTTCAGTTTGCTCATGCACCTTGGTGAGCGCTGATTTTAAGGCCGCTGTGGTTGGGAACTCTTGCGGCTGGTGCGGCTCCGGCCATTTTTCTAACTGGCGCAGGATGGCGTACCGAATCCAGCCTTCTTCTGCTTCGGCAATGTGCAGAATTATTTGGCCTACAGACCATGAACCAGCAAAAGGAACATAGGCTAATTCATCATCGCTAAATTGATCAATCAGGGTTAATAAGTCAGCACGAACCTGGTGCCAGTGGGTAAAGATTTGACTGGAACTCATACGCTTCCCTTTTGCAAACGGCCGTTACCCACTCCCCCAGCGAATCGGCCAGCAACCAGGCAAAGAGAACCGCTTGGGGTTCCCTGGCATGGTTTATTTTTGTGAAGGATACGGCCGTTTAGGCATGTTGCGATTGCAGACGGGGCCGATCCAAAAAATAACCAAACAGCAGTGTAGCCACCAAGGTATAGCCAATGGCTAACCACGCCGTCACGCTCCCAGCGCCATTCAACTTATTCGCCAGAATAATGAGGAATGCAGCGCCATGAGCCACAAAATTGGCCAGCAAGATAATACGCAACCTGTCTACATCATCAATCTTGCGCACCAGCCAGTTTTGTAACGCCAGACCAAATACGGCCGCACCCAAAAGCTGGCAAAAAAAGACAGAATCGGGAGCATGGTAAATGCCCAGCATATTGTGTACCCACTTCATATCAAAAAAGCAGCCCAGGGAAACAACCAGTAAAACCAGCGCATCGAAGATTAAAGCGTAATTGACCTTCATCATTCGCCTCCTGCAAGCCGAGCAGCCTGCACGCACAAACCAGGTTCAATAACACCTACAGCTTACACAAACTGCCCCGCATTCCAAAAGTAGCTTCCCACATCAAACCCACATGATTTTCATCACCATTTTCGGCCGGGCGAGACAGGTAGAGATTTGTCCACACAGTCGGCCAACCTTTACCCACCTACCTTGTCACTTTTTACTTTTCACTTCTTTTACTTTCCCCCACCCTCCGCTACAATCGTTTTATGCAACCAATTGCGCTAACCGAATCAAAACCGATTAATTTACATGATTTGACGCTGACGGAGCTAACGGCCGTTTGCCAAACCTGGGGCTATTCCGCGTACCATGCCGAGCAAATTTGGGCTGGCCTGTACCGTGAAGGGGTAACGGCCGTTTCCCAATTCAGCAGCCTGCGAGAAACCCTGCAACAAAAGCTGGAAGCTCACGCCAGCCTCACCCACCTTACCGCGCAAACTGCCATCGACAGCAGCGATGGCCTGACGCGCAAATATTTAATGGCCCTGCCCGACGGCCAGACGATTGAAACGGTGCTGATGCAGTTTAGAGGGCGCTGGACCGCCTGTGTGAGTACCCAGGTTGGCTGCGCCATGGGCTGTGTTTTTTGCGCCACCGGGCAGATGGGCTTCACCCGCCACCTCACCCCCGGCGAAATTGTGGGGCAAATCCTGTTTGTCAACCGCGCCCTGGCCCAAAACGGCGAAACGCTGCGCAACATTGTGCTCATGGGCATGGGCGAGCCGCTGCACAACTACGACCACACCATGACCGCCCTGGACATCCTGACCAACCACAAAGGATTGGCGATTGCTCCCAAACACATCACTTTGAGCACGGTGGGCATTGTGCCGGGCATTTTGCGATTGGCTGAGGAGAAACGGCCGTTTCGCTTAGCCGTCAGTTTGCATGGAGCCACCGACGAAGACCGGCAAAAGCTGGTGCCCCCTGCCCACCGCTGGCCTCTAGCGGTGCTGCTGGATGCCTGCCGCACCTACACCCAGGCGCTCAACCGGCACATCTTTTTTGAATGGACACTCATCGAGGATGAAAACGACACGCCAGAACAGGCCCACGCTTTGGGCCAGCTTCTGCAACTGTCCCCAGCCACGTGAATCTCATTCCGCTGAATCCAACTGTGGGGTACAACGGCCGTCCCACGCAGCGCCCCCAGGTGAAGCAGTTCCAGGCCATTTTGGCGGAGTACGGCATCCCCAGCACGGTGCGCCAGCGGCGGGGCATCGACATTGCCGCCGGGTGTGGGCAGTTAAAAGCCAGTCAAGAATAGAAAACCCTTGCCGAGGGCTTTCACCCTCGGCGACTTCAAGCAGCCCAGGTCAATTTGGCCGGAAAATCACATCGGATGGTGAGCATTAATGTTTACCAACCGCTACAGAAGGAACGGCCGTTTCACTCTCCGCGCTATCCAGCCGCAAGGCCCAGGCAGTCCACAAAGATGCTGCCAGATCAACAGCGCCCAACAAAATCAGCATCGGGCTAACCAGTCCGGTCAGGGCAAACCCCGCAAAAAACAGAAAAACCATCATGCGCGTCAAAACAGTCCACCGGAAAAATAGGCGCAAATCAGCCCGCGCTGCTTGAATGTAATAAACTGCCAGCACCAGCGCCAACACGCCAACCACCCGCACCCACACCTCAGTCGCATTGGGAAAACCAAGCGTACCCAGCACCAAATTGGGCATAGCAATCAAACCTAATCCCATGCCAACCAGATACATGCCAAAAACAAAGATTGACTTCGCCGACTTACTCATTAAAGGACACCTCCAGATTGAATTTAGGTTCATTCTAAAAACTGTCTGGCAGCGTGTCACCACTCAAACGAGTGGTATAATGCGGCCGTTCCCAAAATTTAGCGGGCAGGTTTTCAGCGGATGGCACAATGAACGACTCCACGAACTGGAAGGCGCGAGAAATTGAGATACTGGAACTCCTGGCCCAAGGGTTAACCAACAGCCAGATTGGAGCCAGGCTTCACTTAAGCTATGACACCATTCGCTGGTACAACAAGCAAATCTTTGAAAAATTGGCCGTCAGCAACCGCCTGCAAGCCGTGAATCGAGCAGCTGAACTTGGCCTGCTTGATCAGGCTGCGCCTGTGATGGCCCACTCCCTGGTTGAGGTCAAAAAATCGCCCGTGCAGTATGTTGCCAACGGGGATGTGCATCTTGCTTACCAAATTGTGGGCGATGGCCCGGTCGATCTATTGTTCATTCATGGCTTTCTTTCCCACCTGGAGCTGGCCTGGGAAAATGAGGAGTTTGCCCGCTTTTTTGCCGAACTTGGCCAGTTTGCCCGGATCATCTTGTTTGACAAGCGGGGTGTTGGCTTGTCTGATCGCATTCAAGGTGCGCCAACGCTGGCCACCACCGTTGAAGATGCGCGCTGTGTTTTGGACGTAGCACAATCTGACCGTGCGGTCATCATGGGAACATCTGAGGGGGCGGCTGCGGCCGTTTTGCTTTCAGTCACGTATCCAGAGCGGGTGATGGGGCTGATTTTGTATGCGGCCGTTGCCAAAGTGGTGCGCACGGGGGCAGAGCCCGCCTGGGCTAACCAGGCCGATAGATTTCGGGCAATGATTACCCACATCACCGAGGGCTGGGGAGGGCCCTGG
Organism: Ardenticatenaceae bacterium; assembly: GCA_020634495.1. The sequence goes on along the minus strand of JACKBR010000010.1, from coordinate 9,477 downwards.
GCTGTGGAAAGTTTCGCCCCCTCAAAGGCCCAGGATGAAGCGTTTCGAGATTGGTGGGCCATGATTTTACGAGCAGCTTCAAGCCCGTCTTCGATAAAAGCTGTTTTGGAGCGTCTTGGCGAGGTTGACATTCGAGCGCTGCTGCCCAAGGTTGCTGTTAAATCATTGGTTATCCACAAGCAGGATGACAGGATTGCCCCCCTAGAAGCAGGGCGTTACTTTGCCACCAACATACCTGACGCGACCTGGATTGAACTGCCAGGGGCTGATCACATTTACTTTATTGAGAGTACGGCCGTCCTCGAAGCCATCCACCAGTTTTGCCAGGCAACAACCGGTACGGGAAAAGGATAAGTGGCAAGCCACACATGGCCCTCATACCTGCCACCTGCAACTTGCCACTTGCTTAAACCGCTAACTGCTTACTGCTTACCGTTCACCGATTACCGCACGCCAACCCCCAATCACGGGCTCGGCGGAGCCTGAATCCCCACCAGTTCTAAATCTAACCGGCGCGAACCGGGCAAGCCATAGCCATCGGTAGCCCTCGTTGAGGCGTAAAGCTCAAAGGCAAAGGCACAAAACGGATTGCCCTCTAGCCAGGAGCCTGAATCCGCTTGCAGCTCAGCCACCACATAGTTGTCACCATCGGGCGCAACGCCGTTGAAGGTGCCAAAGAAAGCGCTGCCGTGGGTTGGCTCATCGTAATCGACATTTAGCGGCTGGATGGGTGCAGTCAGGTCGCTTACGGCAACGGAATGGCCCGCGCCCCGGTACACGGCAACGTGATAATTCAAAGCAAAACCACTGGGATGGTCTGCCTTAAAGCGCATGGTGATTGGCGCGTTATCGCTGGGCAGTTCAAACAGGGCGCAGTCGCCCGGCGGGGTGCTGCCCAACGACAATGAAGCAATGTCCCCTTCTACCAGCCGGTTGTCGATGTAGAGGGTGATGGTGTCATCGGCTCCGGTGACTTTCACCAGCTGGCCGCTCACCTCCTTGTAGCCATCAATGCGGAAAATAACGGTGCCGGGATTGCTGTTGGGGGCGTAGATGGCGCTGTTGAGCTGGGCTTTGCGCAATCGATGCGTGGCAACCCATTCGCTGTCGCTTTCGATGTTTTTGTAGGCGGGCACAATGTCGCCACCGCTCAGGGCGCGGTCGAACGGCCCTACTTTGTGCTGGGACGAGGTGGGATTGCCAATTTGGGGAATGTAGATGTGGCGCAGCTCTTCCTGCACATAGTTCCAGCCACCGCCGGGCCGCCGGTAGCGCATGGTGTAGTGGGTCACTTCGGGATGGGCCAGGAAGCAGGCAAAAACGTCCAGCCTGCCGCGCCAGGCCCCTTTGGTAATTTTGGGGCCATTGACATTGGTGGCGGTGATACGGCCGTCTCCATCAAACGTGTTGCCCACCCCAGGAATTGTCCAGATGTTGCCAATGGCTTGAATAGCCCGCCCACCCTGGCAAGCGGGGCCAGGATTGAGCAAATATTCGGGGATGCACAGATTAATGCGGCGCAAATTGGGAATATTGGCGTGTAGACCTGTTTCAAACAGTACGTCCGTTTCCCCGGCACCGCCCATCACCTGCACCAGCAGGTCTGGCTGAAGCTGGGTAGCCAGGTCTGGCCCGCCAACCACCTGATCGTCCAATTCATCCACAATGTCATCCAAATCACGGCTAAAGCGGAACACGTAGTTGCCCACTTCGTCCGTAACGGCCAGCCCCAGGAATTCCCGGTCGCCGTCGCCACTGTATGCGCCGCCCGCCAGTTCAGCAGCCGTGCGATCATATTCCTGAAAGCGCAGCAGCAGCCCTGCCTGATCTTTGACGGAGCAGTACCACTTGAGACGGTCGCGTAGCTTGCCCAGGTCCACATAGAGATCGGTATCAAGTTGGGCGGCGGCAATGCTGCCCAGCGGTGCCTGGTTGGCGCGGGTAAAGAGTTGATCGAGGGCTGGTTGGGAGGGAACGGCCGTTGGCAGCATAATCGGGGTAAATGCGCCAAGCTCCTCCAGCGGCAAGTGCCGGTATTTTTCCAGCTTTTGCAGCCGCTCCGGGTAAAATGCCGCAATCGCTTTTTTCACAGCCTGGTAGTTCAGCAATGTTTTTAGCTGTGCCCAGGTATCGATGACGTACCAGGGAAAACAGGGATTAAAACCGCACAAGCCGTGATAGCTGCGCACCTTGCCATACACCACGTATTCACTGGCGCTTTCCGTCATACCACAGGTCAGCACCAGATCGTTGTAGTCGGAATCACCGCCGCTATCGTTCGAAAACACGTCTAGCAGCACCTGCCCGCCGCTGCGCGCTGGCGTGCCCAGCCGCATCGCCGAAGGCTGCCAGGAAGCGCCTTTGCCGCTCGGTTTGTGCTGAATTTGAATCGTCCACTGCTCGCCATCCACCTGCACAGGCGAAGTGCTGGTGACGCCGTTATAAACGCCATCTTTGCCGTTGCTGCTGCCTTGAATAATAAAGCGCTGCTGAAATGAAGCGGCTTTACTTTTTACCTGTACAGTCCAGTTGCCTTGCATTGTAATTGCCATGGATTTATTTATCTCCTATTTGATCAATACAGTTCGTTTTTATTTACCAGTACGGGGGATAATTGGGTAATTGAGTCCTTGGGCAATTAACTTACCCAATGACTCAATTACCGGACATCTATTCATGTTCATGAAGCGGTGCATCAAGGTCGCCATGCTCGTGGTCGCAGCAGCGATAATCTTTGTACTGCTCTAGCAGCTCAATTTCGCGGCGCAGCTTGCGGTTTTCCAGCGCCATTCGCTCCAGCTCCAGCTCGTGCTGGGCTACGACATAGGGTTCGCACAAAGCGCAGCTACCCAGTTCGCTTTCGACGTACAAAGCCTCGGTGGGGATGATAGAAATCTGCTCAAATGGCTCAAAGCCAGGCAAATCGGCAACCAGCGAGTCGGCTTTGGCGACGGCTTCGGCACGGGCCAGGGCTGCCTGGTCAAAAAGTGCGGCAGGAACGGCCGTAATGTTTTTCAGGGTAAGTTGGTCGCGGTTAGCCACATTGGCCACAAAGGCAGAAGCTGCAACCTGTGGGCCTGTGTCATTGCCAGCTTGTACCTCTGGGGAAACAATCTGGTTGGTTGCCAGGGACAAGGCGATGGGTTTCATGATAACGGCCGTATTCGCCTGATCATTCACCGCCCGGCACGTCCGCTCAATCAGCTCAATCTTTACCCGCTGCCGCTTGGCAATCTGGTAAAAATAGTGCGTCATCGTGTGGCAGCTGTTGATATTCTTAAAGCGGCGCGTGCTCACCTTCAGCTCGTCGTCCCGCTCAGATGTGATTTCACGATGGCTGTTCACCTCGGTCAGGCTCACCGATGCTGAATCGCGGGCCACCTGATTTGTCTGGTGGAAGCTAGAACGTAGATGCTGGTGCAGTTCGCTCACAAACTCACGGCTGGAGTTGGCATCAAAGCTGCCAGAAGTATAAGAACCAGATGCGCTGGCGCTGGCAATCAGAATATTAAAACCGCCGCCACCACTCACGCTGCCCTGCTCAAAATCTGAGTGCGAGCTGGTTTTCAGGCTAGAGCTGGCGCTTTGGTCAAAATCGGTTGCCAGGTTCTTATAAGTTTCCATCCAAATGCGGTCTGAGGAGCGCGAAACTTGCGAAGCAGAATACGATTTATCTTCTGTAAAACGAGAAACGGAGTGCCGGTTGCGCACCGACATAAAAACTTCTTCACCGGGGAATAGCGTGGTGGAGTGCAGCAGATCGCTTAAAACATAATCTTCGGTACATCGCTCCACCCGGTACCGGGAGACACATTCAACCGGTACATCTCCAATGCGTAAGGTAAAACGATATGTCAAAATGGAAACATCACAAATATTGTCGCGTTCCCATTCACGAGGCGGGCAGGTCATCCCTGCCGCTTCACTGTGTACAGCCAGGGCTTTCTTTGGTTCAGACATAATTTTCTCCTATACAAACATTCACTTTTCATACCAATACACTGTTTATCGCCTGATCGTAAGGCCACCAGTCAGATCATCATCACACCATAGAGCACACCCTCCAATAAAAAAAATTTTGATCGGGTCAAGTAAGAGGGTAAACGGATGAAGCGTATTTTTTCCGGTACAGCCCGGCTGGGATTAAAGCGAAGGAGGCCAAACAAAGGGTGGCTGTTAAATTTTCTCAAGAAACAAAGCGATTCTTCAGGCATTCCGGGCATTGCAAAACAACTACAATACCATTTTCAGTAAAGTGAAAACTGGGTATACTTACCATAAATGATGACAATTTTCAGGGAATCCAAAACCTCTTTTAACAATTCCCAAAAAGCATCCAACCATTAAAATGAGCGACACCTTAAGCGGTAAAAAAATCGGCAAATACGTTCTCAAAGAGAAGCTAGGCAGCGGCGGCATGGCCGAGGTGTACAAGGGATACCAGGAAAACCTCGACCGGTTTGTAGCCATCAAGCTGATGCACGCCTTTTTGGTCTCTGATCAGGACTTCTTGAACCGCTTCCAGCGCGAAGCACGGGCGATGGCAGCCTTGAACCACCCCAACATCGTTGGCGTATACGATTTTGATGTGTACGGGGAAAGCAGCTACTACCTGGTGATGGAATACATCAAGGGGGGCACGCTGAAGGACAAGCTGTCGGCATTGGCGCAGCAGGGCGAACGGTTGCCGCTGCCCGAAGTGGTGAAGATGATCGCTGAAATTGCGGATGCGCTTTCTTATGCCCACCGCCGGGAAATGGTGCACCGGGATATTAAACCGGCCAACATCATGCTGAATGAGGACACGGGGCGGGCCATTTTGACGGATTTTGGCATCGTTAAGCTGCTGGGCAACCAGTCGATGGCCTACACGGCAACGGGAGCGCTCATCGGCACGCCTGCGTATATGTCTCCAGAGCAGGCGCTGGGCCAATCTGGGGATCATCGTGTGGATATTTATTCGCTGGGGGTGATGCTGTTCCAGATGGTGACGGGCATTTTGCCGTTTGATGCAGACACGCCGCTGGCTGTGGTGATGCAGCACGTAAATACACCCACGCCAGAACCAAACAGCATTATTCCCGATATTCCCTGGGGGCTGCAAGAGGTCATCCTGAAAGCAATGGCAAAATCGCCCGATGACCGCTTTAGCTCGGCGGGTGAGTTTGCGACGGCATTGCGCAATGTGGATTTGAGTGGCTCTGCCAGCAGGCCTGCTATGCCAGTGCCGCCGCCACCCAGCAAGGATTATCCAACACCCGCTCAAACACAGGTGCAAGTTCCAGAACCAGAAACGGCCGTTTCCCCTCCAGAATCCGCTACAGAACCCAAAAAGCGACCCGCCTGGCTCATCCCAGTGATTGCCATCGTAGCCATCGCCATCATTGGTGGCATTCTGGCCGCCAGCGGCGTCTTTAGCCAAGAACGGGCAACCCCCACCGTGCCCGCTGTGGCCGAAGTGGAACCAACTAATGAACCAACCAACACAGACACGCCACGTCCCACCAGCACCAAAGCCCCAGACGCCGCTGCAACCAATCTGGCTCAGCTTGTAATTGATTTAACCGCAGCGGCCCAACCCAGCGATACGCCAACACCCTCCCGCACGCCAAGGGCAACCGCCACATCAACGGGCACCGTTAATGCCACTGCCCAATTCCTGCTAAATTGCGAACCAGGGGTTGAGCTCATTTCTAATTCACGCAGTGGCTTTATTAGCAATGCCGTCACCACCCAGTTTAGCTTTACAGCCGCCTGGGTGCTGCAAAACAGCGGCACCTGCCCCTGGCCCGCAGAATTAGAATGGGAATATGTGGCTGGTGAAACCTTTGAATATGAAGGGGATGCCATTCCTTTGGATGAGACCGTGCCCCCAGACGGCGAAATTACGTTAACGGCTCCATTCAGAGCGCCAGCAGTGGCCGGAACCTATGAAAGCACCTGGCAGCTGGTGGACGAAGCCGGTAATGTTTTTGGTGAACCAATCACTTTTGAGTTTCGCGCCTTCCCACCGGCTACAAGCACGCCGGTTCCCACCCCCACAACGGCCGCTCCGCCAACCGTGCAAGCGGGCGGGGGTAAAGTTGCCTGGACGCCTGGCCTCATCAGCAATTGTGAATATATTGGGGATGATTGGCGCTGCCAGCTAACTATTCAGCCCTACATTGATGGCAGCGATCAGGTTGGGGAATATACCGTGTTTGTCTTTGATTTGCCCGGTGGCCAGGCCACCACGTATCGAGGACAAGGGCCCTTTTTCCATTTTGTCATCGCCCGCCGCTGTGCCGCGTACAATCAGTCACTCCGCATTGTAGATGATGTGACAGCAACCGAATTAACAGCCCCGATCTACGTTGATCCAAACAACTATTTCGCAGGCGGCTGCACCGAACCCTAATTCACCATTTTCCCGGAAACCAATTTGAATAAATCAAACCCTGAAAGCAGTTTCCGGGAAAATGGGCTTTTTTTTGGTGAGGGAGCGGCTAGCGTAGCACCAATTCCGTCCACGCTTCAATCCATTGCTCACGATTATTGTTAATGGTTTCTGGGCTGAGAACGGCCGTTTCCTGCGGCACCTGTGTCCATTCGACAAACGCTTCAGGCAAGGCAGCATTCTCGTTGGCCGGATACACAAACATGTTCAGCGGCATGTCCTCCTGGAACGTTTGGCCAAGCATAAAATCGACCAGCTTTTCCGCCAATTCTCGCTTTTCGGTTCCCGCCAAAATGCCCACAAACTCAATCTGGCGGAAGCACATGCCTGGCCCCACCAAACTGGCGCTTGGCGCTTCAGCCACCGGCGGATCGGCATAGATAAATTCGGCGGGCGGACTGCTGGCATATGAAACGACTAACGGCCGTTCCCCATCACTCGCCACGCTAAAACTGCCGTAATACGCTTCTTCCCAACCATTGGTCACCAGCAAATCATTTGCCCGCAGCGCGGCCCAAAAATCCAGGTAGCCCTCTTCGCCAAATTCGGCAATGGTGGCCAGCATAAAGGCCAGGCCAGGGCTGGACGTTGCCGGATTTTCCACAACCAGCAGCCCGGCGTATACCGGATCAGCCAACTCGGCCAGGGATTGCGGCAAAGGCAGCCCGCTTTCGGCAAACCACGCTTTGTCATAGTTCAGGCAAACGTCGCCAAAATCAACCGGCAATAATCGATTTTCGCTGTCCAGCTTAAACACATCGGGAATCTGAGCCAGCAGCGGCGACGCATAAGGTTCAAAAATGCCTGCTTCCAGCGCCCGCCCCATGAAGGTGTTGTCCACACCAAAAAAAACATCTGCCAGGGGCGCTTCTTTGGCCAAAATGGCCTGGTTCAGCGCCGCCCCCGTGTCGCCAGCGGGCAGCAGTTCGACGGTTACGCCATTTTCCGCTTCAAAAGCGTCCAGCGTTTCTTCGCTGATGGCAAAGCTGTCGTGGGTCATCAGGGTGATGGTTTCTGGTTCGTTTGAACCACAGGCGGTTACGGCCGTTGCCAGCAGCAAAATAATCAATAATCGTTTCATTCTCTAACAAACTCCTTTCTGTAGGTCAAGAATGTATTTGACCTACGCTGTTTTTGTGTGGATACAAAGCAAGATGCCATGTTCCAGGGTGACTGTGGCGGATACGGCCGTCAGCCGGTTGCTCACCCCGCGCGCCTGGCCAAGCTGGAGCGTCTCTGCCTGCAATGTCCACTGCAAACCGACCGTGGTGACCCCCTGCGCATCCTCGCCCAACGGAATGAGCGACACAAGATCGCCAACTTGCCCCACAATTTCTGTTTTTTGGTACACCAGCCAGGCTCGCTCAGTTGGGGTGATGAGCTGCACCTTTTTGCCCCGGAGCGCTGGGTGGGTTAGCAAGAAAATATTGGCCAGCATCTGGTCTAAACGGCCGCCCAGCAGCCCAAACAGCCAGATGTCAACCTCAGGCTGCTCGGCTGCCAGCAGCAAGGCCAGCTCTAAATCTGTTTCGTCTTTTTCGGCCGGATGCTGCTGCAAATGAACCTGATGGCTGGTTAGCCAGGCTTTCACCTCCGGTGGCAAGGAATCCATATCGCCAATTACCTGGTCTGGCAGGCGGTTAAGCCGGAACAAATGTTTGCTGCCACCGTCTGCTGCCCAAACGGCCGTTGCTTGCGCGAGGTACGGCCGTATCCATTCCACCTCATCCAGCACCCCATTGGCAAAAATCAAAAGCGCCATAAGCTTTCTCCAAAATTAAACTTTTCTAGTTGATGAAACGTGAAGCGTGAAACGTGAATTATTCTCACGCATCACGTTTCAGGCGTCACGCCAAAAACAAAAAAGCCACCCTGATTCGGGTGGCTTCCTAAACGCAAAAATGCAATTCCTCCGCCGGCATTACCCGGATCAGGTTCGCAGGTCGGTGACAAACGGTCACCCTCTCAGCCGGGCCTTCCCAGCTCCCTGTTCAGTATCAAGTTGTCAAAGACCACGCCACTTTACATCAAAATGAACGCGGCGTCGAATGATTGTACGCCCGGAGAGATTCGAACTCCCAACCCCTTGGTTCGAAGCCAAGTGCTCTATCCATTGAGCTACGGGCGCAGGAAAAAACTCAGTTAAAAGTAAAAAGTGATAAGTAAACAGTGAAAAGTGAGGTTCCTGTCACTTTTCACTCTATCACTTATCACTAACCAAAGGGGCGAGTGGTGGGATTTGAACCCACGGTCTTCTGGGCCACAACCAGACGCGTTAACCACTACGCTACACCCGCCATAGAGCGGAGAAATGCTATCATAATAAGCAGATTGTGACAACTGTTGCACGCAATTCATAACACACTTAAACTACAAGAATGAGCGAAGAAAATGTGGTGCTAAACGGCCGTTACGAACTCATCGAGCGCATTGGCAGCGGGGGCATGTCTGTTGTCTACAAAGCCAGAGACCGCGCCCTGGGCCGCATCGTGGCCGTGAAGATGATGCACGAAAGCTTTACCAATGATAAAGGCTTCCTCAAACGCTTCCAGCAAGAAGCCCACTCTGCTGCCAATCTGGCCCACCCCAACATCGTCACCGTGCATGATATTGGCCAGGACGAATACAAACATTACATCGTCATGGAGTTTGTGGAAGGCCAAACGCTCAAACAAATTATCCGCAGCTACAACGACGAACCAATGCCCATCAGCCGCGCCCTAGACCTGATCATCCAGGTGTGCAACGGCATCGGCTACGCCCATCGCGCCAACCTGGTACACTGCGATGTGAAGCCGCAAAACGTTATTGTAACGGTGGATGAGCGCGTAAAAGTGGCCGATTTTGGCATCGCCCGGGCCATCAGCACGGCCACCCAGGTGCAGCAGGTAAGCCAGGTTTGGGGCACTCCCCAATACTTTTCGCCAGAGCAAGCGGCGGGCGACGCCCCCACCCCTGCCTCCGATGTGTACGCCATCGGCATCATTTTGTTTGAAATGCTCACCGGGCAGCTTCCCTTTGCGGCCGAATCCCACACCGCT
>JACKBR010000001.1 GCA_020634495.1 Ardenticatenaceae bacterium | reverse complement strand
GTGAACTTGATAGGGGTTGTGAATAACCATTATGGCCTGAAAAAGGCTGTGAACCATCGGCCTGATAGGCCATCCAGGATTGGTATAGAATGTGCCCTTTCTGTAGTGAGCTTTTCTTTGTGGCAATAGATAAGAGGTTTCCAGGACAACGACTGAGGTTGCTCCACTTAAGTATCTCAAATCGTTAATGCCCGTTTGGATTAAAGAGAAGCGATGCACTGTAGGTCATTCAACCTTCAGAAACTGAAATGCCTGGGAAGAGACACGTCATGCGAAAATTCACAATCACCGGTGCGACGCATAAAGGCAAGCACATCGAAGTCACGAAATATATCAAGACAGCCGATGGCATCGAAATCCAAATTGAACACAATGTGCCAAGTACGGCTGGCAAGCAACTACGCTGGGTTCAGACCGTCACTGAGAATGGGACATTCTACAATACGTGCAAATTACGCACCTATGTTGACCCGTTTGGAAAAGGACGCATCCACACAGTCGCACTGCCAGCGGTGCCTGGCGTTTGCAAGGCGGATGACGCAAAGCCGTTTTATTATACGGACGCGGAGTTTGCCGCTGGCGATGGTAGTTTTTATGACAGACCTTCAGAAAGCCCGCCAGCATCCGGACGAACATGGATTAAATTTATCACGGCTCTCACTGAAGTCACGGGGACAAAGGTCCACCACCTTGTTGCAATTTCTTGGGGTTTTGACCGCCTTGCCGATGGCACAGTCCTCGCCGCGGCTATTGTTCGACCAACCACTGCTGAAATGAAGGCCCATGGCCAAGCGCTCAAGAGAATGTACCCTAGCTATACATATACTTGACCGACTCCCCGCTCTCAGCGAGCGGGATTTTTTCCACCGCGATAAGGAAAAACGCATTCATCCAACGCGTTGAGGAAAGCCATGTTAAAAAATAAATTCTGTTATTCTTTTATTGTCACATTGATTTTTATTAGCTTATATCCAGCCGTATCCAAGGCTAAAAATGTTTCAAAACCTCCCTGGGCGTTGGAAATTATTTCTGCAGATAATAAAGAGCTACTTAAGATCAGCGTTATTCTAAAAAATATTTCTCAGAACCCACAAAAGATTTGGGAAGAATCAAATTCTTGGGGTTATTCTATATCTTTATTTTGAAATAATAGATGAAAAATCAGGTAAAAATTATATTCGTAAAAAACCTATAAACTGGAGAAAAAAAATTCCAATATTCTGGATAATAGATGCCGGTCAAAGCTTGGTTTATGATATCTCTTTCATGAATGAAGACTGGGAACTATTTTCTTCTTTTTTAAAATTAAAAAACTTTGAAATACAAGCAATCATGGATATCCCTGAAGATTCTCAGGCAAAACGGTACGATGTATGGACAGGCATTATCAAATCGAATGTCCTTAAACTTGAAATCATAAAATGATAGCAAGAAAGTAAAATTGTATAGTTAACTAAAAATCCACCCCTTGTATGTTTGAAATCGGTTAAAGTGTGAGTGAACGTGGTAGCACGATCAGCAATTCCCGGTCTCTTGAAAAATTCTATTTAATCAGTGTATTATGAAAATAGCTTCATTGCCGCGATTTTGGGTTTTTTGGCGTATTTGGATTTAAAACGCATCCGGTGTCGTTTGATCATGAAGAAATCACCATCTCGCTCTTTACCCAACGCTTTACATCCATCGGTGTCTGCACCGGCGCTGTTAAATCAAGCACGCCGGGCTTTTGAAAAGATTCCAGACCCGCGCCGTTATGGTCAACAATTTTCATTAACGGATGTCC